>CAIVDV010000083.1 GCA_903904755.1 uncultured Acidobacteriaceae bacterium | reverse complement strand
CTTACCGGCCGGAATCGGCCTCACTGAAAGCTTGAACCCCGCACACCCACGGGTCTCAACTCAAACGGCGACGATCATCGCATCAAGTCCCGATGCCGGAACTTCTGGAATTCAGCTACTTGCACCACGGGCTGTTAAGCATCCGCTGCGCAGGCATCTGATTTCGTAGCGGCAGAGCATTGTGGCAAGTTCTCGGCGGTTTTCCGCCAGCATTTGCTCAACATAGTAGTTTTTGCGGGTTATTTTGTTGTGTCTGGAGATCGTTTTCCGGCCTCCAGCAAAGATTCACCGCCTTCACCCCGCCTCATGCTGCCTCAATATGCCAAGGATTTGCTCATCCGTAAAACGGCTCTTCTTCATCCCCATTTCCTCCCGTCTAGATTACGAGAGAATCCCAGTTTTCAGTGGTAGAGATTTGGGGGAGCAAGTCACGCGGCGATAATTGTTACTGGATTGGGGAGAAGCCCTTGCTCATCATGCGCAGGGAATACGCCGCGGGAAGTGTGCTACGCGTCCTTGAAGAATACAAGAATCATCAAGTAATGGTGATGGCTTCAGATGGAATGACCGCGATTGTTCCCGAGCACAGTCTAAAAACAGCCCCCGATTCGCCATCAGGCACAAAGAAACATTAGCGCCGCAGCATCATATCCGAGCGCATTCCCGAGGCCCGCGGGTGGCCCACCCTTCCATCTTTTCTACTCAACCTGCCACAAATCTGGGTGCCCTACCCTTCCAGCTTTTGGAAGGGTGGGTTGCGCGGATCTCGAGGAGTTTTGCCGACGCGTGACCCACCCTCACCCTGGCCCTAATTTGCGTGCCTCAACCTTCCCGCTTCTGTAAGCTTGGGACGGAACAATGCCAGCCCTGTTCTTCTCTTTCTCCTCCCCAATCGAGCGCCAGCTCGATCCCACCAGCTCCGCTAGCTCCGCCAACTCCGCCAACCCCGCTGCCCTGTCAACCCCTGAAATCTCCACACCACTCCCCAACCCCAACAAACCAAACCACATCCACCCCAACAAATCCCGCCCCGCCCCTGCCTGCAATTACCCGCCAAAAGCGCACAATGGTTGCAGCTACCCGCAGGAGCAAAATCCATGGCAGAAAACATCCAAAATCCCGGCCCGAATCACCCTTCCCGGCCTGTTCTACCCCGAAAACGCGCAAACATGCGCACAAAAACACATCAAAATGCACCAGATTACAACCAATTAACCCCCTCCCTATCAACCACATAGAACTCAAAAGACGCAAAAAACACACCCCCCTCCCCCCCGAGGGTTACCCCTCCAAAAATCCGGCCGCAAAACCGGCTAGCCCACCCTCCTCACCATCCGGCCATCCGCGAAAATCTGGCAGCTATCCGCCTTCCCAAAGCATCAAACATCCATGGCCACCAACCCGCTCGGCTTCCCTGTCCCGCTCTCTGTCCTTGACCTCGTCGGGCTCCGGCCCCAGGAATCCCCCGCCAGCGGCATCGCCCGCTCCGTCCGCCTCGCCCAGCATGTTGAGCGCCTTGGCTTCACCCGCTTCTGGCTCGCCGAGCACCACTCCATCTCGGGGCTCGCCTGCTCCGCCACCTCCATCCTCATCGGCCACATCGCCGCCGCCACCTCCACCATCCGCGTCGGCTCCGGCGGCATCATGCTCCCCAACCACGCCCCCCTCGTCGTCGCCGAACAATTCGGCACCCTCGCCGAGCTCTACCCCGGCCGCATCGACCTCGGCCTCGGCCGCGCCCCCGGCGGAGACTTCCTCACCATGCGCGCCCTCCGCCGCGACTCCGGCCAAACCGGAGACGACTTCCCCGCCCTCCTCGCCGAACTCCTCGGCTACCTCGGCCCCGAGCCACTCGACCCGCTCCCCAACGCCGTCCGCGCCATCCCCGGCCACGGAACCAACGTCCCCATCACCCTCCTCGGCTCCAGCACCTTCTCCGCCACCCTCGCCGCCCGCCTCGGCCTCCCCTTCGCCTTCGCCGCCCACTTCGCCCCGGAGTACCTCTACGCCGCCTGCAACCTCTACCGCGACAACTTCCGCCCCAGCCAGTACCTCGCCCAGCCCCACCTCATCGTCGCCACCTCCGTCATCGCCGCCGACACCGACGCAGAAGCCCAGCGCCTCTTCACCACCCCCCAGCAGCGATTCCTCCGCCTCATCCGCTCCCAGCCCGTCGAGCTCCTGCCCCCCGTCGACTCCATGACCAACCTCTGGCAACCCTGGGAGCAGGAGATGGTCATGGCTAAGCTCCGCACCGCTATCGTCGGCTCCCCCGCCACCGTCGCCGCCGGCATCAACCAGCTCCTCCAAGACACCTGGGCCGACGAGATCATCGCCGTCACCGACACCTGGGCCCCCCAGGCCCGCCTCGACTCCTTCACCCACCTCGCCGCCCTCGCCCCCAGCCTCGTCACCCCCAACATCCCCGTCGAATCCATGTGACGCCCCACCCCACCCCCCCATATACTTGCGCATCCCCCAGGAGGCCCCACCCCATGTCGCAGAACGTCCACCTCATCCAGTCCCTCTATCAGGCTTTCGCCATCGGTGATGGCGCAACCATCTCGGCCGTCATGGATCCCGGCATCGTCTGGAACGAGGCGGAGAACTTCCTCTACTCCGACCGCAACCCCTACATCGGCCCCGCCGCCATCTTTGAAGGCGTCTTCGGTCGCCTCGCCTCCGAATGGGATAACTTCCAGGCCACCCCTGCCGAGTTCGTCGATGGCGGCGACACCATCGTCGTCTTAGGCCGCTACACCGGCGCCTACAAAGCCACCCACCACACCCTCAACGCCCAATTCGTCCACGTCTGGCGCATCAACGATGGCCGCGCCACCGGCTTTCAACAGTACACTGACACTGCCCAGGCCCGGGCAGTTAGTCAGCCATAGGTAAATCCCCAGCCCCGCCACAAAACACCGGCACTTCGTCACGTTTCGAGTTACTATCTCTAAACGACGTGTTTTCAGTGCGTCAGCATGCTCCCCCTGGCCGGCTGACGCATTTGTCAATCCCAGCAAGGCATTGCGTCATTCCAGCTCTGCTGAGCCGTTCTATCTTCGCCACACGTTGCACAGGCGTTTGGCAAATCCTCACTATCGGCTCACGGACTAATTAGCTAGCTTTTAACCGCGCAGATTCCTTTCAGGCTCGGTGGATGCATCGCGTCACTCAGCCCAGCAAGACAGGGGACTTCAGAAAATGGCCGAAAATCCCGCCGATTCCGCCATTCACCCGGCGCTGGATACCAGCAGCGAACGGCTGCTCAGCATCCTCAACCACATCCCCACTCCGTTTCTCGCCGCCAAACTCGACACCCATCATCGCGGCATCCTTGTCAATGAGCAGTTCATCCAAACCTTTGGCTACACGCTTCAGGATGTCCCAACTGTCCGCGAATGGGCTCTGGTGGCATATCCGGATCCCGACTACCGCCATGCCCACTTCGCCCTCCTCTCCGCTCTCATCGACAAGGTCCTCAATAAATCAGGCACCGCCGAGCCGCTTGAAACCCGCGTAGTCTGCAAGGACGGTACCGTCCGCGATGTCCTCCAGAGTCTAAACGCCTTTGAGGACATGCTCCTCGTCTCCTTTGTCGACATCACCGAGCGCAAGAAGACTGAAGACAGGCTGCGCATCAGCGAGCAGCGCCACCGCATCCTCGCCGACAACGCCAACGACGTCGTTTGGACCATGGACTTCACCGGCAGCATCACCTACGTAAGCCCCTCCGTTGAACGAGTGCGCGGATTCACCCCCGCTGAGGCCATGAGCCAGACCATCGACCAGATCCATACACCGCCTTCGCAGGAACTCAACATCCGCTACCTGACCCAACTCCAGGAAGACCTGGCCGCCGACCGGCCCCTGCAGAACTTCCGCGGCGAGCTCGAGTACCTCTGCAAAGACGGCTCAACCTTCTGGACCGAGGTCATGGCCTACCCGCTGCTCAATCCTGACGGCGTCACCGGCGAAATCCTGGGCGTCACCCGCGACATCACCGCCCGCAAGCGCTACGCACTCGCACTGGAACAGGCTCACCGCCAACTCGAAATCGCCAATGCCGAACTCACCGAACTGGCCACCACCGACTCTCTCACCAAAACCTGGAACCGCCGCCACTTCGAACAGGCCGCCATCAGCGAAATGTCCCGCTCCTTCCGCACCAGCGAGCCCCTCTCCCTCATCCTCTTCGACCTCGACCACTTCAAGGCCATCAACGACTTCCACGGCCACCTCAAAGGCGACCAGGTGCTCATCGAGGTCGTGCAAATCGTCCGCAACGGCCTGCGCGTCTCTGACCTGCTCGCTCGCTGGGGAGGCGAAGAATTCGTCGCCCTGCTGCCACGCTGCAACGAGACCGATGCCTCACGCCTCGCTCAGAAACTCTGCACCGTCCTCGCCAATCATGAATTTCCCGGCGTCGGCATCGTCACCGCCAGCTTCGGCGTCGCCCAAATGCGCAGCGGCGAATCCCTCGACACCTGGATCAGCCGCACCGACGATGCCCTTTACCGGGCCAAAACCAGCGGCCGCAATGCTGTCGCACTCAGTTCCTGACCCGGAAAACACCCGTATACTGCTCCCACCCCCTCCAGGAGCGCCATCTGGCATTGGACAGCCTCAACTCCACATCCGGCCCAGGCGACCCCGCAGAGGAGTCTCAAACCATCCTCTTCCTGCCGCCCGCATGGGACGCCCTCGAAGACGACCCACCTCCGCCTTCCCCACCCCGCAAACCCGCCCCCTACCTCACCCTTCTTTTCATCGGTATCTGCTTCGTCGTCTGGGGAACCACACGCCACCTCCGCACCAACACCGAATGGCCCTGGCGCACCCCCGCCGGCGCACTCTGGGGCCCGCTCGTCTTCAGCGGCCAGTGGTGGCGACTCATCACAGATCTCTTCACCCACGAGCGGTTCAGTCACCTCCTCGGCAACTCCATCACCCTGCTCTTTTTCGGAACCCACATTGAGCGCCGCCTCGGTCGCTCCGCATTCCTCGCCATCTTCTTCCTCGCCGGCCTCGCCGGCACCTTGGCCTCGCTCCTCACCCATCCCTACTTGGCCTGCTATGGCGCTTCCGCCGCAATCGCGGGCCTCATCGGAGTCACCTTTGTCATCCACGGCCTGCGCTTCCGAACCCTCTCCATCAACGCCCGCTGCAAGTTCGCCGCAGTCGTCTTCTTTACCCTCTGCACCCTGTGGCCTATTCCAGCCTTTGATGAAGTCGACTACCAGGCACATCTCGCGGGCCTTGCCTTCGGCTTCCTCTTCGGCCTCGCTCACGCCTCCGGCACCCTGGCCCGGCCCCGACCGCGCTATGCCCTCACCGCCACAACGCTCCTCGTCCTCCTCACTGGCTTCGCATGGGCTAAGTCGGCGGGCGCATACGTCTTCTTGCTGCAGGAACTGGAACGCTCGGAGAACAATCACCAAACCGAAGCCGCACACGCCCAAGCGTCTGACCTCTTCCGCCGATATCCGAACCGCCCCGATGTTCTTCTCTTCGTCGTGCGAACCTTTCAGGACACAAAAGCCTATTCCGAAGAGGCCGCCGCTTCGAGAGCCGGGTTAGCCCTCGCCCCCCAGGCCCCGGATATGCTGTATCACCTCGCTAACGCCGAGATGAACCTGGGCCAGTGCGACGACGCCGAGGCCCTGCGCCGGCAACTCATGCACATTGACGCCGCCAAGGCCGCCCCGCTTTCTGAACAGGGCTGCTACAACGCCCGCTACCCCGCACCCGCTACCCGCGCGGACGGATCACCCGACTTCGGCGTCACCGGCATGCGCACCTATGCCCAGATCGCCGCCCGCCTCGGCCCTGGCGAGGCACTCTCCACCGGCTACTATCGCTGGCGGCGCGGCTTTGAAACCCTCTGCATCCACACCCGCCCCAACGGCACCCTCACCCAGTTCGCTGAAACCAACGACCGCCATTTCCCCTGCGACGCCCCGGATCTTGATTCACCCCCGCCAGCCCCCGAGCAACCAGCTCCAAACCCGCCGCCCACCAACCCAAAATATGAACCGCTGCGCCTGATTCCCGCGCCGTGACCCCAGCCCGCCGAACGCCCTTCGGTCACCCCATATCTACCGCAGCAATGCGAAGCCCGATGTGGAAGAAACCTATTCCCCGACCCACGACCGCAATCGAGAACAGCTCAATCCAACGATTTTCCTGTTCGCTAACTTCTGGTCGCTCGCCACGCAACCGCTCACACGCAAAAAAGCGACCCTCAACAATCAAGTTGAGAGTCGCCCGAGGGCCGTGCGCTGGTTTGCGCCGGCTCCTTAAATCAAACACGTGCGGGCACTTCGGAGGAGGCTCATTCCAGTACAGGGCAGCATCCCGATACACCAAAACAGTGCCCGGAACCCGAAGTGCCCTCTACACTGAGTCTAGGCAGAAGTCCCATAAGTGTCTGTGATAACCATCACAGCCGTAGAAAAATCCAAACAATCAAGCACTTACATGCAAAAGCCCTGCTCCGCTTACCGCGAAACAGGGCCTCTTACAAAATTACTCCCTGACTTACTTCTCCAGAATCTGCATATCCAGCGGCAGCTCCAGCAGGCACTCCATCTTCCCAATCTCCGCCAGTGCCCTCCGCAGCGCGCTCGTCCGGCACGGCTCTACCGTAATCACAAACGGCAACCGGTCCAGCGGAAAATTCGGCTTCTGCAAAATCGCGTTCAGGTTGATCTTCTCCGTCGCCAGCAGCGTCGCAATCCTCGCCACAATTCCCGGCCGGTCGTTCACCAGGAAACGAATATAGTGCGGCACTTCCAGCTCTGTCGTTATCGTCGCCGGCGCGCTCGCCACCTCAATCCGCTTCGACCCATGCGCCAGGTTCACCAGGTCGCTCACCACTGCCACCGCCGTCGGATGCCCACCCGCCCCATGGCCGCTGAAAACCACCTCGCCACCATAGTGCCCGGTCGTCATCACCATGTTCTCGGTGCCCTTCGACCACGCCAGCGGGCTCTGCAGAGGAACCAGCATCGGCCCCACAGTCGCAGCCAGGTGCCCATCCACACGCTCCGCCCGCGCAATCTGCCGAATCGTGCAATTCAAATCCTTCGCATACCCAAAATCAATCGCCGCCACCTGCGTAATCGGCCGCGTCTCTATCGCCTCGGGATTCACTTCCGCCTTCAGCGCCAACCGCATCAGAATCGACAGCTTCGCCCGCGCATCAAACCCGTCCACATCCTCGCTCGGATTCGCCTCGGCATAGCCGCGCGCCTGCGCCTCCGCCAGTACCGGGGCGTACTCCGCGCCCTGCTCCATCTTGCTCAGGATGAAGTTGCAGGTCCCGTTCAAAATCCCCTCAACCCGGTCAAACCGGTCGCCGGCCAACCCGTGCTCAATACCCGGAATCACCGGAATTCCGCCCGCCACCGCCGCGCCATACAGCAGATGCCCACCATGCGCAGCCGCCAGCTTTTCCAGCTCAATCCCGTGGTACGCAATCAGCTTCTTGTTCGCGGTCACCACGCTCTTGCCCGTTGCCAGAGCCTTCCGCACCCAGGTCCCAGCCGGCTCCAGTCCGCCCGCCAGCTCCACCACCACATCCACATCCGGCGAATCCAGCACCGCGTCAAACTCCTCGGTCCAAACCACATCCGAAGGAACCCAGTCCGCCTTTTTCCGCGCCACCCCGCGGTTGGCCACATGCGTCAGCTTCAATCCCTCGGGCTGCGACTCCAGCAATATCCGCGCCGCCGAACTGCCAACGGTGCCAAAGCCAAACAGGGCTATGCGAAGCGGATTGCTTCCCTTTGTACGCGGGGACAGGCTCTCATTCTCGGGCACAGGCTCTACCTTTTCATTTCCTGGGATTCGGTGGCCGCCCTCAGGGGCAGCATCGGCCAACTATGCTCTCCATTCTACCCGCTGCCAACCGCCAGTCACCCTGCCGCCTGCCATCAAATCCACGCAATCATGTACGATACAAACGGATGAAGCGTCTTCTTTCCCTCTTCCTCGGGCTCGTCATCGGCCTCGCTCCGGCACTCAGTGCCCTGCCGGCCGGTGCCCTTACGCGCGTCTGGAAGGCTGCCGACGACGAATCCAACCTCCCCGCCTGCTGCCGGCGCAACGGCAAGCACCATTGCCGCATGAGTGCCGACCAAATGCGCGCCATGCTGGCCAGCTCCTCAGGCGAAACAATCCTCACCGCCCCCTCCTGCTGCCCCTGCTATCCGCAGAACCTGGCATCTTCGGTCTCCCAGTCCGCGGCCCTCGTTCACTCCCCGGCCCAACTCTCCACCCTCCTCGTGGAGCGCCGCACCCCGCAGGCCTCCGCCATGGCCGCCCTCGTCAGCGCACGCCGCACCTGGCCCAAACGCGGCCCTCCCGCCCTCTCTCTCCTCTAAGACCATCCTCCGGCACGGCGCACCTTCGCACCTGGCCGCAGTCCGTCTTTCTGCGCTATCACGCGCCAACCTATCAGGAGAGAACCGCCCGTGCGTCTTCCCAAGTTCCTGTCTTTCTTCCTCATCTTTCTCGTACTCCCGGCCTTCTCTGCCACGCTCACCACCGTCCGCGGCATCGTGCACGATCCCCAGCACTTCCCGGTCTCCGGCGCTCAGGTCACCCTTTCAGCCGCCGGCTCAGCCCTTGCCTTCAACGTCACCACCGGCCCAGACGGCAGCTTCCAGTTCCCCACCGTACCCATCGGAGACTACCGCATCCAGGTCGTGGCACCGGGCTTTGCCCCCAGCCTCCAGGCCGTTACCGTCCTCGCCGGCGCCAGCCCCGTCCTCCACATCCCCCTCGCCATCTCCCCGGTCTCCGCCAGCGTCCAGGTCTCAGCACCCACGCAAACCGACTCGGTCACCTCCACCACCCTCGTCAGTCGCGCCCTCATAGAGGAAACACCCGGCGCAGACCGTACCCTCGGCATGACCATGGTCACCGACTACGTCCCCGGCTCCTACATGACACACGACATGCTCCACCTGCGCGGCGGCCACCAAACCACCTGGCTCATCGACGGCGTGGCCATCCCCAATACCAAAATCGCCTCCAACGTCGGCCCCCAAATCGACCCCAAAGACATCGACCAGCTAGAAATCGACCGCGGATCGTACTCAGCCGACCTCGGCGACCGCACCTACGGGGTCTTCAACGTCCTCCCCCGCTCCGGCTTTGAGCGTGACCGCCAGGGCGAAGCCCGTTTCTCCGCCGGCAACTTCGCCAGCTTCGAAAGCCAGCTCTCCCTCGGCGACCACTCCCAGCGCTCCGCCTGGTACGCCTCGGCCACCGGCTCCCGCTCCAACCTTGGCCTCGCCACCCCGGTCGCGGCCGCCATCCACGACCGCACCAACTCCGAGAGCGGCTTTCTCTCCGTCATCCGCAACCAGACACCCCGCGACCAGTTCCGGCTCAACGCCCAGCTCCGCAACGACCACTTCCAGGTCCCCTTTGACCCCAACCCAAACGACTGGCAGCAGCAGGCTGACTACTACAACTCCTATGGCCTGCGCGATGCCCAGTCCGAGCGCGACGGCTTCCTCCTCGCCAACTGGGTCCGCACCCTCTCCCCCCGCACCGTACTCGAACTCGCCCCGTTCCTCCACATCAACCTGTCCAACTACGACTCCGACCCCCACGACCTGCCCGTCGCCACCACCTGGCACCAGGCCTCCAACTACCTCGGCGGGCAGGGGGACCTCCGCATCGAGCGCGGCCCCAACAACCTCTCCGGTGGCTTTTACAGCTTCTTTCAGCACGAAAACGACCTCTTCGGCACCCTGGTCAACGATGGCTCAGCAACCTCCCAGCCCAACACCTCGGCCACCGCCAACGCCGGCCTCGTCGAGTTCTACCTCGCAGACCATCTCCGGCTCGGCCGCTACATAACCCTCATCGCCGGCCAGCGCTTCAGCTTCTATCGCTCCACCCTCAACGAAACCGCCATCTACCCCCGCCTTGGCGCAACCTTGCAGATTCCGCGCCTCAACTGGGTCCTACGCGGCTACTACGGCCACTTCTTCCAGCCTGCCCCCATCCTCACCGTCTCCAGCTCCGTCCTCAACTACGCCACATCCCTCGGTGGCGGAGAGAACACCTTCACCCCGCTCCCCTCCGAGCGCGACGAAGAGCACCAGTTCGGCATCCAAATCCCCTTCCGCGGCTGGCTCCTCGACGTCGCCAACTCCAAAAACCGCGTCAACAACTTCCTTGACCACTCCAACCTCGGCGAATCCAACATGTACTTCCCCATCGCCGTCGACGGCGCACTGGTCCGCTCCTGGGAGCTCACCCTCCGCTCACCCCAGCTCGCCCGCCTCGGCCAGTTCCACCTCACCTACGCCAACCAGATAGCCGAACAGCGCGGCAACATCCTCGGCGGATTCACCTGCTCCATCCCCGGAGACCCCGCCTGCACCGCCGGCGACTTCAGCTACGGCCCCGTTGACCACGATCAGCGCAACACCCTCAACACCGGCTTCACCGCCAACCTGCCCCGCTCCACCTGGATCTCCACAAACGTCTACTACGGCTCCGGATTCACCAACGGACTCGCCGGCGCCAACCAGGGTCCATGGAACGGCAACTACCTCCCCGTCCACACCACCTTCGACCTCTCCGGTGGCCACAGCTTCGGCGAAAACTGGCACTTCACCGCCTCCATTCTCAACGTCACCAACCACCGCGTCCTGCTCGACAACTCCGTCACCATCGGCGGATTCCACGACAACGACCCGCGACAGCTCTCCGCACAGTTAAAGTATCGCTTTCACTTTTAGCATCATCTTCTGATTTGAAGACACTAGGAAGATATCGTCCTGGTCGCCCCCGGTCCCATGCCCCTGGGACCGGGAAATCCTCTGACGATCCGAGTCCCCACACACCCCAGTCCAGCGCAGTTCGGCCCCATCGGAAATCTCACCCTGCCGCCGGATACCTAACCCCTGATTCCTGACCCCTGTTGTACCCTCTATCTCATGATGCTCCGCCGCTCCCTCGCTCTCGCCGCCCTGCTCCTCCTGCCCACTCTTGCCCACGCCCAGGACCCCGCGGCGAACCCCGACGGCCGCGTCGCACCCAAATCCGCATGGCTCACCCTCTCCGCCGCCCAGCGCGAACAGGTCTTCCGCTTCTCGGATCCCTACAAGGACTATCTCCGCCACGCCAAGTCCGCAGCGCTCTCTGCCCGCGAGCTCTCCCACCTCGCCGCTGCCGCCGGATTCCAGGACTTCACTTCCCCCGCCCAGGTCAAGCCCGGCGCGCGCCTTATCCTCAGCAACCGTGGCCGCGCCACTCTCTATGCCGTCATCGGCTCCAATCCCATCGCCTCCGGCTCGCGCATGGTTGCCGCCCACCAGGACTCGCCCCACATCAACCTCAAATCCCGCCCCGTCCTCAACGCCCCCGGCTCTGTCGCAATCCTCAAGACCATCCCCTACGGCGGTCTCAAGCGCTACCAGTGGGCCAACCTTCCCCTCGCCCTGGTCGGCCACATCGACACCGTGGATGGCCGCCACCTCGAGATCAACATCGGCTTCCACCCCGGTGACCCCGTCTTCGTCATCCCCGACGCCGCTCCCCACTCCGACAAGCTCCTCCGCACCCGCACTTACACTGAGGTTCTCGGCGGCGAAGAAATGACCCCAGTCGTCGGATCCATCCCCGGCGAAAAAGACACCGTCGCCGACGAAGTCATGGCCCTTCTCCGCTCCCGCTACAAAATCCACGACGAAGACCTCGTCGCTGCCGAACTTGAGCTCGTCCCCGCCACCCAGCCCGCCGACGTGGGCTTCGACCTTGGCCTCACCGGCTCATGGGGACAGGACGACAAGCTCTCCGCCTACACCGCAACCCGCGCCCTGCTCGACCTCAAAGGAACGCCGGGGAAAACCGCCTTCGCCTACATCACCAACTTTGAAGAGGTCGGCTCCGACAACAACACCGGCGCAGGATCCGACTTCCTCGACTCCGCCTTCACCGCCCTGCTCGACGCCCAATCCCAGGCCGCTTCCGGAAAGCCAGCCTCCGCCCTTGATGTCCGCAACGCCCAGGCCGCCACGCTCGTCCTCTCGGCCGACACCAACGACGGCGTAAACCCAATCTTCCCCGGCAACTCTGAGGCCTCCAACTCCGCGATCGTCGGCTACGGCGTCACCATCAAAAAGTACGGCGCAGGCTTCGACCCCAACTCCGAGTTCACCGCCCGCGTCCTCCATCTCCTCGACGCCAACTCCATCCCCTGGCAAACCCAGACCCCACGCGTCGATGTCGGCGGCGGAGGCACCATCGGCGGCTTCCTCTCCCAGCGAAACATGGAGGTCCTGGATATCGGCATCCCCCTGCTCTCCATGCACGCCACCTACGAGATGAGCTCCAAGGTCGATCTCTGGGAGTACTACCGCTTCATGTCCGCCTTTTACACCATCGACTGAAGCCTCCCCGCCCAAAACGAATCGTCAGCCCACCGGCCGAGCCTTTTTCCTTGCACCCCAACCCCTTGCTCCTGTATGGTTTGCCCGCGTAGCCGGTTCCCCTGCTGCGCTCACCGCTACATTTTCTCGTTGCAAGGAGATCCCACCATGTCACTCTTCAAACGCTCGCTGGCAGAGTGCTTCGGCACCTTCTGGCTCGTCTTCGGCGGTTGCGGCAGCGCAATCTTTGCCGCCGCCTTCCCCGGCCTCGGAATCGGTTTCGCCGGCGTTGCCCTGGCTTTTGGACTCACCGTCCTCACCATGGCATACGCCATAGGACACATCTCCGGCTGCCATCTCAACCCCGCCGTAACTGCCGGCCTGGTCGCTGGCAAGCGCTTCCCCGCCAGGGAAGCGCTGCCGTACATCATCGCCCAGGTCCTCGGCGCTTTCATCGGAGCTGGCCTTCTCTTCATCATCGCCAGCGGCAAAGACGGCTTCTCGACCGCAACAGGATTCGCCTCCAACGGCTACGGCCCTCACTCACCCGGCGGCTACTCCCTTGTGGCCTGCTTCGTCGCTGAAGCAGTTCTTACCGCCTTCTTCCTCCTGGTAATCATGGGTTCCACAGATGCCCGAGCCCCCAAAGGCTTCGCTCCCATCGCCATCGGCCTCTGCCTCACCCTCATTCACCTCATCAGCATCCCCATCACCAACACCTCGGTCAATCCGGCGCGCAGCACCGGCCAGGCCATCTTTGTCGGTGGATGGGCAATCTCACAGCTCTGGCTTTTCTGGGTTGCACCGCTTCTTGGCGGCGTTCTCGGGGGTGTCCTGTACAACGGCCTCGCTGGAAAACAGGATTAATCTGGTAGCTTTACACCCCCAGGTAGCTGGGCAGCGTCTCACCCGCCTTGCCCAGCACCACTTCGCTGAACTTCCCCGCATTCAGCGGCGCTTCCGGCCCCACGTACAACGTCCGCGCGCCCTTCCGCCGCGCCCAATCCACAAAGTTCGCCGCCGGATACACCGCCCCGGAGGTCCCCACGACCAGCATCACCGTGGCCTGGTCTATCTCCTCATAAATCCGGTCCATCCCCAAAGGCATCTCCCCAAACCACACAATGTGCGGCCTCACCAGCGCCCCGCACGCGCACCGGGCAATGCGGGAAAATTCCGGATACAGCGCATGATCCAAAAACGGCGGCCGTCCGCAATCCGCCGAGCAGCGCGAGACAAACAGCTCCCCATGCATGTGTACCAGCCGGCTCGGGTCATCCGCGCCGCTGCCCGCCTTCTCATGCAGGTCGTCGACATTCTGCGTACACAGGAGGAGACGGTCGCCCAATCGCCGCTCCAGCGCCGCCAGCGCCCGGTGCCCGGCATTCGGCTCTGCCCGCTCAGCCGCCGCACGCCGTGCCGAATAGAACTCCCACACCAGCCCTGGATTGCGCTCCCATGCCTCCGGCGTGCAAACATCCTCCACCCGGTGCCCTTCCCACAACCCGTCGCTCGCTCGGAACGTGGGCAGCCCGCTCTCCGCGCTCACCCCTGCCCCGGTCAGCACAAATACCCGGTCCTCAGCCCCAATCTCAAGCACTCTTACACCCCATCCCTGACCCCTGAACCCTGATCCCTGACCCCTCTCTCACATCACCAGCAGCAGCTTGCCCGTCGTCTTCCGGCTCGCAATATCAATCTGCGCCTGCGCCGCATCCTTCAGCGCATATCGGTGCTCCATGCGAACCGTCAGCTTGCCTTCCGCCACCCAGCCCAGCACCGCGCCGGCGCGCTCTTCCAGCTCAGCCCGCGTCTGGATGTGGTGCCACAGCGTCGGCCGCGTCACAAACAGCGATCCCAGCGTGCTCAGTTGAATCAGATCAAACGGCGGCACAGCCCCCGAAGACCCGCCAAACAGCGCCATCAACCCCCTGGGCCGCAGGCACCGCAATCCCTTTTCAAAGGTCGTCAGCCCCACCGAGTCGTAGACCACGTCCACACCCTTGCCCTCGGTCAGCCGCTTCACCTCAGCCTCAAAATCAACTTCGGTGTAAAGAATCACATCACTCGCACCCGCCGCCCGCGCCAACTCCGCCTTGGCCGGGGTCGAGACCGTCGCAATCACCCGAGCCCCAATCGACGAGGCAATCTGCGTCAGCAGCAGCCCGGCACCACCCGCCGCCGCATGAACCAGCGCCGTATCTCCCGCCTTCAGCGGAAACGTCGAGTACGCCAGATAATGCGCCGTCATCCCCTGCAAAAATACTGCGGCCGCCTGCTCCAGCGTCACTCCCTCAGGAACCTTGACCACCTTCTCCGCGGGTGCCAGCGCAAACTCGGCGTAGGCTCCCAGCGCGTTCACCGTCACCACCCGGTCGCCCACAGCCACCGTGGTCACGCCCGCGCCCACCGCCACCACCGTACCCGCACACTCAGCGCCCGGCACCAGCGGCAGAGGAGCCTTGTACCGGCCCTCGCGAAAGTAAATCTCAATGAAATTCACGCCCGTCGCGGCAACCTGGATCAGCACCTGCCCCGCGCCCGGTTCTGGAGTGGGAATCTCGGCCAGAGTAAGTACCTCCGGCCCGCCTGTCTCAAAAATCTGTATGGCTTTCATATCCCCTAGAGAATGCACCCGCACCCCACCGCTCTGCAACAGGCCACTGCAAGCCGCCCTAGTACACCCAGGGCACCAGCCGCTTCGTCTCCGCGCTGTATGCCACATACTCGGGACCAAAGTGCTCCCGCAGCGCAATTTCTTCCACGTGGATCCGGTACAGCAGCGCCACCAACGGCGGCACCACCGCCACCGCCAGCCCAACCCAGTTCCGCGAATGCACCCCGATGCCCGCAAACACCAGCACCATCCCCGTATACGAGGGGTGCCGCATCCAACCGTACAGTCCCGTCTTCAGCACCGTCTGCTTGGCCCGTATCGCGACGTTTGAGCTGAACGACTTGCCCAACTGCACCACCGCCGCCGTGCGCAGTACCATGCCCGCCACCAGCAGCGCCATTCCGGCCAGTCGCAACCCCGGCACATTTCCCAGCAGGTTATGCTCGCCCACTGCCGATATCCAGGTTGAGACCGTAACCGAGCTGACAATCACCAGCCAAAGCAGGCGCAGCGTGCCGCGGTCGCTCACCTTGCCACTCCCCTTGCGCGTACGCGTCCGCACCCCCAGCACGGCCTCGCCCACTCCCCAGCCGTAAAATAACCACGGCCACAGCACATGCTCCATCCCCGAAAAATCCACAGTCGCCAGTGTCATCGTCCCTCTATCCTACCCACTCCCAGCCATACGGGCTCCAGACACTGGCAGTTCCACGCTATTTTCCGGGCGTCAGCTTTACCACCCAGGCATAATCCCCCGGCAAACTCGCAGGCAACTGCACTTCCAGATCTTCGGCCCGCTGCGTCCACTTCACCGGCCCCGCGCCCAGCAGCGCCACTTCCGTCCCCGCCGCCGCCTTCACGTTATGCAGCAGCACCGCCTGCCCGGCCGGCCTGCCCAGCAGCGTGGCATACAACTTGCCGTCTTTCTGGGTAAAGCGCACATCCACGGCCTTGCCCTTCGCGTCCGTCTGGTTCGTACTTCCATTGGCCCGCGTCCACGGCTTTGTCCCGTAAATCGCCTCGCCATTCTGCTTCAGCCACGCACCCAGCGCTTTCAGCCGCTCCATCTGCACCGGCGGAATCGTTCCATCCGCCTCCGGGCCCACATCCAGCAGCAGGTTCCCGTTCTTGCTCACAATGTCCACCAGCAGAGCAATCAGCTCGTCCGGCGCGATTGTCTCTGCCTCGCCCTCTGCCCGGTTATAACCAAAGCTCCGGCCCAGCCCCCGGCACTCTTCCCACTTCTTCTCGCTTATCTGGTCCAGCTTCGAGTACTCCGGCGAAGTAAAGTCTGAGTGCGGCACGCCAAACCGGTCGTCAATCACGCCATCCGGAACCGAGTTGTAATAGTCCGCCATCACCTTCAGCGCGTCGCCGCTCCTGGGCCAGTCAATGTCATTCCACAGCACCGCTGGCTTGTACTTCGCAATCAGCTCTTCAATCTGCGCGTCGGCATACCGGCCATAAGCCACACTTTCGGGCTTGACCATCTCGTAGTCTCGACCCTTCTCAATCGGCCCCCGGTTAAACGTCCAGTCGTACCCACCGCTGTAGTAGAGCCCCATCTTCAGCCCGGCCTTGCGAACCGCGCCGGTCAGCTCGCCCACGATGTCGCGCTCCGCCTGCAGTCCCGTCTGGTTGGGATTCTCCACCTGGCTCGGCCACAGCGTGAACCCCTCATGATGCTTGCTGGTCAGCACCACATACCTGGCACCCGCATCGCGAAACACCCCGGCCATATCATCCGGATTCCACTTCTTCGTCTCCGCATCAAACTGCGTCTTGAAGTCGTAGTAATTGTGGTGCGGCCCGAAGTGCTCCTGGTCATACTTCTGCGTCGGCGACCCCGGAATGCGCACCACATTCAGGTACCACTCGGCATAGGGGTTGTAGACGATGTAGTCCTCTGAGGCGAAGTCATGGTCGGGATGCGTCAGTGGCGCCCAACCGGGAACCGAATACAGTCCCCAGTGGATAAAGATTCCCAGCTTGGCGTCGCCATACCAATCCGGCAGCGGATGGGTATCCAGCGACGCCACTGTCGGCTCGTAATGCTTCGCCTCCTGCGCCACACCACTCGCAGCCACCGCCATTGAAATGAAAACGCTTCCCAAAACCGCCAGCTTTATCCCCATCGGACACACCCTCTCATCGCAGAAATCCATCCGCTTTCGCAGCGCCGCCAGTTTACACAATGGAAGCGCTGTCAGGACACCCAGGTGGCCTCACGACCGAAAACCGGAGAAAATGCGAAAATAAGACCACCATGTCTCACCCCGGCCCCGACACGCTCGGCCTTTACATCTCCATCCCTTTCTGTCGCTCCAAATGCACCTACTGCAACTTCGCCTCAGGTGTCTACCCCGCCAGCGAACATGCCCGCTACGTTGACCGCCTCATCGCAGACCTTGCCGCCGCACCGGCCTGGGCCGCAGCAATGGGCGTCACGCTCCCCACAGCCGTTGACTCCATCTACCTCGGCGGCGGAACCCCCTCCGTCCTCTCCGGCCCCGATATGGCGCGCCTCTTTGCCGCCATCCGCTCCCGGCTCTCCCTCACACAGGACTGCGAAATCACCGTCGAGTGCGCCCCAGGCCAAATCTCCGACGAAACTCTCGCTGCCATGGCCACCTCCGGTGTCAACCGCGTCTCCCTCGGCGTCCAGTCCTTCATCGACTCCGAAGCCGCCTCCTCCGGGCGCCTCCATACCCGGGCCCAGGTCCTGGCCGACCTCGTCCGCCTTCGCGCCGCAGGCATCTCCAACATCAACCTTGACCTGCTCGCCGGCCTCGCCGGCCAAACCCTCGCCACATGGCAGGAATCCCTCTCGGTCCTCACCGCAGCCGCCACCCCACACGCCAGCATCTACATGCTCGAAATTGACGAAGACTCCCGCCTCGGCCGCGAACTCCTCTCCGGCGGAGTGCGCTATTCCGCCGGCCTCGTCCCCTCCGACGACACCATCGCCCGCATGTACGAAGTCGCCATTGACCAACTCGCCGCGGCGGGCCTGCACCAGTACGAAATCTCCAACTTCGCCCGCGACCCCAAAGGCGAGGCCCCCCTCGCCTCCCGCCACAACCTCCGCTACTGGCAGCGCGCACCCTACCTCGGCCTCGGCCTCGACGCCTCCTCGATGCTGCGCTCTGCCGACGGCACCGTCCTTCGCAGCACCACAACCGACGATCTCAGCCTCTACCTCAACGACCAGACCAGCCCTGAAACCGCCTGGCTCGATAAGACGCAGCAGTTCGAAGAGGCCTGGTTTCTCGGCCTTCGCCGCAACTCCGGCATCTCGCTCAGCGCCATGACCGCCGAATTTGGCGCTGCCGCCATGGAAGCCGCGCTCGCCGTCATCGACCGCCTCATCCAGGACGAGCTCCTCATCCAGCAATCCGGACGTATCTTCCTCACCAACCGCGGCCGGCTGATTTCGAATGATGTTTTTCAGGAGTTCCTGGGGCTGGGGATCGAGGCACACGCAGTCCTGGGCAACGCGTAAACTGAAGGTTCACCAAGCAATGCAACACAGCAATCTGGAGCCCATTGTGTATCAGCCGGAATCCGCCGTCCCCTCCGCCACAATCGATCTGCGAAGCGACACACTCACCCGCCCCACCGCTGAAATGCGCGCCGCCATGGCCTCGGCCGAGGTCGGCGACGATGTCTACGGCGAAGACCCCACCATCAATCAGCTCGAATCCCGCGCTGCCCTAATCTTCGCTCGCGAGGCCGCTCTCTTCGTCCCCACAGGAACCATGGGCAACCAGGTCGCCATCCGTCTCCACACCCGTCCGGGGCAGGAAATCATCTGCGAATCCCGCGCCCACATCCTCGACTGGGAAATGGCCACCGCCGCCGCCTTCTCCGGCTGCCTTCTCCGCCCCGTCGCCGCTCCACGCGGCATCCTCACCTGGGCCCATATCGCCCCGGTTGTTTATCCGCGCGGTGGATTCCGCGCCGACACCGGCCTCATTGAGCTGGAAAACTCCCACAACATGGCCGGCGGCACCTGCACCCCTCTCCCCGTCCTCGAAGAAATCTGGCATGAAGCCGGCAAGCGCAACCTCCCCACCCACCTCGACGGTGCCCGCATCTTCAACGCCGCCATCGCCCTGGGAACCGACGTAGCCACCCTCACCCGCGGCTTCTCCACCGTCATGTTCTGCCTGTCAAAAGGTCTCCGCGCCCCCGTCGGCTCCATGCTTGTCGGCTCCAAACAGGCCATCGCCGAAGCCCGCCTCATCCGCAAGGCACTCGGCGGCGGCATGCGTCAGGCCGGCATCCTTGCCGCAGCCGGCCTCATCGCGCTCGAGCAGATGCCCGCTCGCCTGCACATGGACCACGCCAACGCGCGCCTCCTCGCCGAAGCCGTGGCCAACATCCCCACCCTCTCCATCGACATGGAAACCGTCCAAACCAACATCGTCATCTTCGAGGTTGCCAACCAGACGGCGGCCGAACTTGTCGCCAAACTCAAGCTCCATGGTCTGCTCACCTCCGTTGTCGGCCCCCAATCCGTCCGCTTCGTCACTCACGCCGACATCTCCCACCAGGACTGCGAACGCGCTGCCGGGATCCTCCGGGCGGTACTCGCGTAGCACATCGCGGAACGCCCAACCCCGCTTTTTCGAGCCCTTTTCATCGACCGCGCATCTATACTGTTGATATGCCCAAATATTCCATCGTTGTTCCTTTCCACAATGAGGAAGAGAACGTCACACAGCTCTACGCTCGCCTCAAGTCCGTCATGGAGCACGTCGGCGAAACCTTTGAGCTGGTCCTCGTAGATGATGGCTCCTCGGACCGAACCTATAAGCTCCTCGAAGAGATTGCCGCCGTTGACTCGCGCGTCCTCGTCGTCAAGCTCCGCCGCAACTTCGGCCAGACCGCCGGACTTGCCGCCGGCTTCGACAATGCCTCCGGCGACTTCATCCTCTCCATGGATGGCGACCTGCAGCACGACCCAGCAGAGATTCCGAACTTCCTCGAAAAGCTCGAAGAGGGCTACGACGTCGTCTCCGGATGGCGCAAAGAGCGCATCGACAACTTCATCATGCGCCGCATCCCCTCCCGCTGCGCCAACTGGCTCATGGCCAAGCTGTCGGGCGTGGACATCCACGACTTCGGCACCACCTTCAAGGCCTACCGCCACGAGATTATCCAGAACATTCCGCTCTACGGCGAAATGCACCGCTTCATCCCGGCCCTCGCCGCATGGTATGGCGCCTCCATCTGCGAAATCCCCATCAAGAACGTCAACCGCCTCCGAGGCAAAAGCCACTACGGCATCGGGCGCACCTTCCGCGTCTTCTTTGACCTCCTCACCATCCGCTTCCTGCTCAAGTACATGAGCCGCCCGCTCCACTTCTTTGGTGGCTTCGGCGCGCTCTCCATCCTCACCGGTGGCTTGCTCAGCTTCTTCCTTTTAGTGCTGAAGGTAATTCATCCGTCCGCAAACATCATGGATGCCCACGGGCCGCTCTTCGTGGTTGCCGCCGTTGCGATGCTTGCCGGCATCCAGATGCTCGCGATTGGCCTGCTGGGCGAGCTGCAGGTCCGGCACTACCACACCACCGCGCATCGCGCCCCATATGCCATCGACCGCCTGGTCCGCCTCCGTTCCCCCGAGGAACCCAGCCTGCTCTCTGGCAACTAAGCGCACAGCAACCGAACGCAAAAGCCCCCGACCTCCGGGGGCTTTTTGCTTGCCACATCTCGACTACTTTTCGGGCGTGTGCTCGGTGTGCGGGTCGAGCCCGAAGAAGCCATCCTCGTGGCGCGCTGTGCTGACTACGTTCCCGTCTGCGTCGGTTGTTTCAGCGTATGGGTCCGTACCGAAAAATCCCTCGCGATGTCTTCTCTCGCCAGCAAAGTTTCCCTCGGCGTCCTCAATTCGCACGTGGGGGTCTGTGCCGAAGAACCCTTCGACGTAACGGCCTTCTGCCACCTTGTTGCCTTCCATATCCGTTGTCACTTCGTGGGGGTCTGTGCCAAAGAAGCCCTCAACCTTGCGCGTTTCGGCAACCTTTTTGCCATGTTCGTCAAAATGCTCCAGGTGGGGGTCCGTTCCGAAGAAGCCTTCGGCCTTGCGGCTGGTCCTCACCCTGCTCATCGGGGATCGGTCCTCCACATCATTCCCTCGATTTCTGTCAGGAGAGTTGCTGCCGAGCGAAATAATCCAGAAAACAAAGAAAATCATTGCCAGAAAGACGACTACGGCAACAAGGATGTACACCGCAGCGAGCAGGAGGGAGACCATAATCCCCACGAAGTAGGTCGCCAGCGAAACCCTTACTCCGGCCCGCACACCCTCCATCTCTATCCCTTCGGTCTTTGCCCATATCCACAGACATCCGCGCCAGAGCGGCCGCGAAAAGAAGCGCGCAAACTTCCCCTCCTTGCCCCGGGCAACATCTAGGCGCCGCGTAAACAGCGCGCTCCCGCGCTCAATTCCGTCATTCCAGTTGGACAAGTTCAGCGCGATTACGGCCAATCCGGGCGCCAAGGGCCACAGCAGCTTTGCCAACAGCAAAGACAACTGCAGCAGCGCAAAACTCTTGTACAAAAAATAGGGATGCAGGTACGTATGCACCATGGAACCGAGGTAAAACAACACAACCAGCAGCAACAAAAAGGCTCCGGCAGCAACCCGCGAAATCAGCACAGCCCGTTCGGCCTGCTCCGGACTGCACTGGAACGCAGACACAGGTTTTTCTTGTGACATGTGGAATGCTCCTGCGCGGAGCTTGATTTGCAATCACGCCAAGTGGCTGGGCGAAATCCAAATAGCCGAACAAGTTATGAAGCTGGTTAAAGTCCAGGAAGGCTATTTGCTCTCTCTAAAACAGCGATTTCCAGAAACTTGTCGCTTAAACAGAACAGAGTCTATCTAGTTTTGCTCTCCGCGAATTGCGCACAAGTATGTTCCCGCTCTTCCGATATGTCAAATCTGGCCCCAACCCGCCAGCGCGTTGTCGCCGGTTGCTCCGATTGCGTCTTCCCCACCCGCTACAATGAACTTGCACCCCAACTTCCCGGTGCGCCATCCAATCACTCAATGGCCGAAGACCAGAAGACTGCAAAAAAGCCCGACGACGAAATCAGTGGCAAAGCCTATGACGGCCGCCTCATGCGCCGCCTCGCGCGCTACCTCATCCCCTATCGCATCCAGACTGTCGTCTCCATCGTCGCCGTCATCTGCAAGGCCGCTTCCGATGTGGTGGGCCCATATCTGGTAAAAGTCGGCCTCGACCGCTACCTCACCGCCAGTTCCAGCGTCGGCACCAACTGGATTGGAAAGCGCCTGCCTGCCGACCCCTACCTCGGCCTGGCCGAACTCGCCGGCACCTACCTGGCCGCGCTGCTCATTGCCTACGGGCTGGAGTTTACCCAAACCTACCTCATGCAGTGGACCGGGCAAAAGGTCATGTTTGACCTCCGCCGCGAAATCTTCCGCCACATGCAGCAGATGCATATCGGCTTCTTTGACAACACTGCGGTCGGCCGCCTTGTTACCCGCCTCACCGCCGACGTCGACGCCATCAATGAGATGTTCACCGCCGGCGTCTTGTCGATGATCGACGATGTTTTTGCGCTCTCCGTGATGGTGTGCGTGATGCTCTCGATGAACTGGCGGCTGGCGCTGCTGACCTTCGCCGTGCTCCCCATCATCGTGCTCGTCACGCATCTCTTCCGCAAGTCCGTCCGGGCCAGCTATCGCCGCGTCCGTGCAGCCATCGGGCGCATCAACTCCTTTACCCAGGAGCATGTCAGCGGAATGGGCGTCGTGCAGTTGTTTAACCGCGAGGCTCGCGCCTACCAGGATTTTGAGGCCGTAAACCAGCAGCACATGGTCGCCTTCAAAGACACGGTTTTCGCCTACGCGCTCTACTATCCGGCAGTTGAAATTCTATCGTCGGTGGCAATCGCGCTCATCATCTGGCGCGGAGGCTTCGCCGTCATCGCCGGTTCCACGGTCGTCACCATCGGCGTGCTTTCGGCGTTCATCCAGTACGCCCAGCGCTTCTTCCGCCCCATTCTCGACCTCAGCGAAAAGTTCAACATCCTCCAGGCAGCCATGACCGCCTGCGAACGCATCTTCAAGCTGCTGGATACAGCGCCGGAGATCGTGTCGCCTGCTCATCCCCAGACTGGGGATCGCTCCAACCGCATCGAGTTCCGCAATGTCTGGTTCACCTACCATGCCCTCACGCCAGAGCAGCAGGCCCGCATTGCAACTGCTTCGGCCGACGAGCTGGAGGCGATGACCGACATCGAGTGGATTCTCAAGGATGTCTCCTTCACCGTCGAACCCGGCCACTCCGTCGCCATCGTCGGCCATACCGGCGCCGGAAAAACCACTCTCACCGCGCTCATGATGCGCTTCTACGAGGTCACCAGCGGACAAATCCTCCTCGACGGCCTCGACCTCCGCCAGCACGACCTCCTCGAACTCCGCCGTCACTTCGCCGTAGTCCTTCAGGATCCCTTCCTGTTTTCGGGAACCATCGCGGAAAACATCCGCCTCGGCAACGAAGAAATCACCCCCGAGCGCATGACCGAAGCCGCACGCGACGTCAATGTCCTCGACTTCATCGAGTCCCTGCCCCAGAAATTCGACGAGCCCGTCATCGAGCGCGGCAACTCGCTCTCCACCGGACAAAAGCAGCTCATCAACTTCGCCCGCGCCCTCGCTTACAACCCCCGCATCCTCATCCTCGACGAAGCCACCAGCTCCGTCGATACCGACACCGAGCAGAAAATCCAGCTCGCACTCGAACGCATGGTCGCCGGACGCACCTCCGTCCTCATCGCACACCGCCTCTCCACCGTGCAGCGCGCCGACGTCATCCTCGTCATGCACAAAGCCCACCTCCGCGAGTCCGGCACCCACCAGCAACTCCTCGCCCAGCGCGGCATCTATTACAAGCTCTACCAGCTCCAGTACAAAGACCAGGAAAGCCCCACCAATACCACCCTCCTCACCCCACTCCCCGCACAGGCATAACCCCCTCGGCCAGCTCCGCCCCACCCCTCAAGGCAAAGCCAACCCACCCCCACCCGCATTCAGGAATGTTTTGTGAAGGGGCACGACTTCAGTCGTGCCGAGAATCCAGTCAATAGAAATGAGGCAGGGTGCCCGACCCTCGCCACGCCTTTGTTTTTGTGGCTAGGGTGGGCCGCAATCGAGCGCCAGCTCAATCCGCCTTTGCTCTTGCTTTTCTTGTTTTCATCCCCGAAGGGGATCTGCTTCTGCCTTTGCCACCGCCATCCCCGTCCCGGACGGTAGGCAGGGGTTTCAACCCCTGCAAAAGCCAGGAAAATCACAGGGCTTTAGCCCCTGAGGTATGCTCTTTCGCCTGGCTTGCGCCCAAAGCAGCCTCACCCGCCCACACCCCACATACCCATACAAATTCAGCGTCTGCGGATCATCCAGCTTGGCATACGGCACCGGTTCTTCCTTCGCACTCCAGTCCGGCGACATGAACCGCCCAAACCCGCTCGCATAATACCGCGCCTCGAAGTAGTCGTTCCCACTCTCGGTATCTCGTTCTTTGCCCGTATAGTGCTGCTCCGTCGCATCCACACACTGCGGCAGCGCGGTCACCCTCACAGGCGTCAGCCCATCCCCAAACGGCAAACTCCGATACCCTGTCTCGCACGTCAGCGCAGCATTCACCTCAACTCGCTTGGTCCCCAACCCGGGGCCCCCGCGGACAGGTCCTCGTCCGTGGGGTGGCAACCAGTCGGTAAGGTCATAATACGTCCCCGTCGCGTTGTAAGTCGCCAAAAGTTTGCCCGGGCCGAATACGTTGCTGTGCGTCCACGTGGAGCTCACGCCCTAATCGTCGATGGTCAACATGATCCAGGTGACCTTGTCGTTCCAAATACCAAACCGAGCGGATCTCCAGCTTTCTGGCAATCCCTTTAGCACACCGTTGTAAAGCAGCACCTCTCTTGCAATTGGAATTGTGGGGTGCATCCTTGGCGCGTAATCAGAGAAAAAGCGACGGTCTGTAACATGGTCAGGCTTCTCCACACTCGTGGGCCTTCCGTACTCTCTCAGCAAATCTTCCTTCGTAGCACCAAGAGCTATCCCCTCTCCAGTCTTCCAGGAACGAAAATCAGTCCCAGTCTCTGCAACGGCATCGATTGGACAGATCGGGATGCTGCTTACGAGGAGTTCCCCTGCCGATTCAGGTTGCTCTTCAATTCTATTGATGCGCAAGTAAGCGCTCTCACCATAGCGGTAGCAGAACGGAGATTTGCCTGACGCAGGCTTTCCTAACTGACGTAACAAGGCCTTGACTGGCAAAGGGCGTATAACGCCGAAGGTGCCGAATTGGATTGGGCCTTTGTAGGTTGGATTGCCAGACCCCGCAGCCACGAGTGCAAGTATTGCGATGAATCGGAAAATCAACATAATCATTGCCTCACGTAAGGAATTGGAGTTCCCGGATTCGCTTGCTGAAAGGCCGTGATTGCCTTCCCGAGTCTGATGACATCGTTATTGAAACCGCGAGTGCATCCAAATGTAGGCATCAGCCGGGATTGCCGCTCGCCAAGTGCAGAGCCGTCATGAAGTCCTGACCCACCTCCATGAATCGCTCTACCACGTGGGTCTCCGGTGTCAATAAATGAGCCCTTGGGGCCATATGCAGGTTGACCCGCATGGGCGGCATCCGTTTTGACGCCGACAACGCCTGGGGTGGAATACGGGGCGTTTGCGCCAGGCTTCGAGCTACTATCGACCTTGTTCTGGGTGTGGATAGTTAAGTCCGTCGTTTTCTCGTTAGTGCTCACGGTAAGAGTGGTCGTCCCACCCTTCATATCTGTCTTAAGTTCCGCAATTGGCGGAGCTGAGGGCGTGTGCAACGCAGGAGTATTTTTTGCAATCTCCTTGAGCTCGCATTGGTTGTCCCCGCTCTTGCACGCATGCCCATCCGGATCAGTCCTGTCTGAGGGATTATTCCCCACATACCCATACAAATTCAGCGTCTGCGGATCATCCAGCTTGGCATACGGCACCGGCTCTTCCTTCGCACTCCAGTCCGGACTCAACCACCTCCCCATCCCACTCGCAAAATACCGCGCTTCGAAGTAGTCATTCCCACTCTCGGTATCTCGTTCTTTGCCGGTAAAGTGCTGCTCGGTGGCATCCGTCGCACACTGCGCCACCGCCACCCCACCCACCGTCACCGCCGCCGAAGCCAGCCCATCCCCAAACGGCAAACTCCGATACCCCGTCGCACACGCCCCACTGGCATCCACCTCGACCCTCTTCGTCCCTAACCAGTCGCTCAGTGCGAAATACGTATCGGCCCCATTATAGGTCGCATCCAGCTTCGACCCGGCAAAAACATACGTATGCGCCCAACTGCTCACACCCGCCGCCACCGAATACTCCGTCACCTGCTCTCCCCCCCGGCCCCAACACCCAGCTCTTCTTCGTCGCATACCCATTCGACGCAAAGTTGCAACTGAAGCTCGTCAGCCCGCCCTTCGCCACCCGAATCCCCGCCCCGTCATACACATACCCCGTCAACCCGCCAGTCAAAACATTCTCAAAATACCCTACCCCGGTATGGCTCATATCGATTATCCAGTCCTACCACCTGCCCTCAACCCCGACCCCTGCCCCCTGACCCCTCAAAAACCTCCCACACCCTTGCCGATAATTTCGACGAAAAGGCGCACAATCAATCCAGCACTCGAAAACCCTCATTCTGGGCACATAGTACCCCGGTAACATTACCTCAACCCTCTCAGCCCACAAAAACCCGCGCAAAATGCGCACAAAACATGCACAAAAGCGCACACAATGCATCAGGTAACCACCTCACATCCGCAACAAAACAAAACCCTTAGGAGAGATTCACCCCCAAAAACATCCCCCCCCTCCCCCCTCCCGCAATTTCGGCCCGCTGACAACCTCAACCCCCAACCCTGTATAACCTAAGGGGAATGCAAGCGAAGTCTCCAAAAATATTTCTCTCCGCCGGCGAGGCCAGCGGAGAACATTACGGCGCCCTCCTCCTGGAGGAACTCAAAGCCCGCTGCCCCGACGCCACATTCTTCGGCATGGGCGGCCAGCGCATGGCCGACCTCGGCTGCAAGCTCATCGTCCCCAGCCACGAAATGGCCGTCATGGGCATCACCGAAGTCCTCCGCCACCTGCCCCGCATCTACCGCAACTTCCGCAAGCTCCGCCACGCCATCCGCACCCACCCCCCCGACGTCGCCGTCCTCATCGACTTCCCCGACATTCACCTAAAGCTCGCAAAGGAGTTTCACGCGCTGGGGATTCCCGTAATCTTCTTTGTAAGCCCCCAGTTGTGGGCCTGGAAGAAACACCGCATCAAGCTGGTGCAGCAGTTTGTCACCCGGATGCTGGTCATATTCCCCTTCGAGCAGCCCTTCTACCGCCAAAATGGCGTGCAGGCGGACTATGTAGGCCACCCACTGGCAGACATGGACCAACCCGCCATCTCGCGCAAGGAATTTGCCGCCGAGGCTGGACTGGAACCCGCCCTTACCTGGGTGGCGCTGCTGCCGGGCTCCCGAGCCAAGGAGATCCGGATGAACCTGCCGGAGATGCTTTCCGCAGCAAGCCTGCTCCACGCCCGCCGCCCGACGACCCAGTTTGTGCTCCCCTTTGCAGCCACGCTCACTGGGGCCCAGCGCCAAATGACCCGCGATTTGATCACCGAACATGCGCCACGGCTTCCCCTCGCGCTGGTGGACGATGCGCGACCGGCGCTCTTCCACGCCAGAGCAGCAATCGTGGCCAGCGGGACCGCCACCGTGGAAGCAGCCCTGATTGGCAACCCGTTTGTCGTCGTGTACCGGGTCTCGCCCATAACTTATGCCATCGCCAAACGGGTGGTACACGTGCCGCATGTTGCCATGGTGAATCTGGTTGCAGACAAACGTCTCGTTCCTGAGCTGATTCAGGATGACTTTACTGCCACCTCCATCGTCCAACAGCTTGAGCCGCTGCTCACCGAAGGAGAACCGCGTCAATCCATGCTCGACGGACTGCGCGCCGTAGGCGATACTCTTCGCCAGGGACGCGGCACAAGTCAGTCCGCCATTGCGCGCGTCGCCTCCATCACGCTGGAAACGCTGGGTCTCCCGGCACAAGGATAATGGCATGAAGATCGCTTCCCCACTTGCCTTTCGACCCCTCGCCCGCGCCGCTTGCAGGGCAATTGTCTTTGCATCTCTGGCTGCCGCAGTTGCCGCCCACGCCTTTGCACCGGCGCGCCAAACCCTCACCGTCCAGGGCTACCTGATTGACGCGGAGCTGGACCCCGCCGCTCATCACCTCGCGGCCAGGGTGGTTGTCACCTTTACCGCACCGGATACCGCCGACCTCGTGACCTTCGGTTTCCACCCAGCGCTGAAGATTACCTCCATCACCGACGACCAGGGCAAGAAGCTGACCGGCGACCGCTCGGCCGATGGCGCGATTCGCGTTACCCCGGCGACGCCGTTTGTGAAGGGCCAGCCCGTGCACTGGACTTTTGTCTACGACGGCAAGATTACCGGCGACGACGATGGGCCCGAAGAGGGGCTGAAACTGGCGGCAATCCAGGAGCCCGAGTCGTATCTGCTCTACCCCGCACGATGGTTCCCGATGATTGGCTACCTGACCAACCGCTTCACGGCAGAGATGCATATCCGCGTGCCGCAGGGGATGCGGGTGCTGGCCTCGGGCTACCAGAACGGGCCCACCGCAGCTCAACTGGCCAATGGCAAACCGGCGGACCTCTACGACTTCAACTGGACCCGGCCGGGCTTCCCGGGAACCGTGATTGCTGGTCGGTTTGTGCCCCCGACCTCCGCCAGCGGCGCCGCAAACATCAAGACCTATCTGACGGTGGCCCACCAGGCCAGTGCAACGGATTTTGCCGAAACCGCCGCGCGCGAGGTGGACTTCTTCACGACCACCTTTGGCCAGCCGGAATCTGGGCGCCTCTCCGTTGTTGAGCTGCCTGACGATACTCTCCCGGCAGTGTGGGCGCCGGAACTGGCCGCCATTTCCGGATCGCGTGTGAGCGACAAGTCGGGGATACGGCTCTTGGCAAATACGATTGCCCATCAGTGGTGGGGATCGGAGGTGTCGCCGGCGACGCTGAACGATGCCTGGATTACCAACGGCATGAGCCGCTACGCCGAGCTGATGTATGTGGAAGAAGAGAACGGGCGAACGGCACTGAAGAACGCGATTCAGGATGTCTCCGCCGGTGCACTTGCGTATGACACCACGCCGCTCTCTTCCGCCGGGCGCCTGGGGGCCTTTACACCGGAGTTCCAGTCAATGACCCTGGAAAAAGGCGCGATGGTCTTCCATATGCTGCGCTGGGAGATTGGCGATACCGCCTTCAAGAATTCGCTCCAGGGCGCACTGAGCCAGTACACTGACAAGCCGATGCGGTCTGTTGACTTTGAGAAAGTTGCCGAGGCGCAGAGCCAGCAGGAGCTGACGCCATTCTTTGCGCAGTGGGTCGACGGCACCGGCGCGCCGAACTTCGTGAAGCACTTTGCCGTCTACCGGCTGGGCAATAACAAGGGCTTCCGCACCATCGGCCAGGTCGAACAGGATCTGGACCTCTTCCGGATGCCGGTGGAATTGCGCGTCGAAACCGACGGCAAAACCGAGACCAAGCGGATTGACGTGGTCGGCTCACAGTCGCAGTTTGTGGTGGACACCTTTGGGCGGCCCCGCCAGATTTCCATTGACCCGGAAAACTGGGTGCTGAAATCCAGCCCGGATTTGCTGGTGCGGGTGTCGATTCTCAAGGGACAGCAGTTGGTAGCGCAAGGCGACATCGGGGCGGCCTTGCAGGAGTACCAGAAGGCGCTGGAGGCGAATCCACAAAGCTCCCTGGCGGACTACCGCATTGGCGAGCTGCTCTTTGCGCAGCGCAACTACCAGGCCAGCGCGAATGCTTACCGCGATGCGCTGCGGGGAGATGGTGACCCCCGGTGGACCGAGGTGTGGGCGCACATCCAGCTGGGCAAGATCTTTGACGTGACCGGGCAGCGGGACCGCGCCGTGAACGAGTACCGGCAGGCTGTGCAGACCAACGACAACACCCAGGGCGCTCTGAATGAAGCGCGCCTGTACCTGCAGAAGCCTTACCAGAACACAGACAATTAGCCGCTACAGGCCGAAGAAGGCGTGGTCGAGTTCGCGTGTTACTGAGGTGCCCATGGGCCGCAGTGTGCCCAGTGCGCGGGCGTTGATGATCGCTTCGGCGGTGGATTCGAGGACTTCGAGGCGGTCGAAAGCTTCAAGGATGTCGCTGCCGGTCACCAGGACTCCGTCGTTCTCGAGCAGCAGGGTGGGGGTGGTGGGGCTCAGAATGGCGGCCACTTCCCTGCCATCGCCAAACTGCATGCCAAAGGAGACGCGGCCGACGTTGCGAATGACGACGTAGCTCTCGGGGATAGTGCGGCTGTCAAGCGCCATGCCGCAAACGCTGAAGGCTGTGGCGTTCACTGGGTAGGCATTGACGATGGCGCCGACTTGAGGATGCGCCCGGTAGATTGCGGTGTGGACGTGGACGGCGTGGCTGGGCAGCTTGCCGGCCTCAGCAAAGCCGTCGCGGACGAGCACGATTTCGTCGGGCTCGATGGTGCCGCGATCGACATGGCTGGGGGTGATGAGGAAGCTGCTGTCGTCGAGGCGGGCGGAGTAACTGCCCTGGGTGCTGATGAAGAGGCGCTGGCGGTAGGCGCGGCGGACGAACTCGCAGAGCTGGCGGCGGAGTTCGTTTTCCTGGCTGGTGGGGTTGGGCGGGGTGAAGCTTTGGACAGGAAGGCTGTGCTCCTGCTCTGTGGCCAGTTGAGCGTCGTTGAGGAAGCGGATCTCCCCGCCGAGGAGGCGGGCCTTGATGAGGGTTTTGGCGGTGAATTCCAGGGTTTCGAAGCGGCGGAAGGCCTGCTGAAAGGTGACGCCGGCGGTGACGACGCCATGATTTTCAAGGATGACGCAGTCGTGGCCTGCCTCAAACGCATCGGCAACCCGATGGCCAAGAGCGGCGCTGCCAGGCAGTTCGTAGGGAGCGAAGCCGGGGGTTCCGCAGGTGCGGAATGCCTTGTGAAACAGGCGCGTATTGGGCACCTGGTGAACCAGCGAAAAGGCGACCAGCGCGGTGGGATGCGCGTGGACGATACCGCCAAGTTCGGGGCGGCGCACGCGGATTTCCTGATGAATTGGGAGCTCCGAGGAGGGGCGGCGGAGGCCGGCGACCTGACCATCGGGGTGGACGCAGACAATGTCTTCGCGGCGCAGGGCACCTTTGTCGACTCGGGCGGGGGTAATCCAAACCCTGGCATCGGAATCGCGAATCGACAGGTTTCCGCCGCTGGTGGTGGTCATCTTGTAGCGGTAGATTCGCTCCATCCCGGCAAGCAGTTCTTCCCTGGGGTGAAGGTATTTGCTGTCAAACATGAGTGCCTCGCTGTCAGGAACAGTATACGCGAAGTTCATTATCTAGAAATAACTTACCTATTGAACGCTCTGGGTGCTATCGAGCCGCGACAACCTCGAGCTTGTACCCAGGCTTCAGATTCACATCCCCGCCGTTTGAGAAGAACGAGAGCGAGACCACCGTTATCGGGATGGCGTACCAGGACTTGTAGACGGCGCCGGCGAGACCATCGGTGAGGTCCTTGGCGCCGATGCCTGAGCTGCCGACCATCATCATGCTGAGAAGCTGACGGCCATGGCCTATCTCGATTCGCCCTTCATCGCCGGGCTTCTTGCCCACGACTACCAGGGATTGATCGAATTTGAGCATGAGATGTCCGCGGCGGAAAAAGCGTTTTGCCGGAGTTGACACGAGGACTCCGTGATACTCGCCGGAAGGACAGGAGACCTTGAACTCGGTCCCTGTTGCCATCCAGGAGGATGCGTAAGTTTTCAGCTCGCAGGTTTCGCCATGTGCCACACTGCCGGCGAGGAGGAAAAGGAGAAGAAGAAGCCGCTTCATTGGTACCCTCACAAGTTTTTTGCAGGAACATGAGCCGCCGGCAACCGGGGAGTTCGCTCCTCCAATGGTAGTGCCAGGAATTGCGCAACAGGGCAGACGTGGCATGGTGGCAACGCCATTCTCATGCATTGTTCAATCCTGCCAACGGATGGGCGCTAATAATCGACCCTGGCAGGGGTGCTGAGCCAGGCACCGAAACTCGCCCATTCTTCCTCGCCGAGAAGCTGCGCAGTGGGAAGGGAGCGGGCTGCGATGGGCATGCCGACCTCTTCGTAGAGCCTCGCGTCGTCAAACCCCGCCTTGGCCGCGTCGTGCTGGCTGGCGCCAAAGTAGAGGGCATCGAGGCGGGCCCAGTAGATGGCCGCCAGGCACATGGGGCAGGGCTCGCAACTGGAGTAGATAACGCATCCGGCCAGCGAAAAAGTCCCGAGTGCGCGGCAGGCTGCGCGGATGGCGTTGACCTCGCCGTGGGCAGTGGGATCGCATGTGGAGGTAACGGAGTTGGCCGCCTCGGCGACAATTCTTCCGTCGCGGACGATGACGGCGGCGAAGGGGCCACCGACACCCGCGCGAACGTTCTCGATAGCCAGCGCGATTGCGCGCCGCATGAATTCAGCTTCAGCCCCGTGTGCCATCTGTCGGCAAGCCCTCCAGCCTTGGACAGTATGGCACACGGGTGATGAGGTTTCAGCGGGCTAGACGACCGCTCCCCACTCGGAGGAGGCGGACGCGTGGGCCGCAACCGCAGTGGGCTTAAGCAGGGGAAGCGCTGCTTCCAGCACCTCCTCAACCCGGCTGGCGTAGTGGATGGTGACGCCTTCCAACTGGGCGGCGGTGAGGTCTTCCTCAACGTTCTGGCGGTTTTCTGCCGGAAGGATGATGTGCTGCACTCCGGCGCGGCGGGCGGCGAGGAATTTCTCCTTGATGCCGCCGACGGGCAGGACGTTTCCGCTGAGGGTGACTTCACCGGTCATGGCGGTGAAGGGGCGGATCGGGGTGTTGGTCATAAGCGAAACCAGGGTGGTAACCATGGTGACGCCGGCTGAGGGGCCGTCCTTGGGGATGGCCCCGGCAGGAACATGGATGTGGAGGTCAACGGAGCTATTGAAGTCCTCCTCGAGGCCGACGTAGGCGGCATTGGAGCGGACCCAGGTGAGCGCGGCCTGCATGGATTCCTGCATGACATCACCAATCTGGCCGGTCATGGTAAAGCCACCCTTGCCCTTCATCTTGTTGGCTTCGACAAAGAGGACATCGCCGCCAGAGGGGGTCCACGCCAGCCCGACGGCCACGCCAGGACGCCGCGTGCGCTCGAAGACTTCCATATCGACGCGGATCTGCTGGCCTCCGAGGAACTCCTGCAGAACATCCGGGGTAATGACAAGCTTCTCCCGGGCACCCTCCACGATGCGGCGTGCCTGCTTGCGGCAGACGGTGCCCAGAACCTGTTCCAGTTTCCTGACGCCCGCCTCGCGGGTGTAGTGCCGCACCAGGTAGCGAACGGAATCTTCCGGGAACTCAATCTGCTCAACAGTGAGCCCGTTCGCCTGAATCTGCCGAGGGATGAGATAGCGGAAGGCAATATTCACCTTCTCCTCTTCGCTATAGCCCTGCAGCGGGATAATCTCCATGCGGTCGAGCAGGGGCTCGGGCAGGGTATCCAGCATGTTGGCGGTGCAGATGAAGAGAACCTTGGAGAGATCAAAAGGCACGTCGAGGTAGTTGTCGCGGAAAGTCGAGTTCTGCTCGGGATCGAGCGTTTCCAGCAGGGCCGCGGCGGGGTCACCGCGGAAGTCGCGGCCAAGCTTGTCAATTTCATCCAGCATGATGACGGGGTCGTTCGCGTCGGCACGGCGGATGGACTGCATGATCTGGCCGGGCAGCGCGCCGATGTAGGTCCGGCGATGGCCGCGGATTTCTGCCTCGTCGTGCATGCCGCCGAGAGAAACACGCTGGAACTTGCGCCCGAGAGCGCGCGCGATGGAGCGGCCGAGCGAGGTCTTGCCAACACCCGGAGGACCGACAAAGCAGAGGATGGGCCCCTTCATGTCCGGCTTCAGCTCGAGAACGCTGAGGTAGTCGAGGATGCGGTCTTTGACCTTCTTGAGGCCATAGTGATCTTCCTCGAGGATCTCCTGCGCCTTGCCAAGTTCCACCTTGGTGCCAGTGCTGCGGTTCCAGGGCAGCGCGGCAAGCCACTCGACGTAGTTGCGGACGAGCGAAGAGTCGGCGGCCATGGGAGACATGCGGGAGAGGCGGCCAAGTTCCTTCAGAGCTTCCTTCTTGACCTCGTCCGGCATGCCGGCGGCTTCAATCTTCTGGCGCAGATCCTCAATGTCGCGCTGGCCTTCGTCAACGTCGCCCAGTTCCTTCTGGATCGCCTTGAGCTGCTCGCGAAGGTAGTAGTCGCGCTGGGACTGCTGGACCTGGTCATGGACCTCGGTCTGGATTTTGGTGCGGAGCTGCTGAACCTCGATTTCCTTCGCCAGGTGCTGATTGAGGAGTTCAAGCCGAACCATGACATCGGCGCTTTCCAGCAGCGCCTGCTTGTCGGCCGTCGTCAGGAACGGGAGCGAGGCGGCGATGAAGTCCGCAGCACGGCCGGGCTCCTGAATGTTCGCAGCAATCGTTTGGAGCTCGTCACTCAGCGTCGGCGAATTGCCGACAATCTGCTGGAACTGGTGCAGAACGTTGCGCTGAAGCGCCTCAATCGCTGCCGGCGCTCCCTCGAACTCCGGCGGAATGTCCAGGATCGGCTCAACCTCAGCCATCAGGAATGGCTCCGTCTGCGAAAATTTGCCGAGTTTGACGCGGGTGGTGCCCTCCGTGAAGACAAAACGGCTCAGATTGGGCATCTTCACCACTTTGTGGACTGTGGCGAGAGTGCCGTATTCCTGCAGGTCTTCGGGCTTCGGGGAGTCCTGGCGTGGGTCGCGCTGTGCGACGACGACGATTTTGCGTTGGTCCCCCAGAGACTCAATCAGCTGGATGGAACTTTCGCGGCCGACCGTGAGAGGAAGGACCGCGTGAGGAAACAGGACCGTGTCGCGAACGGGGAGAATGGGGAGTTGGGTAAGAACATGGGCCGCGGACGGTTTTTCGGTCTTTGGGGATTCAAACATTGAGTAACCTCGTATCAACTTCTCTTATGAGATTCGAGTCAACTCGGGAAGGTTTCAAAACTTCTCCAGGGACTCACCTGCTCTCTTTCCCTTACGGCACCGGGGTTGCCTCTGTTCCCTGCTCCATAAATTGACAGCAGCTCCGCCCCATGGTGTCTCCCGGCACCAAGGTGTATTCCGCTCTGGTTATCGACCCCGCCCAACTGAACGTGAGACGAAACTGCCGATTCGTCTTCATTCCTGCAGGGTTATTCCCTGCCGCCGCCACGCGAGATCGCTTTTGAGAACTGCGCCAAGGCGCGCAAAAAAGGGCCGCCCAAGTGGGCAGCCCTTTATCTTGAATAAGTTGCGAGAGGAATCAGGGGAGGCGGATGCCTTCTTTGTACAACCCGAGTTCCTTGACCATGGCGCAATGCGCCTTCAGCGCTTCCAGCACCTTGGCGGCATCGGAAGGGTCATTGAGCTGGCAATCGACATAAAAAACATACTCCCAGGGCTTGCCATGGACGGGCCGCGACTCGATTTTGGTGAGATTGGTGCCGATGGTGGCGAGCTGCGTTAGTGCGTCTACGAGGCTGCCTGGGCGATTCTGCACGCTGAAGGCAATGGAGAGTTTGTTGGCACCGTCAACAAGCGCTGCATCAGCGGTGCGGCGCAGCAGGAAGAAACGCGTGTAATTCTCCGCATTGTCTTCGATGCCGGATGCCAGAATCTGCGCGCCGTAGTGGCGTGCGGCCTCAGCACTGGCGATGGCGGCGGCGTGGCGGTCGCGGAGTTCGACCAGTTGCTTGACGCTGCCTGCGGTGTCGTAGAAGGCGAACGACTCCATTTTTGGGTGCTCGGCGAGGAAGCGGCGGCATTGGGCGAGGGCGACGGGATGGGAGAAGACGCGGTCGATTTCACCGATGCCTGCGCCAGAGATGCCGATGAGGTTGTGGCGGATGCGGAGCAGCGCCTCGCGAACGATGCGGAAGTCGTGGGTCAGCATGAGGTCAAAGTGCTCAAGGACGGAGCCGGCAAGGGAGTTCTCAATCGGAATGACGGCGGCGTCGACTTCTCCTCGGGCGAGTGCGCCGAAGACTTCCGGCGAGATGGAATAGGGGACGATGCGTGCGTCGGCAACGAGCTTGGTTGCCGCTTCGTGACTGAAAGAGCCGAGCTCTCCCTGGATGGCAATTCGGATCAAAACGTGACACTCCTGCAGGGTGTGGGGCTGAATGTCCTGTCAGGAGTTCTGAGCCTCACCCTTCAAGAAAATACCATAGCCGCCTGGAATTGGGAGCATCAGCCAAATCGCTGGAAGGAGCGCCAGAAATCGGGCCACGGCAGCCTGGGGGTTCCGCAGAGAAAGATGTCGGGGTGGTAGCGGGACTCTTCGTTGTTGAGGTTGGGCGGGTAGGGGACGGTGGCGGCGAGTTGGCAGGAGTTGAAGAGGCTGGAGGCTTCGTCGGCGTCCAGGCCGACGACGAGGAGGCGGGTGGGTGGCGGGGTGGGATAGCCGCGCAGCCAGAAGGAGTTGGTACCGGAGAGCACGGGTGGCAGGTGGCTGGCGGGGCCCAGGATTTCCACGGCGCCGGCCTCCCCGTAGTTTCCGGTCAGGATGGCAAGGTGTTGCTGGTCGGCGGCGGGGAGGGTAGAGCGAATTTGGCTGAGGGTATCGACGAGGGTTTGCCAGCCCAGTTCCTCGCGGAGGTCGCCGTTCTGGCTGAGGGCGAAGGATTGCAAGGGGCCCGAGGTGGCGAGAGGGACGATAACGGCGGTGCCGAGGGCCGCGCAGGCGGCAACCAGGACGGAAGCGATGCCGACCAGCGTGCGGGAGAGCCAGCGAGTGCGGGTGGCGAGCCAATGGGACCAGGCGACGGCTCCGGCGGCAATGAGCATGGGGTAAACGGCAGCGGTGTAGTAGCCGCGACCATGCGCGAGGGCCAGCAGGAGAATGGGCACGGTGGCGGCGAAGGCCAGGATGCGGAAGCGGGGCATTCGGAAGAGTACGATCAGGCCGGCAAGGACGAGCGGCACGGCACCGGGGTTGAAGCAGACTTTCAACTGGTCAAGCCAGAAGCCGGCGCCGCGCCCGTTGCGGACGTCGCGGGCGTGGATCGACTGGAGGAAGTGGTAGCTGATGAAGTCGTGACGGATGAGCCAGAGGAGGTTAGGCAGAGCGATGATGGTGGCGACGGCGACACCGGCCCAGAACCAGCGGGAAACGAGCCACTTGCGGGCCGGAGTGAGGAGAACCGCGGCCACGACCGCAGCGACCAGGAAAGCAACGGCGTATTTGGTTTCGCAGCCAAGGCCGAGGGCGACGCCGACCAGCAGCCACCAGCGCCCGTCTCCGCTGGCGGCGAGCCGGGTAAGGGCGTAGAAGGTGAGTACCCACCACAGGTAGTCGAAGGTGGTGTATTGGAACTCGGTGCCTTCAAAGAGAGGTAGAAGCGCGGTGCCGGCGGCGAAAGCGGCGAAAATCTGGGTGAGGCGGCTGCCGCCAAGGGCGCGGGCGATTCCTGCGGTGAGGAAGATGACGGCGCACTGGGCGAGGACGGAAGCGAGGCGGAGGCCGGGCATCCATAGGCCGAAGAGGGCGAGGCTGATGCGTTCCACCAATGGGGTAAGGGGCGGATAGGCGACAAAGCCCCAGTCGAGGTGGCGGGCATCGGCGAGAAACTGAAGCTCGTCGCGATGGAAGCCGTAGCGGCCATTGGTAAGGCAGTGGAGCAGGGCGATGGCGGCAGCAATGGCCGTTACCCCCCAGATTGCAGACGGCCCGGGTTTGGGTTCGGAGTCCATGCGACACACCTCGACTGGTGGTTGTACGGAGAGGTGAGGGCAAATGTTCCCGCGAGTGGGCTTTCGCGTGTACGGCCAGATAGAACACAATGATGGTGCCATATCTGGGGGAAATTCTGGAGGTTTTAATGGGTTGGAGAGCGGGATGGATGGCTGCGGTGGTACTGATGAGCTGCGTCGGCGCAATGGTGGCGCAGGAAACCGCCGATGTGGCGGCGATTCGCGGCTATTACGAAGCCGGCGTGAAGGCCAATGGGATTGTCGGCTCGACCCTGCTGCTGTACCGGGATGGCAAGGTGGTGCTGCTGGATGGCGTTGGCCGGCAGCAACTGGTGCCGGATGTGCCCGTCGACGAACGGACGACTTACCACTGGGCCTCGGTGACCAAGACGCTCACTGGCATCGCAATCATGCAACTGCGGGACCGCGGCCTTCTGGAACTGGATGATCCGCTGGTCAAGTACATTCCCGAGCTGGCCGCGGTGCATGACGGGTATGGGTCGATTGCGCAGGTGACGATTCGGCAGGCCATGAGCCACTCAGCGGGCTTCCGGAACGCCACGTGGCCTTGGGACACGGATGCGCCGGCGGGCGAGGCGACGCCGTGGGCGCCATTTGAGCCGACGGAGTGGAGCCAGATTGTGGCCATGCTGCCGTTTACGCAGATTCAGTTCCAGCCGGGCAGCCGCTTCAGCTATTCGAACCTGGGTGTGGTCTTTCTGGGCGAAATTATCCAAAGAGTCACCGGCGATGCCTTTGAGGTCTACATGCTGAAGAATGTGCTGCGTCCGCTGGGGATGGAGCGCAGCTACTATGACCGCTCGCCATGGACGCTCCTGGGGTATCGCTCGCACAGTTGGGAGCGCAAGGATGGCAAGCTGGCTGAGCAGCGGTTCGACTTCAACACGGGGATTACGCGGTCAAACGGGGGGCTGAATGCGCCGATGGGGGATATGGCGCGGTACCTGGAGTTTTTGATTGGAGACCCAGGGCGGGAGGCGGAATTTGCCCAGGTGCTGAAGCGAGCGAGCCTGATGGAGATGCTGCAGCCGCTGCTGCCGGTGGTGCCGGACGATGACTTTCAGTCGCGGGCCGGGGCAAGTGACCAGGTGGCGCACAGCTTTTTTGTGCATACCGACAAGGGACTGAAGCTCTATGGACACGCGGGCTGGCAGAACGGATTTCGCAGCCATTTGTATTTCGATCCGGTGAGCCGGCGGGGATACCTGGTGGCCTACAACACCAATGCGGTGGACGCGACGCAGAACACCAACAACTTCGACTTTGCGCTGCGGGATTACCTGATCGACCACTTCTTCCAGCAGCGCTAGCGGAAGAGGATGGGGCTCAGGTAGAGGTCCAGGGCGACGGAGGCGAAGAAGACCATGGCGATGACGCCGTTCATGGTGAAGAAGGCTGCGTTCAGGCGGGAGAGGTCGCGCGGGCTCACGATAAGGTGCTCGTAAAGCAGCAGGGCCGCCACCAGCACCATCCCGCCGAGCGCGATGGGCCCCAGACCAAAGAAGACGCGGAACCAGGGCAGCAGAACCACAACGATAAGGTGCAGGGCGCGTGCAACGTTGAACGCCCCATTGAGGCCCATCGACTGGGGAATGCTGTTAAGCCCGGCAGCGCGGTCGTGCTCCATATCCTGGCAGGCGTAAAGAACGTCAAAGCCGGAAGCCCAGCAGATGACGATGACCGTCAGCAGCAGGATGCGAAAGTCGATGGCTCCGCGGACGGCAACCCACGCGGCAGCCGGGGCAAGCCCCAGCGCAAGACCCAGGCCGATGTGGCTGAAGCGGGTCAGGCGCTTCAGATAGCTGTAGCCCAGCAGAACAACCAGGACGATGGGGGAAAGCTCAAGCGTCAGGCGGTTGAGCCGGGCGCAGGCGACCAGAAAGACCGCGACCATGACCAGTGTGAATGCGAGAACGAAGCCCTTCGAGAGCAGGCCGGCGGGAATGGCGCGCGTGGCGGTGCGGGGGTTGGCGGCATCCAGGTCAGCGTCGGCCCAGCGGTTGAAGGCCATCGCGGCAGACCGTGCGGTCACCATAGCCACCAGAATCCAGCCCAGCGTTGGAAGGCTCGGAAGTCCATGAAAGCTCGTGGGCATTCCCTGCGCGGCCAGGATGGCCCCGGTGAGCGCGAAGGGGAGCGCGAAGATGGAGTGCTCCCACTTGATCATTTCGAGAGTGATGCGGATGCGTGCGCCCAAGCCCATGCGGATGCCCTCAGATAACGGTGTGTCCGCTTCCAGTTTATCGTGCGGGGGGCACAGGAGCACTTCGCGAGGGCGTGGTGGGCAAAAGCACTAAAGCCGGGTGGTAATCCCGAAGCGGGCGTCGAGCTCGTCGTAAAGCAGGCCCAGGCCGGGGCGGTAGGGCTGGAACCACTGGCCGTCGATGACGAGCTGGGGGATGGCGCGCTTGCCGACATGAGCGAGGACGAGGTCGGCGGCGGCGCGGTCCGTCTCGATATCGATTTCCGTGAAGGCGATGCCGTGCTCGTCTAAATAACGCTTGGCGGCGCGGCAGTCGCGGCACCACTGGGCGGAATACATGATGACCTTCATGTGGGGATTTTAGCAGGGCTGACACGGAAGCGGAGCTAGCGGAGTCAGCGGAGTTAGCGGAGCTAGCGGGGCTTGGTGCTCGGTGCGGTTTAGGATGTTGGGATGGCAGAGAAAGTGACGGCGAAAGAGTTGATTGCGCGGTTGGGGCTCAAGGCGCATCCGGTGGAGGGTGGGTACTTCCGCCGTACCTATACCAGCGCGGCAACGGTGCAACTGGACCGGGGCGAGCGGGCGCAGGGGACGGCGATTTACTACCTGCTGGAGCCGGGGACCTTCAGCGAGATGCATGTGCTGGATTCTGACGAGCTGTTTCACTTTTACCTGGGCGACCCGGTGGAGATGGTGCAACTGTGGCCGGATGGGACAACGCGGGTGGTGGTTCTGGGGCCGGACCTGGCGGCGGGACACGAGGTGCAGCACCTGGTTCCGGCCGGGGTTTGGCAGGGAACGCGGCTCGTGGATGGGGGCGAGGTGGCGCTGCTGGGCTGCAGCGTGTGCCCGGGGTTTGACTTTGCGGACTACCGGAATGCGGGGTATGTGGAACTGGCGGCGGAGTGGCCTGGGGAGCGGGAGAGGATTCGGCGGCTGACGCGCAGCTAGCGCCGTTCGCGGAAAAAGGCTTTCAGGAGTTCTGAGGACTCCTTGGCGAGGAGGCCGGAGTCGAGGTCCATCTGGTGGTTCAGCCGGGGGTGGTTGATGACGTTGAGGACGGAGCCTGCTGCGCCTGCCTTGGGGTCGGCGGTGGCGTAGACGACGCGGTCGACGCGGGCGTGGACCAGCGCCCCGGCACACATGCTGCAGGGTTCGAGGGTGACGTAGAGGGTGCAGCCGTTGAGGCGGTAATTGCCGAGGGCTTGGCCGGCGGCGCGCAGGGCGACGACTTCCGCGTGGCCGGTGGGGTCCTGGTCGCGCAGGACCCGATTCTGGGCGCTGGCCACGACCCGGTCTTCGTAGACGATGACCGCGCCGACGGGCACCTCGCCGGCCTGTCCGGCCGCGATGGCTTCATTGAGCGCAAGTTGTATGTATTCGAGATCGGTCATTGCCTGATACGAGTCTACGGCACCAGCGCGGCGGGCTGCTGCTGGGTCATGCAGTGGAGCGCGCCCAGGCCCCAGATGAAGTCGACGCAGTGGATGCCGATGACTTCGCGGGTGGGAAAGAGCTGCGCGAGGATGCCGAGGGCGACGCGGTCTTTGGCGTCGTGGAAGGTGGGCATGAGGACGACGCCGTTGGCGATGTAGAAGTTGGCGTAGCTGGCGGGCAGGCGCTGGCCGCGGAAGACGACGGGGCGGGGCATGGGCATCTCGACGATGTTCCACTGCTTGCCCTGCGGGGTGCGGGAGGCGCGCAGGCGGCGGAGGTTCTCGGCCAGCGGGGCGTGATTGTCGTCCGCCGTGTCGGGCTCGACGACGGTGAGGATGGTATCGGGTGCAACGAAGCGGGTGATGTCGTCAACGTGGCCGTGGGTGTCGTCGCCGGCGCAGCCGCGGTCGAGCCAGAGGACCTGCTCGATGCCGAGGTGCTGGTGGAAGGCGGCTTCAAGCTGCTCGCGGGGGATGCCGGGGTTGCGCTGCTGAACCTTGGAGAGCAGGCATTCTTCCGTGGTAATCAGTGTTCCCTGCCCGTTCACGTCGATGGAGCCGCCTTCGAGAACGAGGCGATGGCGACGACCGTTGGGCAGCGCGACAGTGGGCTGGGTGCTGGTCAGGTTGAGGAGGTTGGCGACGCGGGAGGGGTTCTGGTCGTCGAGGCGCCAGTCCGGATACTTGGCCCAGGCGTTGAAGTGCCAGTCTGTAATGGCGGGCCGGCCGTTGGAGTCGAGGACGAAGATAGGGCCGGAGTCGCGGAGCCAGACACGGTTGGTGGGCCAGGCGTGGAGGCGGACGTTGGCCATGTTCACGCCGTTGTCGGCCAGGATACGCTGGACGCGGCGCTGGTGGGCCGCGGACTCAACGAGGATTTCCACGCGCTCGTGGCCGGCGAGGATGCGGACGATTTCCGAGTAGATGAGCGGAATGGCGGCGAATTTGCCCGGCCAGTCGTTGGCGTTGTGGGGCCAGGCGATCCAGGTGGCGTCGTGGGGGGCCCACTCGGCGGGCATGTGGACTAGGGCGGATTGGGAAGTCGCGTGGGTCATGGGATAGAGGTGCTGGCGGAGTTAGCGGGGTTAGCGGAGCTAGTTGCGGTTACCGGTCTTCCGGGTCAAAGGGAGTATCGAGGAAGCGTTGGGTCAGCGGGCCGAAGGCGTCGATGCGGCGGTCGCGGAGGAAGGGCCAGTTGCGGCGGGTTTCCTCGATGAGCGCTGGGTCGATTTCCGCCACCAGAATCTCTTCCTCGGTGTGGGAGGCTTTGGCGAGGATGCGGCCGAAGGGGTCGGCGAGGAAGCTGCCACCCCAGAACTCGATTCCCTGCCCTTCGGCGCGGTTGCCCAGGACGTCGCCCTGCTCGTGTCCGACGCGGTTGACGCCGGCGACAAAGACTCCGTTGGCGATGGCGTGGGAGCGCTGGATGGTCTGCCAGGCATCGTACTGGGCTGCGCCGAACTCGGCCTTCTCTGCGGGATGCCAGCCGATGGCGGTGGGGTAAAACAGGGTCTCCGCGCCCTTCAGGGCGGTGAGGCGGGCGCCTTCGGGGTACCACTGGTCCCAGCAGACGAGCGTGCCGATGCGGCCAAAGGCTGTATCGACGGCCTTGAAGCCGAGGTCGCCGGGGGTGAAGTAGTACTTCTCGTAGTAAAGCGGGTCGTCCGGGATGTGCATCTTGCGGTAGACGCTGGCGATGGAGCCGTCGGTGTGATGGGTGACGGCGGTGTTGTGGTAGAGGCCGGCGGCGCGGCGCTCAAAGAGCGAGGCGACAATGACGGTGCGGGTTTCTGCCGCGATTTGGCCGATGGCTTTGGTGGAAGGGCCGGGGATGGCCTCGGCCAGGTTGAAGAGCTCAGTGTCTTCGCGCTGGCAGAAGTACTGGGCGCGGAAGAGCTCTGGCAGGCAGATGACATTGGCGCCGCGGCGGGCAGCCTCGCGGATGTGGGCGATGGCGGCCTCAAGGTTCAGCTCCGGATCCGGGCCCATGCTCATCTGGATGAGTCCCACGTTGTACTTGCGGGCGTTTGGCTTGGCGAGCGATGGCATGGCAGGCGGTCTCCGGAGTGGCGTAAGCGGAGCCAGGGAAAGCGGCTCCAGTCTCTGAGTTTATCGCATGGCAGGGTGTCGGGATGGGGCGAGTTCGGGTGGGATTCGCGGATTCATGCGGCGTTCAAAATGGGCCGGGAGAGGGCTATTGCGGGGGATGGTGGAATGCGCATTGCCACCTGTAAACAGCGGGTGGTAGCCTCTAATTTCGGCCTGATGAAAGTTGAGCCCCGGAAGGGTCGAAGCGCGCTGAAGCGAGAACCCGTATTCATCCCTGAAAGGAAGAACTCCCAAGCCATGACAACTACTTACAACGGACTGGCACTGCCCACTGACGGCAAGGCTATTGATTACATTGACGGCAAGTACCTGGTACCCGACAACCCGATTATCCCCTTCATCGAAGGCGATGGCACGGGCCGCGACATTTGGAAGGCCAGCCAGCGGGTGTTTGACGCGGCGGTGGAAAAGGCCTACGGCGGCAAGCGCGGGATCAAGTGGTTTGAGATTTTTGCCGGCGAAAAGGCGTTTCGCCAGTTCCAGACCTGGCTGCCGGATGACTCTGTGAAGGCTGCGATGGACCTGCGCGTCTCCATCAAGGGACCGCTGACGACCCCGGTAGGCGGCGGCATTCGCTCGCTGAACGTGGCCCTGCGCCAACTGATGGACCTGTACAGCTGCGTGCGCCCGGTGAAGTACTACTCCGGCGTCCCCTCCCCCGTGAAGCACCCTGAGAAGCTGGACATCGTGCTCTTCCGCGAGAACACCGAAGATGTCTACTCGGGCATTGAGTTCAAAGAGGGCACGGCGGATGCAGCGCGGCTGATTGACTTCCTGAACAACGATCTGTTGAAGGGCGGCAAGAAGAAGGTTCGCCTGGACTCGGGCGTCGGCATCAAGCCGATTTCGATCTTCGGTACCAAGCGCCTGGTTCGCGAGGCAATCAAGTTTGCCATTGAGAGCGGCCGCAAGACGGTCACGATTGTGCACAAGGGCAATATCCAGAAGTTCACCGAAGGCGCCTTCCGCGAGTGGGCTTATGAGGTTGCGGTGGACGAGTATCGCAACGCAATTGTGACCGAGCGCGAGAGCTGGATTCTGGGCAATGTGGACGCGAATCCTGGCATCTCGGTGGAAGAGAATGCAGCGCTGATTGAGCCCGGCCTGGAGTTTGGCACGGATGCCTTCCGCGAGGGAATCTATGCCGAGATCAAAGCTGTGCTGGCGGCAATTGGCACCAGCCACGGCAACGGGCAGTGGAAGAAGAAGATCATGGTGAACGACCGCATTGCGGACTCGATCTTCCAGCAGATCATCATTCGTCCGGAAGACTACAGCGTGCTGGCGACGACGAACCTGAACGGCGACTACATCTCGGATGCAGCGGCGGCGCAGGTAGGCGGACTGGGCATTGCCCCGGGCGCGAATATTGGCGACGGCTACGCGGTCTTTGAAGCGACGCACGGCACGGCTCCGAAGTATGCCGACAAGGACATGATCAATCCGGGTTCGGTGATTCTGTCGGGCGTGATGCTGCTGGAGTTCATCGGCTGGAAGGAAGCAGCCAAGCTGATTGAAATTGCGCTGGAAAAGACGGTTGTGCAGAAGACGGTGACGTATGACTTCGCACGCCAGCTTGAGGGCGCGACAAAGGTCGGCACCAGCGAATTTGCGACAAAGATTATCGCGAATATGTAAGAGAGTGGTCAGTGGTCAGTGGTCAGTGGTCAGTGGTCAGTGGTCAGTGGTCAGTGGTCAGTGATTTGGCCTGAGGTTTCTGCTTCTGATGGTTTTTGGGTTTCCCAGGTTCCGGAATCGGGACCTGGGGCACCCCGGATTTGAGAGATTTGAAACAACGGAATTTTGAGGAGCATTATGCGCAAGAAAGTAAGCATTGTAGGAGCGGGGAACGTGGGAGCCACGGCCGCGCATTGGATTGCCGCGAAGGAACTGGCGGATGTGGTGCTGATTGACGTGGTTGAGGGCGTGCCGCAGGGCAAGGCTCTGGACCTGAAGGAAGCGATGCCGATTGAGAAGCGCGATGTGGACGTGGTGGGCGCGAACGACTACGCGGCGACCGCGAACTCTGACATCGTCGTAATCACGGCGGGCATTCCGCGCAAGCCGGGCATGAGCCGCGACGACCTGCTGAACACCAACTACAAGATCATGTCAGACGTGGTCTCAAAGGTGGTTGCGCAGTCGCCGGAAGCAATTCTGATCATTGTGTCGAATCCGCTGGATGCGATGGCGCAGGCTGCCTACAAGCAGAGCGGCTTCAATCGCGAGCGCGTGATTGGCATGGCCGGCATTCTGGATTCGGCGCGCTTCCGCACGTTTATCGCGGAAGAGCTGAATGTGAGCGTGGAGAACGTGACGGCATTTGTGCTGGGCGGCCACGGCGACACCATGGTTCCCCTCCCGCGCTACTCGACGGTTGCGGGCATTCCGATTACCGAACTCATTGCGCCGGAGCGGCTGGAGCAGTTGGTTCAGCGCACGCGCGATGGTGGTGCGGAGATTGTGAAGTACCTGAAGACGGGCTCGGCCTACTACGCTCCTTCCGCAGCCGCGGTGGAGATGGTGGAAGCGATCCTGAAAGACAAGAAGAAGATTGTCCCCTGCGCGGCGTACCTGCAGGGCGAGTACGGCATTGATGGCTACTACATCGGTGTGCCGTGCAAGCTGGGCGCGGGCGGGCTTGAGCAGATCATCGAGATCAAGCTGACGCCGGAAGAAGATGCCGCGCTGAAGAAGAGCGCGGAAGCTGTGAAGGAACTGTGCGCCGTGATTGGTGTGTAGTTTCGGATTCCCTGCAAAAACCAGGGCCGCCCTTGCGGGCGGCCCTGGTTGCGTTTGGGGTGAAGGCTAGGCGACAGTTTCGATGACAACCGACTCCAGGACAACCGGCTTCAGCGGCTTGTCCTGGTGGTTGCGGGCCACTGCAGTGATTTTGGTGGCAATCTCCTGGCCTTCCACGACTTCACCAAAGATGGTGTGGTTGCCGGTCAGCCACGGCGTCGCGGCGGTGGTGATGAAGATCTGGCAGCCGTTGGTGTTGGGGCCGCTGTTGGCCATGGCCAGCTTGCCGGGCTTGTCGAACTTGTGCGGAGAGCCCTTGGTCTCGTCCTGGAAGCGGTAGCCGGGGCCACCCATGCCGGTGCCGGTGGGGTCGCCGCCCTGGATCATGAAGTTGGGAATGACGCGGTGGAAGATGGTGCCGTCGTACAGCTTCTCTGAGGACTTTTTGCCGGTGCCGGGGTGGGTCCACTCACGCTTGCCCTCAGCGAGCTCAATGAAGTTGGCAACGGTGATGGGGGCGTCTTCCGGGAAAAGCTTCACGGTGATGGTGCCTTCCGTGGTGTTGAAAATGGCGTAGGTGCCGGGGTCGAGAGACATGGGTGAATACTCCTGTATTTTCCGGGTAAGTCGACGCATTGCGCCGGCGGTTGACTACTTGCTGAGCGAGTAGATCACGTTAACGGTGGTTTCAACGCTGGTAAGCAGGCCGTTGAGGCGGTAGGGACGGTAATGCCACTGGCGCACGGCATCCAGCGCGGACTGCTGGAGCTCGGCCGGGCCGCTGACGACCTTGAGCTGCTCCACTGCCCCGTCAGTGCCGATGGTGGCGTCAAGAACAACGGTGCCAGAGATGCCTGCGGCCTTGGCCGGAATCGGGTAAACGGGCGGAACCTTCATCAGCAGCAGGCCCTGCGCAACCTCAGGCGAGATGGTGACCACCTGGGGCTGATTGGCCGCGGCCGGGTTGGGCGGCAACTGCTCGCCGTCGCGAACAATGGTGACCTTGTTCAGCACAACCGCAGTGGTGGGCTTGTCGTTGGCGTCGCGGTCAACCCGCGTGATGGCCCGGACGACCTGGACGCTGTCGTCGTCGCACTGGCCAAAGAGGGTGTAGTGCTGGTTCAGCGACTCGTACGCAGCTTCAGTAATGAAGAACTGGCTGCCGTTGGTGTTGGGGCCGCTGTTGGCCATGGCGAGCTTGCCGGGGGCGTCAAAGTTGAGGTTCGGGTCAAACTCATCCTCAAAGGCGTAGCCGGGGTCGCCCATGCCGGTGCCGGTCGGGTCGCCGCCCTGCGCCATGAACTCCGGAATCACGCGGTGGAAGATGGTGCCGTCGTAGTAGCGCTTGTTGTGCTGCTTTTTCAGGGTGCGCGGGTCAGTCCAATCGCGCGTGCCCTCGGCCAGCGCGATAAAGTTGGCAACGGCCTTGGGTGCCTGGCGCTCGTAGAACTGGCAGGTGATGCGGCCCATGGAGGTGTCCAGGACGACGCGAGGGCCGTTGGGATGCACCAGCGCGGAGGCCTGGGGAGTGGGGCCGTCGGGCAGGTCGTCTGCCGGCTTGGCGGGGGCTGTACCCTGCTGGGCGTGGGCGGCAGCGGCAAAGACCGCGAGACCGGCGGCGAGGGCAAGGGAGATGCGGCGTGTGGCTTTCATACAGAAGACAGGGTAAATCAGCGGAGGGGCGGGGGGCTAGCGAAGGGGCGCCAGACGCTTAGCGAATTTGATGGGAGCGGGAAGATGGGCCGTGCTATACTGACGGGCAAATCAGCAGTGACGAAAAATCCAACGGAATGGAGAGCAGCAGATGGACTGGTATTTGAAGGTGATGCGGCAGTATGCGGACTTCAGCGGACGCGCGCGGCGGATGGAGTACTGGATGTTTGCGCTGGTGAACGCTGTGATTGGGGTGGTGCTGGGCGGCGTGGGAATTGGCGTGATGGCGGCGCTGGGGTCGACGGATCACGCCGGCTTTGGCGTGCTGTTCCTGGTGCCAATGTTCCTGTACATGTTGGCAATTATCATCCCGTCTCTGGCGGTAACAGTGCGGCGGCTGCACGACACCGGCCGCAGTGGATGGTGGTACTTTATCTGCTTTGTGCCGATTGTCGGGCCAATCATCCTGCTGGTCTTCTACTTCAGCGCCTCCCAGCCGGGCCCGAATGCCTGGGGGCCGAATCCGAAGGAGCCGTATCCGGTGCCGGGATACCCGATGCCGCCGTATCCGCCGCCGATGGCGTAGCACTATTCCCTGCCCTGAGAGAAAACGCCCAGTGCCGTTGAACCGGCGCTGGGCGTTTTTGTTTTGGGTAGTGGTTGCCGGAAAAGCTTACGCTTCGTCCGACTCCCGCAGCATGGCGATGACACGGAAGTCTTCGAGGGTGGTGGTGTCTCCGGAGACGGTGCCGGTGGTGGCCAGTTCGCGCAGCAGGCGGCGCATGATTTTGCCCGAGCGGGTCTTCGGCAGGGTCTCTGCGAAGCGGATCTCTTCAGGCCGGGCCAGCGAGCCGATTTCCTTGCCGACCCATTTTTTGAGCTCGTTCTTGAGTTGGGCGAGGGCTTCAGGACCGTCGTTGCCCTTGACGGCATCGGCTTCGAGCGTGACGAAGGCGACGATGGCCTGGCCCTTCATGTCGTCGGGGCGGCCAACCACGGCGGCTTCGGCGACGGAAGGGTGGGAGACGAGGGCTGACTCGACTTCCATGGTGCCCAGGCGGTGCCCGCTGACGTTGATGACGTCATCGACGCGACCCATCAGCCAGAGATAGCCATCCTGGTCGCGGCGGGCGCCGTCGCCGGTGAAGTAGCAGCCGGGGACGTCGGACCAGTAGGTTTTCTGGAAGCGTTCCGGGTCGCCGTAGATGGTGCGGGCCATCGAAGGCCAGGGCTTGCGGACCACCAGCAGGCCGCCGTGGCCGAGCGGGACGCTGTTCCCTTCCTTGGTCACGACATCGGGCTGGATGCCGAAAAACGGCAGGGTTGCGGAGCCGGGCTTGGTGGGAACCGCGCCCGGAACCGGGGCGACCATGATGCCGCCGGTCTCGGTCTGCCACCAGGTATCGACGATGGGGCAGCGGTTGTGGCCGATTTTGTCGCGATACCACATCCAGGTTTCCGGGTTGATGGGCTCGCCGACGGTGCCCAGCAACCGCAGCGAGTCGAGCTTGTGCTTATCCACCCACTCATCGCCCCACTTGATAAACGCGCGGATGGCGGTGGGGGCGGTGTAGAAGATGGTCACCTGGTGGTCGTCGATGATCTGCCAGAAGCGGGAGTTGTCCGGCGCGTTGGGGGCGCCTTCGTAGAGGAGCACGGTTGCGCCGTTGGCCAGCGGGCCGTAGACCACATAGCTGTGCCCGGTGACCCAGCCGATGTCGGCGGTGCACCAGTAGACGTCGGAATCCTTGAGGTCGAAGATGTACTTCGATGTGAGAAACGTCTGCACGCCGTAGCCGCCGGTGGTGTGGACCAGGCCCTTCGGCTTTCCGGTGGTGCCGGAGGTGTACAGGATATAGAGCGGATCTTCAGAATCCAGCGGCTCGGGCGGGCAGGCGCGGGAGACGTGGGCCATCAGGTCGTGCCACCAGTGGTCGCGGCCGGGCTGCATGAGGACGGCGCAGCGGGAGCGGTGAAGAACGATGACGTGCTTGACCGAGGGGCAGTTGACCAGCGCTTCGTCGACGACGGCCTTGAGGGGGATTTCCACGTTGCGGCGGAAGCTGGAGTTCTGTGTGATGACGGCGACACACTGGCTGTCATTGACGCGGTCGGCGATGGCAGAAGCGGCAAAGCCACCGAAGATTACCGAGTGGATGGCACCGATGCGGGCGCAATACGTTGAATAGAAATATCATAGTTCTTTAACGTAGCAATAATCTGGTTCTTGTTATTTTCCAACTCAGCAGGATCATGTACAATTTTTTCGCTACCATGCGTTTCCAATAAGTCTAAAGTGGGGTATTTATAATCACTTAATTCCAAACTAGGGTCATAAGGATCCATTATAACTTTCTGAGGAATTGCAGCAGTAATTGGCTCGTCAATTTCTTCTTCATCTTCTGCAGAT
>CAIVDV010000082.1 GCA_903904755.1 uncultured Acidobacteriaceae bacterium | reverse complement strand
TGATGCTACCACATCAGTTCTGAAACTGCACTCGCTTCGGGCGCGCTCGTTGCGCCGCTGTAGTGAGTTCGAGCAGGGTCACTGGCTCAGCTAAGATGATGGCGCGCTGCGCGCGTACGACCGTCTCGAGCGACATGCGAGTATATCGAGATAACATGGTGGCGTTTCCCGCTTTGGCTGTTGCAGCCCACCCGATAATAGCTGCTCGAACGTCGGCTGGTATGCCCACTGCCGCCAGCGCTGTTGCTGCTCCTACCCGCATCCCATGGGGGGTGAAGGTCTCGCCGCCTTCGATTCCGGCCTCGTCCAGAGCGCTATGGAATAGCTTCCTGAATTTGTGCGTTGACATCGGCTGCCCTGTTTCATCCACGAACATAAGAGAGTCTTGCGACCAGCTTGCTCGAGTGCCAGCGTATGTCACTCTCGCCCCCCAATACTCTCGGAGCGCTGTTGCTGGGCACATGTCCGGTTCGGCTCCCACGTTGACGATCACGCTCAGGAATGGCTCTCCGCGTTTTCGAGTCTTGGTGTCGAACGTCGTCAAAATCCACGGGCCTTGGTGCTGCTGCTGCATTGCTCTTGCCAGACTGGCGGGCTGGAAGTCTGCCTCGCTGCTGATGGATTGAAATGCTCCAATCGTTGATCCCAGCTGCACGTCTCGGTCGTACAACAACTCGGCCATGCGGTGGCCGGTGGTGATGTCGATAAGCATCAGCGCTGCAAAGAGTGCCCGCACTAGTGGCGACCAGTCCGAACCGTATCGCACCCACCGCACTACTTTGCGGACAATTGCAACTGTAACTGCTCGCTTGGCGGGCGCTCGTCTCTCTGGGTAGGCATTCTTTGCTCCTGTGATGACCAAACTGGGTAGCGAGTCCTTCATGACCGAAAGAAGTCTTCCCCTGCCCATCAGCTTGAATAATGTCCGTACTCCCATGACGTAGTTTCTTGCGGATTCCGGTGCGATCCCATCCACGTCGACTGCCCAGGCGACGAATGCTGATGTTATCCACTCGCTGCTCGCGCTGACTGGAAGCTTGTCGAATGACGCTAACCGCGGCTGGCCTGAATGCCACTCCCAGAAGGCAAGAAACTTGTTCCCCGCCGACGTGTAGTTCTTCACGGTCTTCGTGGCCAGGCTCTGGACACTGAGCTTTGCAATTCCTGCCGCACTTAGCAGCAGGCGGCCCGCGTGAGCGTCTCCTCGGACACTGCCCATCGCTGCCGCAATCCCCAGAACCCGACGCTTGCAGGGCAGAAGTCTTTCCAACCCTGTCGTGAGAAACGGTCAGCGACAAAGTTTGCGTGCGTGGACAGCCACTGAAATCGAACATCTGCGATACGGAACGCTACCATAGCTTCCACGTACAACCGTATCAGGTTCATGAGGCGGGGTGATGGGGATGTGCGGTGAGACCAGCATGTCACTGTAGCGGAATTGTCGCACATCACCAGCACTGATTTGCCCGCCCACTGGTGGCCCCACGTCATGAGCCCATAGTAGGCTGCTGCCATCTCTAGGAATGCTGTGCTCCATTCTAGCGAGAGGTGCTCCTCTGGTTGCCCCACCGACTCCACCACGCCTGCAAACCCCAGCTTGCCGTAGATGTCGGGGCGCCACGGGCCATAGAGGTAGTTGTGCCCGTAATGCGCTCCGAACCCGATCGTTGGCGCAGCGTCCGACCAGTACAACACGTCAGGAGGGTGTGGTCCCACGATGTAGGAGAGCGACACTGTTGTGGCTGCTAGTGTCACGACTGATGCCCACCATTTCAGGTCCGAGCGCAACGGTGCAGACAGCCGGATCCACACCTCGCCTTGCTTTCCACGACGTCGGCCGCTGTCCCTGATACTGTCGTAGAACCGGCGGAGAAAGCATCGGCCGTGCTTTACCACGAAACCCGCCCAGTTGAGAAGGCCTGTGATTGACTCGAGGTCCGACCTTGTGATGGACGTGTGGGAATCCAGGCGCCGTAGCTCGAATCGCAGTCGCTCGAGCTTGTCCTCCGGCAGCCCGACTGTTCTGTTCGCCAAGTCCCACATAAAGCCAATAAAGCGGAGCAACGTTGCGGGTAGTTGGGTCTTTGACATTTGCACGGACACTCCTAGCTCCGCGCATGTGCCGTAGAAAATGGTCAGCGACTGTTGCGCCATTGAGGTGGTGGGTGCCAGCCCAAAGTTGTCGTCGAGCATGCGCAGCATGTTGATCCCGGTTCGCTGCTCCACTATCCATTGTATCAGGTCTCCGAGCTGGTCCCATATCGCTGGACCTGTCGATAGGCCGAACGGCAGAAACGTCTCGCAGTAGAACTTCCCTTCGAAGAAGAAGACCAAGCGGCGGTAATCAGCGGGGTCCATTGGCACGTGTCGATAGGCTGCTTGGATGTCGGTCACCCAGCCCACGTATCCAGGCGGCAAATGCTGGAGGATGCGCGCGATGTCAAACGGAGCGATGTATTGGATGCTCGCTGTCTTCTCCGCGATTGACTGATTCACCTTGCTGCGCGATAGGTCGTGCGTAAATCTGAACTTCGATGGTATGCCGCCTCCGAACCTACGCTCGGCCACTCCCACTGGCGACACGATCGTTGGCCCGTTCGCAAAAATCGGCAGTTCGTCGAACACTGCCAGCCGTCCCCCATCGACCTCCTTGGCTAGCGCTGCCCTGACGACGCTCGCATGCGCTACCGCACTTGCGTTGTTGGTGTACTGCCCGGATGGCGCGTCGGCGGTGCCACTCGTTGCAGGTGGCTCGCTCACCACTCCTGCTGATGCGCCAAACTTGATCAGTGCGATGGCCCACGCTACTCTGGCTCGGTCCGGGTGCTTCGCCAATGCTGCCTCCCAGGCTGCGGGATCCAATGGCGTAGGCCGGGTCCCTGGCAGCGGTGACTCAGCTGGTGCTGACGTTGCTGCGAAGAAGTTGGTGATATGCTCAGGGCCATCGTTCTGAAGCGATGCTGCAGACCATAGTCGCTCTGGAATTATTGTTGCACCTCCAGGGTCGAACGGTGGCTCTGCAGATGCCGTGCGCGCCGCGTCCCCGCTCGTCTTGTTCCCGAGTTCTGGACCGAACCCAGGTTTGGAGGTCTCCGAGCTCTCGCCGCCCGGGTCGAACGGGACCGCTTTGTCCGCTGGCGGTCCCTCCTGCAGGTCCTGGGTGTTTACGCTTCCAGGCCCGCTCCACGGCTGGCTTAGGGATGTCAGTCCCTCTGCCAGCCCGCCCCATCACTTCTTCGGGCAAGTGCGCCAGCCGTGGTCTTTCTCCTTACACTTGAAGCAGACATGCGGATGGCCGCACGCTTCCTCAGAGCGGTCGCATCCCTGCCCGTTGAAGAACTTGCAGAGCTTGATTCCCTGCGCCGGTGGTTTGCGGAATGAGCCGTCTCTGCTCGGTGGCGTGCGCGCGCCGGTCTCCTTGCTTGACGGCTTTTTCGGGTCGTCGCGGCTCTTTCCGGATCCCAGGTCCTGTGGGGCCTTGCCATATGGCGCTCCTCTCTGCATCTGTGCGCCCAGCTTGGTCGTCTGTTCGACGGCTAGCTGCGAGAGCACGTCCGCTCGGAACTGCCCCCAAGGGTAGTCCCCGTCGCCTTGAAATTTCGCTCTGATCTTTTCGTCGTAGTCGCCTGCGAGTTGCGAGTCTTCGCCTCCCGCGCGGAACAGCTCTTCGACATGCACCATGTGTTGCCTGCAGTTGAGCTCTTGGTTCGGGTACTTGTATCCTAGCGCCGTGGCGTAATTCCCCAACGCTTGCATCCGCATTGTGGACGACCGCTTGTTCCATGGCATCAGCTCTGGCTTCACGCGCAGCGCTCCCGCGATCCGCGCCTCCGCCTTGTCTAACCGTTTCGACGATATCTCGGTGAGGCCGTAAATAAAGTTGCAGTTTCGGAACATGTTGAGATCCACCAACGTGTTGAAGTGAGCGGGTTCGGCCAAATGCTGGCAGTACGGCAGTGGGACCCCTTTGTAGGTTCCCTGTGCGCTTGGTGAAGGTGCTAGCTTTGCGGCGTATTGGGCGGCAGTTGGGTAGCTCGATTCTGCCTCCTGGCCACTTGGGGGGGGGGGCAAAGTGCTAACTCTGGCCCATTGTGGTGCAGTAGGGGTTGGAATGGGGAGTTTTACATCGTAGCTCCCCTCAGGCTGCTGGAAAGCTTGCTCAGACACATCCATCTCTCCATGCTGTTCTGACCCATCCATCCCGCCATGCTGTTCTGACATACCTCGGGTCGTGGCCGATGAATCCTCCCGGCGACGCATCGGCGTCCCCGACTCGCGGCTCGAGGCCTCCAACACAATAGCCATGGTCGCCCGCAGTTCCGCGAGCTCGCTTTGCAACGCGGTAAACGCGCTTGCTGAAATTCTTGGCTCTTCCTGGGCCGCCGCCTCGAAATCCGGCTGCGGCATACCATTCAAGTCCAAGAGCCCGCTTTCCGAACCTCCTGCGTCCTGCTGAGTTTCGGCTGTGGCGGTCTTCTTCTTGATGACTTGGCGTTCCTTCTTATCCGCCTTCCTCTTGTTTGCTGCGCCGTGGATCACTGCCTTCACGCGCGCTTGTGTCGACCGACCACTATCGGGTGCTGGCCGTTGCGGCGTCAGCACTGCGTCTGCGCTTTCCGGTTTTTTCTGAACTTTGCGCCGTGACGTAAACGTCCTCACGCTTGAAGGTGTCTTGGCACTCGGCTTCGGCGGCATTCCAAAAACAATTCTCACTCTAAGCGGGTGAGAATGAAAGAGGATGAAAGGGTTGCAAATAGCACTGTCGTGCATGCAAAGGCATATCATGCTACACATAGTACACAATGAAGCAACACCTATACCTAAGCGGGTGAGAATGAAAGTGAGCTTTGGCTAAACAGAAAACATTCCACGCCACCGTGTTGGGTGCGACAGTCGCCTGAGCTGGTACCGGAATACAGCGTACCCGACAACGGCAGTGGTACCAGCTGGCAGCGACTTCCAACGGCGTCGTTACGTCACCATCGGTAGGGAATGCACCATGGCCACTATGCAATGACATTTTTGGTGGCGACAGCCAAATGCTGGGGTAGTAGTACAAGGGCCATTGACGCCAATAGAACGTGTTAACCGAAGTTAGACCTCTTCGCTTTCCAACAGAGGTTAACCCGTACTCGTGGCTAGAGGCCCCCAGTAGTGATGCCCGTGTGAGTGATATCCCGGGCAAGTCACAGAATCAGA
>CAIVDV010000081.1 GCA_903904755.1 uncultured Acidobacteriaceae bacterium | reverse complement strand
GCTAGGGGCTTCAGCCCCTGCCTGGCGCTCGATATGGCACAAATGCTCAAGATCCGCAGGTTGCCACCCTAACTCCGCCAACACCGCCAACCCCGCTAACAACTCTGCCTAAATATGCCGCCAAACCTTGTGGTCCCGCTCCAGCATATGGTCAGCGCACTCCGGTCCCCACATCCCTGCAAAGTAGTTCGGGAAAACCTCCGGAGTCTTCGCCGCCCACGCCTGCAGAATCGGCGTGTAGAGCGCCCAGGTCGTCTCCACGCCATCCCTGTGCGAAAACAGCGTCTGGTCGCCCAGCATCGCATCCACCAGCAGCCGCTCGTACCCGTTTGCCGTCGATTTCCCAAACGCCGTTTCGTAGTCAAAGTCCATCGTCACCGGGCACACGCTCATCGCCTGCGTCGTCGGCACCTTCGCGCCAAACCGCAGGCTGATGCCCTCATCCGGCTGGATGCGCATCGTAATCACGTTCGGCTGAATCTCCCCGCAGGGCCCTGTCGAGTTGTGCCGGTTAAACAGCATCAGCGGCGGCTGCTTGAACTGGATGCTGATCTCCGTCGCCCGCTTCTTCAGCCGCTTGCCGGCCCGCAGGTAGAAGGGAACTCCCGCCCACCGCCAGTTATCAATCTCCAGCCGCGCCGCGGCATAGGTCTCCGTGCCGCTCTCCGGGTCTACCCGGTCTTCCTCGCGGTAGCCCTTCACCATCACCCCATCCACCTTGCCCGGACCGTACTGCCCGCGCACCGCGTTCAAAATCGGAATCGGCGGTATAGCCTGCCAAACCTTCAGCTTCTCCCGCCGCACACTCTCGGCCTCAAAGCTCACCGGCGGCTCCATCGCCACCATGCTCAGCAGCTCCATCATGTGGTTCTGCACCACATCCCGCAGCGCCCCCGCCTTCTCGTAGAACGGCCCGCGCCCTTCCACGCCAATCGTCTCGGCGGCGGTAATCTGCACACTATCGATAAAATTCCGGTTCCAGATCGGCTCAAATATCCCGTTGCCAAAACGGAAGACAAGGATGTTCTGCACTGTCTCCTTGCCCAGGTAGTGGTCAATGCGGAAGACCTGCTTCTCGTCAAAGACCGCATTCACATCCCGGTTCAGCGCCCGCGCGCTGTCCAAATCGTGCCCAAACGGCTTCTCAATCACTACCCGCACGGAACCCTGGTCAGGCCGCGCCATCTCATGCGCGCCCAGGTTGTCGATAATCGGCGAAAAGTACTCCGGCGCAGTCGCCAGGTAAAACAGCCGGTTGCCGCCAATGCCATTGGCCTCGGCCAACGTCTCCAGCTCCCGCTTCAGCCCCTCGTAGCCCACCGGGTCGTCAAAGTTCATGGCAAAGTAGTGGATCTTCTGGAGGAATCCGGCCAGCTTCGGGTCCGCCCCGTCCACATCGCCAAACTCCAGAATCCCTTCGCGCATGTCCGCCGCAAACTCATCGCCAATCGGCCGCCGCGCCACGCCCAGAATCACCAGCTCCTTCGGCAGCAATCCCACCTGCTCCAGGTGGAACAGCGCCGGCAGCAGCTTGCGCTTGGTCAGGTCGCCCGAGGCGCCGAAAATCACCAGAATTGTCGGCTCCGGTATCCGCTCCTGCCCTGCGGGTATCTTCGATAAATCGTCAGGATTCACTTTGATCTGCGTCGTCGCCATAAGGGGGAAGCCTCTTCAGGCAGCGAGCCCGCTGCCGGTTATTCGCAGCGGGCTATTCACCCGCCGCGCTTCGTTCTACTGCCTAAGTCCCTCAGTCCCTCAGTCCCTCAGTCCCTAGCTTTTCTTCACCGCATGACCGCCAAACGCATTCCGCATAATCGACAGCATCCGGTCTGTGAAGTTGTTCTCCTCCCGTGACCGGATGCGCCGAATCAGCGACTCCGTAATCACCGGTGCGGAAACATTCAGGTCAATCGCCTCAAACACCGTCCAGCGCCCCTCGCCCGAGTCGGAGACATACGCCTCCAGGCCCTCCAGCGTCGGGTTGCCCTTCAGCGCCTCCGCCGTCAGGTCCAGCAGCCAGCTCCGCACCACCGACCCGTGCCGCCAGATCTCGGCAATCTGCGCCAAATCCAGGTCAAGCGATTCCTTCTTTTCCAGAATCGTGAAGCCCTCGGCAAAGGCCTGCATCAGGCCGTACTCAATCCCGTTGTGCACCATCTTGGTGAAGTGACCCGCACCCGCCGGGCCCACCCGCCCCCAGCCACGGTCGGCAGCCGGCGCCAGCGCCTCAAAAATCGGACGCAGCCGCTCAATCGGGGCCTCGTCGCCGCCAATCATCATGCTGTAGCCCTCTTTCAGCCCCCACACACCGCCCGAGGTGCCCACATCCACAAAGTTGAAGCCCTTGGCCGTCACCTCGCCATGCCGGCGAATCGACTCCTTGTAATTCGAGTTCCCGCCGTCAATCAGCGTGTCACCCGGCGAAAGCAGCGGTTCCAGCTTGGCAATCGTCTGGTCCACCGGGTCCCCCTGCGGAACCATGATCCAGATCGCGCGCGGCGTCTCCAGCTTGGCCACCAGATCTTCCAGGCTGCTTACGCCCACATTTCCGCTCGCGGTCAGCTTCGCCACGGCATCTGCGCTGAAGTCAAAACCCACCACCTGGTGGCCGCCCAGCCGAATCCGCTCGGCCATGTTGCCGCCCATCTTGCCCAGTCCAATCAGTCCAAGTTGCATCCGAATCTCCTTCGCTTTCGCGCTTACAAAACCCCAAGTTGCACCAGTTGAGCCCGCAGTTCATGCTCGCCGGTAAAGTGAATCGCCGTAAATCCCGCTGCTGCCGCAGCTTCAACATTGGCAATACGGTCGTCGATAAACAAAATCCGCGGCCGCCGCTCGCCCAGCATCTGCTTCACTCGCTGGAAGATCTTCGGCTCAGGCTTCCTCAGTCCCAGGTAGCAACTGCTGAACTGCGCATCAAACATCGCGGCCAGCCCAAAGGCTTCCATGCGGTGCTCATGCAGCAGCGCGCCCTCGTTGTTCAACAGTCCCAGCAGGCACGGCCGGTCCTCCGCAAGCTCCTGCAGCACCGCCATCGCGCTCCCAGGAAACGGCTGCGACTGCGACAGCATCGTCGCCAGAAACGCAAATCGCGAGAACTCCCGCGGCGCAAAGAAAACCACCCGCTCCAGGTACTCGTTCAGGCTGATGGTGTCCCGCTCCAGCAGGTCGTACTCTGCCGGGTGGCGCGCCTCAATCTCACCCCGGTCGCCCTCGCTCAGCCCAAAGTGGTCGTAGGTCGCCGTGCGCTCCACATGGTCCCAGCCGTTGGTCAGCAGCACGCCGCCCACGTCAAACAGAATCGCATCAAACGCCGCATCTTTCTTGGTTGCCGGGCTCTGCATGACCTGGTGCGCCTCCGGGAGCGTTGCGCCGCACAGGCGCACCGCTAGCCTATCAGGGAAGATTCCCCAAAACACCGCATGGATTCGTGAATCTTCTGGGAATGGCACTTCTTCCAGCCCGCCCAGGGGAAGGGAACTGACTGGAAGCCTTCAACCTACTGCTCTTTTGCGTACCGCTTTTCAATCGCCATCAGCTTCTGGAATCGCCGCACAAACCGCTCTTCATTCGCTGAAAATGTTGCGTTCAAAAACACTTCGGCAATCTCAAACGCAACCGCCGTGCCAATAATTCGCGCACCCATCACCAGCACGTTCATGTCGTCGTGCTCCACACCCTGGTGCGCACTGTAGTGGTCGTGGCACAGCCCAGCCCGAATCCCCGGAATCTTGTTCGCGGCCACGCATACGCCCACACCCGAGCCGCAAATCAGTATCCCGCGCTCCGCCTCGCCGGCCCGTATCGCCAGCCCAACCGCTTCCGCAGCGTCCGGATAATCCGACGGCTCAGTCGAGTACACTCCCAGGTCCAGCACATCGTGGCCCTTGTCTGCCAGATAGCCGCGAACCTCCTCCTTCAGGGGGAAGCCCGCATGATCGGAACCAATCACAATCGTCATATCTCAAGCCTAGCAGGGGTTCTCTCGTTGGGGTATCTGCTTTTGGACACTCTCATCTCCGCAAACAGGAAGACCCGCCAATCCGGCGGGCCTCCCGATCTTGCCGAGCTGCCTCTTACCGGCCCAGCAGCGCCTTGGCATGCGCCACCACGTTCTCCGCGCTGATGCCCAGTTCACGCTGCACCGTCGCCGCCGGAGCCGAAGCTCCAAACCGGTCCAGGCCAATCACTGAGCCGTGCGAGCCAACGTACTTCCACCAGCCCAGCGTCGAACCGGCCTCAATGGCCACCTTCGGCACGCCCGGCAGCAGTACGGAATCCCGGTACGCCTGCGTCTGCTCGTCAAAAATCTTCACGCTCGGCACCGAAACTACCCGCGCGGCAATCCCTTGCTCAGCCAGTGCCTTGGCCGCATCCACCGCCGGCCACAGCTCGCTGCCCGTGCCAATCAGCACCACCGCAGGATTCTCGGCTTCCACCACGACGTAACCGCCTTTGGCCACGCCGCCGGCCACATCCACCGCCGTCGTATCCAGAATCGGTAAATCCTGCCGCGTCAGCGCCAGGAAGCTCGGCCCCCTGCGCTCAATCGCCAGCTTCCACGCCGCCGCCGTTTCGTTCGCGTCCGCCGGACGGAAATCCGTCAGCCCCGGAACCACCCGCAGCGCCGTCAGGTGCTCAATCGGCTCGTGCGTCGGCCCGTCTTCGCCCACCGCAATCGAGTCATGCGTGAAGACAAAAATCGAGTGCACGCCCATCAGCGCGCTCAGCCGGATAGCCGGCTTGCAGTAGTCGCTGAAGACAAAGAATGTCGAGGCAAAGGGAATCAACCCCCCGTGCGCCGCAATGCCATTCACCGCTGCCGACATCGCCAGCTCACGCACGCCCCAGAAGACATTCCGTCCTGCCGGGTCCACATGGAAGCTCGGGCTGTCCTTGAAGATCGTCTTGGTCGAGCTGGTCAGGTCGGCCGCGCCGCCAAACAGCTCCGGCACCACCCCGGCCACGGCATTCATCACCGCTCCGCCCGTGTTGCGCGTCGCCTGGCCCTTGCCCACCGGGTAGCTAGGAATCGCCGCCTCCCAGCCCGCCTTCAGCTCCCCACGCTGGGTCCGCTCAAATTCCGCCGCCAGCTCCGGATGCGCCGCCTTGTAGCCGGCAAACAGTGCATTCCACTCGGCTTCGACCGCAGCACCCTTGGCCACTGCCTGCCGCCAGTTGGCCAGCGCATCCTCCGGCAGATAAAAGCTCTGGTCCTCCGGGAATCCGAAGAACTTCTTTGTCGCCGCCACCGCTTCCACGCCCAGCGGCTCGCCGTGCACGTTCTTCGTCCCCGCCTTGGGGCTGCCGTAGCCAATCACCGTGCGCACGCCAATCAGCGTCGGCTTGCCGGTCTCGGCCTTCGCCGCTTCCACCGCCGCCCGCAGACCCGACAGGTCGTTGCCGTCGGCCACCCGCAGCACCTGCCAGTTGTAGGCGTCAAAGCGCTTGTACACATCCTCGGTAAAGCTCAGGCTCGTCGGCCCGTCGAGCGAAATCTGGTTGTCGTCGTAGAAGAAAATCAGCTTGCCCAGCCCCAGCGTCCCCGCCAGGCTGGCCGCCTCGTGCGACAGCCCTTCCATCAAATCGCCATCGCCCAGTATCCCGTACGTGTGGTGGTTCACCACCTCGTAGCCAGGCTGGTTGTACACCGCCGCCAGGTGCTTCTCGGCAATCGCCAACCCCACCGCCATCGCAAATCCCTGCCCCAGCGGCCCGGTCGTCACTTCCACCCCGTCCGTGTGGCCAAACTCCGGATGCCCCGGCGTCTTCGATCCCCACTGCCGGAAGCTCTTCAAATCGTCCAGCGTCACCTTGTAGCCCGTCAGGAACAGCGCCCCGTACAGCAAGCTCGATGCATGACCGTTCGACAGCACAAAACGGTCCCGGTCCGCCCACTTCGAGTGCGACGGATTGTGACGCATCACGTCATGGAACAGCAGATACGCAATCGGAGAGCACGCTATCGGCGCTCCGGGGTGGCCACTGTTCGCTTTCTGCACCGTATCCACGGCCAGCAGGCGCAGGGTGTCCACAGAAAGCTTCTCCAGGCTTGTCAAACTCAGGGTGTTGGCGGTCTCGGTCATGGCGTCGGAACTGTCCTTTCGGGGCGACTTTCCCGTGCGTCTGCGGGCTCCCATTCCTGCCCCGCCCGTCGCATCGAAAAATCGGTTTATTAAAGGGATTTCGCAGGCTATCTCCCGCGCTCCCCACGCTCCAGATTACCCCATCCCACCCCCTCCCGGTACCCCGCCCGGCAAAAAAACCGCCACCCCGCCCACTTTTCCTGCGAAGCCTTTTCTGCCACTCTCGCATCCAATCTCCAGCACTTCTGTATAGGGCAGACCGCATTCCCGGCCCCTCGCCCCGATACAATCAGGAGTGCCAAGGATTTTCTCGAATCAACCCCGGCGCGCAGCATCCCTGATTCCAGCTAACCTGCCTCAGCAAACCTGCCCCGGCAAACCTGACACCAAACAGGCAACAAACTCTGGAGGAAACTTTTCCCGATGGCTTACGAACTCGCACCCCTTCCCTACGACTACGCGGCGCTTGAGCCCTTCATCGATGCTGAAACCATGAAGATCCACCACGACCGCCACCACCAGGCCTACGTCAACAACCTCAACGCGGCCCTGGCCAACCACCCCGAGCTCGCCGCCAAGCCCATTGACGACCTGGTCCGCGACCTCGCCAGCGTCCCCGACGCCATCAAGGGCCCCGTCCGCAACAACGGCGGCGGCCACAGCAACCACTCCCTCTTCTGGTCCATCATGGGCCCCGTCGGCACTGCCGGCGTTGGCGCAGCGCCCACCGGCGACATCGCCGCTCAAATCGAAAAGGATTTCGGCTCCTTTGAAGCGCTGCAGAAGGCCTTCAACGAAGCCGGCGTCAAGCAGTTCGGCTCCGGCTGGGCCTGGCTCATCTTCGTCGACGGCAAGCTCACCGTCACCAGCACCCCCAACCAGGATTCGCCCCTCACCGCCGGCCACTACCCCATCCTCGGCAACGACGTATGGGAGCACGCCTACTACCTCAAGTACCAGAACCTCCGCCCCAAGTACCTCGAAAACTGGTGGAACGTCGTCAACTGGAACGAAGTCAACAAGCGCTTCGCCACAGCAAAGGGCTAATCCCGCACCCCGGCAGCATCCAATTGCGCAGCAAATCAAAAGCCCCGGCAACCCGCCGGGGCTTTGCTGCTGCTGTTGCCTGTCATGTCGTCCCCAACAACTCTCCGGGTGCCCCACCTTCGCCACGTTGTTGTTTTTGTGGCTAGGGTGGGAGTCGCCAACCTCTGCGTCCTCACTCCCACCACTCTCCGGGTGCCCCATATCTCCCGGCGCTTTTTGCCGGGAGATGTGGGAGGTCCCACTCCCCCAACCTACGCTCCCGCCGGCTCGTCCTTCCCCCGCAAAAACTTCCCGCCGGCCCAAATCCCCAGTCCCACCAGGAAAACAACCAGCGGAACCAGCCACAGTTGCCCAAACGTTGCAATCTTCGCATCCGCCGGATTGCTCTTCGTATACCGCACCGGCACCGCATCCCCTACCGCGTACGAGGCGGTCTTCTCGCCGTTGCCCGCTGTCGCCGTATAGGCCTTTCCGCTCGCATCCTGATAACTGAAGCTCGCGTAATACAGCGTCTCCTTGTTCCCATCCGAGGTCGTGCTCTCGCGGTCTTCCTCCGCGGTCACCTTTCCGGTTGTTGCCACGCTGTGGCTCACAAACCACCAGGTGTAGCCCATAAATGCCAGTCCCACCACCAGCACCAGCGCCCCAACCAGTCGCAAAATGCGCCGGATCTTCTCATTCTTGATGTCGTGACGAACCTCAATTTTCATGGCCGCAAGCTTAGCACGACACAATGACACTTTGTCACCACAAGTTATCTGGCCCCGCTCTCCGCAACTCTTTCCCAAAACAGTGGTCTATACCCGCAGGAGTTCAGCCCCATGCCCACGCTTCGCACCGCTGCCCAAATCCTCATCCTGGCTACCTTCACCCTCACCGCCCAGGCCCAAAGCTACCTCGTCAGCAACAACGGCAAAACCGTCGGCAGCGCCACTGTCAATCTCGCCCCGTCCGCCTCCGGCTACTCCCTCACCTCCGGCGTCAAAATCGAGATGAAGGACCTCACGTATTCCTTCACCCAGACCGCGGCCCTCAACTCCGCCCTTGCCCTCACATCCTCCCAGCTCTCCGGCCTCATCAACGGCACCGCCGTCAGCGTCCGCACCACGCGCGCAGGCCAGCAGTTCAACATGACCATCAACGCCAACGGCCAGGTCACCAACCAGCCCCTCGCTGCCCACCCTGGCGCAATCCTGCTGCCCGACTTCGACCCCGGCGCGCTTACCCTTGCCCTCCGCATCAGCGCCCCCGACGGCCTCTTCGCCCTCATTCCCAAGCAAACCGGCATGGAGAGTGCCCTCGCCAAAACCACCAATCCCGACCAGCAGGGAACTCTCAACGGCAGGCCCGTCCCCGTCCACCACTTCACTCTCAACTCCGACGCCGGCAAGATCGAGGTCTTCGCATCCGCCTCCGGCGAACTCCTCCAGGCCGAGTGGCCCGATCAGGCCTTCGCGCTCGTTCGCCAGGGCTTTGTCCTCACTCCACCCGCTCATGCGCCCGCTCCTCCCCCTGCGCCCACTGATCTCAAAGGCGGTGTCGCCGTCCCCAATCCCCAATAAACCCGCACCCGCACACCCTCCTCGCGTCGCGTCAGAAAACTGATTTACCATGGCTCTTTCCTAACTTTCGGCCCAGGAGAGCCCCCGTCATGGATCTCGGTCTCAAAGACGCAGTCATTCTCGTCACCGGCGGCGGCGCCGGCATCGGCGAAGCCATCACCCGCGCCTGCCTTGCGGAAGGTGCTCAGGTCGTCATCGCCAGCCGCGCCTCTGACAACGTCCGCCACTTCATGGCCGAGATGGAATCCTCCGGCGCACGCTGCGAACTCGTCGAAGCCCACCTCGCCGACTCCGAAGTCTGCCGTCAGGTCGTCGCCCACATCGAGTCCAAATACGGCCAGCTCCACGGACTGGTCAACAACGCCGGCGTCAACGACGGCATCGGTCTCGCCTCCGGCACCCCCGAGCGCTTCTACGAGAGCCTCCGCCAGAACCTCCTCCACTACTACGCACTCGCCCACTACGCCCTGCCCATGCTCAAGGCCAGCCGCGGCTCCATCGTCAACATCAGCTCCAAGGTCGCCCTCACCGGCCAGGGAGGCACCAGCGCCTACGCCGCCTCCAAAGGCGCGCAGCTCGCCCTCACCCGCGAGTGGGCCGCCGAGCTCGCCCCCTTCGGCGTCCGCGCCAACTCCGTCCTTCCCGCCGAGGTGCTCACCCCCCTCTACAAGCGCTGGATCCAGTCCCGCCCCGACCCCGAAGCCGCCCTCAAGGAGATCGCCTCCCGCATCCCCCTCGGCCACCGCATGACCGAAGCTGCGGAGATCGCCTCCATGACCGTCTTCCTCCTCTCCCCCACCCAATCCGGCCACACCACCGGCCAAAACATCGTCGTCGACGGCGGCTACACTCACCTGGACCGCGCCCTCACCTGGCCCGCGCCCTCACCTGGCCCGCGCCCTCACCTGGCCCTGACCCCTGATCTCTGATCCCTGGTAAACACCACCCTGTGACGCCCATCACCCGACCCGCCCGTTTCCAACCTAAGGTGGAAGTATTCGGTTTTTCGCGCCGATAGCCTGAAGTTTCAAGCATTTCGGGGTGAGCCTTTCGTGGGTAAAAGCTGGCAGGAACAATTCGCAGACGCACCGGACACCCTCAAGTCCGCTTCCCGCCAGCGCACCCTCGTCCCCGTCCTCGACTTCCACATCGGCGGCGACCAGTTCATCACCATGGCCGGCCCCTGCAGCGTCGAGTCCGAGGCCCAGCTTTTCCCCACCGCCGAGGCCGTCGCCCAAAGCGGCGCGCGCATCCTGCGCGGCGGTGCCTTCAAGCCCCGCAGCTCACCCTACGCCTTCCAGGGACTCGGTCTCGCCGGCCTCAAGCTCCTCGACCAGGCCCGCCGCCGCACCGGCCTCGCCGTCGTCACCGAAGTCATGAGCGAAGACGATGTCCCCCTCGTCGCCGAGTACGCTGACATCCTCCAGATCGGCTCCCGCAACATGGAAAACTTCTCCCTGCTGGCCGCCGCCGGCCGCAGTGGCCGCCCGGTCCTGCTCAAGCGCGGCATGGTCGCCACCATCGCAGACATGCTCCGCTCCGCCCAGTGCGTTCTGGAGTTTGGCAACCCCCACGTCCTGCTCTGCGAGCGCGGCATCCGTACCTTTGAGACCGCCACCCGCAACACCTTCGACGTGGCCGCCATCGCCGTCCTCAAGGCCGTCTCCCACCTGCCTGTCATTGCCGATCCCAGCCACGCCGCCGGCGTCCGCTCGCTGGTTCCCACCTTCGCCCGCATCGGCGTTGCCGCCGGCGCCGACGGCCAAATCGTCGAAGTTCACCCCGCCCCCGCCACCGCCCTAAGTGACGGCGACCAGTCCCTGACCTTTGAGGAGTTTGACCAGATGATGACTGCCCTTGAGCCCTGGCTCGCCCTTCGGCAGCAACCGGCCCTCGCCGCCGCCGGGGTCCTCGCATGAGGATTCAAACCCGCGCCGTTGTGGCCGCCCCGCTTCTCCTCCTCCTCTGCGCCTTTGCCCCGCCGCCTGCCCCCACCGCGGCCAAGCCCCCCTGCGGCCTGCCCGTCATCGCCACCGCCGCTCCGGTCTACAACCCCCTCGCGGCACTCACCAACTTGGATGGCGAGCGCTTCCCTCAGGGCGCGCAACTCCTCCTCATCGACCACGGCAAGGCCCAGCCCCTCGTCTCCGGCTTCGCCGCCACCGCCGACGCCCAGGTCTACTACGACGGCATGCGCGTTCTCTTCGCCGGTAAAAAGCAGCCCTCAGACCACTGGTCCATCTGGGAAGTCACCCTCGCCGACCACATCCTCACCCAGGTCGCCAGCGCCCCCACTGACCTCGTCCGCCCCTTCTACATGCCCGGCCGCCGCATGATTTACGCCCGCCGCGCCGCCCATGGCTTCACCATCGAACTCGCCGCCATCTTCCCCGACGAGCCAGTCCCCGCCGTCGAGCTCACCCACATCCAGGCACCCGCCCTGCCCGTCGCCGTCATGCGCGATGGCCGCGTCCTCTTTGAAGCAGGCTTCCCCCTCGGCACCTCTCTCTCCCAGGGTGCCAAACCCGAGCTCTTCCTCGTCTATGCCGACGGCTCGGGCGTGGAAAGCTACCGCTGCGACCACGAGTCCATCGCCAACGGCCGCTGGGGCGGCCAGGAACTCGCCTCCGGCGATACCGTCTTCACCCACGGCACCACCCTCGCCCGCTTCACCTCACCCAAAGCCGTCGAGCAGCCCATCCACGCACCCGCCGCAGAATATGCCGGGCAAATCGCCGAAACCCAGGACGGCGCCTGGATCACCTCTACCCGCAAGCCCGGCGGCCGCTTCACTCTGGTTCTCATGCACCCCGGCTCGCCCCTCCAGCAACCCCTCTTCGTAGACCCCGCCCGCGACCACGTCGAGCCCGTACTCGCCTGCACCCACCCCACCCCCAAGCGCCATCCCAGCGGCCTCCACGACTGGCCCACCGCCAACCTTATGGCCCTCGATGTCCGCCAGTCCCGCCAGGGCGACCTCGCCACCGTCCCCCCAACAGTCCAGCTTGAACAGCAGGACGACAACGGCAACCCCGTCGTCATGGGCACCGCCCCCATCGAGTCCGACGGCAGCTTCTTCGTCAAGGTCCGCGGCGACCGTCCCATCCGCTTCACCCTTCTCGACCCCGCAGGCAAGCCCATCCGCGCCCAGCACGGCTGGTTCTGGATCCGCGCCGGCGAGCAGCGCATCTGCGTCGGCTGCCACACCGGCCCCGAACGCGCCTCAGAAAATCACGTTCCCCTGGTCCTGCTGCACACCACCACCCCGGTCGACCTCAGCGGCCTGGCCACCAAACCCACGGCGGAGGCAAAATGACCCGGCATCTCCTCGCTCTCACTCTTCTCTCCGCATCCCTTGCCGCCTTCGCTCAGGCCCCGGCCGCCAAACCCGCCGCCAGGCCCGCAGCCGCCCCAGCCGCAGCCGCCCAGCCCGTCATCAAGTTTGAAGATGCCACGGACGCTGCCGGCATCGACTACGTCCACAGCTTCGGCTCCGCCAAGCTCGGCTCCCTGCTGGAAGGCACCGGCGCCGGCTGCGCCTGGTTCGACTACGACAACGACGGCAACCCCGACCTCTTCGTCGCCAACGGCCGCCCCCTCGACGGTGGAATCCACCCCTACCCGCTCAAGGAAAAGCCCGCTGTCCTGCCGGAGTCGCACCTCTACCGCAACGACGGCCACGGCCACTTTACTGACGTGACGCACAAGGCTATTCCCGCCCCGGAAATGTACTCTGACGCCGTCACCGTTGCCGACTACGACAACGACGGCCACGAAGACCTCCTCCTCACCGGCTACGGCAAAACCATCCTCTACCGCAACAACGGCGACGGCACATTCTCGGATGCCACCGCCAAGGCCGGCATCGCCGTCGACGGATGGTCCCTCAGCTCCACCTGGCTCGACTACGACAAGGACGGCTGCCTCGACCTCTTCATCGGCCGCTACGTCAAATTCGACCCCAAATACCGCGCCTTCTACTCCGCCGACAACTACCCCGGCCCGCTCGACTACGAGGGCGAAACCAACCGCCTCTATCACAACAACTGCAACGGCACCTTCACCGATGTCACCGACAAATCCGGCATCGGCGCATTCGTCGGCCGCACCATGGGCGTCGTCGCGGCAGACTTTGACAACGACGGCTGGCCCGACATCTACGTCGCCAACGACCGTACCGAAAACTTCCTCTTCCACAACAAGCACGACGGCACCTTCGAGGAAATCGCCAACGAAGCCGGCGCAGCCTACGGCCAGAACGGCGAAAACACCGGTGCCATGGGCCCCGTTGTCGCCGACCTTGAAGGCCGCGGCGTCCTCGACATGCTCGTCACCGATTCCCACTACAACCGCCTCCTCCGCAACGAAGGCAAAACCGCCGAAACCGCCATCTCCTATGAGGATCTCGGCGCGCGCAACGGCGTCTCCCAGGCCAACGCCCAGTACGTCAGTTGGGGCTCAGGCATCTACGACTTCGACAACGACGGCCTGCTCGACATCCTCGTCTTCCACGGCGGCCTCATTCACCTCATCCCCCAGGAACACACCATCTTCAAGGGCCTCGGCGGCGGCAAATTCCAGGACGTCTCTGACACCTCCGGCACTGTCCTCAGCACCCGCACCGTCGCCCGCGGCGCATGCTTCGGCGACTACGACAACGACGGCAAAGTCGACGCCTTCCTCGTCAACCTCGGCGCCAAAGGCACCCTCATCCGCAACACCTCCACCGGCACCGGCCACTGGCTGGGCGTCAAACTGCGCGGCACCAAAAGCAACCGCGACGGCATCGGCGCACGCGTCGAACTCTGGTCCGGCGACAAGCGCCAGACCCAGGAGCGCATCGCCGCCTCCGGCTACCTCTCCCAGAACGACAGCACCCTCCACTTCGGCCTCGGCGCCACCACCCCCGACAAGCTCGTAATCCACTGGCCCTCCGGCGTAGAGCAAACCCTCGACAAAGCCGCGCTCGGCAAAATTGACACCATCCTCACCGTGGAGGAGCCGAAGTAATGCGCCGCCTTCCCGTCCTCTTCCTAATCTCCGCCGCACTCGTCGCCGCCATCACCCTGGTGCGCACGCAATCCGTCCACGCCGGCGTAACCCCCGCTGCTGCCCGCGCCGCCGCTGCCGCAAACAGCCCGGTCAACGCGCACACCTCCCGCAGCGATGCCGAGATCAACATCTACGCCTCCCCGCTTGAACTCCTCCTCTCCCCCGACGGCTCCCAGCTCTTCGTCCTCTGCCAACAGAGCGGCGATATCCGTGTCGTCTCCACCGCCACCGGCCGCACCCTCAAGTCCATCCCCATCGGCCAGGAACTCCGCGGCATTTTCCTCTCTCCTGACGGCTCCCGCCTCTACGTCACCAGCTCCTGGGACGACACCGTCAGCGTCGTCGATACCCACACCCTCGCCGTCACCGCCCGCTTCTCGGTCAAGGGCGAACCCTCCGGCGTCGTTACCGACAAGTCCGGCAAAACTCTCTTCGTCGCCAATCGCCTCTCCAACGACGTTGCCGTTCTCAACGCCACCACCGGCGACGAAATCAAGCGCCTCGCCGCAGGCCGCGGAGCCAGCTACATGCTCCTCTCCGCCGACGGCAAGCGCATCTACACCTCGCACATCTATCCCGCCCTCGGCGCGCATCGCACCGTGCCCCAAAGCGAGCTCACCGTCATCTCCCCCGACTCCGAACCCGGCCGCGCCGCCGGGCCCCACGTCGTCGACCGCATGCCGCTCCACCTCGCTGCCGGCGTCTTCCACATCGCCCAGTCCGCCGACGGCCGCCTCAGCGCAGTCGCCCACTTCCACCCGAAAAACCTCATCCCCCTCGCCCACCTTGAGCACGGCGGCGCACTCGCCAACAACCTCACCCTCTTCGGTCCAGATGTAGATCAGGCCGTTGGCGGCACCATTGAAGTCCCCCTCGACGAACTCGACCGCTACTACGCCTATCCCTTCGGCGTCGCCATCACGCCCGACAAGTCCCGCATCCTCGTCACCCACGGTGGGGCCGACGTTGTCACCGTCATCAGCGTTCCCGCGCTCCTCAAGTTCGCCCACGCCCATCCCAAAGGCTTCGCAGAAGATCTCTCCGCCAGCGGCAACTACGTCCTCGCCCGCATCCCGGTCGGCAAAAATCCCCGCGGCATCACCCTCAATCGCACCGGCTCGCTTGCCTACGTCGCCAATCGCCTCGACGACACCATCAGCGTCATCGATACCCGCACCAGCAAGGTCCTCCGCACCATCGCGCTCGACACGCCAAAAGCCATCTCCGCCCTCCGCCGCGGCGAGCAAACCTTCTACACCGCAAAATATGGCTTCCAGGGCCACTTCGGCTGCTCCAGTTGCCACCTCGACTCCACCCTCGACGGCCTCACCTGGGACCTCGAACCCGACGGCTTCGGCGTCGACATCGTCGACAACCGCCTCCTCGAAGACATTCGCGATACCGAGCCCTACAAGTGGAACGGCGGCAACCCAGACATCCCCACCGAGTGCGGCGTCCGCACCGAAAAATACTTCTGGCGCTCTGAAAATTACGACGCCCGCACCCTCGCCGATCTCACCGTCTACATCATGGGCATCCGCAAGCGCCCCAACCGCGCTCTTCCGGGCCCCGGCAAACTCACCCCCGCCCAGGATCGCGGCAAGGTCATCTTCGAGCGAACCGTCGACAACTTCGGCAACCCCATCCCTGAGCTAAACCGCTGCAACTACTGCCACAGCGGCCCCAAGGGAACCAATCAGAAGAGCTTCGATGTCGGCACCAAAAAGTGGACCGATCGCTCCGGCCTCCTCGACACACCGCAGCTCACCAGCATCGCGCTCACCGCGCCCTACCTGCACGATGGCTCCGCGCGCACCCTCGAAGAAATCTGGACTGTCTACAATCCGCACGACCAACATGGACGCACCAACGACCTGATCAAGGACCAGCTCAACGACTTGATTGAATACCTGAGGACGCGATGAAAAAGCTTCTCTTCTCTGCGCTTATCTCGCTCGCCGCTGCCCTCCCCATCGCAGCCCAGCCCGCCATGCCGCGCTTTCACTTTGAAAACTTCACCACCGCCAACGGCCTTCCCAACGACCACGTCTTCTCAGTACTCGTCGATGGCGACCGCATCTGGGCCGGCACGGAAAATGGCCTCGCCGTTCGCGAACACGGCATCTGGAAGACCTACACCACCGCCGATGGCCTCGCCCATCGCGCCGTTCTCTCCCTCGCTCTCGACAAAGTCACCGGCGACGTCTGGGCCGGCACCATGGGCGGCCTCAGCCGCGTCTCCGCCGGCCGCATCGACAGCTTCACCCAGCTCAACTCCGGCCTCAGCAACAACGTCGTCTACGGCGTCAGCGTCGAGGGCACCAGCGTCTGGGTCGCCACCGCAGCAGGAGCCTGCCGTTACAACACCGCCACCGGCCAATGGGATTTCTTCAACGATCGCAACACCCCCATGAACGAGATCTGGACCTACAGCGTCAGCGCCACGCCCACCAAGGTATATATCGCTGTGTGGGGCAGCGGCCTGCTGGAGTACGACCAGAAAACCCAGCGCTGGGACAAGTACGACGACCCCGACGGCGAGAACGAAATGGTCCTCTACAAAGACCAGGGCCTCATCCACGAAATCGTCACCTCCGTCAGCTACGTCGACGGCATCGTCTGGGCCGCAACCTACTTCGGCGACAGCCGCTACGACGGTCGCTACTGGCACAACTTCCTCACCAAAGACAGCGGCCTCCCCTCCAACTTCACCAACACCATCCGCGGCATCGACCGCAATCGCTGCTGGTTCGGCACAGACAAGGGCCTGGCCTACTACGACGGCACCAACTGGGCCGTCTATCGTCCCTCGCTCACCGACGGAAAACCCGAGATGACCGTGCGCGACGCGGCAGGCAAAGTGACTCCCATCCCCGTCACCTCCGCACCCGCACATAACTATGTTTTAGGCATTGATTTTCAGGGCGACGATATCTGGGTGGCAACGGCCAAAGGCCTCAGCCACGGTATCCGCCTGCCACAGGACAAGCGAACCGCAGGCACGCCCGCATCGCATCCAATTTCCACGGGATCCAACCCCACAACCGCGAAATAATTTCCATCAGGAGCTCTCATCATGAACGTACTGCCCGAACTGCTCGAAGCCATCGCCCACGCGCCCATTGAAAAGCGCCCCATCACCAACTACTCGGTCCTCAACGAGGCCTATCACTACGACAAGCCCAGCTCCTTCTCGCGCGGCATGCGCATCGACCTCAACGGCCTCGTCATCCTGCTCATCTCCGGCACCGCCAGCATCGACGAGAACGGCGTCAGCGTCCACATCGGCGACTTCGCCGCACAGCTCCAGCGCACCTTCTTCAACATCACCAAGCTGCTTGAGGCTGAGGGCGCAACCTGGCACGACATCGTCCGCACCAGTTGCTACCTGCGCGACATCGACCGCGACTACGACGTCTTCAACATCGAGCGCACCAAATTCTTCAAGGAGCAGGGCCTCGACCCCGTCCCCGCCTCCACCGGCATTCAGGCCCACCTCTGCCGCCCGGAACTGCTCATCGAAATCGAAGCCATCGCCATGTTCCGCGTCAAGAAGAACGACGAGCAGTAAACATGCAATCGCGCCCGCCCGCACGGCACTTCGCCGCGCATGTGGGCGCGCACACCTCAGGGGGCTGTTGTGAAAATCTGGGCATCTGTTGCACTACCGGCTTTGGCTCTTCTGCTCTCGGCGTCTGCCATGGCACAGAGCGACCACACCTGCTCCTGCGGAGCCAATCCACCGGCTCCGCCAAAGGATCGCGTCGTCGCGCCCTACGCCTCAGAGCCCACTGACCTCCAGCCCTTCGCAAAATTCACTGAGCCCTACGACCGCAACTACATCCACCCCAACATCTACTCCGGCGCAGGCCGCGACCTGCCTGAGCCCAAAGACCTCACCGAAATCCGTATCGGCTTCTTCGGCCCCATCCAGAATCACCCCCAGCAACTCTTCGGTCAGCGCATGCTCCACGGCGCGCAAATGGCCGTCGACGAATGGAACGCTGCCGGCGGTTACGGTGGCAAACCCTTCAAGCTCATGCTCCACAACGACTACGACAACTGGCAGGCCAAAACCGTCTACGGCAACGACCGCCCCACCGACCCCGCAATCTGGGGCGCAGCCTCCGACGAAGTCGTCAAAATGGTCTACGACGACCAGGACTGGGCAATCTTCGGCTCCATCTCCTCAGAGTCCACCCACATCGCACTCCGCGTCGCTCTCCGTGCAGAAATCCCCATTGTCAACTCCGCTTCCACTGACCCCACCATCCCGGAAACCTACATCCCCTGGTACTTCACCAATCTCCAGGACGATCGCGTCCAGGCCTTCACCCTCGCCCGCCATATCTACTCCGAGCTCGGCCTCAAACGCATCGCCCTGCTCCGCGTCAACGAGCGCTACGGCCGCTTCGGCGTTCCCAAGTTCCGCGATGCCTCCCGCCGCCTCGGCCATCCCGTCGCCATCGAGCAGAAATTCTTCCCCGGCGACACCGACTTCTCCCACCAGCTCAAGGTCATCCAATCCTCCCACGTCGATGGCATCGTCCTCTGGACTGACCAGAAAGAGGCCGCCGGCATCCTCAAGCAAATGCGCGCCATGGGCATGAAGCAGCGCGTCTTCGGCAGCCACCGCACCCTCGGCGCAACCCTGCTTTCCGAGGCCGGCCCCGCCGCCGAAGGCTTTGAGGCCGCTTTCCCCTACGACCCCACCCGCAACGACCCAAAGTGGACCGCCTTCGCCACCCAGTACCGCGCCAAATTCAACGAGGACCCCGAGCAGTTCTCGGCCCTCGCATACGACGCCATGAACCAGCTCCTCCAGTCCATCTGCCGGGCCGGCCTCAACCGCGCCCGCATCCACGACGCCCTGGCAGAAATCGACAGCTACGATGGCGTCACCGGCCACATGGCCTATGACCCCAACCAGAAAAACGTCAGCCCCATGTACATCGGCACGGTCAAGGACGGCCAAATCCACTACCGCCTCGCCCCCTTCAACGCCCTCGTCAACACCCCCAAGCCGCCGGCCACCCCGGAGCCGCCGGCAATCAAACCCGCCGCCGCCAACCCCGCATCCCCCGCCCAGCCCTACGCCCGCGTCGGCGAAGACGGCGTCACCTACTCCGGCCCGCACAGCACCACCCCTTCACCCCTGCGTGCCGTCGTCTTCGGCCCCAATGCCGCCGCCGTTTCAGCCCGCCAATCCATGCGCTTTCCCGGCTGGCAACTCCTCCCCATCGAAAGCAAGCAAAGCTGGGGCACCGCCACCGCGCAGCTCGTTGACGCCCTCATGGACCAGCACCCCATCGCCGTCCTCGCCCTCGACCGCGACTCCGCCCACCTCGCCGAGCAGCTCGCTTTGAAGAGCTTCCTCCCCGTCGTCGCCCTTGCCGAAGATCACGCCCTCACCGCAACCAATATCCCCTGGATCTTCCGCCTTCCCGCCTCCACCTCGCCGGAATCCGCCATGAGCCTCATCGCCTCCGCCGAACTCCTCAGCGGCCCCAACGCCGAGTCCCTTCGCGACCTCCTCGCCTCCGGCACCCCCATCGGCACCATCGCCTTCGCCTCCACCGGCGAGCCCCTCCCGCGCTAACTCCCCTCCATGCATCACCAGGCCCCCGTGGGATACCATCTCCCACGGAGACTCCATGACCACTTCTTCTTCCTCCCATCCCCCCCGCCGCGACTTCCTCAAGCTCGCCGCCCTAGCCGGCGTAGGCGCACTCGCCGGCAACGCCGCTGCCGCCCCTTCGCAGCCCATCGCGACCCCGCAATCCGCCGCCCCCCATCCCGCCAGCGGTGCCATGCCCTTCCTCCGTGTCTCGGGTGCCCACATCGTTGACGACTCCGGCAACCGCGTCCGCCTGCGCGGCACCTGCCCCGGCGGCTGGATGAACATGGAAGACTTCATCAACGGCCACCCCGGCGCCGAGCACACTCTTCGCGCCCAAATGGCCGAGACCCTCGGTCCCTCCCGCGCCCAGTTCTTCTTCGAGCGCCTCCTCGACTACTTCTTCAACGAAGACGACATCCTCTTCCTCCGCAAATCCGGCGCATCCGTCGTCCGCCTCCCCCTCAACTACCGCCATTTTGAAGACGACGCCACCCCCTTCCACTACAAGGAATCCGGCTTCGCCCGCCTCGACCAGGTCCTCGACCAATGCGAGCGTCACGGGCTCTACGTCATCCTCGATCTCCACTCCGCCCAGGGCTGGCAAAACGTCCACTGGCACTCCGACAATGCCTCCCGCATCAGCCTCTTCTGGGAGGTCCCCCACTACCAGGACCGCTTCATCGCCCTCTGGCAGCAGTTTGCCCGCCGCTACGCCAACCGCTCCGTCATCGTCGGCTATGACCTCCTCAACGAGCCCTGCTCCAACAACTCCCTCGGCGACTACCCCTGGAACATCTACACCAACTACAAATCCAACTGGGAGCGCATGAACTCCCTCTACCGCCGCACCGTCACCGCCATCCGCCAGCACGACTCCCGCCACATCCTCTTCCTCGAAGGCGACAGCTACGCCCAGCAGTTCTCCGGCCTCGACGCTCCCTTTGACCCCAACCTCGCTTACAGCTCCCACAACTACACCGTCCCCGGCTTCGGCCCAGGCCAGTATCCGGGCGAACTCCACCCCCGCTCCGCCTCCGCCTCCGGCCCGCAAACCTGGGATCGCGATCGCCAGCTCCGCAACTTCCTCGATGCCGACGGCACCCGCTTCACCCAGCAGCACAACGCCCCCCTCTGGGTCGGCGAGTTCGGCTCCGTCTTCAACGGCCCGCCCCAGGAAAACCCCGACCGCCTCCGCGCCCTCGATGACCAGATCGCCATCTTCGAGCAGTACGACGCCCACTGGACCACCTGGAACTACAAGGATGTCGGCGTCATGGGCATGCTCACCCTCGACCCCGACTCCCCCTACATGCAGCGCATTGCCGACCTGCTCCGCAAAAAAGCCGCCCTCGGCACCGACGACTGGATGTCCTGGCTCCCCCCAACCCCCATCAAGGACGCCACCGCCCAGCTCGCCGGCCAAATCCTCCAGGTCGTCGCGGACCCCCAGCTCGACGCCCGCCTCAACGCCCGCTGCCTCCGCCAAACCATCCTCTGCTTCTACACCGGCACCCTCATGCAGCCCCTCTACGCCAGCCTCTTCAAAGGCCTCTCCGAAAACGAGCTGGACAGTATTCTGTCGTCCTTCTCGGCAAAACAATGCCTCCCCAACCAGGGCCTCATCAACGTCCTCAGCAAACACATGACCACCCCCGCCTGACGCCCCCAGTCCCGCAAACCCTCACTCCAAAAACAAGACAGCCGCTGATCTCTCAGCGGCTGTCTCAAACACAATGGATTCTTTCTTTTACCTGGGACACGATTGGATTAGTATCGGATCGTAAGCACATGAGAAATGAATAACTTGAAATTCCGCATCGACACGATACCCCCAAATGTACCCCCAATGCATCAACGTGTACCTGTTTTTCCGTCCATAACGGGCATCGCTGCATTGC
>CAIVDV010000080.1 GCA_903904755.1 uncultured Acidobacteriaceae bacterium | reverse complement strand
TAAAAACTACTTCTAGACAAAGCAGTTATGACACACATTCGAAGGCCTTTCCAGCTTTTTTTGAATATTTCTATATCTCGATACTGACGCTATGGTGAGAAATGCGGGCTAGAGGCTAGCGGAAATCTTCTTCGCCGCAGCCCGCCCCAGCCGGATGCAGTCCGCCACACCAATCCCGTCATACGCATTCCCAATCAGTTGCAGCCCCGGCAACTCAGTCAACCGAGCCTTGATGCGCTCCTGCCGCGCCTTGTGCCCCACCGCGTACTGGGCCATCGCCCGACGCCAGCGGCGAACCTCCGTCATCTCCGGCTCGGCCGTCACTCCCAGAATCTCCTGCAACTCCCGCCGTACGGTGGCAACCAGCTTCTCGTCCGTCTCGCCCAGCAGCACCTCATTGTGCGCCCCGCCCAGAAACGCCCGAATCACAGCCTTGCCCGGCTTCGTCCGCCCCAGAAACTTGCGATGCACAAACGTCGCCGCCAGCAGCGCCCGCTTCTCCACCGCCGGCACCAGAAATCCAAAGCCTTCCGGCAACTCGCCCAGCCTCTTCTCGTCGTACACCAGATTCACCGTAATCGACGACGAGTAGGGAATCCCCCCCAGTTGCTCGCCCAGCTCCGTGTCTACCGGCTTCAGCAATCCCGCCGCAGCCCATGCCGGCGTCGCCACAATCACCGCGTCGTACTTCTCAGGCGCGCCACCAGCGGTCACAAGCCACCCGTCGGCAGTCTTTTCCAACCCCTCCACCGGCGTCGAAAGCCGCACACACCCGGCATCAATCCCGGCCGTCAGCGCATCCACCATCTGCTGCAAACCACCCCGCAGCGTCGTAAAAATCGGCCTCGCCGGTCTCGGCTCCTTGCCCTTCATCGCTGCCCGCATCTTGCGGTAGCCAGCCAGCATTCCGCGCGTCAGCGAGCCGTACTCGCGCTCCATCTCCACCATGCGTGCCAGCACGGTTTCCGCGCTGAGCTGTGTCGCATCCCCGCCATAGATGCCCGACAGCAGCGGATCCGCCAGCCGATCCACCGCCTCCTGCCCGTAGTGCCGCTTCACCAGATCCGCCACCGACTCATCGCCCTGATGAGGTCTCGGCGGATGCAGCAGCTCCAGGCCCATCTTGATTTTGGTCTTGATGCTGAACAGCGGCGTCAGCGCCGTGGGAATCAGCTTCGTCGGCACCAGGAACATCAGCCCATCCGGCAGCGCCACCAGCTTGCGGCCCACCACAATCCAGGTCTTCCGCGCCTCGTCGTTCGAGCCAAGCAGGTCCTTTTCGAGGCCGAGCGCCTTGCACAGCTCCGCCGCCGCCGGCTTCTCCGTCAAAAAACTATCCGGCCCGCGCTCAATCACGCTGCCGTCCACCACCGTAGAGGAGATGGATCCGCCGAGCCGGTTGGTGGTCTCAAACAGGCAGTAGTCGACCGCCACGCCCGCACGCTTTGCCTGCTCCAGCTCCCAGGCAGCCGACAGCCCGGCGATGCCCCCGCCCAATATTGCTACTTGCGCCAAGATTTTGCCCTCGACTGACTTGTAAGAATGCGTGCCCGCCCCTATGCAGACCGGAGGATGAATCCTTCCCGCAGGAAAAATCCACCCTCCTAGACTGTACCTTGCCTGTACCTTGCCTGTAACTTGCCTGTCAGGCTCTGGGGCAATGGGTGACCGTGCCGAAGTTACGGCAGGTGCACCAGTTCGGCCGGGTTGATCTGCTCGCGCACATCGATCTGCTCGGCCAGCTCCACATCCGGGTGCCAGTTCCTGGGCTGGTAGATGCAGCACTGTTCCTGGGCCAGGTGGTTGCCGGTCATGGCGTAGGCACGGGCACGGGAGCCACCGCAAATCTCCTTGAACTCGCAGGCACCGCACTTGCCCTGCAGCTTCGAGGTGTCGCGCAGGTCCTTGAAGACCGGTGCGTTTTGGTAGATCTCGTGGAGCGGATTGTCCTTGATGTTGCCGGCATGCAACGGAAGGAAGCCGCTGGGGTACACATCGCCGCGGTGGGAGACAAAGACAAATCCCTTGCCGTCGTTCACTCGTCGCGTGGCCCATCCCATGTTGCGGGTCTTGGCTTCGGTCGTCGGTGCGCCCGGCTCATAGGCCGCAGCCGGCATCGTGCCCGGGTGGCCGGAGCCGTGGCCCATCTTGCGCTCTTCCAGATTGTGCTGGATCAGGTACCGGCGATAGTGCATGGCTTCGGTGGTCTTGATCTGGAAGCTGACGCGGTGCGAGAGCTCGTAGATTTTGCCGAAGACATCTTCGAACTCTTCGCCGCTGAGCAGGTCGTTGAGCTGGCCGCGGCCCACGGGAACCAGGAAGAAGACATTCCACATCACAATCTTCATCTTCTCGAACAGCGCGGTAAGGTTGTCCAGGTCGTGAGCGTTGTGGCGGCTGATGGTGGTGTGCACCTGGATGGGGAGCCCGGCCTCATTGGCCCAGCCTACTGCCTCTACGGTGCGCGCCCAGGTTCCGGGGAAACCACGGAAGGCGTCGTGAATTTCGGGGCTCGAGCCGTCAAGGGAGATGCCAAGGCGGACCAGGCCGGCTTCCTTCAGTTTGAAAATAGCCTCCCGGGTCAGCAGCGGGGTTGCGCTCGGCGTCAGCGCCACGCTAACGCCCTTGGCTGCGGCGTAGCGAATCAGTTCATAGACATCGGGGCGCTTGAGCGGGTCGCCTCCCGTAAACACGAAGATGGGCACTTCCATCCGCGCGATCTCGTCGATCAGCGCCTTGCCTTCTTCGGTAGAAAGCTGGTCGGGGTGCGGAATCGGCTGGGCTGCCGCGCGGCAGTGCTTACACGCCAGGTCGCACGCTTGGGTCACTTCCCAGATCACCAGGAAGGGGCTCTCGTCGTAGTTCAAATTGCCACGTTGGGGAAGATCATGCATCGGTTTCATGATTTCGAGCAGAACACCAAAAATGGGCCAAAACTGTGACCATCATCACAGGGGCGCAGCCCGTTGCCGGCTCATGGGGACTAGACTGATGGCAGTGCGCTTCCCCGCGCCACCTCGATTCGGGACCCCGCACGACATTCCCGGCACCCTGTGGCGCTTGCACCCGCGATAACCCCGCCATCATCGGAGACCGGAATGAATCCAGAATCGATGCACCGAATCCAGTTCGCCTTTACCATCACCTATCACTACCTCTTCCCCCAGCTCACCATGGGCCTTGCCCTCCTGATTGTCATTCTGAAGACCATTGCGCTGCGGACGGGCAACCCTCATTGGGATCAGGCCGCACGCTTCTGGGGTCGCATCTTCGGCATCAACTTCGTCTTTGGCGTGGTCACCGGAATCCCCATGGAGTTCGAGTTCGGGACCAACTGGGCTCAGTTCGCCAGGGTCTCCGGTGGCGTCATCGGTCAACCACTCGCCATGGAAGGCGTCTTCAGCTTCTTCCTTGAGTCAGCCTTCCTTGGCCTCTTCCTCTACGGCGAAAAGCGCCTCTCGAAGACCATGCACTGGCTCTCCGCCGTCCTGGTCTTCTTCGGCTCCTGGCTCTCCGGCTACTTCATCATCGTCACCGATGCCTGGATGCAGCACCCCGTCGCCTACCAGATCAACGCCCAGCATCAGTTTGAAATCACCAGCTTCACCTCTCTTCTGCTCAACCCCTGGGCGCTGCTGCAGTACATGCACAACATGTGCGGCGCGGTCATTACCGGCGCTTTTGTCATGGCTGCGACCGGTGCCTTCTACATGCTGGAGAAGCGATTTGTCGATTACGCCCGCATCTATATCAAGGTCGGCGTTATCGTCGGTCTGCTTGCCTCCATTGCCATCATCTTTCCCACCGGCGACCTGCACGGCAAGTACCTGGCGAAGAACCAGCCTGCCACCATGGCCGCCATGGAAGGGCAGTTCCATACCGAAAAAGGCGCCGGGATTGTCCTGATGGGACAGCCCAACGAGGATACCGGCGTCATCGACAACCCCATCGTCGTCAACGATGTTCTCAGCTTCCTGATTTACGGAACCACCAAGGCCGAGGTAAAAGGCCTGGATGAATTCCCACGCGACCAATGGCCCACCACCCTGCCTCTGCTCTTCTACGCCTACCACATCATGGCCGGGCTGGGAACATGGTTCGCCCTCCTCATGACGGCAGCTGCTTTCCTCCTCTGGCGCAAGACTCTGGAGCGCTCCTCCTGGGTGCTGTGGGCGCTCCTGCTCAGCTTCCCTCTCCCGTACATCGCAAACACTGCCGGATGGATGACTGCGGAGATTGGCCGCCAGCCCTGGCTGGTCTACGGGCTCATGCGCACCCAACAGGGCTTCTCCAATACCGTCTCCTCCAGCAACACGCTCTTCACCCTGCTCGGATTCATGGGGCTCTATTCCTTGCTCTCCATCCTCTTCATCGTTCTCATCTATCGCGAGATTGACCAGGGCCCAGCAGCCAAAGCTTCCGCCGCAGCAACAGTTGCCGCCCACTGATCCCATTCGCCTCGGCAACGCTTACTCACCTTCCAGGCCTTCAATCACACCGTAACCGTGAAAACGGAGCTATCGTATGCAAATCCTTTGGTTTTGGCTCGTAGCCATCATGATCGCCGCCTACGTCGTCTTTGACGGGCTGGACCTCGGCGTTGGCGTGCTCCACCTCTTCCTCGCCCGAAACGAAGAGGAACGCCATATCCTCACCCGCTCCATCGGCCCTATCTGGGACGGCAACGAAGTCTGGCTTCTCGCCGGTGGCGGTACCCTCTATTTCGCCTTCCCGTGGCTGTACGCATCGGCTTTCAGCGGCTTTTACCTGCCTCTGATGATTGTCCTCTGGCTCCTCATGCTGCGGGGCATCAGTCTCGAACTCCGCAATCACCTGAATCTTGGCGTCTGGCGCTCCCTGCTCGATGGGATATTTGGTTTCTCTTCCATCCTGCTCACCATCTTTTTCGGCGCCGCCCTCGCCAACGTCATCCGCGGCGTACCGCTGCAAGCTGACGGCTACTTCTTCCTCCCCCTGTGGACCAACTGGCAACCCGGCATCCATCCCGGCATCCTCGACTGGTACACCGTCATAGGCGGTCTGGTGGCCTGTGTCGCACTTACGGTTCACGGTGCCTTGTGGCTGACCATCAAAACCACCGGGGACCTCGAACTGAGGGCCCGGCGGGTTGTCACTCCCGTCTTGCTCGTTCTGGTGCTGCTGACCATGGTCAGCCTTCTGGCCACAATTCGGGTACAACCCGCCTCACTTGCCAACTACCTGGCCTACCCGGTCACTTTTGTAGTGCCCGTCGGCGTTGTGGCATCGCTCGCCGGCGTCTGGATTTACAACCGAATCAAGAAGCCTCTCCGGGCCTTCCTCTGCTCATCCCTCTATCTCGTATTGATGCTGGTCGGCGCATGCTGGGGACTGTTCCCCACCCTGCTGCCCGCAACCACCGGCGCAGATCGTTCCATTACCCTCAGCAACGCCATCAGTGGCAGCTATACCCTGCACATCGGCTTGATATGGTGGGCGATTGGCATGGCTCTTGCCGCCGCATACTTCACTTTTGTGTACTGGATGTTCCGCGGAAAGCTGAAACCAGAGGCACATTCCCATTAGGGCCTGTTCACAATACATGGGTGATCAGGCCCTAAACCATTCCGCCTGCCCTCGACCCGAAGCGCCCATCCGTGGGCGCTTTTTCCGTCCCTGTCAAAATGTTTTTCCGCCGGGTGATACCCGTCACAATTCAAGGTGCATGGTGGCACACATGGTGTCCCCAATCAGTCGCATACTTATCGGTGCGGAGAAGGAGGCTACCATGTCCACCCGTATTCAACCTGCTTGGATTACCCCTCAGACCGTTCTGTTTGCAACCGAATCCCCGACCAACGAACGATCCTTTTCCCTGGCGTTGGCATGTGCTTCGCATCACAAGGCGAAGCTCGTTCTGTTCCATGTCTATGACACGCTGGCGGTCGCGGCGAGCGAGTTTTCTGGCGTCCGCTACTACGACTACACGGCGGCGGCGCGACAGGAAGAAGAGTTGCTGCGGCCGGTAGCGGCCCGTGCCCAGCGCGCCGGCGTTCAGTGCGAAATTGTCGTTCGTCCCGGTCTGGCCGGCCCGCAGATCGTCAACTACACCCTGGAGCATCCGGTAGACCGCGTGATTATGGGTACACGCAGCCCCGGCCCGCTGGGGAAACTCTTCGTTGGCTCGGTCTGCGAGGAAGTCCTGCGCGGCGCGCATGTTCCGGTGCTTGCGGTGGGACCAGAGGCGATGGAGGCGACAATCAAAAACTTCGCCATCCGGCGCATTCTGACAGCCGTGAGCCTGCACAGCCGCGCCAGCGTGGCGGTGGCGGAACTGGCTGCCCGCCTGGCAGCCGAGCATGGAGCGCACCTGACGCTGCTGCATGTAAGTCCCAGCCGCGACCGCAGGGGCGAGCACACGATTGGGCTTTCGATAGAGAACCTGGAAGCGCAGTTGCGCGGGATGATGCCGCCCGACAGCCAGCACCCAATTACGATTGAAGCGATTCAGTCTGTGGGTGACCCGGCCGAGGAGATTCTGTACCAGAGCAATCTGCGGCAGATTGACCTGCTGGTCTTTGGCGCGCAGGAAGCCTCACCGATCTCCACGCTGACCCGGCAGGGAGTGGTGAACAAGGTGCTGGCGCATGCGCTTTGTCCGGTGCTGACCCTGGCACCGCCGCTGACGGCCGAAGACCGGGCAGAAGCCGAAGTAAAGGAAGGCGAAGAGTACCTGGCCGGGATTTTCTAGAGCCCCGGTTTGTCGGACCAAAATGAGAGGGGACCCCAATTGCGGGGTTCCCTTTTGTCGTTCGCCGCGCACTTTACCGAATCGGCGTGCCCGCCGGCGGCTTCACCGGCCCTCCATGGACTGCCGGGCGTTGGGTGCAGGGTTTGCCCGCGCACAGCGCTCCGGTGATGCCCTGCCCTTCGCTGATGGTGTAGATGCGGTTCACCGCAGGCAGTGGGACTGTTTCCACCGCGCCGGAGGGCCAGTGGATTTCAGCAGTTCCCGCTTCCGTGGCGTCGCCAAGGCCGAAGTGCGGGCGCTGGTCGCTGGAGGAGATAAAGCTCCCCCCAGCCAGCACATCCTCGCGCTGGCGCATTCCATTCGCGGTCAGATAAACGGTGGCCCCAATCGCATCCCGGGGGCTTTTGCGGCCAGTAGCCTTGCTTTCGCCACCCACCAGCTTCAGTTCCACCCAGTGATGCTTGGCCGGGTCAACGTTCTTCAGCAGCACCGGCGACCCGTCAATCGGGTTGATGACGACGTCCATGCGCCCGTTGTTGAACAGATCCCCAAACGCCGCTCCACGCCCCGGCGTAACCACGGCCAGCCCTGACCCTTCCGCCGGTGGCACGTACTCAAAGCGCTGCCCGGCGAAGTTGTGGAAGAGCAGAGTGCGCTCGGCAAAGCTGGTGCCCCAGTCGTGCTGGTCAACTTCCGGGTAGACGTGGCCGTTGACCATGAAGACATCTTTCCATCCGTCGTTGTCGAAGTCGACCAAGCCGGCGCCCCAACCGACAAAGGGAACGGGAAGCTGCGCGATCCCAACCTGGTCGCTGACATCGGTAAAGCTGGCTTCGCCGTCGTTCCGGTACAGCACCTTGTAGTCGTCGCTGAAGTCGGTGACCAGAACATCGAGCAGGCCGTTGTTGCGGTAGTCGCCGACGGCCATGCCCATGGAGGCGATTTCGCGGCCGTCCTTGTTGAGGGCCAGGCCGGAGACATAGCTTTGGTCCTCGAACGTCCCATCGCCCTTGTTGATGTACAGATAGTTCGGCGAGGAGTCGTTGGCGACGAGCAGGTCGACGCGGCCGTCGTTGTTGATGTCGGCAAACAGGGTGGTGAAGCCGTAGTATTTGCCGGGGTCGCTGACGCCGGCCTTTTCGCTGGTATCGGTGAAAGTGCCGTCCCCATTGTTGTAGAAGAGGTGGTCCCCCTCGCCCGGCAACCCGCGGGGTCCGCACATGACAGCCGCGCCCCGCAACTGGCAGAACGCGAGGGCAACGTCAGAGTCGCCGGCCTTCCACTGGTGCCTGACGTCGTAGTGGAGGTAGCCGGAGACGAAGGCGTCCAGACGGCCATCGCCGTCGTAGTCGCCCCAGGTGACGCCGTCGCTCCAGTTGCCCAGCGTAATGCCGGCCTTTTCCGCCACATCGGTGAAAGTGCCGTCGTGGTTGTTCCGGTACAGCCGATTTTTGCCGAAGTTGGCAACCAGCAGATCAGGCCAGCCATCATTGTCAAAGTCGCCAACGGCGACGCCGAATCCCCAGCGGTCGTTGGTCACCCCCGCCTTGGCAGCCACGTCCGTAAACGTGCCGTCGTGATTGTTGTGGAAGAGCGCGGCGTGCGGGGCGGGCTCCTTGCCTTCCAGCGCCTTGTAGGTGGAGCCGTTGACGAGGTAGATGTCGAGCCAGCCGTCCTGGTCGTAGTCAATGAGGCCGACGCCCGAACCGTCCGTCTCCAGAATGTACTGCTTCGCCACGCTGCCCATCACATGCTTCCAGCCCGAGAGCCCCGCGGCTTTGGTCGCATCCTGAAAGACGACGAGGCCTGACTTTACGAAGCCGCCTGCGGTGATGGGGCGGTTGTGGTCGTCGTGAATCGACGCCTGCGGAGGCCCGGTGGCATTGCCGCCCATGGCCGACTGGGCCATTGCGGGCACCGAGAATGCCGCGAGGGCCAAGGCGCAGAGGAGGAGCGGAGCCCGGTTCAGGTGCCGCGCGGGGAGGGTCTTTTGTGCCAGACAGGTTCTCGTTGTCATTGCGCAGGTGCGGTGCACGGCTTGCCGCCGCAGAGGGCTGCGGTAATTCCCGCGCCTTCTTCGATGGTATAAATTCGGTCGGTGGTGGGCAGCTTCACCTGCTGCACGGTGCCGGAGGGCCAGTGAATCTCGGCCACCCCCGCTTCCGTTGCCTGCCCCAAACCAAAATGCAGCCGCTGATCATTCGACGAAATATAGCTGCCACCACTCATCACGTCTTCGCGGTGACGCATTCCATTCGCCGTCAGGTAGACCCGCGCGCACATCGCGTCCTTCGGGCTCTTCTTCCCGGTGGCTTTGTTCAGCCCGCCCACCAGCTTCAACTCCACCCAGTGATTTTTGTCCCCACTCACGTTCTTCAGCAGCACCGCCGGGCCATCAATCGGATTCAGCACGACATCAATCTTGCCGTCGTTGAACAAATCCCCAAAAGCCGCGCCGCGAGCCGGAATCGCCTGCGCCAACCCGCTCCCAATCACCGGTGGAATCTCCTCAAACTTCCCATTCCCTAGGCTGTGAAACAGTTGCGGCCGTTCCGCATAGCTCGTTCCCCATCCATGGTCGCCTGCATCCGGGTAAACATGCCCGTTGGCAATAAGAATATCCTTCCAGCCGTCGTTGTCATAGTCCAGGAAACCATCGCCCCAGCCCACAAAAGGCAACGTCGCGTGAGCGATTCCGGCGGCATAGCTCACATCCGTAAAGCTCGTATCACCATCGTTGCGGAACAGAATCTTGTAATCATCCGAGAAATCCGTATCGAGGACGCTCAGCAGGCCCTTGTTCTCATAGTCGCCCAGGCCCAGCCCCATCGAAGCCACTTCCCGCCCATCCTTGTTCACGGCAAGGCCGCTGGGGTAAGCGTCATCCTCAAAGGTCCCATCGCCCTTGTTCAGGTAGAGGAAGTTGGCGATGGAGTCGTTGGCCACCAGCAGGTCTGGCCGCCCGTCGTCGTTGATATCCACAAAAACGCTGGTGAATCCGTAGTACTTACCCGGATCGCTCACCCCCGCAATCGCGCTCACATCGGTAAACGTGCCATCCCCGTTGTTCCGGAAAAGATGGTCCGGCTCCCCCTCCAAACCCCGCGGCCCGCACATCCCCTCCACCCCGCGAAACTCGCACGGCGCGTATCCCACCACCTTGCTGCCGCTCAGTGGCAGGTTGGCGCGGTCAAAATGCACGTACCCCGAAATAAACAGGTCCAGCCGGCCGTCGCCGTCGTAGTCGCCCCAGGTAACCCCCGCCGACCAGTTCCCAAGCGTAATCCCCGCCTTCTCCGCCACATCCGTAAAAGTCCCGTCGTGGTTGTTCCGGTACAGGCGGTTCTTGCCCCAGTTCGCCACCGCCATGTCAGGCCAGCCATCGTTGTCAAAGTCGCCAATGGCCACCCCATAACCCCAACGGTCGTTGGTCACGCCCGCTTTGGCGGAAACGTCGGTAAATGTGCCGTCGTGGTTATTGTGGAAGAGGGCTGCGTGGTACGGAGGCTCCTTGCCGTCCAGAGCAGCAAACGTCGAGCCGTTCACCAGGTAAATATCCAGCCACCCGTCCTGGTCGTAATCAATCAGGCCCACGCCGGATCCATCGGCATCGATAATCAGTTGCTTGCCAGCCGCGCCCATGCGGTGCTGCCAGCTTGCCAGCCCTGAGGCTTTTGAGGCATCCACCAGCACAATCGGGCCCTTTTCGACATATCCACCCGCTGTAATCGGCCGCCCCTGGGCGTCAAACTCCGCCTTCGCCGCCGGGCCGGAAGCGTTGCTCATGCTGTTCTGGCCGCTGGTTTGGGATGGCTGGGCGCACACTGCGCCACAACCGCCCAGAACTACCGCCAACACCCCCCAGCAAACCCATTTGCCGTCTTGCATGCGCGCCACTTGCCACACCCTTCGTTGGCCAGTTTACGCACCTTTCACTCCCATTGGCTACTCGAATCTGAAGCGCCACTTGCGCCCCTCAGCCGCCACCAGCTAACGTGAATCCACACTCGGATTTCCGCCCCCCTCGGGTATTCCCTGGTATTCCAGTTCAAGCAAGGACGACATGACCGGAACCAATCCCGCACTGCCCGCAAACCGGCTGCTCAGCGTTGACGCACTCCGCGGCATCACCATCGCCTTCATGATCATGGTCAACAACAACGGCTCGGACGGGGCCTGGCCCTTCATGCAGCACGCCGCCTGGAATGGCATGACCGCCACCGATCTCGTCTTCCCCACCTTCCTCTTCGTCGTCGGCGCCTCCATCGTCTTCGCCTTTGAAGCCCGCCTTGGCAAGGGTGCCAAGCGCGCTGACCTGGCCCTGCAAACCCTGCGCCGCACCGCCACGCTCATCTTCTTCGGCCTCCTCGTCAACGGCCTCGGTGGAGCAATCTACCTCTTCCCCGCAGTCCCTTTCGACTCCTGGCGCATCTACGGCGTCCTGCAACGCATCGCCATCTGCTACTGCATCGCCAGCTTCCTCTATCTGTGGGACAGGAAGCCGCTCAGCAAAATCGTCATCGCGGTCTCCTGCCTCGTCGGCTACTGGATTCTCATGCGCTGGGTGCCCGTCCCCGGCTACGGCGTCCCGGGCCGCGATATTCCCCTGCTCGATCACGATGCCAACCTGGTCGCCTGGCTCGATCGCCAACTCCTCCCCGGCCGCCTCTATGAGGGCGTCCGCGACCCCGAAGGCTTGCTCAGTGACCTCCCCGCACTCGGCACCTGCCTGCTCGGCATGTTGGCCGGCATGTGGATCCGCACCACCCGCCCGCTCGCCGAGCGCGCCCGCGGCCTCGCCATTGCCGCCGTCACCCTGTTCCTGACCGGTCTGCTCTGGTCGGTCTGGTTCCCGCTCAACAAAAAGCTTTGGACCAGCTCCTACGTCCTCGCCGCTGCCGGCATCTCCACCGCCGTCCTCGCCTTCTGCTTCTGGGCGATTGAGGTCAAGGGCTGGCGCAAAGGATGGACCTGGGCGCCACTCATCTTCGGCTCCAACGCGATAGCCGCCTACATGATCTCCGAGCTCCTCCCCGCCTTCTTCGTCCGCTGGCACCTCACCGCCAACGGCCGCCCCTCAGATATCTTCCACTGGTGCTTTGTAAACCTCTTCGCATGGATTCCCAGCCCAGGCCTCGCATCCTTCGCCTACTCCTTCGCTTACATGGCCCTCTGCTTCCTCCCCGTCTGGATACTCTACAAGAAGAAAATCTTCCTCAAGGTCTAGCCAGCCCCCTCCAATCCCACCCACCCCAAAATGCAGAGAGGGCGGCCACCAGCCGCCCTCTCTCCCTGACCCCTGAAACCTGACCCCTGAAACCTACTTCGTCACCTTCAGCACATAGGCGTACTGGCAGGTGCCGCCAGCCGGCAGCGTCGCTTCCAGCGCTTCCGCCGTCTGCTTCCACTCCACCTTGCCCGTCTGGCCCACCAACTCGACATTGCCGATGGTGAGGCCTTTTGCTTCGTGGGTATAACCAAGCGAGTGAATGAGCACCTTGCCGTCGGCGGGGCAGCCCATGCCGATGGCGTAGAGGGTGTCTCCCTTGGTGGTGAAGCGGAAGTCCTGCGCCGTATACGCCTTGGTGTCGGTATCGTGGAAGGCACCGCCAACCACCTGCGTCGGCCCCTCGCCAAACACCACCCACGGCCGGGTCCCGTAGATCGCCTCGCCGTTCGCCCGCAGCCACACACCCATCTGCCTCAGCGTCGTCACAATCTCTCCCGGCATCGTTCCATCCGGCTTCGGCCCCACATTCAGCAGCAGGTTCCCGTTCTTGCTGACAATATCAATCAGTTGATGCAGCAGAAACTCCGCATTCTGGTAGTGGTCGCCTTCCACATAGCCCCAGCTTGCGGCGGAAATCGACGTATCCGTCTGCCAGTGCTGCGGCTCAATCGAGGCGAGCTGGCCCCGCTCAAAGTCCCGCACCGCCCCCGTCCAGTTCATCGAGTAGTCCTTGAAGTTGATCACCCCGGTATACCCGTGCGCCGCCGCGTAGTTGTAATAGAACGCCGCAAACTCCTGCACGCGGGGGCGGAAGTTGGGCTGACCAATCCACCAGTCGTAGTACACAATCTCCGGCTTGTACTTCTCCACCAGCTCCGTAGCCCGCGCCAGCCAGTCCGCAGTCCACTCCGGGCTCACGTACGTCCAGTCGTTCAGCAGGGTTCCGTTGCTGCCGGCCCCCTTGTCGATCCAGGTATGGGCCGGCCCGTAAAGGCTCGCGTACTGGGGATCGTTCACGTCGGAACGGATCCTCCGCCCGCCGTCAAAGAAGAAGTTATGCTCGGCCCTGTGGCTCGACAGCCCAAAATGAAGCCCCTCGGAGCGCACCGCAGCCGCCAGTTCCCCCACAACATCCCGCTTCGGCCCCATCTTCTTCGCCGTCCAGTCGGAAAGGTCACTGTCGTACATGCTGAAGCCGTCATGATGCTCCGCCACCGGCACAACGTATTGCGCGCCCGCATCCTTGAACAGCTCGGCCCAGACTTTGGGGTCCCACTTTTCGGCCTTGAAGAGGGGAATGAGGTCCTTGTAGCCGGATTTTTCGGGAAGGCCATAGTGGGCGACGTGCGACTTGTAGGTATTGTCGTCGAGGCGGTACATGTTGCGGGGATACCACTCGTTCTCCGCACCCGGCACCGCGTACACGCCCCAGTGGATGAAGATGCCGAACTTCGCGTCCTCATACCACTTTGGCTGCTGGTACTTGGCCAGGCTCTCCCAATCGGGGCGGAACGGCCCGTCATTGGCCTGCTTCTCAGCCTCCGCCAGCAGCTTCTGCCGCTGCCCGTCGTATTTGGCGACGCTCCGCTGCCATTCACGGTCGATTTCGGCGGCGGATTTGATTCCCGCCGTGGGAGCAAGCGGATCGACGGCAGAGACGGGGGCAGGCGGCTTGGGCGCAGTTGGAGTTTGAGCCACGGCAACCGCAGCCGACAGAGCCGCGACAGAGACAAGCGAAAAGAGTAAACGTTTCATCGTTGGCAAGAATAAAGCGATTTGCCCCAAGCTGCAAGCGCCAAGTCACCTGCGCAGAACGGCACGAATCCTCAAGAACCTTTGTACTACCAGGTTACCGGCCCGAAAAGGGAGTAATGTGGCGGACCTAGGGCCTGTTCACACTACCTGAGTGGTGGCGACGGGCGAGGAGTTTTCCCCAGTTCAAGAAGCGACGAGTGCGCTGTAACGAGTTACTGAAGCGAGGAGCGACGCAGAAATGGGGAAAACTGGCCCCGTCCCTGCGGGTTGCGGCGCAAATCGGGCCATACTTCGCTCTCACCCTCGG
>CAIVDV010000079.1 GCA_903904755.1 uncultured Acidobacteriaceae bacterium | reverse complement strand
GCCAAGGGAAAAATTCTTCTTCGCGCCTTTGCTTTTGCCTCTGCCTTTCTGGTTGTCATTCCCGCAGGGAATCTGCTTTTGCCTTTGCCTTTGCCTTTGCCTTTCTGGTTGTCATTCCCGCAGGGAATCTGCTTTTGCCTTTGCCTTTGCCTCTGCCTTTCTGGTTGTCATTCCCGCAGGGAATCTGCCTTTGCCTTTGCCTTTCTGGTTGTCATTCCCGCAGGGAATCTGCCGTCGCCTTCCATCTTCCTGCCCCGGAAATCGCCCCCTGCGTCTGGCTGCGCTGATTCCCCCAGGCATCATGCGTCCACCCACTCGCCACCCCGGCAAAGTACGCGCTCACCCCGGCCGGCTGCACGTGGTGTAAACTAGCCGACATGGCTGACGGATCGTATCGAGGAGAGAGTCCAGTGTTGGGCTCGAGCCTTCACATGACAGGAGGCTGGCAAAGTCAACTGGCACGAGTGGAGCGTTGGCACGAGAGGGTTAGAGACGCTCGATCGAGAATGACCAACTAGACTTTATTATCGCATTTTTCGAGAGTTCTCTAACGTTGCGTGATTGGCTCATAGACACAGGGACAGTTAGTCAGCAAGCAATGGAAACGCTGTATTCGCAACATGTGGAACTTAGATTAAACCGCGACATAGCAAACTCGACCAAGCACCATTCTATCAACCGCCCCAGCCAATAGCAGCCTCCTAGTTTAGCGGCTGAGTACGCACCAGAGTGGCCTACCTTCGGCGTTGATCGTCGGCTTATCATTCTGAGCAAAGGACAAACCTACGAGGTTCTCAAACTGGCGAAACGATGCTTAGAAATATGGCGTGAATTTACAAATGCGCTGTGACGTTCTGACTTGATTCAATACCCGGATGCAATGGGCAGGATTCGTGCCGTCCTGCGCCCGCTGGCACTCCCGGCGCGGGTACGGCCGTCCGAAGGCTTAGACGCGCTCCCAAAGCCAAAGCTGGGCGCGTTGCGTCTGACGGATTCCTGTTTGAATGTTGGGCAAAGGTGCGCGCAGTGACGCATCGTAATGCGCGTGTCCTTGTGCCCCGACTGTTGCGCTAAGACTTCGATGGTCATACCGGCCATGAGAGCATGACTGGCGTATGTGTGCGCAAGAATGTGAAACGTAACGCCTTCAACCTTCGCAGCCTCACACGCTTCATTCATCGGTCGGAACTGCTCTGACGTTTGCCACTGTATACCGTTCGCTTTGACAAACAGCCTTTCTGTTGGCTTGCGGCCTTCGCTCAACTCTGCGAAGAACTCAATACCAGCATCGTTCAAATCAACGTAACGCGCTTCGCCGTTTTTGCTCACGGCAACGTATACCTGCCCATCCTTGAAGTCGGCAGCGGTCATGCGGCAAAGTTCACCGTACCGGCAACCCGTGAGCAATGCGCCCTTGACCAGCAATTGAAAATCAGGTTCACACTTGCCGACTACAGCGGTCACTTCGTTCGCTGTCAAGAGTCGCACCTTTGGCACGTCAACTTGCTTGAATGGCTTGACGGTTTCCCATGCTGCTTTACTGGCAACGCGCCTTTCCTCATGGGCAAAGTTCAACGCGGCCTTGAGGACCGTCAAAATGCGATTGGCTGTTGCTTGACGCTTGCGCATTGCGTCTGCGCTGTCATCAATGGTGCGGTATTCTTGCGCCTTGCCTACGCGAGTTCGGACCCGTGGGGCCGTCGCTGCCAGCGCGTCCTTCCATGCCCTGACCTTCCCATGCATCAGCTTCGCAAGTTCGATGTGTCCCAACGTGGGCAGGATGTGCGCTTTGACAAGGGCATTTGTGCGGTATTGCGACTTGCGTTTGACCCGCTCCAGATTGGCGACGTAATCGGCCATTGCTTGCGCGATGGTGTATGACCCGCCCTGCACTTCGCCGGTATCAATCTGTGCAAGTTGGCCGAACCAAACGCGAGCCTTTTCCTGTGCCTGTTGGAACGAAAGGACGCTACGGCCATCCCCATCAATCACGTCATCGGCAGCGCCCAACGATTCAAATCGACGGCCCCGCCCCGTGTCATAAATGCGGGCAATCGATGTTCCGCCCGTTGCGTCCTTGCGGTATCCGAGATGCTGCCCCTCTGCGATCAAATGCCAGTACGGGTCACGACGTTGCGGCATTTTTGCTCTGACTTTGCGGTTTACGATGCGTGGATTGCTTGCTGTGCGTGGCATGGTGCTTCACTTCGCCAGACTGCGGCGTACGTCAGGTACGCGTCATAGATCGTCCCGAATGCAAGAAAACTACTGCGAACAAATGAAGGCTAAAAGCGTCGCAAACACTGCGTTTTTATTGACGATTCTACGTGCGATGCCTCCAGCGCAGTCCAGCGATGCAACCCCTCGTTATACTACTTTCACGGCGATAACACGGGTTCAAATCCCGTCGGGGACGCCAATTAAATCAATAGCTTAGAAGCATTTCGAGCGATGCCGCTAAAAAGCGGGGACGCTACGGGGACTAACGCAGAGGTACGCTGTCCCCATCCAAGCAAAACAGTTCTCTACTTCGGTTCCGGCAGAGCACCGGCAAACACCCCATCCAACTTGTTCACGGCAGCCGCCATGTATCCCGGCGAAAGGTGCGCATAGCGTTGCGTCATGCGTGGCGTTTTGTGGCCAAGAATCCGGCCCACCGCGTACAGGTCCACGCCTTCCATGACCAGCCAGCTTGCCGCCGTGTGGCGGAGCGAGTGGAAAGACGCATCCATGATGCCCACGGAAGCGAATACGCGCCGCGTGTAGACGCTGAGGCGGGCCGCATCTACGTCGGGGAATACCAGCGCCCCCGGTTCGCCTACCGGCAGACTCTTGAGCACCTGGACGGCCAGCGCGTTTAATGCCACAACCCGGAGCGTACCATTTTTCGTCTCTGTCAGGTACGTGCGCTGGTTGGCAAGGTCAACGTCCTTCCAGCACAAGCCGAGAATCTCTCCCCGGCGCATCCCGGTGAACGCCGCCAGCGCCATCGGCGCGCGCATCCAATCCGGCGCGGCTTCCAGCGCGGCCTTGAATTCCGTGGGAGAGAGATACCGCGTCCGGCCTTCCGACACTTTGGGCAGTTTCGCGCCCTGGGCCGGGTTCGCCGTGAGCAGTTCCCATTCCACGGCCAATTGGAGAGCGTGTCTCAGTGTGGCAAACTCTTTCGCCACTGTCCCGGCTGAAACCGTCTCGCTCCGCTCAAGGATGTAATCGGCCACTGTCCGGCGCGTGATCTCTTTCGCCAGAGTGGGCAGCGCGGCCTTGAGCGTCTCCAGAATGCCGTCCAATCGGACAAACGTAGTCGGGCGCAACTGCGCTTTCTGGTACGCCTTGAATCGCTTGAGCAAGTCCGCCGTGGTGATCTCGCTGGCAGACTTCACTCCGAGAATGCTGTCCCGTTCGATGCGCGTCTTGATTTGCGATAGGGCCGTCATTGCCTGAGTGCGCGTAAAGGCCGTGACCTTCTCTTTCTTGCGCTTGCCGTCTGCATTGACATACGAAACCCACCAGCCGCTTCGATCAGTCCGCTGAAACACTCCGTCCCGCTCTTTAGCCTTTGGCATTTTTCCCTCCCATGCCTGCGCTCTCAATCTCTTCTTTGTTCCTTGAGACGAACTGTCTTTGCATGAAATCTCGGTTACTCAGACTCTTGTTTGCTTCGCTTGCTACCCATACGAAGCGATTTCCGAAAGCTGGTTTCCACTTTGACCAAACCTTTGCCGCCGCATCAATCTTCCGTTTGTACTGAAGGTCTCTTGCGGACTCCACTCTGCGTTTAGTACCAGCACCTTTGCACAGTGGACAATAGGTGTTGTATCTGGGGACCGGCGTTCGCTTGTAGACGAAGTATTGCTTGCAGGCTTCGTTAGAGCAGCGCGCAAAACATCTCTGCCTTGGAGAACTTACAAGTCTAAATAACCAGTAGTTTGCCAATTCATTCCCCCAAAGACATCCACCGTGAACTGGCGGCAGGCTTTCGTCCAATCCGGGCGGATTGAATTGCAAGAATATCGGCGGCTGATCTGGCAGACCGCCGGGAATACCAACATAGCCCGATAGCATTCCAATCTTCGGCGGGTTGCGTTTTAGCCAAGGTGTGAGGGAATACTCCAGCGCAAAACTGCTAGGCGATCTCTTGAAGAGGCTGCGCTTCTTCGGTTCAATCCTTGCCTCTGAATCTGCCTTGAAGTCTCTGCCGGAGTCGATCCACTGGTCCACTCGTTTTCGAAGTGCGTGGCGGAAGGATTGCTTGGCAACTCGCATAGCCTCCCCCCGCCCGCTCTTGATTTCCTTTGGGTCTTCAAGGCACCACGTTCCAGCATGGTAAGGGAGCCGTGTGTCCGGTGAGCCATTCAGGATCAATGCCACTAGACCGGGAATTTCGTTCTGATCGTGGTGTCCGGCGAACGGTTGCATAGTAGCCTCAAAAGACTTGTTACGCGCAAGAATATCACTGCGTAACAAACAATGCAACACCTGTCCTCGATTGTGCCTAATACTCCTCGTATGGGCGTCGGTTACAAACCCAAACGAGGAGAAGTGATATGCAGCAACGTGTGACGAATCATCAACTCTTGAGTGTGGCGGACGCGGAGACGGCCACAGGAATCTCTCGCTGGACATGGCGGAGATGGGCCTATGAAGGCAGAATTTCCAGTGTGAAGTTGGGGAAACGTCTCATGCTTTCACAGGTTGAGCTGGACAGGGTTATCGCAGAAGGGACACGTCCACGCCTTCAGGATGCGCACAAATGACAGCCGCTACTGTTGTGCATGGAATTCCGCCGGAAGTGCGCGCCGCCGCTGGCCGGGGCTGGCGGTTGTTCCCGGTTGAAGCGAGAGGCAAGCTGCCTTTGATAAAAGGATGGCCGGAAGCGGCCACGAGCGACATTGCGCAGCTTGAGGCGTGGGCGCACCAGTACCCGGCTTGTAACTGGGGACTGGCCACGGGGACGACTTCCGGGCTGGTGGTGATCGACGTTGACGGCGTGGAAGGCCGCGCATCATTGGCGGACCTGGAGCGGCAAGGTCTCACGTTGCCAGTAACGCTCACAGTGACCACGGGGCGCACGGATGGGGGAGAGCATCGGTACTACCGCCCGCCGTCCGGGGTTGATATTCGCAATGACCAAAGCGGCAAGATAGGCGCACACGTTGACGTGCGGGGCACAGGCGGCTTTGTCGTGTGCCCGCCGTCCATTCATGCCAGCGGGAAACAGTACCGCTTCCTTGACCCATCCGCGCCGGTTGCGGACTTGCCCGGTTGGGTAATCGAGCGGCTCACAGTGCGCCCGCCAATGTCTTCCGCAACGGCACAGGCAAGCCCGCAAGCCGTGGGGAAGGGTAGCAGGACAAACACGCTGGTTTCTTTGGCGGGGACCATGCAACGGCGCGGCATGACCCTGGAGGCAATTGAAGCGGCCTTGCTTGCGGAGAATGCGGCGAAGTATGCCCCACCGTTACCAGAGGCGAAGGTGCGAACAATAGCGGCGGACATTGTAAAGCGGTATCCAGCCGGGGAGCTTAATTTGCCACTGCCGGATGAATGGCCAGAGCCGGAACCTTTGGCAGAGTCCCTGCCCGATGTGATGCAGTTCGATCTGGAGTTGATGCCAGAGTCTTTTCGTCCGCTGGTGAAGGATGTAGCCGAGCGGATGCAGGTTCCGCTGGATTTTCCCGCCGTGGCCGCGATTGCCACTCTTGCAGGAATAACCAACCGGCGGGCCATGATTCAGCCCAAACGGAATGACCACACTTGGACGGTCGTACCGAACCTCTGGGGCGGTATCGTAGCGCCACCTGGAATGCTCAAGTCGCCTGTGCTTTCCTGCATGACGCAACCGGCGCGGGCAATCGAGAATGAGTGGCGCAAGGAACATGAAGAGTCAGAGCAAAGCTATCAGGCCGCGCTGGAAGAGCAAGAACTGATGACGGCGGCCTGGAAGGACCAATTCAAAGCCGCCGCAAAGAAGAATCAGGACCGCCCTACAAAGCCGGAATCCACGCTGATAGAGCCTGTGCTCCGCCGCCTTATCACCAGCGATGCGACCTTTGAGAGCCTTCACTCCATCATGTGTGAGAATCCGGCTGGCCTGTTTGTGCTCCGGGATGAGTTGAGCGGATGGCTGGCCGGACTGGAGAGACAAGGGCGGGAACAGGAACGGGGCTTTTACCTGGAGTGCTGGGCGGGAGATTCGTGTTTCAGGGTTGACCGCATAGGGCGCGGCAGTGTGTTTGTTCCCCACGCCTGTGTCTCGCTGTTCGGTGGAATCCAGCCCGCCCGGTTGCGGTCCTATCTGGCCGATGCCTTGCGGGATGGACCCTCAAACGATGGGCTGATGCAAAGGTTTCAACTTCTCGTGTGGCCCGATATTTCACCAACATGGCGCTACGTTGACCGCCCGCCGGACACAGACGCGCTGGAGCATACCACTACGGTTTACCACCGCATAGCTGCAATGGAAGCCGCTGACCCGCTTCGGCTGCAATTTGACGATGCAGGTCAGGCGCTATTTGAACAATGGCTGTCCGGTCTGGAGCTGCGCATCCGGGGTGAAGAAGTTTCACCAGCCATGCAGGCGCATCTTGCCAAGTACCGCAGCCTGATGCCTTCCCTTGCTCTGCTCTTCGCTCTAGCCGATGGCCATACGGGCTGTGTGCCGATCTCTCAGGCGCGGCTGGCCTGTGACTGGTGCGACTATCTGGAGACTCATGCCGCCCGCGTGTACTCCGCACAGGCGCGGCCAGGGCAACACGCGGCAATCGCCTTGAGCAAACGGCTGGCGAAGGGCTGGAAGCGTGAAGACGGATTCTTCACCGTGCGGGACGTGTACCGGAGCGGATGGAGCGGACTCGATTCCCCTGATGCGGCGCGGGGCGCGCTGCTGGTACTCGAAGAATACGGCTGGGTAAGGCGTGAGACTGACGCGCAAACTGCCGGACGGCCAAGCGAAACCTATCGCATCAATCCGAGAATAGGGGGAACCTATGCTGGCGAGTAGACGCTGGAGAGACTGGAATCCACCTGAAATAATTCAGAAAAGCCCAGAGCATCGACTGACAAAACCGACAGAACCCCGGTCCGGCCCCATTTTGTCGGTTTTGTCAGTTCCTACTCTGCCCGTTCGAGAAATAAATGCTCCATTGGCCAGCATCCCGCCGCACGACCCGGCAGAGTGGTGGGAGCCGTTCGTCCGGTGGTTGGACTTCGCCTGTGTGCGTTCGCCGCGCTGCTTTGGTGGCGTGACCTGCCTGTACATCGCCTTCTGCGAGTGGGAATCTGGGCGCGGCGAGGTTCCATGCACCCGCGACACATTCGAGCGGCTGCTAAGAGAGTTGGGCTTTCTGGTGGGCGAAGTGGCCGGGGTAGTGCTTGTGTCCGGCCTGATTCTCCGGGAAGACTTTGAGGCGGTGGGACTGTGACCGGCAACGTGCCGCCCTCCCCCATCGGCGCAAAGGTGCGCTTGCGTGGCTGTGCCTTTGGGGAACCGGGAACGGTCCTCAGAATCGAGCGGCGCAAGGTGGTTGTGTACTGGCATGATCTCGACTATCTGGCACGGCACAAGCCGGATTGTCTGGTGCCGACCGGGGATTATTGCACCCCCTAATGCGCGCGCGCGTGAGCGGAATTATTACAGTCCTTAAAAATGGTTTCTGAATAATCTGACCGTAATTAAATGGTAACGGGGAAAAGAATTATGCAACCAGTACGCGCGGGCGCGCGAGCGTGGATTGAGACAGGTTTGGACGGATTGGGCCTGTAATATCCGGTTCACCGTTTTCTGGCCTACTTCGCCGGTTGGACGAAACCGGCTCCCACCCATCCGATAGAGCGAACGACGCCCCACGGGATGAGGAATCCAAGGACGGGGAAGAGCGCAATCAAGAGGTACAGCCATGTGGCTGGTGCTGGCGTTGGATAGAGCGTCTGGCCGTCCTGGGGTTCGATGGACGCAATTTCACGGTTCTGAAAGTGAACTGTCTTTATGCCTCCGCTGTTTAGCTCGGAGGGTGCATAATCGGTGGCACGTTCGTCATTGATGGGGATTAAGCAATAGGGAGGGATCAATTTGCCGTCCCTGTCGAATTCCACGGAGGGCCTCTTATCCGGCATCGCGCTGTTCTCAAAACAGTACTTCCGTGCCTGTTTCACTACCGGAGAATTTGTCAACTGCTCAAATCTGTTGTGACGCGCCCTTTGATTCTGGACGGTTTGCAATTCCATGTATGAGGCAAACCCGCCGAAGATTGTCCCTACCACTCCCAAGAGCAGTGCTAGCCGCCGCGTTCCTTCCCTGAGATTCATAGCTTCTCCGTTCCTCAATCCAGAGCCTTGCACGTTAGAGAATTGCTATTGCGCTGGCAGCGCCAAGAAATGACCCATTTGTCTTGCCGGTCGATGCGCCCGAAGTATCGCACCGGCAACACATGAAAATCACGGTCCAAATCATTCGCCGTCACGCCGAGAAAATACATTGCCCCCGGTGGCGGAGCCTCAGTATCTGGCGGGGGGGGAATAAGAGCAGTTTCATGCTGGAAATCGAACAGCCCGTTCGCATCCTCTGCGCAAAACAATCGCGGCAACTCATTTAGAGAGTCGAGGTCTTTTCTTTGCGCCGGAACTGTTCTGGTTCGCATCTGGCAGTCCCGGTACTCGCCCACTAGCCAGTCACCCTGAATCCAAACGGGAGTATCGTGGTTGTGAGTAATCCAGCCGCTTTCATCTATCCCTTGGTAGCCTGCTACAGCCATTCCGCCAATTACGCAGACAACGCCAATCCCTAAACAAAACCGCACGACAGTCCAGATTACTCGTATTCCTTCGTACTTTTCGTGCAAACCACGAAGCCAGGAGGTCGATTTTTGATCTGAATTCACGATTCTTCCCTCAGCGTCATCTGAAGTCGTTCACTGTGAGAGTATCGGCCCTTTTGATTCGACCGCAGTATACGCGCGGGGGAACATCGAAGAAAAAATCGTGTTCCCATATCCGGCCTTTCATGCTATCGCAAGCGACAGGTCTTGAACTGTTGGGTTGCTCAAAGTCTCACCAGCGCGTGATCTTCCAACGATTGGTTATGGCTGGTAGCGCCACAGGTCATTGAAATCGACCGTTCCTTGGGTGGAAGAGTTGCCGCCTCCGAAGAGCCACAGATTGCCACTCCCATCGATCCAACTGACGGCATAGGCACGAGAACCAGGGACGTTGCTGGCAGACGCGGTGCCGAGTGTGCCGTAGACGCCTTGTGCATTGCCCGTGCTGCTTCCGCTCACCCATGTCCATGTCTTCGCAGTGGGGCTGAACTCCCACAGATCGTTGAGGTCGCCAGACGCGCCCGCTACATCAATACCGCCCCCACCAAAGAGCCACAGATTGCCGCTGCTATCCACCCAACTTACGGAACTGCTGCGCGCGCCAGGAGCATTGCTGGCAGAGGCGGTACCGAGGGTTCCATAGACGCCTTTCGCATCTACAGTGCTGCTCCCGCTAACCCATGTCCATGTCTTCGCAGTTGGATTGAACTCCCAAAGGTCGTTGAGTGCGCCAGACGTGCCAGCCGCATAGCCGCTTCCGCCAAAAAGCCAGAAATTGCCGCTGCTATCCGTCCAACTAACGGCAGGATAGCGGGAGCCAGGAACATTGCCTGTGGCGGCTGTGCCGAGCGTTCCGTAAACCCCTCCTGCATTCACGGTGCTGCTGCCGCTCACCCACGTCCATGTCTTTGCCGTGGGATTGAACTTCCACAGATCGTTGAGGACACCACCTGTGCCGGTTGAAGCGTGACCTGCCCCCCCGAAGAGCCAGAGATTGCCACTCCCATCGATCCAACTGACGGCAGAGTCTCGGCCTCCGGGTACGTTGGAGGACGCGGCTGCGCCAAGACTGCCATAGACGCCAGTTGCGTCGGCAGTGGTGCCGCCGCTCACCCACGTCCACGTCTTGGCTGTGGGGCTGAACTCCCAAAGGTCGTTGAGGTCGCCATACTCAGAATTCCCGCCCAACTGTTCGCCGAAGCCTACCCCACCGAAGAGCCACAGATTGCCGCTGCTGTCCACCCAACTTACGGAACTGCTGCGCGCGCCGGGAGCATTGCTGGCAGAGGCGGTACCGAGGGTTCCATAGACGCCTTCTGCATTTATAGTGTTGCTTCCGCTTATCCACGTCCATGTCTTCGCAGTTGGATTGAACTCCCAAAGATCGTTGAGAAATTCAACCACCGTTCCGTTCAGTTCAGTGCCCCCGAAGAGCCACAGATTACCGCTGTTGTCCGTCCAACTGACGGCAGAGTCTCGGGCACCGGGGACATTGCTGGCGGACGCAGTGCCGAGCGTGCCATACACACCGGGCGCGTTTGTGCTGCTGCTGCCGCTCATCCATGTCCATTCTTTGGCCGTGCTCGGCGGAGGAGTAGGCGTGCCGCCGCCGCTACTGCTCGCACTCCCGCCACAGCCGGAGGTGAGAAGGACAATCGATAGAGCAAGCATTGTAGGCAGGTTCAACAAAGCGGCGGTCAGCTTTTTTGCGGCAAACTGGACACTTGGCATAAGGTCACCTCTGAGGGATTCAGAACAAAACGACGGTTCACCTGATTTACAGTTAAGCCTACACCAATGTGACTCATCGGATGTGTACGCATCGGCTACGATACTTGATTATCGAACCCAATGCTGCTCGATATTCGCATCCGGTTCGGTCGCGCTATCCGTCGCATCCGCGAGGAACAAGAGATCAATCAGGAAGAGGCTGCCGAGCGATGTGGGCTGCACCGGACATACTACAGCGGAATTGAGCGGGGTGTCCGAAACGTCTCGCTGGTAAACATTGAAAAGGTGTCCAAGGGCTTGAAAACGAGCCTGCCTGACCTGTTCAGCCGTCTCTGAAACCGCGGTGGGCAGTAAACCATCGAACAACGTCAACCGCAGCGATTCCACACTGATTTCCGGGGACGCTACGGGGACTAAGCGGGGACTAAAGCCTGCAAAACTGATGCAAGCCCATCCGAGCAAAAACAGGCTTATCTATTCACAGAATCAGCGATTTATGCGAACATATGCAAAGCACTGCAAATGGTGCAAAATAGCCTAATACCCACTTTCACGGCGATAACACGGGTTCAAATCCCGTCCCGGACGCCAATTTTCTTCCGCGAGCCTCAACTTCTTCCCGCTCCGAAGATTACCCAATCCTGCAACGCACGCCCACAAGGTCAGTACGGCCGCTGGCTCTCGGTCATCGTCGGCCAGTTGTCTGTGCAGAAAGTCTAGCGCAACCACCCCACCCCGGACATCCTTCCCCCGCCCAAAGCACGGCAAGGCCATCCATCCCCCCCCCTTCAAACCCGCACCACCCTCCGTCTCACCGGAAGCTCTCCAGCCTTCCCGCCGCCGCCCACCAGCACTCTAAACCCGGCTCTGTCCCCCACCCGGCGCCAGTTGCTGGCGCAGGTTCCCCGCCAGCTCCGCCATCACTCGCAGCTTCTCCGCCAGGGGCCCGGAAGCTCCCGCTCGGCCAGCGCCAGTTGCGAGTGCAGCACGAGGCCCGCCACCGTCGACTTCAGCTCGCTCTCAATCGCCGCCGCCGCCGCACGGTGCGCCAGTTGCCGCTCCCGCTCCCGCCGGCTCATCGCCGTGCGAATCTCGCGCGCCACCCGCTGCGCGCCCGAAAGCGCCAGGTTCACCTGCACTGGAATCGCCAGCCCGGTCAGCTCCCACAGCTGGTCCGCGCCCGCCGGGTCCGCATCCACCAGCGCCTCGTCCACCACCACCGCCGCATACTCGGTGTGTTTCAGGGCTGAGATTGCCGCCCGCCGTCCCCCGGCCACGTCAAAGTCCATCCCCAGCATTCCCTTCAGCGCCGCGGCGCAGTTCGCCGCACCTTCAATTCCCGTCACCAGCAGTACCTTCATCGCCAATCTCCTAGCCTTCTCCGCCCACAGGCGGGTCATTCGTTCGGTTTCGCCGCGGTGGTCGGCCCTCAGGCCCTTCGCCCCTCCCGCCGCAATCCAACTGGATTCGCAACCGCATCGTCTGTGGCCCGGCAAGCGGCTTCCAGCAGCTCCCTCCCCTTCCGAGACAGAACTCCCCACCGCCCAGCGCCCTCAATCCGGCTGCGCTCTGTTGCCTAATCGTCCTGCAGTGGGTCCTGGATGCCGTATTCCTTCAGCTTCCGGTAGAGCGTCGTCTTGCCGATGCCCAATAGACGCGCCGCCAGCAGCTTGTCCCCGTTCAGGTTCCGGATTGCCGTCAGAATCGCTTCCTTCTCCAGATCTGCAAGCGGTTTCACCTGGGTTGCCACCGGGCTCGCCACGGCCTCAGCCGGGGTCTGCGCCCGCAGCACGTCCAGACCCTGCTGCTGCAGTTGTGTCGGCAGGTCCCCGAGCCGCAGCACCGGCCCCGAGGAAAACGCGCAGGCGCGCTCAATCGAGTTCTCCAGTTCGCGAATATTCCCCGGCCAGTCGTGCCGCATCATCGTCCGCAGCGCCTCGTCGCTCAGCTGATACTTCTTCGGCTGCCCCTTCGACATACGGTCCAGGAAGTGCGCGGCCAAAAGCGGTATATCCTCCCTCCGGTCGCGCAACGGCGGCAGCCGCAGGTTCACCACATTCAGCCGGTAAAACAGGTCCTTGCGGAAGCTCCCCTTCTCCACCATCGCCGCCAGGTCCCGGTTGGTCGCCGCCACAATCCGGGCCCGGATCGGCACCCGGTGCGTCGCCCCCACCGGCCGCACTTCCTTCTCCTGCAGGGCCCGCAGCAGCTTGGCCTGCAGGTCCAGTGTCAGCTCGCCAATCTCGTCCAGAAAGACCGTTCCGCCCTCGGCCGAAACAAACAACCCGTCCTTCGACTTCAGCGCCCCGGTAAAGGCCCCCTTCACATACCCGAACAGCTCACTCTCAATCAGCGAGGGCACCAGCGAGCCGCAATCCACCGGCAGGAACGGCTTGGTCGCATTCGGCCCGTAGGCGTGAATCGTCCGCGCCACCAGCTCCTTGCCCGTCCCGCTCTCGCCCAGCACCAGCACCGGATGCGAGCTCTGCGCCACCTTCGACAGAATCCGGTAGAGCTTGTCCATCTCCGCCGACCGGCCCACCATCGCTCCCAGACCCTGGTTCAGCCGCAGACGCTCCCGCAGCTTGCGGGCCTCGGCATCCACGTTCACCCGCTCCGCCGCCCGGTCCAGCACCGCCGACAGCTCATCGACGGTAAAGGGCTTGGTCATGTAATCCCCGGCCCCGCAACGCATCGCCTCCACCGCCTGGTTCACGCTGGTCGAACTGGTCATCGCAATAATCGCCGTATCCGGGTACAGCAGCTTGATTTCGGCAATCAGCTCCAGCCCCTGCGTCGACTGGAAGGGCAGATTCACCAGCAGCAAATCCGTCGCCGAGCCCCGCAGCAGTTGCCTCGCCTGGCCCATCTCGGCGGTTGAAAGCACCTGGTATCCCAGTTGCGCGGCTATCTCCACGCAGGCCGAGCGCACCGCCGGGTCTGCGTCCACCACCAGCAAATTCAGGCGTACCTTGCCTGTGCCGGCGCCGTGCGCCTGCCCGGGCGTGGTCGTGGGTAGAGGGGGGAAATCCATGACCGATGTATGGAAGACTGTTTCGAGCATTGTAATCGCCTTTCCTGTTCTTTGCTGAATCTTCTCTCTCCGGCTGCTTTCCGCCGAAGATTCGCCCGGGATTTTCCGCTTCCCGCACCCGGGGGTTCCAGAAACCTGCGCCAGCCATTGGCGCTCACCGTTTGCGCTCACCGCCTGCGCTCGCCATTGGTGCCCATCAGCCGCGCCCTCATCCGGAAGGCGCAGCCCGCCGCCCCCTCACTCCCGCGCGGGGAATTCCATCGTAAAGACCGCACCGTGCTGCCCGGCCGCATCGGCACCGTCCGCCGCCGGGCCCCGGTTCTGCACCCATACGCAGCCGCCGGCCGCAGTCACCAGCGACCGCACAATCGCCAGCCCCAGCCCCTGATGCCGCACCGGCCAACTGCTGTCCTCCCGGTCCAGGTCCACGCGGGTCGAGTAGCCGGGAGCAAACACCGCCTCCATCGCCTCCTCCTCCACTCCCGGTCCGCTGTCGGCAACCGTCAGCAGCAGCCGCTCATCGTGCTCCTCCAGCCCAATCTGGATATGCCCACCCCCCGGCATCGCCTCCGAGGCGTTTTTCACCAGATTGATCAGAACCCGGGTCAGGTCCTCCGGCGTCAGCGCAATCCCCTGCGCCCCACCGTCGAAGTGCATCCCCACCGTAATCCCCGGCCCCGCCAGCGCCGACAGCAGATTCTTGTTGGCCAGCAGCTCCTCGGCCAGGTTCTCCACCAGCAGCCCGGTCATCCCGCGCCGCCGACCCATCCCGCCCCGAAACTCCGGCGCTGCCTCAGCCTCTTCCCGCCTCCCGCTCCCCGCAGGCAGCTCCGCCAACCGGCCCGCCAGGTCGTGGCAGGCCCCGGCGACCATCCGCAGCTCCCCGGCATAGTGGCGGAATCCGGTATCCAGCACCCCCGGCTCCTCCAGCAGATCGCAGTACAGGTCCAGCGCCGCCATCATGTTCCGCACATCATGCGCTACCGAATCAACGCTGTCCGGCACCGTCTCCCGGCCACCGGCCAACGACCAACCCCGCTCCCAGGGCCCTTCCTTCCCTCCATCCCGGCGCTCAGCCCCGCTCCGCCGCCGCGCCGTCTCCCCGCCCCACGGCGAAGGCAGCCAACGCGACAGCGTCGACTCCAGCCACGGAATCCGCCCCGGCTGCGTCGGCTCCGCCCCCGGCACGCCCATCGCCTGCATGCCCGTCCTCTGCCGCCCGGCCCACGGCTGCCGTCCTGCCCAGGCCCGCCCTGCCTGCCCCGCTTCCACACTCTCCCTCTCCGTCCTGCTTTCCCGTTCGTGCATCGCGCCTCTCCTTCCGGTTCCGTTCTGCACTCTCTCTTGCACCTTGTGTGCCAAACAGGGACACTCCCGCTAAAGTACTGATAACGAGAGACCTGCCTCCCCAAACGGGAATTCCCGCCCCCTCCCCGCCACCACCCCAAATTTCCCATTTTGGCACTCATCCACCACCCCAAATCCCCTAACCCCTTTCCCATCAACGCAAATCCACCATCTTCCCGTTTCGGTTCCAAAACCACCCTATCCCGTTCCGGGAACCGCCACTCCCCCGCTTTCCCATTCGCCTCCCTTAACCCGCCCCCCGAACCCCCGCCCGATACAATCTCCCTATGACCCAGCCCGCCTTCTTCCGCTCCGGCGACCGCACCCCCACTCAGCTCCGCCCCATCACCATCACCCCAGACTTCGTCCGCACCGCCGAGGGCTCGGTCCTCATCGAAATCGGCCACACCCGCGTCCTCTGCAACGCCACCATCGACACCGGCGTCCCCGCCTGGCTCCGCAACTCCGGCCGCGGCTGGGTCACCGCCGAGTACTCCATGCTCCCCCGCTCCACCGTCACCCGCACCCCGCGCGAGTCCGAGCGCGGCAAAATCGGCGGCCGCACCCACGAAATCCAGCGCCTCATCGGCCGCAGCCTGCGCTCGGTCGTTGACATGAAGGCCCTCGGCGAGCGCACCGTCATCCTCGACTGCGACGTCCTCCAGGCCGACGGAGGCACCCGCACCGCCGCCATCACCGGCGCCGCCGTCGCCCTCGCCCTCGCCTTCAACCGCCTCGTCGCCTCCGGAGCCCTCCCCAAATCCCCCATGCGCCAGCTCATCGCCGCCACCTCGGTCGGCATCGTCGGGGGCACACCGCTCCTCGACCTCTGCTACGAAGAGGACTCCCAGGCCGAAGTCGATATGAACGTCGTCGTCACCGAAGACGGCGGCCTCGTCGAAACCCAGGCCACCGCAGAAAAAGGCTCCTACTCCCGCGCCCAGCTCAACCAGCTCCTCGACCTCGCCGAACCCGGCCTCGCCCAACTCTTCCAGGCCCAGCGAGCAATCCTCGGCCGCTGACCCAGCCCAGCCCAGGCCATAGCCCAGGATCTGTGCAATCCGGCCGCAAAAAGGAAAAGGCAGGGGCCGCAGCCCCTGCCTTTTCGCTGCCTGCCCCCTACCGCGTCTTCCACTTGCTCCCCAACGCCGCCAGCTTCTCCTCCATCGACGGCGCAGCCTTCCCCACCGGCGGGCGACTCGCCCCGGCACTCTGTCCCGGCCTCTGAACCTGTCCCGGAACTGGCCCCTGAACCGGAGGCTTCCCCGCCCCGGCCGGCCCTGCAGCCCTCCCAGCCGGTCTCGCAGGCCCCTCCAGCAATGCCTTCATGCTCAACCCAATCCGCTTCGCCTTCGCCTCCACCTGCAGAACCTTCACCGTCACAATCTGCCCCGCCTTCACCGCCTCTGACGGATCCTTCAAAAACTTGTGGCTCAGCTCCGAGATATGCACCAGCCCATCCTGATGCACCCCCACATCCACAAAGCACCCAAACCGCGTCACATTCGTCACCACGCCCTCCAGCACCATCCCCACTTCCAGGTCCTCAATCCTGTCCACGCCCTCCTTGAACTGCGGCGCTACAAACTTGTCGCGCGGATCGCGCCCCGGCTTCTTCAGCTCCTCCAGAATGTCGGCCAGCGTATACGCCCCGGCCGCAATCTTCCCCTTGTCCACCCGCTCCAGCAGCGCCGGATTCTGCAGTATCGCCTCCACCGGGCTCCCCGCCGCCTCCGCAATCGAGGCCACCACCCGGTAGCTCTCCGGATGCACCGCCGTCGAATCCAGCGGATTCAACCCGCCCCGTATCCGCAAAAACCCGGCAGCCTGCTCAAAGGTCTTCGGCCCCACCCCGGCTACCTGCTTCAACTGCTCCCGCGACAAGAACCGCCCATGCTCGTCCCGCCACGCCACAATCGCCTGCGCCGTCCGTTCCGACACCCCCGCCACATACCGCAGCAGCGCCCAGCTAGCCGTATTCAGCTCCACCCCCACCCGATTCACGCAGCTCTCAATCTCCCGTTCCAGGCTCGCCATCAACTGCCGCTGGTCCACGTCATGCTGGTACTGCCCCACCCCGATCGCCTTGGGATCCACCTTCACCAGCTCCGCCAGCGGATCCTGCAGCCGCCGCGCAATCGAGATCGCCCCCCGCACCGTCAAATCCAGCGCCGGAAACTCAGCCCTGGCAATCTCGCTCGCCGAGTACACGCTCGCACCCGCCTCGCTCACCGTCACCTGAAAAATCTCCGTAATCCCCTTGTCCCGCAGAAACTCCCTTACCAGCGCATCCGTCTCCCGGCTCGCAGTCCCGTTGCCAATCGCAATCGCCCGGCACTTGTGCGCCGTCAGCAGCTTCAGCAGCGTCGCCTTGGCCCCCTCGGCATTGTTCTTTCCCGTAAAGGGATACATCACGTCATGCGCCAGAAACTTCCCCGTCTCGTCCACCACCGCCAGCTTGCAGCCCGTCCGCAGCCCCGGATCAATCCCCAGCACCCGAATCTGTCCCGCAGGTGCCGCCAGCAGCAGATTGTGCAGATTCTCCTGGAAGACCTGAATCGCCTCCAGATCCGACCGCTTCTTCAGCTCCAGCCGTACCTCCGCCTGTATCGACGAATTCAGCAGCCGGCTCCAGCAATCCTCAATCGCCCGCTCCAAATGCGGCGTCCAGTCCCCCTGCGTCCGCAGCACCCGCCCCCGCAGCAGTCCCACCGCCCGCTCCGCTTCCGTCTCAATCAGGAAGTACAGCACCCCCTCGGCCTCTCCCCGCCGAATCGCCAGCATCCGGTGGCTCGGAATCGTCCTCACCGGCTCCCGGTACTCGTAGTACATCCGATACGTCTCCCGCTCCAGATGCTCCTTCGGCGCGTCCGTCGCCTGCCGGCTCACCACCACTCCCTCGGCAAAGACCCACTCCCGCATCAGCTTCCGCAGGTCCGCATCCTCGCTGATGCGCTCGGCGACAATGTACCGCGCCCCTTCCAGCGCCGCCTCCATCGTCGCCACGCCCCGCTCGGCATCCACAAACCCCGCCGCCAGCGCCAGCAACCCCACCGGCCCAGCCGTCTGCGCCCACAGGTAATCCGCCAGCGGCTCCAGCCCCTGCTCCCGCGCTATCGTTGCCTTGGTCCGCCGCTTCGGCTTGTAGGGCAGGTACAGGTCTTCCAGCACCGACTTGTCCAGCGTCGCCTCAATGCGCGCCTTCAGCTCGTCCGTCAGCTTGCCCTGTTCCGCAATCGAGGCCACGACCGTCGCCTTCCTCTCCAGCAGCTCCCGGTAGTACCCCAGTTGCTCCTCCACCGCACGAATCTGAACCTCATCCAGATTCCCCGTCGCCTCCTTGCGATACCGGGCAATGAACGGCACCGTCCCGCCCTCATCCAGCAGCTCAATCACCGCCACCACACCCTTGACCGGAAGCCCAAGCTCACTGGAAACATGAACCAAAATCTGCGCAGGAAGTACCACTTTGTCAGCCATATCGCTTCCCAGTCTAAAAGCCCACCCCACCACCCCCACACCCGCCCATGAGGAAATCCCGTCCCCTACCCACCCCTACTTCTTCACCTCCGGCACCGCCAGCTCCACTCCGCTCACATCCCCCAGCAGCGCCAGCGGCTGCTCCATCGTCCCGTAGCTGTGAACCACCTGCTGCTGCACATACGTATAGTTCCCCTCGCTCTTCGTCACTTCCTCCGCGTCACCGGCCCCCAGCACGCGCAGCACGTACTTGTCCTGCGGCAGGTAGGTCATCACAAAGCTCCCATCCTGCCCTACCTCCACGCTGCGCAGTTGCTCCCGGTCATCGGCCCAGGCCAGCACCACCTGCCCCTGGTTCACCGTGTGCCCATCCCGCGCCGCTACCACCACCCCCTTCAGCGAGCTCAACCCCGCCAGTTGGAAGGTGATATCCACACCTCCCACTGACTCCGCCTCCCCCACCTTCACCACCTTTGCATCCCGCTTCCTGAAGACGCTTCCCGAGTACACCGTCAGCGCCCCCTCCTCGTGGTTCCGCACCATCACATTCATCCCATGCCCGCCCAGCAGACCCCCAACCGAAATCTCCAGCGACGGCAGCTTTGCGCTCACCACATACTCGCCCGGCGGCATACCCACCAGCCGGTAACGCCCCCGGTCATCCGTGCTGTGCCCGCCGTCCAGTTGCTGCATCCCCGACAGCAGACTCCAGTTCACCGCCTCCAGCACCCCCTCCTTGTTCTTCTTCAGCAACGCCAGCTCCACCCCCACCGCCGGGCTCCCATCGTCATACACCACCGTCCCGTCAATCTCCGCCGCCCGCTCCAGCCGCAAATCCACACCCACCGGCTGCCCCGCCGCCACCTCAATCACCGGCACTGCCGCCGCCAGCTTCTTCTGCGTCTCCTCCGTCAGCTCCGCCAGCTCCTCCCGGCCAAACCGCGCCAGCGGATTCAGATATCCCCCCATCGACCCCACCACGTAGTACTTCCCCGGCGTCACCTTCTCCAGCAGAAACCGCCCCTCAATATCCGTCATCCCGGTCGCATTCGTGCCCGTATTCCGCTCGGCCTTGGCTTCCCCCTTCTTGCCCGGCACCGGCTCCAGCGTCACTGTTGCAAACCGCGCCGGCATATTCGTGTCCGCGCAGGTCACCCGTCCGCTCACAATGCTCGTCAGCGGCTCCCGCCGCGCCGTCTCCTGGCCCAGCCCCGCCACGGCCGCCAGCACCAGCACCGCTGCGCCGCAAATCCGCCCAGCCTCCATCATCCGCACTCCTCAAAACCCAGCTTTCCCTGCGCTGCCTCCAGCGCCTCCTGCACCGGCTTGAAACTCCTCCGGTGCAGCGCCGTAACTCCAAGACGCACAATCGCCTCCCGGTGCTCAGCCGTCGGATACCCCATATTCCGCTCCAGCCCGTATCCCGGATACTCCCGCGCCAACTCCCGCATCAGCCCATCCCGGTACACCTTCGCCACCACGCTCGCCGCCGCAATCGACATACTCCGCGCATCCCCCTTCACCACCGTCCGCTGCCCGCATCCCGTCCACTCAATCCGCCGGTTCCCGTCAATCAGCAGAAAATCCGCCGCCTCCCCCAGTCGCTCCACCGCCTGCCGCATCGCCAGCCGCGACGCCTGCAGAATATTCACCCGGTCAATCGTCGCCGCATCCACCTCCGCCAGCGCCCAGGCCACCGCCTCCGTCCGCACCACCGCCGCGCAGCGCTCCCGCTCTGCCTCACGCAACTGCTTGGAATCATTCAGCCCCGCCAGCTTGAAATCTCTCGGCAACACCACCGCCGCCGCCACCACCGACCCAAACAGTGGCCCCCGCCCCACCTCGTCCACCCCGGCCACGCGCCCGGCCCCAGCCGCCCACGCCTCCGCCTCCAGCTCCCAGCCGCAGCAGTATGACCCGCGCTTCACCGTTCCACCCCTGCCTGCGGCCACCATCGCCCCCACTGCCATCCAGCCTCGTTCGGGCAACCCCTGTCAACTAACACTTATGGTTACTTGAAAAGATGAACAAAGTGTCATATTCTGCGTTTGCCTCATCAGCCGGTTTTCTTCCCCAGCCGCCTGCCAAAAAGAAGGTCATGATCGATCCAATTGCATCACATCCTTGGGCTCTCAACTCGTTTGATGTAAACACAGAACTCCTGCTCAATCATCTGGCCCACCGGTCCGCCATCCTCGACTGGGTCGTCTATCACTCCGATACCCCCATCGCCCATGGCGCGGTGATTATGTGCCTGCTCTGGTGGGCCATGCTTGACGGCTCCCAGCCGCGGCTCCAGCGCAAGGGCAATGAGATGCTTGTAACTTCGCTCTTCTTTGCCACCTTCGGCATCTTCCTCGTAAGAATACTCGCAGCCATACTGCCATTCCGCCCCCGCCCCCTCGCCATCACTTCCGTCGGCTTCGGGCCATGGCCATCCACTGAGGCGGAACTCTTCAACTGGAGCGCATTTCCCAGCGACCACGCCTGCCTTTTTACCGCAATCGCCTTCGGCATTTACGTGGTATCTCCGCGCCTGGGTCGCATCGCCACAGCGTGGACCATCTTCGTCATCCTGCTGCCGCGCCTCTACCTCGGCTACCACTGGCCCACCGATCTGCTCGCCGGAGCCATCCTTGGTCTCGGCTGCGGCTTTCTTGCCAAGGCCCCGGCCGTTCGCCGCATCTCCCGCAAACTCATCGACCGCGGCATCCATTTCTCCGCCGGATTCTTTTACGCCTGCCTCTTCCTCTGGACTTGGGAGATGGCCAACATGTTTTCGGACGTTCGCCTCTTCGTCAACGCCGTTCTCCATCGCCATCACAGCTAAGCCGCTGCCCGGCGCACACCCCAGCCTCCCACCATCCGCGCCGGATCTCCGCCCATGCCCACAACGCAAAAGAGCCCCACTCCGAAGAGTGGGGCTCTTTCATCATTTGCCTGCGTCTTGAACTGAATCTCGACCGCAAAAGCTCCGCACACGCTTACTTCGCGTCGCGCGCAACTTCCTTCATACGGGCTGCCTTGCCACGCAGTGCGCGGATGTAGAACAGCTTCGCACGGCGTACACGGTAGCTGCGAATCTTCTCCACCTTGTCAACAACCTTCGAGTTGAACGGGAAGATACGCTCGACACCCTGGCCGAAGCTCATCTTGCGTACCGTGAAGCTGCCCTGAGGGCCATTCTTCACAGCAATTACCAGGCCTTCAAAGGCCTGCAGGCGCTCTTTTTCGCCTTCCTTGATCTTGACCTGAACACGAATCTGGTCGCCTGCCTTGAATGCGGGCAAATCGGTACGCTTCAGCTTCTCCGCCAAGCGCTGCATCACGGGATGAATGGACATAAGCTGCTTTCCTGCTGGCTTTCCTGCTAAATTTCTTCTGGCTTGAACTCAGAATCTTCAGTTTACACCAAAAATCCCATCGCGCACTACCCCAACCCACTCCAATTTCGCTTTCCTCTCTCCCCGTAAATCTCGCCGGCAGCGGCAGCGGTGGGAGCCCCCTCGCACCGCCCGCGCCACCGGCCTCCACAGCACGGCTCCGTTCCCTCCGCCATGCTGGAACCCAACCCCCAATCCAGCGCCCTAACCCGCACCGCCTAAATCACATACTGGTGCACAGCCTTCTTCACCCGCTCCACCATCATCCCCAGGTGCTCCATGCTCGCGCTCGTCTTCCGCGCCGAGTGCAGGCTCTCCTCCGCCTTCGCCACCACATGCGCAATATTTCCCCCAATATCCCGCATCGCGCTGTTCTGCTGGCTCGACGCCGTGGAAATCTCACTCACCTTCCGCACCGCCTCCATCATGAACTCGTTGATCTCCTTCAGCGACGCCTCCGCATCCCGCACCAGCCTCACGCTCGTGCCCACCTGCGCCTCGCCCTCCTTCATCCCGCCAATCGCCCGCGTGCTGTCGCCCTGGATTGTCACAATCAGTTGGTCTATCTTCCGCGTCGCCTGCATCGTTCGGTCCGCCAGCATCCGCACCTCGTTGGCAACCACGGCAAATCCCCGCCCGGCCTCCCCCGCACGCGCCGCTTCAATCGATGCATTCAACGCCAGCAGATTTGTCTGGTCGGCTATCTCCTTGATCACACCCGCAATCTCACCAACTTCCTCCGTCGAGGCACCCAGCGCCGCCACCTCCGTCGATACATCCCGAATCGCGCTCGCCAGCGTCTGTATCTGCCCCGACGCCTTCTGGCTCAGCTTCGCTCCACCCTGCGCCTTGCGCCCCGTCTCCTCTACCGCTACCTCGGTATTCCTCAAGTGATCCGCAACCTCTGAGATCGACATCGTCATTTCTTCCACCGCCGCCGCCACACTGCTGCTTGACCGGCTCTGCGACAGCGCCGCCTCATCAATCGCTGTCACGCTCTCTGACACATCCGCGCTTGCATCTTCCACCTGCTCCACATTCGCCTGCACACACTGCAAAGTCGCCTGGAACCAGCTCATCATCAGTTCCATCTTCCTCGCCACACGCCCTATCCGGTCAAAACGCTCCACCGCCAGCTTTTCGCTCAGGTTCCCCGTCGCCAGCGCCCTGTCCAGGAACACCTCCATCGCGTTCAAATCCCGCATCATCCGCGGTACATAACTCACCATCATCACCAGCGCATACAGGCTCCCCAACCCATACACCACTCCCGAAATCTGGTGCAGCCACGGCATCTCCTCCCCAAACAACATCCCCGCCCCACCCGCCAGCGAGGCCAGCAGCAGCATCGCCATCCCCACTGAAACCCGGAACCCGATCGAAGCCATGTCGTCCAGGAACTTCGACCGCACCTTCACCGCCCGCCCGTCCTCCACCTTCAGGCTCAGATCCCCCTCCCGCATCAGCCGATACGCGCGCTCCGCCGCCACCACCTGCGCCCGCGTCGGCCGCGTCCGTATCGACTGATACCCCACAATCTTCCCGCCCTGCCGTATCGGCGACGCGTTCGCAATCACCCAGTAATAGCCCCCATCCTTCCGCCGATTCTTCACCACACCCTGCCACGGCCGCCCCTTCGCCAAATTCGTCCACATATCCCGGAACGCCTCCCTCGGCATATCCGGATGGCGCACCATGCTGTGCGGCTTGCCCACCAACTCTTCCACTGCGTAGCCGCTCACCGCTGCAAACAGCGGGTTCGCCTCCACAATCACTCCCTTCAAATCCGTACTCGAATAGATAAACCCCCGCTCGGGCAAAAACGTCTCAACATTCGTCACATGCAGGTCGCGCGCCATTCTCTTTCACTCCTCATTCGTCTTCCCCCGCAGACACTTCGGCCCGCAACGGGTCGCACCCCCGCCTTATCGGCATCCCGATGCCACTCTTGAGATTTGCAACAAGAAGATTTCAGGCCGCCTGTCTCCGCCCGGCCCGGTTCCGCTTCAGCCCCGCCGCAGCCGCTCCAGCACCTTGCGGTCAGCCACCGTCAGCGCAGCCTGCTCCAGCAGCTCAGGCCGATTCTTCAGCGTCTTCGCCAACTGCTGCTCCCGCCGCCACTTCCGCACAGCCGCGTGGTCGCCGCCCATCAGCACCTCAGGCACCGCCAGCCCCTGGAACTCCGCCGGCCGCGTGTAGTGCGGATAATCCAGCAATCCCCCCGCCCCATGCTGCGACCGAGGCACCCCATCCACATCCGCCGCTATCGACGCGTCGTCTGCCCCAAAGCTCTCAAACTCGCTCGAAGCCTCATTGCCCAGCACCCCCGGCACCAGCCGCATCGCCGCATCCAGGATCACCGCCGACGCCAGCTCCCCGCCGCTCAGCACATAGTCCCCAATCGAAATCTCCCGGTCGCAGTAAATCTCCCGCACCCGCTCATCCACGCCCTCATACCGCCCGCACAGGAAAACCACCCGCTCCAGCCCCGCCAGCTCCCGCGCCATCGCCTGCGTAAACGGCCTCCCCTGCGGAGTCAGCAGCACCACCGTCTCCCGCCCCAACTCCTCAGGGCTCCGCTCCGCCACCGGCTTCACACCAAGTGAGCCCAGCGCCTCCGCCAGCGGCTCCGGCTTCAGCACCATCCCCTCGCCCCCGCCAAACGGACGGTCATCCACCGTCCGGTGCCGGTCATGCGTAAACTGGCGCAAATCCGTGACCCCTATCCCGACAAGCCCCTTCTTCTGCGCGCGGCTCACCACCCCGTGCTCAAAAAAGCCCTGAAAAAACTCCGGAAATATCGTCAGAATCTCAAACCGCACCATCCCCTGATTCTACTCACAACCAGTGCGGCTAGCCCGCATTTCTCACCATAGCGTCAGTATCGAGATATAGAAATATTCAAAAAAAGCTGGAAAGGCCTTCGAATGTGTGTCATAACTGCTTTGTCTAGAAGTAGTTTTTACACCCAGACAGAGGCCTTTCACATG
>CAIVDV010000078.1 GCA_903904755.1 uncultured Acidobacteriaceae bacterium | reverse complement strand
CGGAGTTCCGGTCGTCACTGATTTCGCTGGCGGCGCCGGGGAGGCAGAACGACGACAAGAATCCGGCACGGATTGCGCCGCGGAATTTGTTTGACTTGGAGCTGGGGGATGACAACCTGTTCCACAAGGAGAAGCACCCGATAAGCCTGCATGTGACGGTGGTGAACCTGGCGAACAAGTATGCGCTGTACAACTTTCTGTCGACGTTTTCGGGGACGCATTATGTGAGTCCGCGGTCGCTGACGGCGGAGGTTGGGTTCCACTTTTAGGGGGATTCTGACAGATTGACGAGGGAAGGGCCGGGCTGCCGTGGGAGGCGGACCGGCCTTTTTTGCGTTTTAGGTGGGTGTAATTGTAATGGAATGATGGTGTTGACAAAATGTACGATGCGGTCGAATCTTTTGCGCGTTCGGATCGAGAGAAAATGCGAAGTGACCATTTCGGGGGCGGTAAGAAGTGGCTGCGTGGTGGTGGCCGGTGTGTGGCAGGTTGCGTCTTCTGGAGTCAGGAGACGCCTTTTTCACAGGTGGCTGCTTTTCCGCTTTCCCTGTTCTTTCGGAATCTGCCATACTTGATTGTGCCCACCTCCATCGGCCAATCCCAAAAAACAACTCAAGAGGTTGCATTTATGTCGGCAAAGTACATCTTTGTTACGGGCGGAGTCGTGTCCAGTTTAGGCAAAGGGCTGGCGGCAGCCTCCATCGGCTGTTTGCTTGAGAGCCGCGGTCTCAAGATCAATCTAATGAAGTTTGACCCGTATTTGAACGTGGATCCTGGGACGATGAGCCCGTTCCAGCACGGCGAGGTATTTGTGACCGACGATGGGGCGGAGACGGACCTGGACCTGGGCCACTACGAGCGGTTTACGCATGCGCATCTGAGCCGGGAGAACAACCTGACGACGGGGCGCATTTACGAGCAGATCATCACGAAGGAGCGGCGCGGGGATTATCTGGGCAAGACGGTGCAGGTGATTCCGCACGTGACGAATGAGATCAAGAATGCGATGCGGAAGGTGGCGTCGCATGGGGCCGATGTGGTGATTGTGGAGATAGGCGGCACGGTGGGTGATATTGAGTCGCTGCCATTTCTGGAGGCGATTCGCCAGATGCGCCAGGAGCTGGGCCGCGAGAACACGGTGTTTGTGCATGTGACGCTGGTGCCGTGGATTGCGGCGGCGCAGGAGTTGAAGACGAAGCCGACGCAGCACACGGTGAAGGAGCTGCTGTCGATTGGCATCCAGGCCGACATCCTGCTTTGCCGTACGGACCGGGCGCTGCCGAATGAGATGAAGTCGAAGATTGCCGGCTTCTGCAACGTGGAGGAGCGGGCGGTAGTGACGGCGCGTGATGTGAAGTCGATTTACGAGTGCCCGCTGGCGTTTGCGGAAGAGGGTGTGGATGATCTGGCGCTGAAGTATCTGCATATTGATGCGCCGGCGCGGAAGATGGAGGCGTGGAAAGAGATTGTGCATCGCGCCTACAACCCGAAGGACACGGTGCATATTGGCATTGTGGGCAAGTATGTGGAGTACGAGGACAGCTACAAGAGCCTGAAGGAGGCGCTGGTTCATGCGGCGCTGGCGCACAACCTGAAGCTGCAGGTGACCTGGATTGAGGCCGAGGGGCTGGAAGAGAAGATTCCTGGGGACCGGAGCTATGAGGCTCAACTGACGGGGTTTGACGGGATTCTGGTGCCGGGCGGGTTTGGCAAGCGGGGCGTGGAGGGGATGCTGAATGCGATCCGCTATGCGCGCGAGCAGAAGGTGCCTTACTTTGGCATTTGCCTGGGGATGCAGACGGCGTGCATTGAGTTTGCGCGGAATGTGTGCGGGCTGAAGGCGGCCAATTCGAGTGAGTTTGACCCGGCGGCGGAGCATCGGATTATCTACAAGCTGCGCGAGTTGCTGGGCGTGGAAGAGATGGGCGGAACGATGCGGCTGGGTGCGTGGGATTGCGTGCTGACGCCGGGTTCGCTGGCAGAGAAGGCATACGGGAAGACGGAGATCAGCGAGCGGCACCGGCACCGGTATGAGTTCAACCGCGAGTACGAAGCGCTGTTGACGGGCGGCGGTCTGCGGCTGACGGGAACGACGCCGGATTCGACGTATGTGGAGATTGTGGAGATTCCGGATCATCCGTTCTTCCTGGGGTGCCAGTTTCATCCGGAGTTCAAGTCGAAGCCGCTGGAGCCGCACCCGATCTTCCGGGATTTTGTGGCGGCGAGCTACAAGAACCGGCTGGCGCATGGTGTGGCGGTGGCTGAGGCGCAGACGACGACGGTGCAGTAGAGCCAGCGAGGTTCAGGCAGAATGCCCCATCTCCGACAGCCGGAGGTGGGGTTTTTTGCGTTGGTGGTCGTGATGCTATGAGGTGCGGAAGATTTGCGTTGACGGGAAGCGCAGTGGGCTCTAATGTAATTCGTACAAAGTATTCGAATTTGAATCCAGCATTTGTTTTTGCTGAAGGCGGCAGATGGCGCCAAAAGTGACAAAACCCGAGCCGAAGACCTATGAGGCGCATCGTGAGCGGCAGCGGCGGCGCATTTTGAGCGCTGCGGAGAAGCTGTTTGACGAGCGGGGGATTGACCGTACGACGATGGCCGAGGTGATAGCGGCGAGCGAGCTGCGGCCCTCGACGATATACCAGTACTTTGCCAACAAGGACGAGATTGTGTGGGCGATTCTGGCTGGCGTGCTGGAGGAGCAGTCTGGGCAGGTGCGGGGGGTTCTGCATGGGCTGGAGACGGGACTGGCGAGGATTTCGGCTCTGCTGGAGTATATGGCGGACGAGTTGCGGAATTATCCGGCGCGGATACGGTTTATGGCGCAGTTTGATGCGATGTATGCGCGGGACTGGCCGGTGGAGCGTCTGATTTCACTGGAAACGCATTTGCAGAACCACGGGTTTGAGGTCTTCAGGGAGTTGATTCTCGAGGGCATGGCGGATGGTTCGCTGCGGGCGGATCTTGACCCGGAGTTGACGCTGCATGCTGTGGTGAATGCTGTGATTGGGGCGCAGCGGCGGCTGGCTTCGCTGGGGGCGAAGGTGGAAGAGGAGTATGGGCAGTCGATTGAGAAGCTGTTTCGAGAGACGATTCGGATTTTGATTTTTGGCCTGCGCGCAGTGCCGCAGGCGGGCAACTGAGAGATTCCCCAGGGCTGAGGCTCGCGGGGCCCAACGGAAACGAGGTATTTGTGAAATTTCATCTGCGCTCCCTGGTAGTGCTTGGCGCCGCGCTTTTCTCGCTGGCAACGGTGTCGGTTCATGCGGCAACGAATCCCCGGCTGGTGTTGCCGGCTGACGCGGGCTGGCGGTTTACGCTGGGCGACCCGGCGGGTGCCGAAGCGCCTGGCTTTGCCGATGCGGCGTGGCGAAAGGTTGACCTGCCGCATGACTGGAGCATTGAGAGCGCGCCGGACGCGAAGAATCTTTCCGGCGCCGGGGGCGGGTTCTTTCCGGGTGGGGTGGGGTGGTATCGCAAGGCTTTTACGGCACCGGCGGGCTGGCAGGGCAAGCAGGTGAGCGTGGAGTTTGATGGCGTTTACCGGGACGCGACGGTGTATTTGAATGGGAAGAAGCTGGGCGTGCATCCGTATGGGTATACGAGCTTCCGCTTTGATTTGACGCCGGGGCTGACGATTGGCGGGTCGAATTTGCTGGCGGTGCGGGTGGACGATTCGGCTCTGCCGAACAGCCGGTGGTACAGCGGAGCGGGGATCTACCGCCATGTGCGGGTGGTGGTGACGGAGCCGACGCATGTGGCGCACTGGGGCGTGTTTGTGACGACGCCGAAGGTGGCAGAGGATGCGGCGACGGTTTCAGTTGCGACGAAGGTTGCGAATGAGTCTGGGGCTGCGGCGGCGGTGACGGTGGAAACCACGCTCTACAACCGCAACGGGCAGGTGGCTGGAAAGACGGAGTCTGCGTTGACGGTGGGGGCGGGCGCTGAGGCAGATGCGGCGCAGACGATTACGGTTGCGAAGCCCGCGCTGTGGTCGCCGGCCTCGCCTGCGCTATACCGTGCTGTGTCGCGGATTCGCGTGGGGGGGAAGGTGGTGGATGAGGTGAAGACGCCGTTCGGCATTCGGTCGCTGACATGGTCGGCGGAGACGGGTTTGTTGCTGAATGGCAAGGCTGTAAAGCTGACCGGCGGCAGCGTACACCACGACAACGGGGCGCTGGGAGCGGCGGCGTTTGACCGGGCGGAAGTGCGGCGGGTTGAACTGCTGAAGGCTGCGGGCCATAACGCGGTGCGTACGGCGCACAATCCGCCGTCGCCGGCGTTTTTGGATGCATGCGACCGGCTGGGACTGCTGGTGCTGGATGAGCCGTTTGATACGTGGAAGGCGAACAAGGTGAAGTTTGACTACGGGTTGAACTTCGATGACTGGTGGAAGACGGATATTTCGTCGATGGTGCTGCGGGACCGGAATCATCCGGCGATTGTGATTTGGGGGATTGGGAACGAGATTCCGGAGCTGGAAGTGGAGCGCGGCTCAGAGATGGGCAAGCTGCTTGCGGACCAGGTGAGGTCGCTGGATACGACGCGGCCGCTGACGCTGGCTTTCCCCGGTACGACGACTTCGGCTACAGCGGCGCCGGTGTTTGCACAACTGGATATCACGGGCTACAACTACAACATTCAGCCGACGTTTGCGGCGGACCATGCGGCGCTGCCGAAGCGGATGATGCTGACGACGGAGTCTTTCCCGGCGAAGCTGTTTCCGTTGTGGAAGATTTCGCAGGAGAATGCGTATGTTCTGGGCGACCTGACCTGGACTGCGATGGACTACATCGGCGAGTCGGGAATTGGCGCGTGGGCGTATGGGACTGCGGAAGAGGAGAAGATGGCGCAGATGGTGATGGGTGGGATGATGACCACGAAAGTCACCGACCAGATGTTTCTGGGGATGGCCAACGGAGTGGATGTGATGGCGGATATGGCCAAGGCACCGAGTGACCCGACGATGAAGGCGGTGATGGCGGTAATGGTGCACAACTTTCCGTGGCACATGGCTGTGTGTGGCGACCTGGATTTGACGGGTTTCCGGAAGCCGCAGTCGTACTATCGCGACATTCTCTGGAACGGCGGCGACCGGGTGTATGCGACGGTGCGGCTGCCGGAGCCGGAAGGGAAGAAGATTATCGCAGTGGGCTGGGCGACTTATCCGACGCTGCCGACGTGGAACTGGCCGGGGCAGGAAGGCAAGGAGTTGCAGGTTGAGGTCTACTCCGGTGCGGAGAAGGTGCGGCTTTACCTGAACGGGAAGCTGATTGGGGAGAAGCCGACGGGCAAGGAGCAGGAGTTCAAGGCTACGTTTGCAGTGCCGTATGCGCCGGGAACGGTGAAGGCGGTGGGGGTTCGGGGAGAGAAGGAAGTGGCCGAGAGCGTGCTGACAACTGCCGGGAACGCAACGCGGTTGCGGGTGGCGGCCGACCGCACGGTGATTCAGGCAGATGGGCAGGACCTGGCCTATCTGACGGTGGAGGCGGTGGATGCGGAGGGGCGGGTGCAGCAACTGGCCGACCAGGATGTGACGTTTACGCTGAGCGGGCCGGGGACGATTGCGGCAGTTGGGAACGGGGACGGAGTAGATCCGGGGGCGTACCAGGGCGACCATCGCAAGCTGTACCAGGGGCGAGCGCAGGTGATTGTGCGAACTGCGAGCCGGGCCGGGGCGATTACGGTGAAGGCTGCGGCAGCGGGGCTGACGGGTGGTGCGGCGACGATTGAGGCCAAGGCAACTGCTGGTCGCGCGGAGCTGCGGTAGGCGGTGGGCAGCTTCGCCTGATGGGGCGAAGCTGCCCGCGCTGCGGCTACTGTTGGAAGATGATTTTCCCGTCGAAGATTGTCATCTCAACGCGGGTCCTTTCGATTTTTTCAGGAGCGATGGTGAAGATGTCGTCTGAGAGGACGACGAGGTCCGCGAGCTTTCCGGCTTCAATGGAGCCTTTGATGGTCTCCTGGTATTCTGCCCAGGCGGAGCCGATGGTGTAGGCGTGGACTGCCTGGGCGACGGTGATGCGCTGCTCGGGGACCCATCCGGCGGGGGTCTTGCCGCCGAGGGTGCGCCGGGTTGCCGCCGCGTAGATTCCCATGACGGGGTCGAGGGGGGCAACGGGCCAGTCTGAGCCAAAGGCCAGTTTGACGCCGGCATCGAGCATGCTCTTCCAGGCATAGCTGAAGCGGGTGCGCTCGGGGCCGAGCAGCGCCCCGGCCCAGCGGCCGTCGTCGATGGCGTGATAGGGCTGCATGGAGGCGATGACGCCGAGGCGGGCCATGCGGGCGAAATCCTTCTGGTGCATGTGCTGGGCGTGTTCGATGCGCGGTCGGCGGTCGGCGGGGCCGTTTTCCTGCTGGAGGCGCTCAAAGAGATCCAGAACGGTGCGGTTTGCGCGGTCGCCGATGGCGTGGATGGAGATTTGCAGGCCTGCCTTGTCGGCAGCTTTCATCTGGCTGTAGAAGTTGTCGGGGTTGAGCAAGTCAGGACTTGCAAGGCCACTGTTGCCGGGATGGCCGGTAAAGGGCTCGTCCATCCAGGCGGTGGTTGAGCCGATAGCGCCGTCTGCAAAGGCCTTGAGGTTGCCCAGGCGCAGGAGGCTGCCGCCAAACGGGGTTTGGATTCCGGCATCGGCGAGGGTTTTCCAATCCCGCAGCGGGAGCCCCTCGTAGATTCGAACGGTGAGCTTGCCGGCGCGCTCGTACTTTTCAAATTCCCGGAAGATCTCAGCCTGTCCCTCGTCTTCGGGAGTATCGGCGAGGTTTTGGACGCTGGTGACGCCGTGAGCGGCTGCTTCGCGGAGAGCCGCGTCCATGCCGCGGTCGACCTCTTCCTCGCCGAGCGGGGGCATGACGCGCTCAACGAGGGCCACGGCCATGTCCTTGAGGATGCCGGTTGGATTGCCGTCCTTGTCGCGTTCGATTTCGCCGCCGGGGACGTCTTTGGTTTCGCGGGTAACGCCAGCCAGCTTGAGGGCGAGCGCGTTGGCGAGGGCCATGTGTCCATCCAGACGCCAGAGGAGGGCCGGGTGGTCAGCCGTCGCGGCGTCAATGAGTGCATGATTGGGAAGTGCTGCCGGGGTCCAGCGCTGGTGGTCCCAGTTGCCGTTGCGAATCCAGGCACCGTTGGGCAGGGTGCGCGCGTAGGTCTGGATGCGGTCGCGGAATTCGGCCTGGCTGTTGGCATCCCCCAGAGCCACGCTGGTGAGGGATTCGCCGCCATCGAGGAAGTGGACGTGCGCGTCGTTGAAGCCGGGCAGAAGGAGCCTGCCGTGGAGATCAATGAGCCGGGTTTGCGGGCCTGCCAGCTTTCGGACGTCAGCATCGGTGCCGACAGCCAGGATTCGGCTGCCATCCAAAGCGACGGCTTCTGCGACGGGCTGGGCTGGATTCTCAGTCCAGACTTTGCCGCCGGCCAATATGAGAGTTGCGGGCTGACCACAGGCCTGCACCGCGCCTGACAGCGCCAGCAGAGATGCCAGGGCGTATCCAAAAATCTTCATCGGGTTCTCCCAGGAGAGTCAGGGCAAAGGCGGATTCGTCTTGTGCTGAGCCTTTGCCGTGACTGGATTATAGGTGTCCTGCGCTGAAGAGTGGCCCTGGCGGGATTTAACGCGATGGCAAGGGCTTGGATTTTCGCTATTCTTTTCGGCATCCGCGGAGGGAGGCGGTGAGGGATGGCGGCACGGTTCAAGCGCGATATGGCGCAAACCGCGGGTGCATTGGTTTTGAGGGCTGCGCTTTGGCTGGTCGCGGGGCACTGGGGATGAGGGAAGTCTTTGAGGAATCGGGGTTTCCGCTGATGTGTGACGCGACTAACACTTTTTGGGTACTCAAAATAGTAACCACCAGTGGTAACGTGACGATAAGCACTTAAATACTCTCCTGGAAGGTACCCCCTGCCATGCTAGGTCTTCTCAAGTCCCGCTCCCGTCAGCCGATTCTTCGCCGGTTTTTCCTGACTGCCAAGATTGCATCTCCGTCGAGGATGCTGCAGCCCACGTGCACGGAGTTTTACATTCATCCAACGTTTGATCTTCACCGCAAGGATTGCGTGCCGACCTGTGCGAACAACGCACCGTCGCTGCCGCACCACCGGACGTCGAAACGCGACTACGAGGCGTGGCTTGAGCATCTGCGTACCCGCGAGGTGGCGGAGACGCGCCGAGGGCACAGCGTGGCGCAGGAGTATGAGCAGTGGGTGGCGCAGCGCACAAGTTTTCAGGCTACCGCTTAGGCCTTCTGCCGCGGTGGTCTGGAGAGAGAGTTGCCCGCGACGATGGCCCCACCCCCAGGGGGCCGGAGTCATTCGGACGATTCAACCTCAGGGCCAAAGCGGATCGGTGGCGCAGGTTGGGCCATGCCGGATGCCCTCAAAAGTACCCGGTGGATCCCACTTTCAGGGGGAGTCCCTCCGGTATGCTTCGGTGCTACCGTAACGTCAATCAGTGAATTCCATCCAAGAGGATTCCATGTCACAACTCGTTTTCAATACGGCATTCTTTGGTAATACAGGCTTCCGCTCCTGGTTGCACCTTCGTCCCCGCGGGGCGGAAAGCGGCGCAACCTTGACCGACAATGGGGCGGCAAAAGTGACCGAGCTTCGCAAGGAACCAGCTCCGGCAGTTGTGGCGCAGGATGAATGCGTGAGCAGCGGCGGGCGACTTTCGGCGGAAGACTACGAGGCCTGGCTGAACCACCTGCGCACACGCAAGATATCGCAGATGCGTCGCGGCTCGTCGCTAGCCGAGGAGTACGAGCGATGGATGGCGCAGCGAGCCCGGCGCCGGGCGTAGAGTCGAAGCTGATTGAGGGACAGGCGCTTCCGCAGACTGGCGTGATTGAGAAGGCGCGGGTTTGTCGGGGAGTGCCGGTTCTATCGGCGATCGCTGGATTTTGCAGCGGCTTTGGCGGGGCAAGTACAATCAGGCTGTGAGCAATGTCTTCGAAATTGGCCCGGTTCAGGTCGGTGCAGGGAAGCTATTCCTGATTGCCGGCCCGTGTGTGATTGAGTCGGAAACCCATGTTCGCCATATGGCGGATGAGATTCAGCGCATTGCCAGCGATTTGGGTATTCCTTACATTTTCAAGGCGAGCTACGACAAGGCGAACCGGACGAGCGTGAAGAGCTTCCGCGGCCCCGGGATCGTGGAGGGAACACGGATTCTGCGGGCGGTTGCGGAATCGACGGGTTTGCCAGTACTGACGGATGTGCATGAGGCGGGGCACTGCGCGATTGCTGCCGAGGCGGTGGATGTGCTGCAGATTCCAGCGTTCCTGTGCCGGCAGACGGATTTGCTGGTGGCGGCGGGCAACACCGGGCGGGCGGTGAATATCAAGAAGGGGCAGTTTGTGTCGCCGTGGGATATGCAGTATCCGGTAGAGAAGACGCAGTCGACGGGCAATGAGCGGGTGTTCCTGACCGAGCGCGGGGCGAGCTTCGGCTACAACAACCTGGTGGTGGACTTTCGTTCACTGCCGATGATGCGGGCGATTGCGCCGGTGGTCTTTGACGGGACGCATTCGGTACAGCAGCCCTCGGCGGCGGGGGGAGTGTCGGGCGGGCAGCCGGAGTTTATTCCGCTGCTGACGCGGGCGGCGGTGGCGGCGGGGATTGATGGGCTGTTTCTGGAAGTGCATGACGACCCGGCGAATGCGAAGTCGGATGGGGCAAATGCGCTGGACTTGAAGCGGCTGCGGCCTTTGCTGGAGAGGCTGCTGGCGATTCACGCGGCGGCGCATGGGGCGTGAGATTGGGTTTAAAGAGCCGCTCCAATTGTGAATATTTGATGAATCTGGCCGCGTCCGAGCGAACGGGAGTGGCGTTCACGAGGAATTCACATTCCCTTAACTCTATGTAATTGAGTGTGATTTCCCATGGAATCTGGGAATACGCCCACTTTTGGGTAGCCGGGGGCTGTGGTCATGCCGCCTGGCGGGGCTGTACTTCCCACTGGCTTTCCGTATGGCAACTATGGCAAAAACGAAGGACCCAATGAATAGTTGTCCCGCACTTCAAACGTTTCAAATTCAGGAGGCATGCATGTTGCATCAATTTATGAGGACTTCTCGCTGTTCTCGGCAGATGAGAAGCTGGTTTGCGCTTGCAGTTTTGCTGGTGATGGCAGTTGCCACGCCGGCGGGCTGGTCGCAGGCCACGCAGGGAGCCATTTCAGGCTCAGTAAAAGATTCGAAGGGAGCCCTGGTAGCGGGTGCAGACGTGACCCTTACGAACACCGCAGAAGGCACGACTCGAACCACGAAATCGAATGCATCTGGAGACTACCGGTTCCAGGATGCGAAGGCCGGCCGCTACTCCCTTCTGGTGACAGCGCCGGGATTTGGGAAGTTCCAGGTGAACGACATTGTGCTGGTCGTCCGTCAGCAGTTGCGCGTGGACGCGGAGCTTGCGGTTGGAACGGTACAGCAGGAAGTGACCGTGAGCGGCGATGCGGTGAGCGCGATTGAAACGGAATCCCCGACAATCAGTGGGTCATTCAGTTCAGAAGACGCCATCAATCTGCCAGTGAATACGCGTGCGAGCTTCAGCGGTACGAGTGCGGATGCGATTCTGGGCGCGCTGCCTGGTGTGCAGGTGGACAACGACAGCTCAGGGATTTCGCTGCAGGGCGCGCTGCCATACCAGGTGGACATCACGGTGGACGGCGTGACGTTGAAGAGCCCCGGCGGCGGCACGCAGATGCGTGACACGTATCCTTCGACGGAAGCGATTTCGGAAATCCGTGCGGACGGTGCGTTGAATGGCGCCGAGTATGGTGATCCGGGCCAGGTGATTGTGACGACCAAGGGCGGCACGAACAAGTTGCATGGGTCTGGCTTCTGGTACTACCAGGATTCCGCGTTCGATGCCATTGCGTACACGCGTCCGACGACGAAGTCCAAGCCCTCTGTTCACGGCAACACGTTTGGTGGGAGCCTGGGTGGAGCGATTGTAGTTCCGCACCTTTACGACGGTCACAACAAGAGCTTCTTCTTTGGCGACTACGAGGGGTGGCGCCACCCGGCGCAGACGACTGCGTTTGCAGTTGTTCCCAGCACGCTGATGAAGAAGGGTGATTTCTCAAAGTACACAGCGGATGGTTTTGAAGGGTTGATGAATCCGTACACCGGCGAGAACTGGGGGACTTCGCTGCCCAGTGCAAGCATCAACAAGATTGCTGCGGCAACGCTGGCGCAGTTCTATCCTGATCCGAACATTGGGGACCCGACGGCCTACACGGACGATGGCACGCCGAACTGGCAGAAGAATGTGGACCAGAGCGCGCACTCGGACCAGTTTGATGTTCGTGCAGACCAGTATTTTGGGTCGAACCAGAAGTTCCTGCTGTGGGGCAAGTTCAGCTACAAGAACCTTCCGAGCAACAGCTACGCACTGCTCACGCTGCCTTCTAACGTGAATACCGGCGACAGCAAGGTATTCAAGGTGGATGGCAGCTGGACGATTACGCCGAGTGTGATCAATGACGCGAGCTTTGGCTTCACGCGGTTCATCTCGGGCAGTGAAAACAGCTTCAACGGCAAGGCGTGGACGACGTCGCAGGGCTGGGTTGGACTGCAGAACCTGTTCTACAACGGCATTCCGGAGATGGACTTCAACAACATCCAGAGCCTGAGCGCTGACCGTTTGAGCAATCCGAGCAAGTCGTTTACGTATGACTACAACGATGTGCTGATCTGGACCAAGGGGCGGCATACGGTGAAGGCCGGCGTGAACGTGCAGCGTCTGGAAGCTTACTCGACGCTGGGCTTCAACGGCTCGGACAACTACGGCACGTATTCGTTCAACACCTCCGGCAGCCAGGGCATGTTCACGGGCGTGGACTTTGCGGACTTCCTGCTGGGTACGCCGGCGCAGACGTTCTACGACGTGGTGTCGCAGGACAACGACGGAATTTCGAGCCACTATCACGCGTTTGTGCAGGACGAGTGGCGCGTGAATCCGAAGCTGACGGTGACGGTTGGCGTTCGCTATGAGTTGCATCCCGGATATTCCGACCGCGGCGGCGACATTGGCAACTTTGACCCGAGCGTGGCCGGCAGTGGCCGTTCGATCTATCCGGATGGCAAGAACAAGCTGCTTGCGCAGGCGTTTTTGGCCAGCGCGAACGCTTGCGATCCTGACGGCGTGACCGCGACCAACAATGCAATCGTGAACGGTGTGCCTTGTATGCCTGTTGAGGGCAACAGCAAGGCTGGATTCCCGGCGGGTCTGAAGAAGTTCCCGCACCTGCGGTTCATGCCTCGGTTCGGCTTTGCGTATCGTCCGTTTGCCGATGACAAATGGGCAGTGCGTGGCGGTTTCGGCCTCTACAACATCAACATGCTGGGATCGAGCTTCTACTCGCTGACCGGCACGCTGCAGGCGCAGACCTCGCAGTACCAGAACAGCTACGATCCCCAGACTCATGCGATTGGGTACCAGTGGCCGAACATCTACGCCGGAGCAGGCAATGGTGGTTGCACCACGTGCTACGGACAGGACTACTTCGGTACTGCGAACAGCGCAGACTGGAAGGATCCCTATACCGAGCAGTGGACGCTGAGCCTGGATCACGATCTGGGTGCGGGCTATGCTGTGAACCTGTCATACATCGGTTCGGAGACGCATGATCTGGTGTGGGCTCCGGACGAAAACACGCTGCCGTATTCGAGCACGGTTTCAGCGTTCAACGCGCCGATTACCTCTCGCCTGTTCCCGAACTGGGGCCGCATCAACACCCGCGCAACGGGTGCGAATGCGAGCTACAACAGCCTGCAGGCGGAAATCAGCCATCGTATGCAGCACGGCCTGGAATTCCACTCGACGTTTACCTGGGCGAAGGCGCTTGCCGACAACCAGGGACCTGCAAACTCAGGGTTTGGCGGAGAGGGCGGCGGACAGCGCGCGACCTCGATTCTGAATCGTCATGTGGATTTTGGCAACGTGTTTGGAACGCGTCGTCTTCGCTGGAACACGACCGCGCTGTATGACCTGCCGTATGGTCGTGGGCGCGCGTTTGGTTCGAATATTTCGCGGCCGGCGGATCTGCTGGTTGGCGGATGGCGTTTGACCTCGATTCTGACGGTGCAGACTGGCGCCTTTGAGACGCCGTACTTCCCGAACGGTCAGGGCGATCCTTCCGGTACCGGTTCTGGCTTGAACGGCGCTGCGGGCGGCTTTGACCTAGGTCATCGCAACCAGCACCCGGATCAGTTGAAGGGTGTGAGCACGAAGCCGAGCGGTCAGGGACGTTTGAACTGGGTGAATGCGTCTGCATTCGGATGCCCCGGAAATCCGACCTGGACGGTAGGCAACCCGTGCACCACGGGCAACGGACAGGCAGGTAACCCCTATGCACTGCCGATTGGCCGGTTTGGCAACAGCCAGGTGGGTACGGTTCAGGGTCCTGGACTGTTCAACCTCTCAACCGGTTTGAGCAAGCAGTTTGATATTCGGGATGGCGTGCGGGTGAAGGCGGAAGGTACGTTTACGAACGTGCTGAACCACACGAACCTTGGCGATCCGAACATGAACCTGAGCTCGAGCTCGTTTGGCATCATCTCCAACTCGGTTGGGGCTGATTTCGGCGGCGCCCGTACTGGCCAGATCTCGGTACGTCTCGAGTTCTAACCGGGAAGCGACCAACCAACGGCGGCGCGGCTCCGAAAGGGGCTGCGCCGCTTTCTTTTGCGGGAAGAATCCGGGCTGTTAGGATTCTGCGTATGTCTGAGCGAATCTTCCGCACTCCTCTTCTGCATTTTGCGTTGCGCGTTCTGTGTTGTTCTCTGCTGATTTCAGCGGCCGTGGTTTCGGCGCAGGAGCAGTTGCCGCTGCGGGCCAAGGTGCAGTCCCTGTTGAAAGAGATGGGGAAGGGCAAGTATGTTGGCTCGGTTGCGGTTTCCCCGGACGGGAAGCTGGTGGCGTTTGTGATGGGGACGCCGTTGGGGATGCGGGTGCACGCAGGGGTGCCGGGAAACCTGGCGCAGGCGGTGCGGGTGACCGCAAAGGACGGCGAGGAGCACTGCGGCGAGGGTGAGGTTGCGTGGTCGCCGGACTCAGCAAGGCTGGCGTTTCTGAGCAGTTGCGGGTCAACGGGGGAGCACCAGGGGCAGGACAATCTGTTTGTCGCCAGGGTGAGTGGGGAGGGCGGCAAACTGGCCTTTGCAACGACGCAACTGACCGATGCGCAAGGAGAGGTTGGGGATATTGCCTGGTCGCCGGATGGGCAGCGGATTGGCTTCCTGTATGTGGAGGGGGCGACGCGGGCGGCGGGTGCGCTGGCGGCGATGAAGCCGTGGGCGGGCGTGATTGGGGAGGACGGGGTTGAGATTCAGCGGGTGGCAGCGGTGGGGGCGAAGGCGGAGAAGGCGAAGCCGGAGTTTCTGACGCCGGGGAATCTGCATGCGTATGAGTTTGACTGGCGGCCGGATTCAGGCGGGATTGCGTATGTGGCGGCAAATCCGCCGGGGGAGAACACCTGGTGGGTGGCGAAGATATATTCGCAGGAGACGGGGAAAGAGGCGAAGGTGGTGTATGCGCCAGCAGATGATCCTGGGCCGATGCACGGGCTGCAGGTGGCGATTCCACGTTGGTCGCCGGACGGGAAGGTGATTGCATTTATCGGCGGACTGATGAGCGATCAGGGATCGACGGGCGGGGATGTGTGGGTGGTTCCGGGGGAGGGTGGCGAGCCGAGGAACCTGACCCCAGGCAGGCCGACGAGCCCGGTTTGGATTGACTGGGCGGATGACGAGCATCTTTTTGTGAGCGAGCTGTATGGCGGGAACAGCCAACTGGTGAGGCTGCACATCCAGGGGGACCGGACAGCGAGCGGGGTGAGCACGAGTTTTGCCTCGCCGGTGTATTCGCTGCCGGCTTCGGTGGGGGATGGGCGGTTTGAGATGAGCCTGTCGGCAACGCGGGACCACTCGATGTTTGTTTTCCATGCCAGCTCGTTTGAGCATCCTGCGGAGATTTATGCTGCGAAACCGTCGGTGATGATGGGGCCGGGGCTGGAAGGGCTGATGCAGCTCTCGCACTTCAACGATGACGTTGTGGGACCGGATGGGCCGGTGTGGGGCAAGACGGTATCGCTGCACTGGAAGAATGAGGGATTCAGCGTGCAGGGTTGGCTGCATCTCCCCAAGGGATATGATCCGTCGAAGCCGGAGACGGCGAAGAAGTATCCGCTGATTGTGATTGTGCATGGGGGGCCTTCGGCTGCGGCAGAGGCTCGCTGGGGCGGAGGGTATTTGAGCGGGACGACGTTCTCCGCGCTGGGGTATTTTGTGCTGGAGCCGAATCCGCGCGGGAGCTATGGGCAGGGGGAGGCTTTTACGGCGGCGAACCGGAAGGACTTCGGTTACGGGGATATGCGGGATGTGTTGGCCGGGGTGGATACGGTGCTGGCGAAGTATCCGGTGGACGCGAACCGGGTGGGTCTGACGGGCTGGAGCTATGGCGGATTCATGACGATGTTCGGGGTGACGCAGACGACGCGGTTCCGGGCTGCGGTAGCCGGCGCGGGAATTTCGGACTGGCTGAGCTACTACGGGGAGAACTCGATTGACCAGTGGATGGTGCCGTTCTTTGGGGCGTCGGTGTACAAGGATCCGGCGGTGTATGCGAAGAGTTCGGCGATCAATTTTATTGACAAGGTGAAGACGCCGACGCTGGTGGTGGTGGGTGACCGGGATGGGGAGTGCCCGGCGCCGCAGTCGTTTGAGTTCTGGCATGCGTTGCGGGATATGAAGGTGCCGACGCAGTTGGTGGTGTATCCGAACGAGGGGCACGGGTTTGTGAGCGCGGAGCACAGGACGGATGTGCTGGTGCGGGCGATTGAGTGGTTTGAGAAATACATGCCGGAGTAGGGGTGTGGCGTGCGTCACGGGGATGGCGGAACTGTGTCTGTTACGGTAAATGAAGCATCCCAGGACCCTCAGGAACCCTGTAAGCAATCGATTTTCCAGCAGAGAAGCCTCGCAGGATGATTTGGCCGCGCAGGGCAAGTGCAGAGAGTCCAGACCGGAGATGCAATGGGATTTGCATGAAGTGTTTTTCGGTTTTGCTTTTCTGTTTTGCCGCGACGGCGGCTTGTGCCCAGACGGGTGGTGACAGCACAGGTTGGATTTCGGCCCATGCGGCGACGGTAACTGCGGCGCGGGCCAGCCAGCCGGGTTGGGCGAGCCCGCTGGTTTCAGAGAGTCTGCGGCTGAACCAGGGCATCCGTTACGATGTGCAGCGGCAGTCGATTCCGACGGGACACCGGATGTGGCTGCTGGGCGCGCCGGTTGCGGTGACGACGATTCCGTTTGCGAAAGTTGAGCTTGATTTTGTGCCGCCGGCGCGGGTGTGGAACAACAACGCGGCGGTGAAGGACGGGGCGAATGATTTGGCCTTTGCGGCGAAGTACCGCTTTTTGTCAGCGAATGAGAAGCAGGGGAATTATGTGGGGTCGGCGTGGCTGATAGGAACGGTGCCGACGGGGAGCTATACGAACGGCATGGGGAATGCGACGCTGACGCCGGGATTCGGGTTTGGCAAGGGTTATGGGCACTTTGCGGCGCAGTCGACGCTGGCGGCGACCTTGCCGCTGGGCAACCAGGCGGCGGTGATTACGGGGCGGCCGGTGATGTGGAATACGCTGGTTCAGTACCGGTTTGCGCACTACATTGTGCCGCAACTGGAAGATGACTGGACGGTTTACAAGGATGGGGCGATCGACGGGCTGGTGCAGAATTTTGTGACGCCGGGGTTGTGGCTTGGCGGGATTCCGCTGCACAGCAGGAGTTCGCACTCTCCGCGGGCTTTTGCCGTGGGCGCGGCGATGCAGGTGGCGACGAGCCAGCGGGCGACGTATAACCATGGGCTGGTGCTGACGGGGAGATTTCTGTTCTAGGGCGGTGGCCGAGGGGAGGTAACTGCCGGAGCAGCGAGAGATCTGCGATTCTATGGCCGATTTATCGAAGTGAACGAGCGAGCCCGGACCGAAAGGGTCGGGCTTTTTTGCTGTGCAGGGGCTGGGTGAACTATGCTGCGTTGGGTTGTGAGAATTGATTGAGAGGGGATTGAGATGAAGCGATGGATGGCGATGGTTGTGCTGGTGGCGCTGCCTGCGATGGCGGCGGATTTGCCGAGCCGGAAGGTGCTGAGCCTGGAAGCGATGAAGGTGATGGTGGCCGCATCTGAGGCGAAGGCGAAGGCGCTGAATGTGACGGTGACGCTGTGCATGGTGGATGCGGGCGAGAACCTGATTTTTCTGGAGAAGCCCGAGGGTGCTCCGCTGAATACGCTGAAGTTTTGCCAGGGAAAGGCGAAAGATGCGGCGTTCTACGGAGCTCCATCCAAGGCTGCGGAGGATGCGGTGAAGAGCGGGCACACGGAGGCGCTGGCGTATCCGGAGTTTTTCCCGAACCAGGGCGGATTGCCGATCTTGGTGGGCGGCGAGGTGCTGGGCGGGTATGCGGCTTCAGGCGCGCGGTCAGAGATTGACGAAGCGATTGCCCAGGCGGGGCTGGATGCGCTGGCGGAGTGGCTGAAGCGGTAGGTACAGACGGGAGGGGTGAGCCAGTGCGGTGGCTTGCCCCGAGGGTTGGACAGCGGCTTTTCTTAGAAGTCATCTTATCTATGGCAATCCAGTTTCGCGGAAGCTCCTGAGCCCCGCTTTGGTTGCGGGTCTCACGCGAGGCGCTGTGAGCTGTTCAGTGTTTATGAGATGACTTCCAGTGTTGTTTTGAGGGTTTCTGTCGGTCATGGAATGGTGATTGGCGACCCGGGCAGGAGTACGCCCGAGGAATCTTGAATCCTCCCAAGCCCGGATGATGACTTTGGGAATTGCTGCAGAAAAGCGCGCCCGGTGAGCCTGAGCGTGAAGAAAAGAATGTCCGCTGGCGTGTATTGAAAGGTGTTAGTATGTGGTCGCTTTCGTGGGATGTATCCCTCTCCACCTGAATTTTGGGGGAGAGGGTTTTGGGGAGAACGGATCTGTAGACGAGAGTTCCATCTGCCAGCCCCGGTAAGTCATTCCATTCGAAGCAAGTTCCAGGTCGCAAGGATCTGGAGGCAGTGTTTGGCGCGAGCCTCTCGCCGCCTTCGAGTATGGTGTGTTTCCACGGTTTTTCCTGCCAGGAGTGAATTATGACTATTTTGGTTTCTTGGTCGAGCCGCGTTGTTGCGCGGGTGTGTAGCGCTGCGCTTGCAGTGGTTCTCGTTTTTGGATTTGCATCGCATGTGGTGAATGCAACTTCGATTGGAACCCAGGTTGGGAGCACGAGTTCGGCGTTTCCTGTGACGGTGACAATCACGACAGCAGGCACGGTAAGCACGGTGAGTGTGCTGACCCAGGGTGCGCCCAAGAGGGATTATATTGCGGCAGTTCATGGGAGCACGTGCGCGGTTGGCAAGAGCTACAACGTTGGGGACACGTGCGTGGTGGCTGTGTTTTTCCAGCCGAAGTCGCCGGGATTGCGGAATGGTGCGGTGTCGTTGTTTGATGCATCGGGGAATCTTTTGGGAACGGCCGGGCTGCAGAAGACGGGCTATGGGCCAATGTCGACGTTTGGGGTAACGGGTGCGAGTGGCTATATGGCAAGTGCGGGCATATCCACGCCAACGATTGGTGGCCCAACCATCAGTGTTGCTGTGGATGGGAACGGCAATGTGTTCGTTTCCAATCCAGCGGGCGGGTCAGTGGTTGAGTTTTTTGCGGTGAATGGAGTGATACCCGCAAGTCCGACATCGCAGGTCATTCTGATCAACGGGGGCATTTCTCAACCGTTTTCGCTGGCTTTGGACGGAGGCGGGAATCTGTGGGTTGGGGAAGTGGGCGGATCGGGTCCCTCAAGCGGAGCCCTTTATGAAGTGGAATCGGTAAACGGGAGTATTCCCTCGACTCCGACCATTCGGCAGTGGCCGCTTGCGGACTACCTGGCGGGGTTGGCAGTTGACAGCCAGGGTGATGTCTTTGCCACGGAATTCTATACGGGCGCGATTTTGGAACTGGTTGCGGTGAACGGCGTTGTGCCAGACATCCCGGCGACGAATTCCTGGAATTCCGGGAGTGTGGAGAGTTATGGACTGGCGCTGGATTCGAACGGAAACCTTTTTCAGTCCGAGTGGGGCGGGGGAGTGATTGAGTTGGAGGCAGTGGGAGGCGTAATTCCTGCAACGCCAACAATTCGGACATTTGGCACTGGAATCATCAATACGCCAGTTGGATTGGCAGTGGACGGCAACAACAACCTGTACGTTGCCGACGGGAAGTTGTGGGAACTGTATGCGGTAGACGGCACTTTGCCAGACAGCCCGGTCATTGCTCCGTTGGGTACTGGCACCGCGCTTCCGTTGGGTGTGACGGTGGATGGACGCGGGAACGTGTATTTTGCGGACTACGGGACGGGAACCGCGGTGGAGCTGTTGTATTCCTTGCCGCCGGCACTGACTTTCAAACTTGGGACTGTGGGTTCAGCGAGTGCGGACAGTCCGCAAACGGCAGTCGTGTTCAACAGCGGCAACGAAGAGTTGAACATTGGCGCGTTAACCTACCCAACTGACTTTCCTCTTTCGCCCGGAGACAGCAGCCCTTGCGAAGCGGGAACGCCAATCCCTTCGAATGGGTTCTGCGATCTTTCGATTGAGTACTTGCCAACGGTTGCGGGGAGATTGAGAGAAACAGTTGTGGTGACGGACAACTCGTTGAACGGAGTGAATCGGATTCACAGCGTGGTGGTGAACGGGGCGACGTATTCGTTGCCGACAATTGCTTTGAAGATTACGGGAAACCTGACTGTGGGCGGCTCGGTTGCGATAACGGCGACGGTGACCGGAGGGTCTGGAGTTCCGACCGGTCTGGTGACGTTCTATGACGGAGCTTCAAGCATGAGCACGCAAAGCCTTGATGGCAGCGGGTCGACGACGCTTTGGACGAGTTCTCTTCCGCAGGGCGCGAATTCGATTTCCGTGATTTACAGCGGAGACGCGAACTACAGCCAGCGGACCTCGCGGAGTGTGGCGGTAGGCGTGAAGGTGGTTTCTACTGCGACAGTAACGGCATCGCCGAATCCGGCGACGAAGGGAACCCAGGCTACGGTTACGTTTACGGTGCCGACTGCGCCGGGGGTTGCGGATGCCACGGGCACGGTGAAGCTGTTCCTTGGCAATGCTGTGCTGGGGACCGCGACGGTAACGGGAGGCGTGGCAACAATCCAATCGGGGACTCTGGGGATTGGGACGTTTAGCCTGGTGGCGCAGTATACGGGCGACGCGAACTATACCAGCGGGCGATTTACCGGATCTGTGCGAGTGACGAATTAACGGATTTCAGGAAATACTGTGGTTTCGCAGCATCGGTCAGGTGTGGCCTTTCTTTGATAGAAAGGCCACGCGAACTTCTGCTGGTAGGTCTACACCTTTTCCTAAAATGTCCAGCCGGATGTTGCGCGGAAGTCGCATGATCCCCCGGGGTTGAATGCCCTGGGGGATTTATTTTTGGGAGAACTGGGACAGGGGCGGCTGGAGGATGGGTGGAATGGTTGGCAAGTAAACCGATTTTTTCAAGGATTTAGTCTTTGAGTATCGGATTGACAAGGGAGGGCGTGCGGCATTAGTTTGGACAACGGAAATCTGGCTCAGGGATGGCTGCGCTGAACGTGCGTGGTTGTCCAAAATCGACCCGAGGGAGCACCCAATGAAAAATTTCACCCGAATGCTGCTGGGGATGGCGACGTGCGCGTTGCTGCAAGTGGCTGTGGCTCAGCAACCGGCTCAACTGCCGTATCAGAACACGGCTCTGACGCCGGAAGAGAGGGCTGCGGACCTGGTACACCGGATGACGCTGGAGGAGAAGGCGTCTCAGTTGATAAACCAGGCGCGCGCGATTCCGCGGCTGAATATTCCCGCGTATGACTGGTGGAGCGAGAGCCTGCATGGCGTGGCGCGGAACGGGAGCACAGAGTTTCCTGAGCCGGTGGGATTGGCGGCGACGTTTGATCCGCAGGCGATCCATGACATGGCGGTGGTGATCAGCACGGAAGGCCGCATCATGCATGTGCAGGCAGTGCGGGCGGGCCACAGCGATATTTTTGAAGGGCTGGATTTCTGGGCACCGAACATCAACATCTTCCGCGATCCGCGGTGGGGCCGCGGGCAGGAGACGTACGGGGAAGACCCGTTCCTGACGGCGCGGATGGGCGTGAATTTTGTGAAGGGCATGCAGGGCGACGACCCGAAGTACTACCGGGTGATTTCGACGCCGAAGCATTTTGCGGTGCACTCCGGGCCGGAGCCGACGCGGCATATGGCGGATGTGGACGTGAGCAAGCATGACGAGATGGACACGTACCTGCCGGCATTCCGGGCGACGGTGACGGAAGGGAAGGCTGGTTCGGTGATGTGCAGCTATAACGCCATCAACGGCGAGCCGGGCTGTGCGAACCACTTTCTGCTGGAAGACCAGTTGCGCGGTCATTGGGGATTCCAGGGTTACGTGGTGTCGGATTGCGGGGCGGTGATTGATATCCATGATGGACATCATTTCCGCGCGACCCAGGCGGAGGCATCGGGGATTTCGCTGCATCGTGGCATGGACAACGAGTGCGCGGACTTTACCTTCAAGGTGAACGACAACCACGATTACAAGCCGTATCTGGATGCGGTGAAGGAAGGGTACCTGAAGGAAGCCGACATTGATCTGGCGGTGACGCGGCTGTACACGGCCAAGATCAAGCTGGGGATGCTTGATCCGCCGGAGGATGTGCCCTACAACAAGATTGACGAGAGCCTGCTGAACAGCGCGCAGCATCGTGCGATGGCCCGCAAGGTGGCCAACGAGGCGATGGTTCTGCTGAAGAACGATGGCGTGCTGCCTCTGAAAAAGACGGGCGTGAAGATTGCCGTGGTGGGACCGCTGGCGGACCAGACGAAGGTGTTGCTGGGCAACTACAACGGCACGCCGACGCATACGGTTTCGATTCTGGAAGGAATCAAGGCTGAGTTTGCGGGCGCGACGGTGAACTATGTGGCGGGAACGCAGTTCCTGGGCCATGACGGAGCCCCGGTGCCGGCGAGCGCGTTGATGACGGGCGGGAAGCCGGGCGTGAAGGTGAGCTACTCTGCCCTGGACATGAGCAACCTGAACGCGCTGGGCGGATCGGCTCCGGCGGCGACGCGGGTGGATGCGACGGTGGATGGTGCGGCTGAGTTGCCGGATGCTGCGAAGAGCGTGAAGGCGCTGGCGATTCGGTATGAGGCGCAACTGACGGCAGCGGAGACGGGCGAGTATAACCTGGGTCTGATTGCCAACGGATTCTTCCAGATCAAGCTGAACGGGAAGGATGTGACATCGGCCTACGATGCGGATGGCGTTTCCGCGAAGGTAGGGCGTGTGCACCTGGAGGCTGGACATCCGGCGGATTTGCAGGTGAACTACATGCCCCCGCAGGACGGCAAGCGCGTGGCGAAGCTGGTGTGGTCGAAGGTGGACCTGCGGCCGCAGCCGGCAGCGATTGCCGCAGCCAAGGCGGCAGACGTGACGGTGGCTGTTGTGGGCATTACGAGCGAGCTGGAAGGCGAGGAGATGCGCGTGGAGGAGGCCGGCTTCCTGGGCGGCGACCGAACCAGCCTTGACCTGCCGAAGCCTGAGCAGGAGCTGCTGGAAGCGCTGGCCGCGACGGGCAAGCCGCTGGTGGTGGTGCTGACCAACGGAAGTGCGCTGAGCGTGAACTGGGCCAAGGAACATGCCAACGCTATTCTGGAAGCCTGGTATCCGGGTGAAGAGGGTGGCGCGGCGGTGGCCGAGACGCTGAGCGGGAAGAACAATCCTGCCGGGCGGCTGCCGGTGACGTTCTACACGGGCGTGGACCAACTGCCGAACTTTGAGGACTACACGATGAAGGGCCGGACGTACCGGTACTTCGGGGGTGAGCCGCTGTTCCCGTTTGGATATGGGCTGAGCTATACGACCTTCAAGTATGACGGGCTGACGGTAGCCGGAAGCGGCAGCGCGGCGGACCCGGTGACGGCTGAAGTGACGTTGACCAACACGGGGAAGGTTGCTGGCGATGAAGTGGCGCAGCTTTACCTGACGTTCCCGAAGGTGGAGGGAGCACCGCTGAAGGCGCTGCGCGGATTCAAGCGTGTGCATCTGGAGGCGGGCGCGAGCCAGAAGGTGACGTTTGTGGTGAAGGGCCGCGACCTGGGCGTGGTTACGGAAGCCGGCGACCCGATTATTGCCGCCGGGAAGTATGGCGTGCATGTGGGCGGCGGGCAGCCGGGGACCTCGGCTCCGCAGGTGGAAGGCAGCTTCGAGATTGGGCAGCAGTTATCGTTGCCTGAGTAGAGAGCAAGGGAATGGAACGGCCCGGCGATGGGAGACTGTCGCCGGGCCGTTCTGCGTATGGGGTGGTGTGAGGGAAGATTTTTGGGTCGCGGGAAATATTTGTTGCAACGAATATCTGGTTTGGTGCGTCCTATGAATGCGAGCTGATTTCCGGTGGCCGGTGGAAGGTGCGGCGGGCTGGAATGGCGGACGCAGAGTTTGTGCCCTGGCAAGTGGCAGGGGTTTGCGAGATGGGTGTGGGCGGGGTTGGTTGACGACTTCTGCCGGGCACTGAGACAGATACAACTTCCCAACCTGAAAGGAAATACTTCCCAATGAAGCTGAACAAGATTGTTGTTGCCGTGCTGGCCCTGGCTGCTCCGTTTGCCATGGCGCAAACCTCCACCTGGAAGTCGGACGCTGCGCACAGCGAAGTGGACTTCACGATCAAGCATCTGTCGCTGTCGAACGTCCATGGGCGTTTTGGCCATGTGGACGCGACGATTGTGCTGGATGAGAAGGACGTGACCAAGTCGACGGTGACGGCGACGATTGATGTGACGGGCGTGAGCACGGGCGAGAGCGCGCGGGACAACCACCTGAAGACTCCTGATTTCTTCAACACGGACAAGTTTGCGACGGCAACGTTTGTGAGCACGAGCGTGGCGAAGAGCGCGAATGGGCTGACGGTGACGGGCAACCTGACGATTGCCGGCGTGACCAAGCCTGTGGTGCTGGAAGTGGAAGGCCCGAGCGCGGCGCAGACCGGGATGGACAAGAAGTCGCATGTGGGCTTCTCTGCGACGACGACGATCAGCCGCACGGCGTTCGGGATTGGCGCGAAGTTCCCCGAGGCGATTCTGAGCGATGCGGTGAAGATTTCGCTGGATCTGGATGTAGCCAAGCAGTAACAGTGGTCAGAGATCAGAGATCAGTTGTCGGTGGTCAGTGGTCATTGATGAGTGATCAGGGGTCAATGGTCAGGGGTCAGGCCGGAGTGGTTTGGCCCCTGGCTTTGTTTTGTCCCGTCCATGCGGCAAAGGACGCCACATGGATGGGACACCCAGATATCCTGATGGTCACGCGGATTTGTTGCATTCGAGATAGAGGACATGGCTGGAATGGGGACGGCGGTACAACCCGGGGGCGGATTTGCGAGTCCGCAGGAAGAAGTGCTGCTGACGCTGATGCGGACGAGCGATCGATTGCACCGGGAGTTTCAGCAGCGGCTGAAGCCGCATGGGTTGACGCTGGCGCAGTACAACGTTCTGCGGATATTGCGTGGAGCTGGGGAACCTGGCTTGAGCTGTTCAGCGATAGGTCGGATGATGATAACGCCGGCGCCGGATATGACGCGGCTGTTGGCACGGCTTGAGAAGCAGGGGTATTTGCGCCAGGAGCGGGATGCCGGAGACCGGCGGGTAGTGTGGACTCGGCTGACCGCAGCGGGCGATGCGCTGGTGAAAGAGCTGGATGGGGTAGTGGAGCGTGCTCCGCGGGAGCTGTTTGCCGGATTGAGCTGCGAAGAAGTTCGGGAGCTGACGCGGTTGCTGAACAAGGCAGTGGCGCCGAATGCGGGCAAGCAAAACGGCGACCCGGAAGAGTCGCCGCAGGTGGAATTGATTCTGCTGAAGCCGGTTAGCGGGAAACAGCCTTGGCCAGGCTCTCCGCTTCGCCCTCGCCCGGAATGATTTTGTTATGCAGGCAGTAGAGAGCGAGTTCGAGGCGGTCACTGACGCCGAGCTTGTCGTAAATCTTCCGCAGATAATTTTTGATGACCTGGTCGGTAGTGCCGAGCTGGTAGGCGATTTCCTTGTTTCGTTTGCCCTGGGTGATGCAGGCGATGATGGCCAACTCCTTGGGGGAGAGTCGGGGCTGCGTGCGTGGGCTGACGAGGGAGGCGGCCTGAGAGCGGTAAGCTTCGATGACGCGGTTAACGCTCTGGTTGTCGATCCAGGTTTCGCCTGAGGCGATTTTCCGGACGCACTTGACGAGGAGATCGGGCGAGATGGCGCGGGAGATGATGCCGCGGACGCCGCGACGGTAGAGGTCGACGGTGTTGGCCTCGTCGGTATTGGAAGTCTGGACGATGATCTTGATATTGGGCGCGGACTTCAGCATCTCTGGAATGACGCTGGTGGTGCCGGTGAGCATTTCGCCTTCGAGCAGGATGACGTCAGAGGGGTATCGCTGGACGGCTGCCTGTAGAGCCTCAATGGACTCAGCCTGGGCGACGACGCGGATGTCATCTTCAAGTGCGAAGATTTTGCGAATGCCGACGCGGTAGATTGCCTGGGAGTCGGCAAGGATGACGCGCACGGCCGCCGGGTTGGAGGAGTCCTCGTGGAGGTCGCGCTCTGTGGAGTTTTCTTGATGATCCATCTTGATCACAGCCATGGGGTGACGTTCCTATTGTTCTGCAAATTTGTATTCATCGATTGTTGCAGCGGTGTGAAAATCATCCTGGGTCGCGGCACAGCGTACCACACGTCCGTGACATTGAACCAGAACATCGTGTGAAGTGGCGAGGACCTGACCAGGCATCCTGAAAGAGAAATCAATCCATTGACCGGGTTCAACGGAGTGCTGCGTAACGAAGCAGACGCCACTGGCGGAGACATCAACGGTACGAGCGGTGAACTCTCCTTCCGAGGTGGAGAGGACCAGGGAAAGGGTGAGCGGAAAACGGACAGCGCAGCGCACCTCAGAGGAACCTTCATGCGAGTTGCCGGCGGGCAACAAGGAGCCGGATTCTGAGGTGCCTGGAATCGTCATGGTGTTACCAAAATCCTCCGGGTCCCGACAAAGTAACTTTACAGGATTTCTTCTGATTATGGGTGGTATCAGAGAGTCAAAGGTGTATTTGCGGGCTCTGAGGTAACCATAACTTGAGGGTACCTCGAAAACGGGGTGCAGAGAAATGGTTCTTTCGCGGAATGGAAGTGGCGCAAAGCCGTTATGGAACCCAGAATGCGGCAGAGGCCCCCACCCACTCGAGGTCGCGGTTGTGATCGACGCCCATCATTTTTCCGCGGCCGAGACGGATGAGGGGAATGGCGGGGGTGAGATCGCCGCCATCGGGCCATAAATAGAGTATGCGAATTTCGGCCTGGGTAATTCCAAAGGGAGTTTCGATGGTGGGAAGGAAGGACATGCGCTGCTGGAGGAGGTAGTTGCCGCGGTCGGCGTGGGGAATGGCGAGGAGGTCGCTGTGGGTGGGTGCGAACTGGATTCCCTTGCCGGCGAAAGAGAAGAGGGGTTTGAGGAGGAGTTCCGAGTAGACGGCCGTGGTCGAGCCGGGAGCGGGGAGCGGAACGCCTGCAGCGGCGAGGCGTTGGTGGCCGGGGCCGGAGAGGAAGTCTGAGAGAAAGACGGCGGGGGGGATGACGTGGGAGGCGGGTTGGCCGGGCTGCCAGAGGTGGGGAATGGCGAACTTGCTGATGAGGAAGTACCAGTTTGGGTGGCCGGCCCACTCGACTTCCCAGGGGGCCTCGAGATCAAAGGGAAGCTGAATGCCGCGGGCGATGATTTCGTCGGCGATGGCACGGTTGTAGATGCGGTGGATAGGGATGAGGTGACCGGCGGAGTTTCGGTAGTGGAGTTTGCGGCCGATGGGGACGAGATGGGTGATGTCGACGATGGAGATGCCGAGTTCGCGGGCGGTGACGAGGAAGTCCGGGAGGGTCTTCTGGCGGGTTGGATCCACTTCAGTGAGGACGACGTTTTCCGGGGCGTGGGAGCCGAGTACGGTACTGCGGAGGAGTTGGAAGTAGGAGTCGCGGTTGAGGCCGCTGAGGAAGGTGGGGAGGGAGAGGTTGAAGGTGCGGGAGTAGGAGTCGGCGAGGGTGGCCTGGAATCCGTAGAGGGAGGGGAATGCCTGCATTTCGACGAGACGGGGCTCGAGATTGCCGGAGGGAGTTTGGACGAGGGCGAAATCGGCGGTGAGGAAGTGGGGGCGGGAGTCCTGGCCGGCAACGCGAAAGCCGGGAGGGATGGACTGAGCGGCCTGGGCGAGATAGTCGGGGGAGCCCAGGAGGCGGCGGGTGAGGGTTGCGCCTGCGTCGGCGAGGGACTGGAGGAGGGGAAGGGGGAGGAAGATGGGGGTTTCCGCGATGCGGAAAGGGGTGGCAACGCCGGCGGAGAGCTCAAGATCGTGGAGGAGTGCCTGATATTGGCCGGGGAGGACATTGGCGTTGAACGCGGCGCGTACAGCAGGAATCAAGGAGAACCTCCGGAGGTGCTATTGAGATTTTGGCAGAGATTTTAGCCCGCATTTCTCACCACAGCTTGCCGACTGTGATCACCAGGCATTTTTTAGCGAGACCATCGAGGTGTAGTCATCATTTCCCATCGAGTGTCTGGTTCTGAGAGTTTGGTTTCCTCTTGTTGGTGTGCTGGAACT
>CAIVDV010000077.1 GCA_903904755.1 uncultured Acidobacteriaceae bacterium | reverse complement strand
CAGTTCCAGCACACCAACAAGAGGAAACCAAACTCTCAGAACCAGACACTCGATGGGAAATGATGACTACACCTCGATGGTCTCGCTAAAAAATGCCTGGTGATCACAGTCGGCAAGCTGTGGTGAGAAATGCGGGCTAGGCCATCGTATGGCCTGTCCTTTCAGCTTAAGTGAAATGCACATTGCAAAGAAAAGACCTCGAAGTTACGGAGGACCGCGGTAGTCCAGGAGATGACACAGATGCAAACTGCGAATGGTATTACACATGAACAATTTGTGGACGGTCAGCGAGCAGCCGACTTTCTTGGACTCCCACGGAAGACCCTGTTGAACCTCGCTCGGCGCGGCTCTGTGCCGGCCTATCCGATCGGAGACGGTGCGCGCCATATCTGGCGCTTTCGGCTGTCGGAATTGTCTTCCTGGGTGCAGTCGAAAACGGTAGAATCAGATAGCCATCGGGGTCGCAGAGAGGAGTCTATTCCTTGATTCGACCACGGTATCAACACGGCTTCTTTAGCCGAATCAAGCGCAAGAAGGGAACGGATGTTTGGATTTATCGCTGGCGTGAAGCCGACGGCAACGGTAAACCCAGAATGCGCTCCCAAGTCGTTGGCTCAGTCATGCAGTATCCGACTGAAAAGGCAGCGTGGGCGGCAGTAGAGACGTTGCGCCTTGACATCAACTACGAAACTCTTCGGCCGGAAGGAAGGCCGGAAACATTCAAGGAACTGGCAGGACACTACCAGTTGGTAGAACTTGATCTTGAGAAGCCTTCGGAAAGAAAGGTCAGTCAAACAAAGCAAGTCTATTCCGGTTACCTGAAAACGAAGATTGTCCCCCGGTGGGGAAGTTGCCGCATTCAGGAGATCAAAGCTGTATCAGTCGAAAGATGGCTCGCTTCGATGGAGGAACTTTCCAACGGGACCAAGACCAAGATCAAGGGCATCATGAGCGATGTTTTTCAGCACGCAATTCGCTATGGGTGGCTCAAGGATGGCGAGAACCCCATGTTTGCTGTGCGCCAAAGCACTAAACGGACGAGGGTGACGGAGCCTCTGGAAGCAACTGAATTCCGCGCTCTGATCCGGGAGTTGCCCCAGAAGATGCGCGTTATCGGCATCGTTGCGGCCACGACAGGGCTCCGTATCAGCGAAGTTCTGGGTCTGAAGTGGAAGGACATCGACTGGAAGTCGTCACAAATGGAAGTGACCCGGTCGGTTGTAGACGGTGTCATCGGGAAATGCAAGACCGAAACCTCCCGGCGCCCGGTTCCAATCGACTCGCTCACTGCCCAAGAGATGCTGGCATGGAAACAGGAGACCGCGTATGCCGAGGCGGAAGATTGGGTCTTTGCCAGCGAACACGTTCAGGGAAGAATGCCGCCCTGGCCAGACACCCTGCTGGATCGCGTCCTGCAACCTGCAGCCAAGCGGGCCGGGATCACAAAATGGGTGGGTTTCCACACATTTCGGCACACGTACTCAACGTTGCTAAAGGCAAACGGGGAGGACGTGAAGGTGGTTCAAGAACTGATGAGGCATGCGAACATCTCGACGACCATGAATATTTACACGAAAGCCCTGACGCCAGCCAAGCGAGAAGCGCAGAGCAGAGTTGTGGATGTGCTTATGGATCGTTCCAGAGGTGTTTCGGGTGAGGTGAAGGGGAATGCCGCTTAATCTTTCAACGTATCGTTAGCGTATCGTGTGTTTTTCAGCTGATTCGCTAACTCGTTGATTTAATTGGTGGACCTGATCGGGATCGAACCGATGACCTCTTCCATGCCATGGAAGCGCGCTCCCAGCTGCGCCACAGGCCCACTCTTTGAGGAGGGGACAACTTGTTTAGTTTAGCAGGTCTGTCGGTTTCGTCAAACTCCTGGCGGGGGAGATTTCCGCAGGGTTGGGCGATGGGTGGGAACAGTTTAAGGCTGGGCAGTGTCTATAGAAGCAGAGCGAGTCGAGAGGGCGCCAAGCGGTTAGAAGGCCAGTCCGGGTCCAGTTCATCCAGGTGGCCGGCGCCCCTCGCATTTTTCTCTAACGGGGAGTGAGAGGTTGGCTACCCCGCGAGCGCGGAGGAGAAGCAGTGTTGGCGGGCCTTTGGCGGCAGCAGGTGCCAAAGGTATGTGAATTGCGTTAGAGTGGAGGGCACAACCTTGCAGGCGGATATTACGTTGGGAAATCTTGCCAGTGCGCTCAGTTTTTACCCTCAGGAGTCGGCTCTTGTTGCAGAGCTGAAAGCCGGGAGCGAGGACGCGTTCACGTGGTTGATTAACCGGTACCACCAGCCGATTTACGCATTGCTGGTGCGGACTGTGCGCGAGCCGGCGGATGCGGCGGATTTGACGCAGGAAGTTTTCGTAAAGATATTTCGGGGCATCGGGAACTTCCATGGGGAGTCGTCGCTGCGGACCTGGATTTACCGGATTGCGCTGCATGAGGGTTTGAACCAGCGGCGTTGGTGGAGCCGCCATCGTTGCCAGGAGGTCACCATCGAGATGGAGACCACGGATGGCGAGGATGGGGAACCGACGCGGTTGAAAGAGATGCTTGTGGACCCGTCGGAGTCGCCGTATGAGATGGCGAGCCATGCGGAGAGCCGGGAGCGGATTGAAGAAGCACTGCTGGAGGTTCCTGAGCCGTTCCGGACGACGTTGATTCTGCGGGATATAGATGGGTTTGTGTATGAGGAAGTCGCCGAGATGCTCGGCGTGAACCTGGGTACTGTGAAGTCCCGGCTGGTGCGGGGGCGTGCGTGCCTGAAGAAGTGCTTACTGGCCAAGCAGCAGGAGCGGCAAAATGCTTCCCGGGCTAGCTTGATTCTGAATCGCGAGGAGGCACAATGACCCCAAACGCGATCTTCGGCTTCGGTGTAAAGAAGTGCGGCAGTGTGCAGGCGCACCTGAGCGAATACCATGACAGCCGGCTTACGGGCCGGGAGATGCAGCGGATTGCGGCGCACCTGGCCGAGTGCCAGGAGTGTGCGCAGGAGAGCGAGCAGGAGCAGCGTCTACTGCGGAGCCTGGCGACCTTGCCGAGCCCGAAGGCGCCGGATGACCTTCGGCTGCGGATTCGGGTGGCGATTTCCCAGGAGCATGCGCTGCGGAATCGCAGCCGGGTGGCGCAGTGGAAGCTGGTGTGGCGGAATACGATTGGGCCGGTGCTGCTGCAGGCGACGGCGGGATTGGCAAGCGCAGTCCTGCTGCTGGGAACGGTGACGTTCCTGGTGGGGACGCTGGCGAGGCCGGTGACAGCGTCTGCGCAGGATGAGCCGCTGGGAATGCGGACGGCTCCGCGGTTCCTGTACCAGTCAGGCGTGAACGCGAATGTGGCCGAGATTGGCACCGTGAACGGGCCGGTGGTGGTGGAAGCGTATGTGAACGGCGCGGGACGGGTGTATGACTACCGTATCGTTTCCGGCCCGCAGGATGCGGCGACCCGGTCGGAGGTAGAGAATCTGCTGCTGTTCAGCGTCTTTGAGCCTGCGCGGTTCTATGGCCAGCCGGTGAAGGGGCTGGCGGTGCTGTCGTTCTCAGGAGTGGCTGTTCACGGATAGCTGAAGGAGTCGAAAAAGGGAATCGCCCTGGAGGTCGGACGCTTTGGCGTCTGGTTTCCGGGGCGATTCTGTGTTGGTGCCGTTAGCGGCGGTGCTGTAGCTTCAGGATTGGGATGACGGGAGTGGGTTGTTTCGGCGGTGGTTGGCCCAAAAGGTGGTGAGGGGGCGGGCGAGGAAGATGAGGGTGAGGGCGATGGTTTCAGGAAGTGGGGAGAGAACGCCGCGCTTGACCTGCCACCAGTAGTGGATGAGGCCAAGGGTGACAGAGAGGTAGACGAGTTTGTGGAGGAGGTTCCAGCGCTTGCCGCCGAGGCGGCGGATCCAGCCGGTGGTGGAGGTAATGGCGAGGGGAACAAGGAGCGCCCAGGCGGCCATGCCGACAAAGATGAATTTCCGCTTGAAGACGTCCGTGAAGACGGTGGCGGGGTTGAAGTAGGCGTAGAGGCTGACGTAGCAGAGCAGGTGGAGCGAACCGTAGAAGAAGGCGAAGAGGCCGAGTAGCCGCCGGAAGTGGATGAGCCAGCTGAGGCGCGGGGAGAGGCGGCGCAGCGGGGTGATGGCGAGCGAAATCATGAGCAGGTAGAGGGCCGCGGTGCCGGTGGAGTGGATAAGGGATTTGGTGGGGTCGGGGCCGAGTTGGCTGGTGAGCGAATTGGAGACGAGCAGGGCCCACGGGGTGAGGCAGGCGAGCCAGACGGGGATTTTGAGGAGGATGCGGGTTTTCTTGGTCATGGTTTAGCGAGTTAGCGCGCTCCGCGCGATAGCAAGTTAGCAAGTCTGCGGGATTTGCTGTGGTCGGGGCGGAGGCTTTGCTCGGCCTGAGACTAGTAGTACCGGTTGAGGTCCATGCCGGAGTAGAGGGAGCCGACCTGGTCGGTGTAGCCGTTGAACATGAGGGTGGTGCGCTGCTGGGCGTAGAAGGCCTGACCGATGCGGCGCTCGTATTTCTGGCTCCATCGGGGGTGGTCGTGGTTGGGGTTGACGTTGGAGTAGAAGCCGTATTCGTCGGGGGCCTGGTCGTTCCAACTGGTGGGGGGCTGAGAGGAGAGGAATTTGATGGCGACGATGGATTTGGCGGATTTGTAGCCGTATTTCCAGGGAACGGTGAGGCGGACGGGGGCGCCGTTCTGGTTGGGGAGGATGTCTCCATAGAGGCCGAAGGTGAGCAGGGTGAGCGGGTTCATGGCCTCGTCCATGCGGAGACCTTCCGAGTACGGCCAGCGGATGCCGCTCTCAGACCACCATTTCTCGACCTTGGGGTCGAAGTAGCTGAGGAACTGGACATATTTGGCGGTGGCGAGGGGCTCGCATTGCTTGGTGAGCTCAGAGAGTGAGTAGCCGACCCAGGGGATGACCATGCTCCAGCGCTCGACGCAGCGGTGGCGGTAGACGCGCTCTTCGAGGGGGTGGAGTTTGAGTAGGGTGTCGATGTCGAAGGTTTTTGGAGCTTTGACGAGGCCGGAAACCTTGATGGTCCAGGGGCGGGTGGGGAGCGTGCCAGCGTTCTGCGCGGGCTGGGATTTATCGACGCCGAACTCGTAGAAATTGTTGTAGTGGGTGACGTCCTGGAGGGTGGTGAGCTGCTCGCCGGTGGTGGTGAGGGGGCTCTTGACCGTCTCCAACTTGGTTGAGGCGTGGACGCGGTTGGAGGGCGCGAGGAGGTCTGCGATGCGGTCTGCGCCGAGGGCTGTGGCGGCAACCGCGCCCGCGCCGGTGAGCAGACCGCGGCGGCTGAGGCGCTTGTATTGCTCGTATTTGGCCTGCGGGGTGATTTCCGAGGTGGGGATGGCGGAGCCGTCGAGCAGGTTGTGTTTGCGAATCAGCATGGAGGCCTCTCAGGTCGATGAGCGCTGGTGCGGGGAAGTGCGCTCATGCCTGATTAGACTACGGCGGGGGTGTGAGGTTACAGGAAAAACAGGGGTCATACAGGGATCAGGGACGGGGTGTCAGGGGAGCAGGGAGTTTTCCCCGTCGAGGATGCGGTAGAGGGTGGAGCGGCTGATGTTGAGGATGCGCGCGGTGCGGAGTTTGTTGCCCCGGTTGAGTTCGAGGATGAGGTGGATGTGGCGCTGGATGGCGGCGTCGAGGGAGAGGTCGGCGGGAAGTTCAGCGGGTGCGGCGGCAATGGGGGAGTGGGGTGCGGGGGTGTGCTGGAGGATGAGGTCGTTGGGCTTGAGGATGGAGTGGGAGGCCTCAAGGATGGCGGATTCGAGGACAGATGCGAGCTCGCGAACGTTGCCGGGCCATGTGTGCTGGAGGAGGCGGGGCAGGCAGCCGGGAGCGAGGATGGCGGTGGGCTGCTGGTAGCGCCGGCAGATTCGGTCAATCAGCGCCTGGGTGATGGGGCCGATGTCTTCGCGGTGTTCGCGGAGGGGTGGCAGGGCAAAGCGGACGGCGGTAAGGCGAAAGGCCAGGTCGGGGAGAAAGGCTCCGTGGGCCGCGAGTTGGCGCAGGGAGGCGTGGGAAGAGGCAAGGAGGAGGAAGCGTGGCGGGAATGGAGTGGATTCGAGGTTCTGAAGGAGCTTGAGGAGGTTGTGGAGGAGGCTTTGGCCGGTGGGCGGGAGAAGATCGACCCGGTCAAGGTAGACGGTGCCGGAGAGGTTGGAAGAGTCAGTGTCGGTGGCAAGCCACTCGCGGGCATCGCAGCGGAGGAAGGGGAGAGCGGCGATGGTCGAGCGGCGGTGGATGGCCTGGGCGAGGAGGGATTTTCCGGAGCCGGTTTCGCCTTCGAGGGTGGCGAGGCGAAGGCGCGGGGCGGTGATGTCGGCTTGCTGAAGGAGCCGGCGGAGGGCGGCGGAGACACAGACGAAGTCGGGTGGGGGGGCGGCAAGGCAAACTGCGTGGTCCGGCGGTGAAGCGGGACGGAGATGCAGGATGGTTTGCGCCGAGTTGAGCATGATATCCGCCTGAATGTGCAGGATTGGAAGGCCCGGGCTGGTTTGCGCCGGGCCTGCTGTTTTGGTGCCACTCGATGGGCTTATCGGCAAAGGGGGCGTGGGACTTGAGAGGAGCGGGACAAGAGAACGGGGCATGGCTGGCGCCATGCCCCTGGGGAGTGCTATTTTCCGGAAAAGATTGGGGTTATTTGCTGATGACGAGGATTTGGAAGGAGCCGGGAATCATGGGCGCGCGGGGGCCGCGCATCCAGGCAGGAGGGCCACCGGCGGGCGGTGCGCCAGCAGCGGGGGCCGGCGGGGCGGGGGGAGCCGGCGGGGCTGCAGGGGCTGCCGGGACGGGGCCGTATTCCGCGGTGATGGTGTAGATCTGGCCGGTTTTGGGGTCAAGGGTGAGGACCTTGGCGCGGGCCGGGGTGGGTACGGTCTGCTCGACGGAGAAGCTGGTGGGGGAATCTTCCTTGATTACGGTTAGGGTGCCGTCGCCCTGAGCGCTGAAGGCTTCCATGGTGGCGGGGTTGAAGGTGGCGCCGTCAGAGCCGTTGCCGATGGGCAGATCGGTGAGGATTTTGCCGTCCGCAGCGGAGAGGATAATCATGTTCTTTTTGTCGCGGCAGGCGGCGAAGAGGATACTGTTTTTGACATCGAGCGCGAGGCCGGCGCAACCGCCGCCGCGGCTGGAGATGTCGAATTTGCCGGTCATCGTCATGGTGTTTGCGTCGATGACGGCGATGGCGTCCTTGTCTTCAATATCGACGTAGATTTTGCCGTGACCGTCGGTGACGGCCTGCTCGGGCGCGCCGCCGATGTCGATGGTGCCGAGGATGGTGCCGTCTTTGTCGTCGAGGACGGTGATGTTGGGCGCGGAGTGGCTGAGGATGTAGAAGTGGTGGTTCCAGGGGTCGTTGAGATAGCCGTCTGGGTTGCCCTGGGTGTCGATTTTCTTGATGACGGCGAAGGTTTTGGCGTCGAACATGGTGACGGGCTTTGAGGTGGCAAAGCCGTGACCGGTGAGGGTGTCAACGGCTGCGCCGTGGGCGCTGACTCCGGGGATATCGCCGACCGGGGCGAGGGTATCGAGGTTGAAGACGCCAATGTGGCCGGTGGGGCCGGAGCGGGCGACGTAGAGGTTGCGTCCGTCGGGGTCGGCTGTGACGTAGTCCATGCCGCCTTCGCCACCGACGAGCTGGATTTTGACGACCTTGTAGGGGCCGGAATCCGGGTTTTGGGCGAGGGCAGTGAGCGGCATGAGCGCAGCGATGGCAAGGGCGAGGTGGGCGGGACGGAGCATGGCAGGAGTTCTCCTTGGACTATGGACGGGCGGGGGTGATGCGGGGACCCTTTCCTTGGAGAAATATTTGGGTTCTCGCCGCACTCCTTAAAGATAGCCTCAGATTGTTCCTGTTGTTTCGCGGAAAAGAGCGAGTCCCGCCATCGCGTTCTCAAAGACATACGTCAGCGAGGGACGGGGCGCGAGCGGCGGCTGGCAGATTTCCTGGCTGAGTTGCAGCATCAACAGGCAATCGCGCCTAAAGGCGCGTCAGGCACGCCTGCACCCTGCAGCCACCGCTGGAACTGAACTCCAGGCTACCGCCGAGCTGCATCGCGAGGCTGGAAGCGAGGATGAGTCCCATGGACCGCTGTTCGCGGCCGCCAAAATCGACAGGCAGCCCGATGCCGTCATCCTGCACCGTCATTTGCACGCAACCGTTGTCTCTGGCAATTGAGATTGCCACCTTGCCTGTCCGTCCATCGGGAAAGCCATGCTTGAGACTGTTGGAAATCAGTTCATTCGCCAGCAGCCCAAATGGAATGGCTTTGTCGAGGGTGAGTGGAATTTCTTCGACGTTCATATCAAATGTGACCTGGCCAGGCTGCTTGGAGCTGGATTCGAGGATTCCACCAAAGAGATCGCAGAGGTATTCGGAGAGGGAAATGCGGGAAAGGTCCTCCATTTTGTAGAGCCGCTCGTGGACGAGTGCCATGGCATGGACGCGTTGCACGGTTGACTCGATTGCTGCGCGTGTCTCGTCCTTGGGAAGGGACCGCGCGCGCATCTTGAGGAGGCTTTGGATGACCTGGAGGTTGTTTTTGACGCGATGGTAGATTTCTCGCACGAGTACTTCCTTTTCACGCAGCGAGGCCTCCATGCGCTCTTCGTGTTCGCGCTGCTCGGTGACATCGTGAAAAGTGAGCACGATCATCGGTGGTGCGGCCGAATGCGCTTTGAGAAGTGCGACCCGCGCTTCAACCCAGGCGTGCTGCCCGGTTTTGCGGGGACAACGAATTGTGACCGGCTCGCCGGGGCTGCGCTCAAGCGTGGAGAACTGCCCCAGCAGGACATCTCGATCCTCCTCGGCAACAAGATCGGTCCACGGCCTGTCCTGGAGCTCCTCCGTCGTTCTGCCGAGCAACGTATTGCAAACCGGAGAAAGATACACGAGCTTTCCGTCTCCGCTGCAAACGGCGACAAGGTCAGAGGAGTTTTCGACGATAGCCCGCATGAGTGCGCTGGTTTCGTCGAGCCGGCCCTTGATTTGATTAAGCCGCGCCACCCGCTCGAGTACTGCGGGAAGCTCGTTCCAGAAGCCGTCTGTTTTTTTGACATAGTCTGCGAAGCCGCGCCGGACAGCCTCGATGGCAACCCCTTCATGGCTCATGGCGGTGACGAAGATGACCGGAACTTCAGGCACGCGAGCCTGAGCGGCGTCAGCCAGTTGCCAGGGCTCTCCGTCGGGCAAGTGGTAGTCGAGCAGCAGGGCCATGTATTCGATGGATTCATTGCCGTTCAGCGCGCGCAGCCCGGCGTTGACTCCTGAGGCGACATCGACACAGTAGCCGGAGCGGGTGAGGGTTCTGCGCATCAACTCTGCTGTACCCGGCTCGTCTTCGACCATGAGGACATGACGGGCTTGCGGGGTGTTTTCCACCTGGACATGGCTCATCTCTGGCTTGCCTCCAAAGAACACTCAGTCTCACAGGTTGCCACGCGAATCACCTGGAGGAAGAGGCCCAGACGCTTGACCGCCTCGATGAACTGGATGGAATCGACGGGTTTTGTGATGTAGACCGAGCAGCCGAGTTCGTAGCACAATGCGACCTCGCGGGGATCGTCGGTTGTGCTGAGCATGATGACAGGTGTCTTGCGGGTTCCCGGGTCTTGCTTGATCTGGCGCAGGACCTCGACGCCGTTGATGCTGCCAGGCATGTTGATGTCGAGCAGGATGAGCAGGTCAGTGCCCCTGCGGGCGGAAAACTCTGCCCGGCGGAAGATAAAGTCCAGGGCCCGAGCGCCGTTCTGGAGCGAGACAATCGGGTTACCGACGGCGATTCGGCGCAGGTTCCTGCGCACGAGTTCTACGTGTCCCTCATCGTCGTCCACAATGAGGATTGTGAAAGGTGACTGGCTTAAATCCATTCGCATGACCTCCCTTGAGTCTGCCAATCAGACTCCCGTCATCGTCTCGATGCCAGAGCAAGGCGTTCCGGCTGGAATGGTGAAATGAAAGACGCTGCCGTGGTCTTCCTGACTTTCGGCCCAGATTTTGCCCTGGTGCCGCTCGACAATCCGATGAGCGATTGCCAGGCCCATACCCTCCCCGGGTGCGCGATCCGGATGCAATCGCTGGAATACCTGAAAAAGCCTGGCCTTGCCAAAATCCGAGATTCCCAGGCCGTTGTCCCGAATCCAAAAGTGCGCGTTGCCATCTTCGAGCGCTCCGCCGATTTCAACTTTGAGGGGTCGATCAGGGCTGCGGTACTTGAGGCAGTTGACCAGCAGATTTGCAAGCACCTGTTCGATTGCTGTTGGGTCGCCAAAGGCTCCGGGCAGATTGCCCACTGAGATATCGGCCTCTGCTTCCAGGATTTGGCGCTGCATGGACTCGACGGTGTCGAGGGCAAGGCCCTTCATATCGAGTTCCGACATTCGGTAAACCTGCCGTCCATGGCGGGAGAGTCCGAGGAGTGCATCAATCAGGCGCTCGAATTTGGACGAGGATGCAAAGATGAAGTGCAGTGCGCCGGGAATATCGCTGCCGAGGATTTCGTCCACAGCCTCCCGATATGGCTCAGCGAGCGCGCAGGAGCTCAAGAGGGCTCCGAGTCTTCCACAGCTTTCCTCCAACTCCCTGGTAAAGCCCTGCACGTTGACGAGCGGCGCGCGCAGGTCGTGGGAGACGATATAGACAAATGCCTCGACTTCTTCCTGTTTGCGCTTGAGTTCGGCAATGGTCGATTCTAGCTCCCGTGTCCGTTCGACGGCGCGGATCTCAAGATCTGCCGCGAGGCGCCCTATCCGCTCCTCGAGGAGTTTCTGGTCGGTCATATCCCGAGCTACGCGGACAAAGCCGGTGAGGTTGGCGGAGGCATCGTAGACCGCGGTGAGCACGCTGCTTGACCAAATGAGGCTGCCATTTTGGGAGACCTGCCAATTGTCGGAATGTGTTCGTCCGTTTCGGACCGCTTCTGCCAGCTCATTTTGAGGAATCTCTGCTGCGCGATTCGCGTCGGTTGCAAAGATCCGCTCGTCCTGGCCCATCACCTGTGCGGCTGAATAGCCGAACATCCTCTCCGCAGCTGAGTTCCAGCTTGTGATTCGCCCCTCGTCATCCATGGTGTAGATGGCATGTTCGACCATGTTCTCGACGATGTCGCGATATCGCTCAAAGTCGAGAATCAACTTTTTGAACTTTGCCTTGGGACGGTCCCCGCAAGCCAGTTTGCGAGGTGGCGCAGTCGCCGTTGCGGATTGGGCGGCTCCTGGCTCGCATGCTCCCGGGAGAGGCGCATTGTCTGCTTCGAACTTCCGTAAAAGTGCCATCCCAAGCTCCGGTTCTGCGCACGTCCTGCGCGTAGCGGGTGAAGCAGCGATCCCCGGTCAAAATGGGGTTCGCTGGGAATACGCTAGGCCGAAAGGCAGGAGGAGGAAAGCACGGAGAGAGGAAAAGCCGGGAGGCAAATCCCAACAATGGGCGGAGAGCGAATTTGGCCTGAAACGGGACACACCGGCCGGAGATTGGGTGAGGCAGCCGGGTTGGAATCGAGCGCGGTCGCAATGAACCCTGGAGGTGGGTTGCGGGCAACCTGGAATCAGGCTCGAGGCGGCACAGGTTGTTGCCTGTGCCGGAGCACGAGGTTGGGGTCAGTTCATGACGGGAGTTCGCGAGGTTGCCATAAAGGTACTTTCGCTGAGCAACTTGTGCATCAGGTCCTTGGCGATACGTTCGTCGGGATCCATGCTGAGGCCGGTCAAGGTGCGCCCAATGAGGCTTTCGGCACCCACGCCGACGCCCTCGACGAGTGCGCGATTTACCCGGGTGATGCGTCCGGCGCGATCAAACTGAACCATCGCCATGGGGGTCCGGTCAAAGGCGGGTTGGGCCTCCTGTGCCTCTTCCATGGCCTGCTGGCGGAGCCGCTCGCTGGCATCGCGGAGAGTCATGACATAGCCGTGGCGATTGCCATGGCCGTCCTGGAGATGCTTGTAGCCGACATCGACGAGTACCTTTCTTCCATCGACGGCATGCATGACCCAGCCGAGGCCGTCGCCCTCTCCGCTGGTCCAGATTCTGGTGAGCGGGATTGGGTCGCTCTGCTGGTTGGTGAAAGTGACGACGCGATCGAGGCGCTGACTGCTTGCCGAAGCGAGGGAGCAGCCTGTCATGGTCTCGGCGGCGGGGTTCAAATAGCGGATGAAGCCGTCGCGATTGAGCATGACGATTCCATCCTTCAAGCCTTCCAGGGTTGCTTTCATGGTATGGAATGCATTCCGATTTCGGGCCTCAGCCTGCGCCTTCCGCAGGGCTACGGTCAAGGTCGCCATGAGTTCAGCGGATTTGAAGGGCTTTGTCAGATAGCCGTAGGGCATTTCTTCAGCTGCACGTGAGACGGTGGTTTCGTCGCTGTAGGAGGTGAGGAAGACGACCGGCACCTGATACCAGAGGCGCAGCTCCCGCGCGGTCTCAATGCCGTCCATGGTACCGACGATTCGCACATCCATGAGAGCGAGATCCGGTTCGCAGGCGGCTCCGGCAATGGCCTCTTCGGCGCTTTCGGCGATTCCGATGACTTCGAGTCCCATTTCTTCCAGTTCCTGCTTCAAATCCAGAGCGACAATTGGCTCGTCTTCGACGACCAAGATTCGTCCTTGCACGATGGAACCTCCTGGGGATGCAGCCTGCCGGCAGGATTGCCGGGGTGTTTTGGTGGCATTCGGGTTTTCCGCTTCTTCTTCTCCATCGGCAAGGGTCGGCACAGAGTTAAGGGAGGGGTTGGGCTGAGTGTGAGCACGGATGGGATCGGCATTCAGCCCAGGGAGGATATGGCGATGGAGCGAGAGAGAGATTCCGGTTTTGGAACCCTGGCTGGGAGCCAGTTTTGGCGTCGGGGTGGGTGGAGATTTCGACAGGCGACAGGCCCGGGATGCAGGGAAGTACTTGTTTTTCAGGGGAGTGGGTTTGCCGGATGCGAAGGGAGGGGGGACCGCCGGGAAAGGTGGTGCAAAGAGAAAGGCATGGCCTGGGGCCATGCCTGTGAGGTGCGATTCAAAAAGGGAAGAGCCGAACTAGTGTTTTTGGAAACGCTTGGAGGGCTCGTCGGAGAAGATTTCGCCATCCTTGATGTGGACGACGCGGTGGGCGTACTCGGCGATATCGGGCTCGTGGGTGACGAGGACGATGGTGTTTCCCCGGGCCTGGAGAGTGTCAAAGAGAGCCATGATTTCGACGCCGGTTTTGGAGTCGAGGTTGCCGGTGGGTTCGTCGGCGAGGATGATGGAGGGATTGTTGACCAGCGCGCGGGCAATGGCGACACGCTGACGCTGACCGCCGGAGAGCTCGTTGGGCTTGTGGTGCATGCGGCCATCGAGGCCGACGTTGTGGAGAGCCTCAGTGGCGCGCTGCAGCCGCTCGGCGGAAGGAGTGCCGTTGTAGATGAGGGGCAGCTCGACGTTCTGAAGGGCGGTGGCGCGGGCCAGCAGGTTGAAGGTCTGGAAGACGAAGCCGATTTCCTTGTTGCGGATGCGTGCGAGCTGGTCGTCGTCGAGCGAGCTTACGAGCTGGTCGTTGAGCCAGTAGTCACCCTTGGAGGGCGAGTCGAGGCATCCGATGAGATTCATGAACGTGGATTTGCCGGAGCCGGAGGGGCCCATGATGGCAACGTACTCGTTCTCACGAATGGTGAGGGAGAGTCCGCGGAGTGCGCTGACCTGCTGCTCTGAGCCCATGTCGTAGGTCTTCCAGAGATCCTTGACGACAATCATGTCGCGGGGGGCGGAGCTTCCGTTGGTGTGGGTTGCTTTGGTGTTCGGATCCATCCTGAATGCCTCTTGCGACGGTGTACTGGGTTTGAGATGCCCGGCGGCGGGAAAAGCCGCCGGGCTGGTTTGGAGACGAGGGTGACCGGGAGTTTACGAGGGGCCCGGGCCACCGAGCTTGATGGTGTCGCGCTTGATGAGCGCGCCACTCTTGAGGGCTCTCAGGGTTTTGAAGGGCCCGGTTACGATTTCCTGGCCTTCCTGTAGTCCGTCGAGCACTTCGATATCGGTTGCGCCCGTGATGCCGGTTTTGACGGGGACGAAGACGGCGCGGAGCTTGCCGTGGAAGTCCTGCACGGTGAAGACACCCTGAACGGCGGGCTGAGGCTTGGTCCCGGGAGCCGGGGTAGCGTCAGCCTTGACAACCGGAGCCTTGCCGTCGGCGTCGAGCTTCACGGGAATCTGGTTGGTGAGTGCCTGGATCGGCAGGGTGAGGATGCCGGGCTTCTGCGCGGTGGTGATTTTGGCGGTGGTGGAGAGGCCGGGGCGGAGCTCGGTAACGTCGTGCTCCTGGACGGGGTCGAGCGTGACGACGACCTTGAAGTCCTTGGCCTCTTCTGTGCCAGTGGTGGACTGGGAGGTGGCGATGCCGGTGGAGCGCAGGATGGCCTGGTCGCCAACCAGGGTGACATGGCCCTTGAAGGTGCGGCCGGGGAGGGCATCGACGCTGATTTCAGCAACCTGACCGATACGGACGTAGACGATGTCGGTTTCGTCAACCTTGACCTCGGCTGTGATCACGCTCATGTCGGCCAGGGTCATGATGGTCGAACCTTCAGCGTTCTGGATGCCGACAACGACGGTTTCACCCTGGCGGACGGGGAGGTTGGTGACGATGCCGTCAAACGGAGCCGTGGAGACGGTCTTGTTGAGGGCGTCGACGTTGTAGCGGAGCATGGCCACGTTGTTGTTGACCTTGGCGCGTGCGGATTCAGTCTGCGCCCGGGACTGATTGAGGGCGGCGGTGGACTGGTTCACGGTGGCGACAGCGAGATCATAGGCGGCCTTTTTGGCGTCGTAGTCCTGCTTGGCGAGGAGCTGGAGCTTGTAGAGCTCCTGGGCGCGGGTCCAGTCGAGCTGCTTCTGCTCCAGGTCGGCCTTGGCGTGCTCGACGTTGGCCTTGGCGGTTTCCTCGGCGGCGATGAAGCTGCTCACGTCAGTTTTGGCCGAGTTGATTGAGGCCTTCTGGGCTTCGACATTGGCTTCGGGCTGGATGTTCTCGACCCGGGCCAGCACTTCGCCCTTCTTGACGCGGTCGCCTTCCTTGACGGGAAGGTCGATGATGCGGCCCATGGCGGTTGCACCGACATTGACGTAGGTCTTGGGCTTGATTTGTCCGGTGCCGCTGATGACAGTGGCGAGATCCTGCCGGGCGACCTTGCCGGTGAGGACCTTGGTGTAGCCAGACTGCGCTTTCCAGACCATGAAGCCGACGAGGCCGGCAACGGCAAGAACTACCAGAGCGATGAGGATGATTTTCTTCATAAGTTGACTATTGTCGGGAAGTCTCCGTTCTCAGTGTACGCAAGGGAGAGTGAATGGGTTCCCGAGAAAGCACGAAATTTGATATGGCAGTGGATGAGAAGCGGCTGAAAGGGGTAGCGGAGAGGAGGAAGGGGTGACGTTTTTCGCGGGTTTCTGTCCAATCGGTGTGCCCAATCTTGCCCGCACCCTTTGGTGCCCTTAAAATGAGAGATTGCAGGAGTTTGAAAACGACGATGAAGTTTTTGGCACGGAAACAGGCAGACACGAACCGCACATGGTCAGGCTGGCAGTTTGGAGCAGTCGGAGTGGGCGTACTGATGCTGGCGGCAGGCACGCAGGTGCAGGCACAGGCATGGCTCCCCACTGGACTGAACCCGACGCTGGCTGCGGTACAGGAGCCGACCGCGCCCCCGACACCCCCGGCATCGGCACAGGAGAGCCAGAAGCCCGATGTGGATCCGCTGAACCGGCCGCTGAGCGACAAGCAAAAGCTGCGCCGCCAGCAGCGGGTGAAGGAAGAGCTTTCGACGGCATACAAGACCTGGCTGAACCAGGACGTGCTTTGGATTATCAGCGACGAAGAGGCTCGCGCGTTCAAGACCTTGTCGAACGACGAAGAGCGTGATGCGTTTATTGAAGCGTTCTGGCAGCGGCGCAATCCGAATCCGGACTCGCAGGACAACGAGTACAAGGAAGAGCACTACCGGCGCATTGCCTATGCGAATGAGCACTATGCGGCGGGCAAGCCGGGCTGGAAGACGGACCGCGGGCACATCTATATCTCGTTTGGCAAGCCGGACTCGATTGATTCGCATCCTTCGGGCGGAAGCTATAACCGTCCCATCGAAGAAGGCGGCGGCGAGACCTCGACGTTCCCGTTTGAGACCTGGCACTACCGGTACCTGGAAGGCATCGGCGACAACATCGACATTGAATTTGTAGACAGCTGCATGTGCGGCGACTACCACTTTACGATTGACCGCAGCGAAAAGGATGCCCTGCTGCATGTACCAGGCGGCGGCGCCACCCTGTACGAAGAGATGGGCATGAGCAAGAAGGCCAACCGCTTCAAGGGTGGCATCGAAAGCCTTGGCGAAGGCCCGTTGACGCACGGAAACGAGAGCAAGCAGTTTGACCGCATCGAATTGGCGGCAAAGCTGTTTGCGCCGCCGCCGATCAAGTTCAAGGATCTCGAGAGCTTTATCAGCGAGCACAAGCTGATTACCGGGCCGATTTTTCCGTTTGATGTGCGCACGGACTACGTGCGGGTGACGGAGGATACGGTTCTGGTGCCCGTGACCCTGCAGATTCGCAACCGGGACGTGACGATTACGACCAAGAACGGCGTGTCGCGCGGTGTGGTGAACATTCTGGGCAAGGTTTCGACGATTACTCACAAGACCGTGCAGACGTTTGAAGACACGGTGGAGATTGAGCAGCCGGCGGAGTTGATGCAGAAGGTGCTGGACAACCAGTCGATTTACCAGAAGGCTCTGCCGCTGCGTCCGGGATCGTACCGCGTTGACATCGCGATCAAGGACGTGAATAACCCGGATCACGTGGGGGTCTACTCGCAGAGCATCAATGTGCCGAAGTACGACGATGAGAAGCTGTCGACCTCTTCGCTGATTCTGGCGGACAAGATGTACCTGGTTCCGAGCCAGACGATTGGCACGGGCAACTTCATTATCGGCAACACGTATGTACGGCCGCGTGTGAGCGATACGCCGGCGAATCCTGTGAAGTTCAAGCGTGACCAGAAGCTGAACTGCTGGATGCAGGTGTACAACCTGGGGATTGACGACAAGACGAAGTCAAACTCCGCGACGGTGACCTATGAGGTTCGGGATGCGGTGAGCGACAAGGTATTGCTCGCGACGACCGAACAATCCAAAGACCTTAGCGCGCACAGTGACCAGTTGACGACGGAGCGAACACTGCCTTTGGCGGGTTTGCAGCCGGGCAAGTACAAGATGACGATTCGGATTCAGGATGCAATTTCAAAACAAGAGATTGCACAAACGGCCCCTTTTGTCGTCGAATAGGGAATGTCTCCCAATGTGGTACGGCCAGGGCATGCATCTGGCCGACCCCTGGGGACTGGTTTCTTTTGGAAAAGGTCAGGGCGCGGAACGGGTGCAAAAACTGCCGTGAAGCGTAATCTCGTCCAATTCGTAATCACCTGCTCGTCGTTGCTTGCCCTGGGAAGCGTGTCAGACCAGGCCGTGGCTTATGCCGCCGGCCCGTCGCACACCGCAGGGTCAGTGAGCGGCGTGGTGCGGGACACCGCCGGTACGCCCCAGATTGGGGCGGAGGTGGAGTTGCTGCGCGCGGACGAGTCGCTGGTCAGCCGGGTGTTTACCGATCGCAAGGGGACCTACAGTTTTGCATCGCTGATGCCGGGGCAATACGCGCTGAAGGCGATAGGAACCAGCTTTATCCCCACCCTGAAACAGAATCTTCGCGTCCGTGCCAACACGGTTGTGAACCTGACGCTGAATACGCTGTATGACCTCATGCAGTGGACGCCGGTGCCGGTGCGCGGGCGGGAGCGGAATGAGGACGACTGGGCGTGGACGCTGCGGTCGGCAGAGAGCAGGCCACTGCTGCGGTATCTGGATGACGGGTCGCCGATTGTGGTGCTGGATGGCGCGGTTGAGACTGCGAGTGCGGCGGCGCGAAGGCGGATGCGCGTCGCGGCTGAGACGGGCGGAAGGAATTTTGACAACGGCGCGGCGCGGGTAAGCCTGGCAGCGCTGGACCAGAGCCGGGAGCATCGCCGGGTGGCAGCAAGCGGCGGGTTCGGGCTGGAACCGGATGGCACGGCCGGGGTTGCGGAAGCGATGCTGGGATTCCGGCAAGAGGGCGGCGGACAACTGGCGAAGAACTCTGTGCAGACGCTGGCGGCGGTGATGGTTGATCCGCAGCTTTCTCTTGGGAGCGAACCTGGAGTGAGCGTGGTTTCGATGCGGGGCTGGGAGAATCTAAATCTGCTGGGCGGGCTGGAGGCAGAGGCTGGTTCGAATGAAGTGTATGCGCGGGTGGGCAACGGGGATTCCGTGATGGCGGCGATGCCGTTTGGGAGCCTGAAACTGCACCGCGGGAATGCAACCATTGCCTATCGGGTTGCGACGGCGCGCAGTGAAGCGATGGCCGAAGGACTGGCGAGCGATGCCCTGGAAAGCCAGGCCGAGAATTGGGTCCCGGTGGTAGTGGGCCGGGATGGACGGCTGGAACTGGAACACGGATTGCATCAGGAACTGGGCTGGTCAACGACGGCCGGGCCGACCGAGATGATGGTGGTGTTCTACGGAGACAGCATTGAGAATCCGCTGCTGAGCGGCGCGGGCCGGCTGAGCGAGGGCGAAAATGCAGGTGGCCTGGTGCTGGCGGATGCGAACAGCGGGATGCTGCGTGCGGCCGGGCCGGGGTACTCGACCACCGGGATGCTGGCCAGTTTTGCCAGCCGACTGCCGGGCGGGAACCGGGTACGGCTGAGCTATGCCTCGGGCGATGCGCTGGTGATGCGCGCAACGGGGACTCCAGAGACGCTGGCGGCGATATTGCGGGGCGTCAAGGCGCACCGGGCGCAGATGTATGCGCTGGCACTGGCAGGGACCGTGGACGGGCTGGGGACGAACTGGCGTGCGAGCTACCGCTGGCAGCCGGCAGAGACGATGACGGCGATTGCGCCATTTGCGATTGATGCAAGTGCGCCTTACTTTAACGTGTACATCCGCCAGCCGCTGCACAGTACGCGTCAGGGCCCGGGGGGAGTGGAGGCGCAACTGGATTTGCGCAACCTGCTCTCAGAGGGATACGCGACTTACACGACGACGGATGGAACCCGGTTGTTCTTTGCGCAGGCGCAGCGATCGATTGGCGGCGGGCTGGCGTTTACGTTCTGATTGCCAGTTAACAGGCGCGCAGCAATGTGCGGTATAGTCTTCAGACAAGCGAGAGCTTGAGGTCTTCACTTCAAGAACCGAGAAAGGAAAGACCATGGGAAACAAGAATGTAGGCGGGCGTGAAGCGAAAAAGAAGCCAAAACCGAAGGCAAAGCCGGCGCCAAGTACGCGCCAGGAGAGTGGATCAGCTGTGACGAGCCACATAGCCGGCAAGCAGGGTTAGGAATCGCCTGAATCGATTCCGCAGCAGACCTCATCTTTAGGGTGAGGTCTTTTGCGTTTATGAGCTACAAAGGTGCTGTCTCCCCTACTGTCAAAGTTGTCCGCTTTCACGAACTGGGTTCGGCCGATGTGCTGAAGCTGGAAGAAGTTCCTTTGCCAGAGCCGGGGCCGGGCGAGGTTCGGCTGCGGGTGGAGGCGTTTGGCCTGAATCGGGCCGAGTCTGTGTTTCGCCAGGGGCGGTACTTCTATCAGCCAAAGCTGCCATCGCTGATTGGGTATGAGGCGGCAGGCGTGGTGGAGGCAGTGGGTGAGGGCGTGGACGCCGGGCTCATTGGGCAGCGGCGGAGCACGGTGCCGGCATTTCCCGCAGACAAGTATGGAGTGTACGGCGAAGTCGCGATTGTTCCGGCGTATGCGCTGGCAGCGTACCCAGAGCGGCTGACGGCGGAAGAAGGGACGTCAATCTGGATGCAGTACCTGACGGCCTATGGAGCGCTGGTGCAGCATGGGCATGTGGGTGCTGGAGATTTTGTCGTGATTTCCGCAGCGAGCAGCAGCGTGGGGCTGGCGGCAATTGAGATCGTGAAGGCGGAGGGCGGCGTAAGCATTGCGACGACCCGGACGGCGGCCAAGAAGGCGGAACTGCTGGCACTGGGAGCGGACCACGTGGTGGTGACCGACGACGAAGACGTGGTGGTGCGCGTCAATGAGATTACCGCAGGCAAGGGTGCGCGGGTGATTTTTGATCCGGTGGCCGGGCCCTGGGTTGACAAGCTGGCGCAAGCGGCCTCGCGGGGGGGATTGATTGTGTTGTATGGGGCGCTGGGCGGGGTCGCAACACCGTTCCCGCTGGTGGCCGCGATGGTGAAGAGCCTGGTGCTGCGGGGCTATACGGTGGCCGATGTGCTGAGCGACCCGACGAAGCGCGCGATTGCCGAGAAGTATGTGTATGACAAGGTGGAGGCAGGGGTGTTCAAGCCGCGGATTGCGAAGACCTTTACGTTGAAGGATGTGGTAGCTGCGCACAAGTACCTTGAATCGAACGAGCAAGTGGGCAAGGTGGTGGTGACGGTTCCGTAGGGGGCGGCCGGGGGTGGGTGGGGTTGCCAAAAGGCCCCGAATTGGGGTTATAATGAGAACGGACCTGTAGCTCAACTGGCAGAGCATTCGACTCTTAATCGACAGGTTGTGGGTTCGATTCCCACCGGGTCCACCATCTATATTCCATTTAAACTCAACAACTTGCAAAATACCCCCGGAAAATTGTGCTAATTTTGTGCTACGCTCCCTTCAGTTGTCGAATTTCGGAGGCGCAATGAGCACCGCTCCAGTAATCACAATTTTCGTCCGCCACTCCTCTGACTGCAAATACAAAGGGGACGAATTCTCGAAGCGATGCCAATGCCGGAAGCATCTCAGGTGGACACAGAACGCGACTCAATACCGAAAGGCCGCTGGGTCCCGTTCGTGGGCGGAAGCTGAAGCTGTCAAGCGGAAATTAGAGGACCAATTGGCCGGGCGGACGCCGGAGCCGATTGCGAAGGGTCGGGGCATCCAGGAAGCCATCGCGGTTTTCATTCAGGACAAGACCGTCCAAGGCATCTCAATTGATGTACTCGGAAAGTACCGCCGGGAATTGGCCCGGCTTCAGGCTTTCTGCGAACGTCGCCGCGTTTTCACCGTTGCTGGGCTGGATCGTGAGTTGCTGACACAATTCGCGGGGACTTGGGAGTCCCAATATCCCAGCAGCACAACCCGGAGCAAGGTGCGGGAGCGGGTGCGAAGTTTCCTCCGTTACTGCTACGAAGCCCAATGGCTCGAGCGCGTCCCGCAACTCCCCAAGGTAAAGATCGACGAAGTCCCCACAATGCCACTGTCCGCGGACGAATACGCCCGGCTTCTGGTCGCGGTCTCAAGTGTCGTCAAGAATCCCGAGCACGCAGTACGCGCGCGGGCGCTCTTTCAACTCATGCGATTTTCCGGCCTTGCAATCGAAGATGCATTGACGCTAAGGCGGGCAGAACTGGAGACAGAGGGTGATGGGCTATACCGTGTCCGAACAAGCCGTCAAAAGACCGGTGTCCATGTCTGTGTCCCCATACCGGTTCGCATCGCGGAGGAACTGTTAGAAGTCCCAAACACGGACCCGAATTTCTTCTTTTGGTCAGGGGAACTAGTCGAGTCGTTGACTCGCAAATGGAGCAGGTACTATGTCGCTCCGGTGTTTAAGGCGGCCAAGTTGGACGGCGTTTGTTTTGCCACCAGCCACAGGCTTCGTGACACCTTTGCTGTGGACCTCCTGGAAAAGGGCGTCCCGCTCGAGGAGGTTTCCAAACTATTGGGGCACGAATCGATCAAGACCACGGAGGGAGACTACGCCAAATGGGTTAAGGGCCGTCAAACTCGCCTGGATGCGCTCGTCAGGGGAACATGGGATGAGCCGGCGGGTTAGCGATGGAATTGTGCGCCATTTACAGAAGATTGGCTGGTTGGACCAACGAGACCGGCCCATGTATTTTGGGCTGGGACGGATGGCTCTTCAATCAGAGACCATAAACCATCGACTTTGTCTCAAGAAAAGGCAAGAATGGAGCGTCGCGCGCCAGACAGCCCAGAGGCAGCCGCAGCGCACCAGACCGGGTGATCTGAGCACAGCCCCATCCAATCATGCGCAAAGGCCGCTAGAGCCTTTCTGAACACTCAGTCCACGCCTCGAAGGGAGGCGCTCCGATCGTCTGCGGATAGCTGTGGATGACCTGTTGTTTCAATCCACGCCCCCCGTGTGGGGGGCGACGGAAAGACAGCGCCAACCCCGGCAATCCCAAACCCGTTTCAATCCACGCCCCCCGCGTGGGGGGCGACCCGCCGAAGCAGGAGCACCCACATCAAGACAAACAGTTTCAATCCACGCCCCCCGCGTGGGGGGGCGAAACATCAACATATACCATGGGCTGCAACTGTTCTACCACCACAGATCGCCCGTGCTGGACGAGTTCGTCTCAGTGCATATTAAAGCGCAACGTGGACTGTTGTTGACACAATGGGCT
>CAIVDV010000076.1 GCA_903904755.1 uncultured Acidobacteriaceae bacterium | reverse complement strand
GTCATGTGAAAGGCCTCTGTCTGGGTGTAAAAACTACTTCTAGACAAAGCAGTTATGACACACATTCGAAGGCCTTTCCAGCTTTTTTTGAATATTTCTATATCTCGATACTGACGCTATGGTGAGAAATGCGGGTTAGTGCTGCGCGTTGGGTTTGCTGCGGTTAAGTCGAAGATTTTCTTCTCTTAATGGCCTAATCCGACTACCGGAGATACAACTTTTGGGGTACTCTTGCCATAGCAATTTGTTACCAAAGGAGACCCCCCCTAAAATGAAAACCTTTCGCATGCCCATTTTTGTGATTCTTGTCAGCTTCATTCTGTCCTCTTCTGCAGCTTTTGCGTCTGTTCGGGGAGTATCGGCGTTGTTGCCTGCCGCGGTGAATGGCATCTCCAGCACTTCGTCGTTTGGCCCTGGTGTGCCTGCTCCGCTGCCACCGACGACCAACGGCAACAAAGGAACGAAGGTAGCGTTTGGACCTGGCGTGCCTGCTCCGCTTCCGCCGACGACCAACGGCAACAAGGGAACGGCGGTAGCATTTGGCCCTGGCGTGCCTGCTCCGCTGCCACCGACGACCAACGGCAACAAGGGAACGACGGTGGCATTTGGCCCTGGCGTGCCTGCTCCGCTTCCGCCGACGACCAACGGCAACAAGGGAACGAAGGTAGCGTTTGGCCCTGGCGTGCCTGCTCCGCTGCCGCCGACGACCAACGGCAACAAGGGAACGAAGGTAGCGTTTGGCCCTGGCGTGCCTGCTCCGCTGCCGCCGACGACCAACGGCAACAAGGGAACGACGGTGGCATTTGGCCCTGGCGTGCCTGCTCCGCTGCCGCCGGTCAAGGGTTCCAACGGGAAAATCACCGCCGCCTAGTTTTGAATTCTTGACCCAGCCCCCGGCTGGCGCAGGCGGTTTCTCCGGAGGTCGGAGGTTACCTTCTTGCGAATGGGGTTGAGGGTTTCACAGACATCTTGCCGTCCCTGGTTCCTTCTCCTTGGCAGGGACGGCAAAGTCGTTTTAGTAGCGGAAAACGGCAAGATTTCATCAAGTTTCCTGCATTCATGAAATGGAGTTCGCTGATACACTGAACCTCTGCAAAACGAGCCCCCAATCGTTTTCAAGCAGGAGGCAGTTGATGACCATCGATACAGGGATGAGTTACGTCAGTTTACTCGGCGAATTTGTCGTGTTGATGCTGATTCTGCGTCGATCGTTGTGGAGGCGGCTTCCCTGGTTTGCGGTGTACATCGGCTGGACTCTGGTGAGCGACATAGGGTTGCTCGCCTTGGGGTCACTTCCGCAAGAGCAGTACTTCCGGATCTACACGTGGGAGATGGTGGTTGATTCGGGACTTCAGTTTGCGGTGCTGACCGAGTTGATCTGGAGCGTGTTGCTTCCGGTACGTGGGTCGCTGCCGAAATCGAGCCGATGGTTCTTGCTGGGAATTGTGGCGTTGGCCGGGGCGGTGATTTGGCCGCTGGCGGGTAAGACGGTTCCGCCTCAGCTGACGGATTTGGGTTTGAATGCATTCCACCTGGCGCAGACGTTTGCGATTCTTCGGGTGGTGCTGTTTCTGATTATGGCGTGCTTCAGCCAGTTGCTGTCGATAGGGTGGAAGGACCGGGAACTGCAGATTGCGACGGGTATGGGGTTCTTCTCGATTGTGAGCTTGCTGGTGGCGGTGCTGCATACGCATCAAATGGTGGGGGGCCAGTACCACTGGCTGGACGTGCTGGTATCGGCAAGTTACTTTTGTACATTGGTCTATTGGGTGTGGAATTTTGCGAAGGTAGACGAAAGTCGTAGAGAATTCAGTGACCAGATGCGTGAATTTCTGGTAATAATGGGAGTGAACATTCGCACGAGTGGGATACCCACGGGTAATCAACTCCGTTCGAACGACATAACGCGCGGTTCGAAAAAGGACAGGTAATGTTGTTCCCGATACTTCAAATCGCAATTGTTGGCGCGATTTTCTACTACCTGAGCAAGTGGCGTGCGCAGATGCGGCGTCGCAACGTGCAGAGCTGGGATTGCTTGCTGGTTCGTCTTCGTACGGACTGGAGCGCAGGTCGGCTGAGCGATCAATTCCTTTGGAAAGAAGGAATTACGGCGACGCACGCTGACATTTGGGATCGGGTAGATGGAGCGCACGGTCTTTGGGCGATGTACCAGAATGCCGGTGTGATGCTTGAGATGGCTGACTACGCGTCGAAGCATGGCTCATCGGGAGCGGCCGAAGTGGATCCGCTGTTGCTGGAGGCGCTGCGTTCGGATGCGATGCAGATTCGGCTGTGCGTGCTGATGGCTTTGGCGCAGTATGGCCTTTCCAAAGCGACCGAAGGTGTGTGTGTGAATGCTTACAGGGCAGCAAACCACTACAGCAACATGGCTGCGCGGATGATGACTCTGCTGCAGGAGCATGCGGCGATTGTGGTTCCTGACTACGTCGCTGCGATGTAATGGATTGAGAAATTGAGAAGCGCCCCGGACTGATGGTCCGGGGCGCTTTGCTTTTGGGGGAGGGGTTTACGCGACCGGGTTGGCGGCGATGAACTCGTTGATGTAGTCGTACTCTTCGTTGGTGAGGCGGAAGGTTAGGGTGGGGGCGAGGCCGGCGACCTGCTGGGGGCTGCGGCCACCGACGATGGCGGCGGTGATGGCGGGGTGGAGGAGGGTCCAGGCGACGGCGACGACGCCGGGCTCGACCCCGTGGGCGGAGCCGATTTCGCGGAGGAGCTCGACCAGGCGGAGGTTGCGGGAGAGGCGGGGCTCGTTGAATTCGACGCCGCGACGACGCCAGTCGTCAGCGGGCATGGCTGCGACACGCTCGGCGGACATGCGGCCGGCGAGGAGTCCGTTGACCATGGGGGAGTAGTTGATGACGCCGATGTTGTTTGCCTGGCAGAAGGGGAGGAGTTCCTGGGCGGCGGCGGGGCGGAGCATGGAGTAGGGCGGCTGCAGGCTGGTCATGGGGGCGATTGCCTGGGCGCGCTGGAGCTGGGCGACGGAGAAGTTGGAGACGCCGATCCAGCGGATTTTGCCGGCCTTCTGCTGGCGGGCGAGCTCGGCCCAGCCTTCTTCCATGTCCTCTTCGGGGTTGGGCCAGTGGATCTGGTAGAGGTCGATGGTTTCGACCTGGAGGCGGCGGAGGGAGTCGTTGAGTTCTTCGACGACGGAGGCGGCCTTGAGGGCGCGGTAGATTTTGCGGTCGGCGTCCCAGCGCATGGAGCACTTGGTGAAGACGTAGGGTTTGGCTGAGGCGGTGCGGACGGCCTGGCCGACGACTTCTTCGGAGTGGCCGAGGCCGTAGATGGCGGCGGTGTCAATCCAGTTGATGCCGTGGTCGATGGCGGCGTGGATGGCGCGGATGGAGTCGGAGTCATCCTGGGGGCCCCATGCGAAGTCCCAGTTGCCGCCGCCGATGGCCCATGCGCCGAAGCCGATGGCGGTGAGTTGGAGGTCAGAGTTGCCGAGGGTACGGAGAGGGAGGTTGTTGGTAGTCATCACAGGTGGTTGGATGCGCGGGGGGCGCGGTTGGGTGCAGGGGGCGGGAACATTCCGAGGAGGTGCGGTTTCCAACTGTATTATGAAGCGTCGAAGAGAAGCAGGGGGAGAGTGCATGGCAATCCGTTGGCTGGTTTGGGCAGGGATGGTGATGATTGCTGCGGGCGCAGTGGCGCAGGAGCCGGTGGTGGTTCCAGAGACGGGAGCGGTCGAGGAGAAGGCGGTAGCGCTGGAGAAGGTGGCTGTTGCGGAGGTAGTGCTGCCGCAGTTTGAGTATGAAGTGGTGCGGGGGCATGAGCTGAAGCCGCACCGAAGATCGATGCCGACGGCGGGGATGGAGAGCGGGTTCAACCAGTTGCATTTGACGCTTACGGTGACGGCGGCCGGGGATGTGGCGGAGGCGAAGGCGGCGGGTGACGACAAGGTGATGAAGCACTGGCCGGGGGTGGCCGGTGAGGTGAAGGGGTGGAAGTTCAAGCCGTTTGAGGTGAATGGGAAGGCGGTGAGGGCGGAGGTGGAGGAGTACGTGGACCTGGTGCCGCCGGAGCGGTTGCCGAAGGTGCGTGTAAAGGGGCCTGAGGTGAGGAAGGAGTCGCAGATTGCGCTGACGCTGGAGCGAACCGGGTGCATGGGGAGCTGCCCTGGGTACAAGGTGACTGTGACGCAGGCGGGGGTGGTGTTTGAGGGCGGCGGGTTTGTGGTGGCGCGAGGTGTGCATAAGGCCGAGGTGGATGCGGAGGCGGTGCGGGATATGGCGAAGCGGTTTGTGGAGGCGGATTTCTATTCGCTGGATGCGGAGTATGCCTGGAATGCAACGGATTTGCCGACCTATGTGGTGGGGGTGAGCATCGACGGGCGGGCGAAGCAAGTGGTGGATTACGAAGGCGAGCAGGAGGGGATGCCGGGGGTGGTGACGGAGCTGGAAGAGGCCGTGGATGAGCTGGCGGGGACGTCGCGCTGGATCCAGGGCGGCGAGGAGCTGGTGCCGGCTCTGAAGGCGGAAGGGTATGCGTTCAAGAGCTGGGATGGGCAGGTGATGCTGAAGGAGGCGGCGCAGAGGGGCGAGACGGAGACGGTGCGGGAACTGCTTGAGGCGGAGGTTCCGCTGAAGCCGTATCCGGCGCCAAAGCCGAAGACCGAATATGGGGGGATTCCGTTTGAGCATGTGGGTTGGCTGACGGCGGCTGCAGAGCATCCGGAGACGCTGCAGGTGCTGATGGATGCAGGAGCGAGCGAGAAGGACCAGAAGGACAAGGATGGGGCTCTGGTGGTCGCGGTGCGGGCGGGGAAGGTGGATGCGATGCGGGCGCTGGTGGGGTACGGGGCGGACCAGAATGTGGACCCGCGGAAGCTGATGGTGACGGAGGAGGGTAGTGGGTTTTCGATGAGCGGGCAGGGGGAGGGGAGTTTGCTGATTTATGCGGCGGAGTCGGGGAATCCGGAGGTGGTGAAGGAGGTACTGCAGTTCCATCCGAATCTGGAGGCGCGGGGGCGGGAGGGGAAGACGGCGATATTTTCGGCGGGCGACTCTAGTTACCGCGACGTGGATGGGGCGCGGGTGGAGTGTGTGCGGCTGCTGGCGGCGGCGGGGGCGAATGTGAATGCGCGGGATGAGGACGGGAATACTCCGCTGCACGAGACGTTTTTGACGGACGTGGAGGAGGAGCTGCTGAAGTTGGGCGCGGATGTGAATGCGCGGAACAAGGAAGGGGAGACGCCGATTTTTACGACGGTGGATGATGAGGCGATACCGCTGTTTGTGAAGTATGGGGCGGATTTGGCGATTCGGAACAAGGCGGGGCTGACGGTGCTGGAGGCGGCGGAGAAGGAAAAGGGACCGCAGCGGGTGGAGGTGTTGAGGGGGGTGATTGGGGTGGGGAAGAAGGGGTAGAGCTGGCTTTCAGTCCTTGGTTTTGGGTTGGGATTGGGACCCAGGCCGTTGGCCTGGGATGGGATGGTGCGCGCCTTTGGCGCTGGGATCGAGCTGCGCTCGATGGCGATGTGCGGTTGGGGGAGTGGTTATACCCTGGTCTCAGAAGCGAGACCGGGGGCACCCGGGGGGACATTTTTTTGTGGAAATTTTGGTTTGAGTTGGCTATAACGTTGGTGCCTGTCGGCCAGCGGTTTTTGGATGGGGCTGGTGAAAAGAGTCTTCCCCAACGGCGGGCCGGGTAGTGGTTTTTTCAGAATCAACATTGGAAGAGTGAGGAGGCGGCAGATGGCAGGGATGTTTGTGCGTGTGTGGCGTGGTGTGCTGGTTGGGCTTGGAGTGGTGGTGATGAGCGGGCTGGCGTTGGCGCAGGGGCAGGGAGCGGGCGCGCCGTATGGGACGCGGGATGTGACGCCGTGTCCGCAGGTCTTGGGGGCGACGCTGACGCAGCCGGTTGCGCAGAAGCTGTTTCAATGTGAGGACGAGAAGCTGGCGGGCACGTACATCTACATCGATACGGACTTGACGGTGCAGATGGCGGCGGCGCGGAAGGTGAATCCACAGAGCGACACCTATACCGACCTGGACCCGAACTCACTGGTGTATCCGATACGGGGGAGCTTTACTCGGTATCAGTGCAGCAAGGTCTTCAACATCGACGCAGGTCACACGAATGTGGGCAAGAATTGCGATGCGCATCCGCAGCCGCAGGCACAGGGGTTGTGCTACCGGACGACGTTTGGGGACTGGAAGTGCAAGATGTTTGACCGGGTGACGGACTCGAGCACGGTGAGGACGAGGGTTGCGCCGCCGGGGAATTGATGGGTGGATCGGAGGGTTGTTGGGGAGATTGGTTGCTCCCACCTTTGACCTTGCCCTCAGAATGCGTACCCCATATGCTCTGGGGTTGAGGGGATAACCCCGTAGTCGTCGAGGCTGTGGGAGTGTGGGAATCGCGTTCTTTGCGATTTCCATACTTCCACAGCCTGTTTTCAGGCCGCTTCGCGT
>CAIVDV010000075.1 GCA_903904755.1 uncultured Acidobacteriaceae bacterium | reverse complement strand
GCGGTGACGGTGACGTTTGCGCGGTATTTTCTGGAGCTGACGGGCTGGGGGGTGGACGAGCGCTGGGTGGTGGTGGTGACGCTGGCGGTGCTGACGGCGGTGAACTGCCTGGGAGTGAAGCCGGGGACGCGGCTGCAGAGCGTGCTGATGGTGCTGAAGATTGCGGCGATTGGGTGCCTGGTGGTGGCGGGGCTGTTTTTTGCGCATGACCCGAAGCCACTGATGCACCCTGTGCTGGACAGGGCGCCGGGGATTGATTTGATTACTGCGATTGGGGCGGCGATGGTGCCGGTGCTGTTCAGCTATGGCGGTTGGCAGACGACGAATTTTATTGCGGCAGAGATACGGGAACCGAGGCGGAACCTGGTGCGGGCGCTGATTTTTGGCGTGGTTGGGGTGATTGTGCTGTATCTGCTGGTGAGCCTGGTGTGCGTGCGGGTGCTGGGGGCCGAGGGGCTGGCGGAGACGGTGGTGCCGGCGAGTGCGGTGATGCGGCTGGTGGCGGGGGAGGCAGGGGCGAAGCTGATTGCGCTGGGGATAGCGATTTCGACGATTGGGTTTTTGTCGCAGTCGATTTTGACTGCGCCGCGGGTGTACTTTGCGATGGCCGGGGATGGGCTGTTTTTCAAGCGGATTGCGCAGGTGAGCGCGCGGACGCAGGCACCGGTGGCGGCGATTGTGATGCAGACGGGGTTTGCGCTGGTGATTGCGTTTACGGGGCGGTACGAGCAGATATTGAATTTCATGATTCCGATTGATTTTCTGTTCTTCGGGCTGTCGGCGACGTGTGTGTTTGTGTTCCGGAGCCGGGACCGGAAGGATGCGCCCAGCGATCCGGGTTTCCGGGTGCCGTGGCATCCGTGGACGACGATTGTGTTTGTGGCGGCGTGCTGGCTGGTGGTGCTGAACACGCTGATCAAGTATCCGGAGAACAGCTCGGTTGGAGTTGGGATTTTGTTGTTGGGCCTGCCGGTGTATGCGTACTGGGCGCGCCGGCGGAGACAAGAAGGGGCGAGATGAGCAAGCGGTATACAGCATCGGCATATATGGAGTGGGCGAAGTTGAACTCGGGCGCGACGTACAACCTGGCGACGAGCGGAATGCGGAGCTGCCCGCTGGCGGAGCTGGGGGTGAGGCTGGAGGAGCTGGAGGTGAACGGGCCGACGGTGTATGGGTACGGACCGTTGCAGGAGGCGCTGGCGGCCAAAAGCGGGGTGAAGCCGGGGCAGGTGGTGGCGTCAGCGGGGGCTTCGCTGGCGAATCATCTGGCGATTGCGGCGTCGATTGAGCCGGGGGATGAGGTTCTGATTGAGGAGCCGACGTACAGCCTGCTGGTGGAGACGGCGAGCTATCTGGGGGCGAAGGTGACGCGGTTCCAGCGGCGGCGCGAGGAGGGATTCCAACTGAACCTGGCGGAGGTGAGCCGGCACCTGACGGAGCGGACGCGGCTGGTGGTGGTGACGAATCTGCATAATCCGACAGGGGCGTACACGGATGAGGCGACGCTGAAGCGGCTGGGCGAGATGGCGCATGTGGTGGGGGCGCGGGTGCTGGTGGATGAGGTGTACCTGGATATGCTGCCGAAGGAGCTGCTGGGCTGGCCAGCTCGGTCGAGCTTCCACCTGGGCGAGAACTTTGTGGTGACGAATTCTCTGACGAAGTCGTACGGGCTGTCGGGGATACGGTGCGGGTGGATATTGGCGCAGGAGGATTTGGCGCACAAGATATGGCGGCTGAATGATTTGTATTCGGCGTCGCCGGTGTTTCCTGCGGAGCAGATAGCGGTGGCGGCGCTGCATGTGCTGCCGAAGCTGATGGAGCGAACGCGGGAGACGCTGCGGGTGAACCATGCGGCGGTGGACAAGTACGTTGCAGGGCAGGGGGGGCTGGAGCTGGTGCGACCGCTGGCGGGGACGGTGCTGTTTCCGCGGTTGAAGGGGGGGCGGGTGGAGGAGTTTTGCGGTCTGCTGCGCGAGAAGTATGAGGTGAGCGTGGTGCCGGGGAGGTTCTTTGAGATGCCGGAGCATTTTCGGATTGGATTGGGCGGGGAGCCGGGGATGACGGTGGAGGGATTGAAGCGGCTTGGGGCGGCAGTGGATGAGTTTTGCGCGGGGTAAAAGTGTGGGTTGAGGAAGGTGAAGTAAGTGGTGTCATGGGAACGATGAGGTGTGATAGAAATCATGGAGCTGGAAGAAACGTGGAATTAGGCTTAAAATGACAACGTTTTCTTTTTGAGGAATCTTTCGGCGTGTATCAGGAGGCGAACCGCAATGACCATTGCACAGCAATCCCGCCAGGCAGCGATAGACGCGGCCACGAGCCAACCCTTTGACGTGTGTGTGATTGGGGGTGGAGCGACGGGAGCGGGATGCGCGCTGGATGCGCAGACGCGCGGATTGCGGACGCTGCTGCTGGATGCGGGCGACTTCAGCTCGGCGACATCTTCGACCTCGACGAAGCTGGTGCATGGGGGCGTGCGGTATCTGCAGCAGGCGTTTACGCAACTGGACGCGGGGCAGTATCACGTGGTGGTGCGGGCGCTTCGGGAGCGGATATTGATGATCAACAATGCGCGGTTTCTGGCGCATCCGCTGCGGTTTGTGATTCCGTGCCCGAACTGGTTCCAGGTGATTTATTACGGGTTTGGGATGAAGGTGTATGAGTGGGTCTCGGGCAAGGCGAGCCTGTTCGGGTCGACGATTGTGAGCAAGGCAGCGCTGGGGAAGCGGATTCCGGAGCTGAATACGGACGGGCTGGCGGCGGGTGTGGTGTATGCCGATGGTCAGTTTGATGATGCGCGCTACAATCTGCTGCTGGTGAAGACGTTCCGCGAGGCGGGGGGCGCGGCGCTGAACTATGCGCGGGTGGTGCAACTGGTGAAGGACGCGGCGGGCAAGGTGGTTGGCGCCGAAGTGGAAGACCAGCGGACGAAGCAGCGGTTTGCGGTGAAGGCGAAGGCGATTGTGAATGCGACGGGGCCGTTTGCCGATGCGCTTCGGAAGCAGGCGAATCCTGGGACGGCGGATCGGCTGCGGGTGAGCCGGGGAGCGCACATAGTGCTGCCGCTGGACCGGATGCCCTCGCCGGATGCGCTGATGATTCCGAAGACGGCGGATGGGCGGCTGATTTTTGTTATTCCGTGGCTGGGCTCGCTGCTGGTGGGGACGACGGATGATGAGGCGAAGGTGGACGACGACCTTTGCATCAAGCGGGAAGAGATTGACTATCTGCTGCACTACGCGAACCTGTATGTGAACCGGAAGCTGACGCGGGGGGATATCCGGGCGTGCTTTGTGGGATTGCGGCCGCTGGTTGCGCCGAAGGGCGCGACGGGGAAGGCGACGAAGAAGCTGATCCGCGACCACGAGGTGGAGGTGGATGAGGCGGCGGGAGTGGTGAATATCCTGGGCGGCAAGTGGACGACGTACCGGGCGATGGCCGAGGACACGATTGACGCAGTGGAGAAGGTGATGGGGCGGCCGGTGAGTGGCAGCCGGACACAGAAGCTGGCGCTGGCGGGGTCAGAAGGGTTCGAGCCTGAAGCGTGGAAGGCGCTGGTGCAACTGGAGGGGATTCCGGAGGCGACTGCGCGGCACCTGCTGGAGAAGTATGGGACGCGCGCGAGTGCCGTGATGGCGCTGGCGGACGCGAATGCCGCTTTGCGGCAGGCGCTGGTGGCTGGGCATGCTCCGCTGCGGGCCGAGGTGGTGTACGCGGTGCGCGAGGAGATGGCCGCGACGATTGAGGATGTGCTGGCGCGGCGGATTGGGCTGCAGTTCCATGACTGGCAGGCATCCATTGCGGCGGCGCCGGTGGTGGGCGCATACCTGGCGAAGGAGTTTGGGTGGACGCCGGAGGAAGAGGCGGCGGCGGTGCATGCGTATGTTTCGCACATTGAGGGAATGCTGAAGAGGTCGGGCCTGAACCGGGGCTGATTCCGGAAGAGGCAGGTGGCGGGGAGCGAGGCGGAGTGCCCCGGCAGGGGTGGGCTCAGTTATCATGCAGGCTTACGAGGGAAGCTAATGAAAGCACGCATGAGGCTTGGGGACCTGCTGCTGCAGGCACGGATAATTTCGCAGGGGCAACTGGAAGCAGCACTGGAGCAGCAGGCGGCGGGCGGCGGGCGAATTGGCGACCTGCTGGTTGGGATTGGTGCGATATCGCAGGGTGCGCTGAATGCGTTTCTGCACCGGATGCCGACCGAGCCGGCGGATGTGGTGGCGACGGGCATCAACGAGAATGACCTGCTGAGCCTGCTGCTGAAGATAGCGTATGTGAGCCACCTGGAGACGCTGAAGCAGTATGTGGAAGTGATCAAGCTGCCGTATCCGGTGGTGAGCGAGCTGGTTCGGATGGCGGTGGAGCGGCTGTACCTGCGGAGCCTGGGCACGCGGGATATGTACACCCTGAGCGAGATGCGCTATGCGGTGACGGACGAGGGGAAGCGGTTTGCGCAGGAAGAGCTGCAGCACTGCCGTTATATTGGGCCGGCGCCGGTGACGCTGGATGAGTTTGTGGCGCTGGTGAATCTGCAGAAGGTGACGAACGAGACGATTACGTATGACCGGCTGCGGGGAGCGTTTGGCGAGTTGACGGTGGCGGAGCGGATTGTGGAGAAATGCGGTCCTGCGTTGAACAGCGGGCGGGCGATGCTGCTGTATGGGCCGCCTGGCAACGGCAAGACGAGCGTGGCGCTGAGCTTTACGAGTTTGTTCAATGATGTGATTTATGTGCCCTATGCGGTGATGGTGGAAGGGCAGATTATCCGCGTGTATGACCCGGCGTACCATACGCTGAAGCCGGCGGAGCCCGCCGATGTGGATGACGCGACGGCGCTGCTGCGGCGGGAAGAGTATGACGGGCGGTGGGTGCCGTGCCAGCGGCCGTTTATTGTGGCGGGCGGCGAGCTGACGCTGGAGATGCTGGATCTGCGATTTGACACGAACAGCAATACGTACGAGGCGCCGTTGCACATGAAGGCGCTTGGCGGTTGCTTCATTATTGATGATTTTGGGCGGCAACTGGTGTCTCCGACGGCGCTGCTGAACCGGTGGATTGTGCCGCTGGAAAACCGGATTGACTACTTGAAGCTGCATACGGGGAAGAGCTTTACGATTCCGTTTGAGGAGCTGGTGATTTTCTCAACGAATCTGGAGCCGGAAGAGCTGATGGATGCGGCGTTTCTGCGGCGGTTGCCATACAAGATTGAGGTTGGAGCGCCGACGCGGGAGCAGTACATGGAGATTTTTCTGAAAGAGTGCGCGAAGCAGAATATGGGGCTGAAGGAGTCGCACTTTGACAGCATTGTGCACATGGTGACGGTGGAGAAAGAGATGGAGCTGGCGGCGTACCATCCGCGGTTTATTGTGGACCAGGTGGCGGCGACGTGCCGGTTCATGGGGCAGCCGGCGCACTTTGAGCCGCGGTATATTGAGCATGCGATTGACAATCTGAGGGTGCACCGGAAGGGCGATGCGGTGGCGCAGTGATTGGAGTGTGGGGCGGGCGGGCGATTGACTGGTGTGCACTGCGTCACAGGTGAGCGGGATTGCGGGGCGTAGACTGGCGAACGGTAATGCCCATAGCCATGACGACGACCGAAGACCTAACCCGCACCCTGAGCTATACGCGCGGCCCGAGCCGGCCGCTGCTGGAACTGACGATTGGCGATTTGCTTCACCGGACTGCGGAGCGATATCCGGAGAGGCTGGCGGTGGCGTCGCGGCACCAGGGGCGGCGGTTTACCTGGGCTGAGCTGAGTGCGGAGGCGGACCGGGTGGCGCGGGGGCTGTGGGCGCTGGGGATACGGCGTGGGGACCGGGTGGGGCTGTGGTCGACCAACTGCATCGAGTGGCTGATGCTGCATATGGGCTGCGCGCGGGCCGGGGCGGCGCTGGTGAATGTGAATCCTGCATACCGGTCGCACGAGCTGCAGTACACGCTGACGCGGTCGCGGATGAAGGCGCTGTTCCTGTGGAGCCGGGACAAGCGTGCGGATTACCGGGAGATACTGGAGCGGGCGCGGAATGGGTTGACGCTGGAGCTGGAGCATGTGGTGTATCTGGACAGCCCGGAGTGGGAGGCGCTGCTGGAGGCGGAGGGGCGGCTGCCGAAGCGTGTGGATGCGGGGGATGTGGCGAATATCCAGTACACGAGCGGGACGACGGGGCTGCCGAAGGGCGTGATGCTGACGCATCACAATATTGTGAACAACGGGCAGTTTCTGGCGCAGGGGTTCCACTATACGGAGCAGGATGTGATTTGCCTGCCGGTGCCGCTGTTCCACTGCTTTGGTTGCGTGATTGGGACGATGACGAGCGTGAATACGGGTGCGGGGATTGTGCTGCCGAACTGGACGTTTGATGCGCGGGCGACGCTGCAGGCGGTGCATGAGGAGCGGGCGACGAGCGTGTACGGTGTGCCGGCGATGTATGTGGCGGAGCTGGGGCTGCCGGAGTTTGCCAGCTATGACCTGACGAGCCTGCGGACGGGGATGATGAGCGGCGCGCCGTGCCCGGTGGAGCTGATGAAGCGGGTGCTGCACGAGATGCACTGCCGGGACCTGGTGATTGCGTATGGGCAGACGGAGACGTCGCCGGTGGTGACGATGTCTGACGCGAGCGACACGATTGAGATTCGGGTGGCGACGGTGGGCAGGGCGATGCCGCAGACCGAGATTCGCATGGTGGATACGGTGACGGGGGAGACGGTTCCGGTGGGCGTGCAGGGGGAGATTGTGACCCGGGGGTATGCCAACATGCTGGGGTACGATGCGGAGCCGGAGGCGACGGCGAAGACGATTGACGGGGAGGGGTGGCTGCATACGGGGGATTTGGGGATATTGCATGCGGATGGGTGCGTGCACCTGACGGGGCGCAGCCGGGATGTGATTATCCGCGGGGGAGAGAATATCTATCCGCGGGAGGTGGAGGAGTTCCTGTACACGCATCCGAAGGTGGGTGAGGCGCAGGTGGTGGGGATTCCGGATGCGCGGCTGGGCGAGATTGTGGTGGCGTGGGTGCGGCTGCGGCCGGGGATGGAGGCGACGGAGGCGGAGATACGGGGGTTCTGCGAGGGGCAGATTGCGTACTTCAAGATTCCGACGTATGTGCGGTTTGTGGAGGATTTTCCGGCGACGCTGTCGGGGAAGATCCAGAAGTACAAGATGCGGGAGTTTGAGATTGCGGAGCGGGGGTTGGAGGGGGTTGCTGGGGTGGAGACGGCGTGAGGAAAGAGATCAGAGATCAGTTTTATCGCGCTGCGCGCGATGGGGGGGGGAGGGGGGTGTGTTTTTGCGGTTTTGCGCCGGTTAAGTGGTTGATGGGTTGAGGGTTAAGGGGTGGTTTCCTGGTGTGTTCTTGTGCGTTTTTTGCGTGATTTTGTGCGCAATTTGTGCGTTTTGGGTGCGATTTGGATATTTCCCAGGGGGTGCCGGGGGGTGGGTTGGGTGTGGGCGGGGAGGGGGTGGAGGGCCCAGAGCGAGAGGAGGAGGGCCAGGAGGGTGGTTTCCTGGGGGCCTCGAGCTGGGGTCAGTGTAACGGCGGGGGGTGGGAGTGCGCCATGGATGATACGGGCTGTGGGAAGAGGCCCGGGCTGGCGTGGGGGTGTTCTAGGCCTGGCCCGGTTTTGTTTGGGTGCTGGCGGTGGTGGGTCGATTTGGGGACACGCGGGTCCTTCGGCGGGCTTCGCTTGCTCAGGATGACCCATCTTTAAAAGCTCAGGATGACCCATCTTTGTGGTGGTGCGTGCAGGGGGGGTGTGGTTGGGACACGCAGGTCCTTCGGCGCGCTTCGCTTGCTCAGGATGACCCATCTTTAAAGGCTCAGGATGACCCTTCTTGGTAAAGCTCAGGATGACCCATCTTTAAAAGCTCAGGATGACCCTCTTTATAGTTGCTGAGGGTCATCCCGGTTGGGGTGGGTTTGGCCGCTAGCTCGCTGGGACTACTGGGAGGGTGATGGAGGTGGGTTGGGAGCGGGAGTGGTAGATGCGTTGGGTGGCTTTTTTGTAGTCGGAGGGTTGAGCGAAGAGGATGTTTGGGACGAAGGTTTGGGGGTTGCGGTCGTAGAGGGGGAACCAGGCGGATTGGATTTGGACCATGATTTTGTGGCCTGGGAGGAAGAGGTGGTTGGTGGTGGGGAGGTTGAAGGTGTAGGGGAGGGGGGTGTTGGGGGTGATGGGTTTGGGGTCGGCGAGGGACTGGCGGTAGCGGCCGCGGAAGATGTCCATGGCGACGGGGAGCTGGTAGCCGCCGAGTTCGGGGGTGCCTGCGACCTCGGGGGGGTAGACGTCGATGAGTTTGACGACCCAGTCGGAGTCCGTGCCGGAAGTGGATGCGATGAGGTTGGCGACGGGTTCGCCGGAGATGCGGAGGGGCTGGGTGAGGGTGTCGGTCGAGAAGGTGAGGACGTCGGTGCGGCCGGAGAACTCGCGCTGGTCGTCGACGAGCCAGCGTACCCAGGAGAGGTTGGGGGTGTAGCCGGTGGGCTGGGAGGGGCGTGCGCGGAAGGGGACGGGCTTGGCGGGGTCGGAGACGTATTCGGTGAACTCGGCGGATGTGGCGGGGGGGGTAGTGAAGCTGAGTTTGGAGTCGGGCTGGAGGTAGAGGGGGGTGGGGGTGGGGGTGCAGGCGGACTGGCAGGAGGGGGCGAGGGCGGCGGGCCAGGTGGGGAGCTGCTCCCAGCGGTTTGCGCCGGTTTCGAAGGCGTTGACAGTGGCGGTGGTGAGGGGTGGTGCCTCGTCTTTGAGGTAGTGGGCCAGGAAGGGGGAGAGGATGTCGCGGCGGAACTGGAGGCCGGTGTTCTGGTTGAAGCGGATGGGGCCTTCGTTGGAGACGTCTTCGATTTCTTCGCCGTGGTGCCAGGGGCCGAGGACGAGGAAGAGGTTGTGGTTGATGTCGTGGGGCTTGACGGCCTTCCAGACGGCGATTGCGCCGTAGATGTCCTCCTGATCCCAGAGGCTCGCCACCAACATGGTGGGGACGGTGAGGGGCTGTGCGGCGAGGATCTGGTCCATGGCCTGGCCGGACCAGAAGCTGTCATAGGCGGGATGGGCGGCGAGTTTCTGCCAGAAGCCGATTTGCTCCATGCCGCGACGGTGGGCGAGCTCGCCGGCGGAGGTGGCCTCCATGTACATGTCGTAGTCGTCGAAGTTGGAGAGGAGCCAGTGTGCCTCGTTGGAGCGGGTGGCGGTTTGCTCGTAGATGTAGGGGAGGTTCTGCTGGCGGAATGCTCCGTTGTGGAACCAGTCGTCGCCGCGCCATCCGTCGACCATGGGGTTCATGGGGACGACGGCTTTGAGGGCGGGGTGGGGGTTGACGAGGGGGGTGAGGGAGGTGAAGCCGTCGTAGGAGATGCCGAGGATGGCGACGCGCCCGTTGGTTTCAGGGATGTTTTTGATGAGCCAGTCGATGGTGTCGTATGTATCGGTGGATTCGTCGATTTTGGTGGGGTTGAGGGGGCCGGCGAAGGGGCGGTTCATGACGTAGTCGCCTTCGGAGCCGTATTTGCCGCGGATGTCCTGGAGGACGCGGATGTAGCCTCCCTCGACGATGGTTTCGACGGCGTTGTCGTATCCCCAGAGGGTGGGGGCGAGGTGTGTGGAGGGTGCGTTGGTGGAGATGGCGTCAGCGGAGTAGGGGGTGCGGGTGAGGAGGATGCCCTCGTGCCTGGCGGCCTTGGGGACGAGGATGACGGTGTGGAGGTGGACGCCGTCGCGCATGGGGATTTCGGCGATGCGGCGTTCGTAGTCGAGGCCGTAGGTGGTGGGGGTGAAGTGGGCTGGGGTTTCTGAGGGGTAGTTGGGGTATTGGGGGGCCTGGGAGAGGGCGAGGGGGGCGGTGCAGAGGAGGGCGGCGAGGAGGAGGTGGGATGGGGTCACGGGAGGGTACCTCTTGGATTCGGTGGTATCCGCAAGGTAACAGATGGGGGGTGAGGAAGGGGAGGGTGGGGTTTAGCGGGTTAGCTGCGGCTTCGCCGCGATAGCGAGTCAGCAAGTTAGCGGGATTGGTTGAGGTCGGGGTGGGGTGCCTTAGCGAAGGGAGCGGAGGCGGGAGCAGGCGTTGTCGAGGTCGGAGTCGCGTTTTGCGAAGCAGAAGCGGAGGAGGTTTTCGCCGAGGCCGGGGCGGAAGAAGGCTGAGCCGGCGACGGAGGCGACGCCGGTTTGGGCGAGGAGGTTGCGGGCCTTGATGGCGGCGGTGGCGCCGGGGAGGGAGGATGCGTCGGCGAGGATGTAGTAGGCACCGGCGGGGGTGTAGGGGTTCATGCCGGCGTCTGTGAGTGCGGAGACGATGCGGGCGCGTTTGGATTCGTGGTCGGCGGCGAGGGCGGAGTAGAAGTCGGGGCCGAGTTGTTCGAGACCGTCGGCTGCGCCGTGCTGGAAGGCGGAGGGGGCGCAGACGTAGGTGAGGTCGTGGAAGTAGGCGATTGCGCCGAGCCACTGGGGGTCTGCAACGAGGTAGCCGAGACGCCAGCCGGTGACGGAGAAGGTTTTGGAGAAGCCGGAGATGACGATGGCGCGTTCGCGGAGGTTGGGGAAGCTGAAGGGGGAGATGTGCTGAGCGCCGGAGTAGAGGAAGTGCTCGTAGATTTCGTCGGTGAAGAGGAAGAGGTTGTGACGGATGGCGAGGTGGCCGACGGCTTCGATCTCGGCGTGGGTGAAGATTTTGCCGGCGGGGTTGGAGGGGGTGTTGATGAGGATGGCGCGGGTGCGGGGGGTGATGGCGCGCTGGAGGGCGTCATAGTCGAGGGACCAGTCGGCGGTGGGGGTGGTGGGGGCGTGGAGGGGGACGGGGACGGCCTGGATGCGGAGGGAGCTGAGGGTGGAGAGGTGGTAGCCGTAGAAGGGCTCAAAGAGGATGACTTCGTCGCCGGGGTTGAGCAGAGCCATGACGGCGGCGTGGAAAGCGCCGGTAGCCCCGGAGGCGACGAGGATTTCGCGGTCAGGGTCGGTGGAGACTCCCTGGAAGTGCTGGATTTTGGTGGAGATGCCGGCACGGAGGCGGGCAATGCCGTCGAGGCGGGTGTAGATGTTGTGACCGGCGTCGATGGCGTGCTTGGCACCGTCGAGGACGGCGGCGGGGGGCTCGGTGTCGCAGACTCCCTGGGCGAGATTGACGCCGCCGAGGCGGTCGCACTCCATGGTCATGGCGCGGATTTCAGACTGGAGGGCGCGGGGGGCGAGTTCAGAGAGGGAGAGGGCGGCGGGTGTGGTGGTCATGGGTGTGGTTGTCCGAGGGGAAGGTGGTTTCAGATACAGGTCTATCACAAAGTGAGGGGTGCGGGGGTTAGTCGATGGTGAGGAGCTCCTCGTAGAAGCCGCCGATTTGACGGGCGGGGTCGACGAAGTGGATTTCGAGGATCCAGTGGCGGGGTGCGCCGTCGGGGCTGGAGGAGCGGATGGGGAGTGGGTTGTCGGGATGGATGTAGAGGGAGATTTTGTCTTTGGGGATGCGCTCGTGGGGGAAGTGGCCGATGAGATGTCCGGCGATGGGGCCGCCGAATTCCCAGCCGTATTGGTGGGCGAGGGAGACGCAGTGTTGGAAGAGCTGGGCGGCGGTGATGTCGGGTGTGGCGTGGAAGTGGGCTTTGCCGGCGGCGAAGGCCTGGGCGATATCGGATTGGAGCTTGAGCCTGGCGGGGTCGGAGCCGAGGACGAAGGTGCGGCCGAAGTCGGCTTCGTACTCCTCGAAGACGGGGCCGAGGTCGAGGAAGAGGATGTCGTCAGGCTGGAGGGTGAGGTCGGGGGGATTTTCGTCGTAGGGGGCGAGGGTGTTGCGGCCGGCGCGGACGATGCGCTTGTGCCAATACGTTGTGATGCCGAAGAGGTCGCGGGCGAGGTCGTAGATTTCCTGATTGAGTTGGGACTCGAGGATGCCGGGGCGGAGGAGGCTGCGGAGTTCGACCTGGTGAAAGAGTTCGACGGCTTTGTTCTGCGCGGCGCGAAGCTGTGTAACTCTTTCGAGCTCGGCGATGTCTACTGGGTGTGTGCGGTCAGGCATATGGATTGGCCTGATTATAGATGGCGGTTGCGGAAGGGTTGGAGGATTGATGGGAACTGGATTTGGAGAGAGGTTGGCGCGGCTGGTTGCGGTGGCGGTGGTGCTGGCGGGTGTTGGATTTGGGGCTGCGGTTTGCGTGGCGCAGCAGGAGACGCCGGCGGTGGCGGGGCATTTTCCGCTGGGCGCGCTGGGCGGTGCGACGGCGTGGCTGAACAGCAAGCCGCTGACGGCCAAGGAGCTGAAGGGGAAGGTGGTGCTGGTGGATTTTTGGGATTACTCCTGCATCAACTGCATTCGTTCGATTCCGTATGTGAAGGCGTGGGCGGAGAAGTACAAGGATGCGGGGCTGGTGGTGATTGGGGTGCATACGCCGGAGTTTGATGTGGAGAAGCAGCAGGCGAATGTGCAGCGGGCGATGGGGAAGTTTGGGATTACGTATCCGGTGGCGCTGGACAACGAGATGAACGTGTGGACGGGGTTCCATAACCAGTACTGGCCGGCGCACTACTTTCTGGATGCGACGGGGAAGGTGCGGTACTGGCACTTTGGGGAAGGGGAGTACGAGAAGAGCGAGCAGTGGATACAGCAACTGCTGGCGGAGCGGAAAGCGAAGCCGATGGCGACGGGTGCGGTGAGCGTGCAGGGGCAGGGAGTTCATGCGGCATCGGACAGGCGGCTGGTGCGCTCGCCGGAGACGTATATCGGGTATGGGCGGGCGGACCGGTTTGCGTCAGAGGCGGTGATTGTTCCGGATGTGGCGCATGTATACCGGGAGCCGAATTTGCTGGGGTTGAATGCCTGGGGGCTGGCGGGAGAGTGGGCCGGGCATATGCAGTATGCGGAGCTGAAGAAGCCGGGAGGGAAGATAGTTTTCCGGTTCCATGCGCGGGATTTGCACCTGGTACTGGGGCCGGGAGCGGGGGTGCAGCCGGAGCGGTTCCGGGTGACGCTGGACGGGAAGGCTCCGGGGGAGAACCACGGGGTGGATACGGACAGCGAGGGAAATGGCGTGGTGACGGAACACAGGCTGTACCAGTTGGTACGGCTGGGTGGGCCGATTGAGGATCACACGTTTGCGATTGAGTTTGAGGATGCCGGGGTTGAGGCATTTTCCTTCACGTTTGGATGAGAGGAGCAGGAGATGAGTGAGGCAAGGATGGGACGGATGAGCGACAGGAGCAGACGGGGATTTTTGCTGGCCGGGGCTGGAGTGGCGGCGGCGGTGGCGTTGCGGCTGCGGCGGACGGAAGGCGTGGTGGAAGCGCAGGCGGGTACGCCGAAGATGGTGACGCTGGTGGAGTTTGACGATGCCGGAGCGCGCAAGAGCACGGTGACGGCGGCGAAGGTGGTGAAGACGGATGCGGAATGGCGGCAGCAACTGAGCCCGCTGGCATATGTGGTGACGCGGCAGGAGGGGACGGAGCGGGCGTTTACGGGGCCGAACTGGGACAACCACGAGAAGGGGCTGTACCGGTGCGTTTGCTGCGAGACGGCGCTGTTTGGGTGGGAGACGAAGTTTGATTCCGGGACGGGGTGGCCGAGCTTTTGGAAGCCTCTGGCGAAGGAGAATGTGGTGGAGACTTCGGATATGTCGCTGGGTATGGAGCGGGTGGCGGTATCGTGCCGGCGATGCGACGCGCATCTGGGTCATGTGTTTGATGACGGGCCGCCGCCGACGGGTTTGCGGTATTGCATGAACGGGGTGGCGATGAAGTTTGTGAAGTTTGGGTGATGGGAGGGATGGCAGAATATGGGTATGAGTGAGACGGTGTTTGCGGGAATTGTGGCGGAGTTGCGGGAGCGGGCGGCCCGTGCGGAGGGGTTGACGGAGCTGCAGGAGTTTCTGGTGCGGGAGATACCGGAGCGGCTGCCGTACTACAACTGGACGGGTTTTTACATGCTTGACCCTGCCGATGACCAGATGCTGGTGCTGGGGCCGTATAACGGTGCGGCGACCGAGCATGTGCGGATTCCGGTGACGGAGGGGATTTGCGGGGCGGCGGTGGCCGAGGATGCGACGGTGATTGTGGATGATGTGCGGGCGGATCCGCGGTATCTGGCGTGCTCGATAGAGACGAAGTCGGAGATTGTGGTTCCGATACGGGCAGGCGGGCGCGTGGTGGGGGAGATTGATATCGACAGCCACGATGCAGCGGCGTTTGGGGATGGGGACCGGGTGTTTCTGGAGGAGTGTGCGGGGGTGCTGGGCGGGTTTCTGGAGCGGGGTCAGGGGGCTTCGAAGTAGAAGTGGTAGTGGTTGCGGCAGGCGGGGTTGAACGGGGCATTGCAGTGGGGGCAGCGGTTGCCGGAGGCGAGGTACTGGCGGATGGTGAGCTGGTGGCGGCAGTGGCCGCAGAGGATGGCCGGGGTGTCTTGCGCTGAGGCGGGCCAGGGGCGGATGGGGTGGTCGGCGAGGGCGTCGTGACAGTCTTTGCAGGCGTAAAAGAGGCCGCAGCAGGCCATCTGGATGGCGATGATGTCGAGGGTGGAGTGGTAGTGGAGGCAGCGGGTTTGCTGGTCCAACTGGAGGCCGTGGACCTGGGGCGATGGCGGGATTTCGGGATTGGGGGAGGGGGGCTGGGTCACGTTTCCTATCAGAACATGGGGCGGGCAGGGCTGGCGAGGGGCGGTTGGAGGCACGAGTTGTGGGGTGCTGAATTGTTACATTTGTGTTAAAATCTGGAATCTGAGGCGGCGGAAAAGCTGCCCGGGAGAGCTGTTTCCCCCATGAATCTCTATTTGATGCGACACGCCAATGCAGGCGTACCCCGAGACAATCCGGTACTGGACGACAAGCGCGGCATTATCAAGGAAGGCAAGCAGCAGTGTCTGATGATGGGCCGGATGCTGGCGGCAGCGGGCGTGCAGATTGATGTGATTGTGTCGAGTCCGCTGAAGCGGGCGAAGCAGACGGCGCAGTTTGTGGCGACGGAAGTGGGTAGCGAGGCACCGGTGCTGGTATCAAAGGCGCTGGCGCCAGATGGGGAGTGGGCGGCGTTCCAGGAGCTGATCAGCCAATATGCGGACCGGGAAGGTGTGCTGCTGGTGGGGCACAACCCGAATATGAGCCAGTTTCTGGGGCGGCTGCTGACGGGCAATGGGCCGGGCAGTGTGCGCATGCGCAAGGCGGGCGTGGCGCGGGTGGATATTGGGCGGCGGCCGGCGCAGTTGCAGTGGCTGCTTGATCCGCGGATGATGCGGTCGATTGCGGTGATGGCGGGCAAGAGCGCGCGTGCGCTGAGCGCGAAGGCGCGTGCGGCGAAGGCGAAGGCTGCGAAAGCGGCTAAGGCGAAGGCTGCGAAGAGCGTGAAGCCGAAGGCGGGGCCGGCGAAGGGCGGGAAGAAGTAAGGCAGGGGTCAGGGATCAGGGAGCGGAGTTAGCGGGGTTAGCGGAGCTAGGGGATCGAGCTGCGCTCGATGGTGGTTTTCAGTTTGGTGGCGGTTGGGGGAGTGGTTGTTCCCCGGTCCCCAAGTGCGAGGGACCGGGGGCACCCGTTTGGGGTGGGTCACTCCCACCCATTCGGCAGAGTGCGCCGAATGGATGGGGCACGCGGCTTTTGATGGGAAACCTGAGGGACAATCGAGGAACTTGGGATGGGGTGTCTCATGGAGCGCGACTGGGGGAGTGAGGTGGCTGGTATCCTGATGGTCTTGAGGAAGAGGCCGTTATGACCGATATTTCTCCTTCTGCCGTGCGTCCGAAGGCGGTTTCCAATGTGACAGTTTGGGCGTTGCTGCTGGTGGTGTTTGCCGCGGTGTATGTGGGTTCGCTGTGGACGCCGCCGCTGCTGGACGATGTGGACGCGAGCCATGCGCAGGCTGCGGCGCATATGGCTGAGACGGGCGACCTGGTAACGCTGAAGGTGAACGGGATTCGGTATCTGGAGAAGCCTCCGCTGCCGTACTGGCTGGTGGCCGGGAGCTACAAGGTGTTTGGGGAGAATGCGTTTGCGACGCACCTGCCGAATGCGCTGGCGGTGCTGGGGCTGGCGTGGGTGGCGTGGCTGTGGAGCCGGCGGGCTTGGGGCGAGCGGGCGGGGCTGTATGCGGCGCTGGGGACGCTGACGGCGATTGGGCCGTTCCTGTACACGCGATTTTTCATTCCGGATTCGCTGCTGACGCTGTTGCTGGTGGGGGCGCTTTACCTGTTTTTGACGGGGTTTGAGAGCGTGTATCCGTGGCGGTTTTATGGGGCGTGGGTGCTGCTGGCGCTGGCGATGCTGACGAAGGGGTTGATTGCACCGGTGTTTTTTGTGGCCGGGGCGGTGGGGCTGCTGGCGGTGAGCGGATTGTGGCGACGGTGGCGGGAGCTGAAGCCGGTGACGGGGCCGCTGGTGTTTCTGCTGGTGGCTGCGCCGTGGCATGTGCTGGCGGGGTTGGCGAATCCGGATCAGGGGCACCCGGTGGGGAATATTCCCACGCAGGGGAATGTGCACGGGTTCTGGTACTTCTACTTTTTGAACGAGCATGTGTTCCGGTTCCTGGGGAGCCGGTATCCGCATGACTACAACCGGATGCCGGCGATCTGGTACTGGCTGGCGCATCTGGTGTGGCTGTTCCCGTGGAGCTTGTTTGTGCCGGCTGCCGTGGTGGTGGCGTGGCGGACGCGGAAGAGCTGGCTGACGCATGTAGGCAAAGGCGGCGGGCAGACTGTGGATTTCTACTGGGAGCACGCGGAGCGCGAGGATGTGGTGGCGGTGGTGGCGCGGGTGAAGTTCCGGGTGCGGACGGCGTGGCTGCTGGCGATATTTGCCGGGTTTACGCTGCTGTTTTTCTCGCTTTCGACGAACCAGGAGTACTACACGTGGCCGAGCTGGATTCCGATGATCATGCTGATTTCGGGAGTGCTGGCGGAGCTGGAGGAGCGCGGAGAGCGGGATGCCGGGACGCCGGGGCGGGGATGGCTGGTGGGGGCACATGCGGTGTTTACCGCGGTGGGCGTGGTGGGTGCCCTGGCGCTGGCGTGGGGGTTGTGGGCTTCGCGGGATTTGCCGTTTGTGGATGATATTGGGACGCTGCTGGCGCATCGCGGGGTGGGGGATTACACGCTTTCGACTTCGCATTTGTTTGACCTGACGGGGCCGAGCTTTGCGGCGTTGCGGACGCCGGCTGTGCTGGCGGGGCTGGCGCTGCTGGTGGGGCCGGCGGCTGGGCTGTGGCTGCGGGGAAAGCGGCGGAATGTGGCGGCGACGGTATCGGTGGCGCTGACGGGAGCGGTTTTCCTGGTGGCGGCGCATATTGCGTTTGCGCGGTTTGAGCCGATGCTGAGTTCGAAGCCGATTGCGGATACGTTGCTGGCGAAGGCGACGGCGGCGGATGAGTTCGTGATTTTCGGGGACCAGTCGGACGCGAGCTCGGTGGTGTTTTATACGCACCGGTTTTTTGGGCGACCGGCGCTGCTGGTGCATGGGACGGGTTCGTCGATGCTGTGGGGTTCGTGCTATCCGGATGCGCCGAAGATCTTCTTATCCGAAGATCAGTTAACGCAGGAGTGGGGCAAGGGGGCGCGGCACTGGGTGTTTGCGCAGGATACGAACCGGAGCAAGGTGGAGCAGCTGCTGGGGGGGAAGTTGGTGGCTGTGCAGACGATTGCGGACAAGACGTTGTGGACGGATCGGCCGTTGTAGGGGTGGGGAATAAGGATTGGAAGACAGCCGCGATTTGGCGCCGTCCCTACGGGACTCCGGGGATTTTCTGCTGAGCTGACCCAGCGCTGAAGCGCTGGGCTACATTAGGCTGCGCCTACGGCGCGGGCGATTCGGACAAGCGATTGCGAAGATTCGATATCTGGCTGGGGCTTTGGACGAAGGATTGCGACGTTGTGAGTTCGAACAGGCAGCTTTGGCAGATTGGCTTCGTTCGCTGTGGGGGAATTTCAGGGTTTTCGTTTGGATGAGCGATAGGGGTGGGTTCTATCGATCATGAAATGGGGGAATTGTGAGCGATAGGCGGGTTGCGGAGGTTGGGAGGGGGATGGTTTAATTGGCTTTCCCGTGGAAGCGGGAAAGTTTTGTTGTGATTGAGGGCTTGGATGAATTGGATTTGCCGTAATTCCGGAAAACGCTTACTTGTATTGGCCGCGGTGGCGGCAGTTGCCCTGGCGCCGGCGGTGGCGCAGCAGAAGACGGCGGCGCAGCAGACGCTGGATTTTGGCAATGTGCTGTATGGGGCGGCGTACTACAACGAGTACATGCCGGGGGACCAGGCGGACAAGGATGCGCGGCTTGAGAAGGATGTTGCGCTGATGCAGGAGGCGGGGCTGACGGTGGTGCGCATGGGCGAGAGCACGTGGAGCCTGTGGGAGCCGGAGGACGGCAAGTTTGAGTATGCGTGGATGGACAAGGTTGTGGATGCGATGGGCAAGGCCGGGATCAAGGTGATTCTGGGCACGCCGACGTATTCGCTGCCGGCGTGGATGGCGCACCAGCATCCGGAGATTTTTGCGGACAGGATTCCGGGAGGGATGTTTGGCGGGCAGCCGGTGCGGTCGGCATACGGGATACGGCAGAACATGGACACGGATTCGCCGGCGTACCGGTTTTACGCGGAACGGCTGATTCGGCATATTGTGGCGCACTACAAGGACAATCCGACAGTAATTGGGTGGCAGTTGGACAACGAGACGGGCAGCTATGATGCTGCCAACGATGATGTGTTTGTGGGCTTCCAGCATTACCTGGAGAAGAAGTTCAAGACGCCGGAAGCGCTGTCGCAAGCGTGGTTTTTGAACTACTGGGGTGAGAACCTGCATACGTGGGAGGACCTGCCGAAGCGGGACGGGACGATTTCGACGGGGTACAAGCTGGAGTGGACGCGGTGGAGCCAGATGCGGGTGACGAATTTTCTGCACTGGCAGGCGGCGCTGGTGCGGGAGTGCGCGGGAGCGGCGCAGTTTGTGACGACCGACTACGGCGGCATGATGAAGAAGGATGTGAATGAGGAGGCTGTGGCGGAGGCGCTGGATATTCCGGCGGACAATATTTACCACGGCACGCAGGACCACTATGACGGGGCGTTCCAGGCGATGCAGAGCGATTTTTCCCGGTCGCTGAAGCATGGGAATTTTCTGGTGACGGAGACGAACGCGCAGACGATTGGATGGAGTTCGGAGGGTCAGTTTCCGCCATATGACGGGCAGATGCGGGAGGACGTGTACACGTATCTGGCGAATGGCGCGAATATGGTGGAGTACTGGCATTGGGCGAGCATCCACGGGAACCAGGAGACGTACTGGAAGGGCGTGCTGGGGCACGACCTGGAGCCGAACCGGGCGTATGCCGAGGTGAGCAAGACGGCGCACGAGCTGAAGAAGGTGGGGCCGAAGCTGGTGGGGTTGCAGGTGAAGCCGCAGGTGGCGATACTGTGGAGCCGCGACTCAGAGAATGCGCTGGGATTTATGCCGTATGGCGGCGGGGTTCCGGACCGGAGCTGGACGGGCGAGCGGGATGGATACATGTCGCTGGCGCAACAGATGCACCACACGCTGTACGCGCTGAATATTCCGGCGGATTTTGTGTTTCCGGAGACGGAGGACTTCAGCCAGTACAAGCTGCTGCTGGTGCCTGCCTTGTACATTGCGGATGATGCGCTGCTGACGCGGATATCGGACTATGTGAAGGCGGGCGGGCACGTGGTGATGACGTTCAAGAGCGGGGCGGCGAATGAGAACAGCGCGATGCGCTGGGTGAGAGCGCCGGGGCCGCTGCGGGCTGCGGCGGGCTTCAACTACCAGGAGTTTTCGAGCCTGGAAAAGCCATTGGCGCTGAAGGGTGATCCGTTTGGCGTGGGCGAGGGGAACAAGGTGGGCGACATTGCCGAGTTCCTGCAGTTGGAGACGGCGAAGGCGCTGGCGTACTACGACCACGAGTTCTTTGGGAAGTGGGCTGCGGTAACGGAGAACACGTACGGGAAGGGAACGCTGCTGTATGAGGGAACGTTCCTGACGAACGAGCTGCAACTGGCGCTGGTGAAGCGGGCGCTGGGGACGGCGGGTGTGGCGCTGCCGGATGCGGGGCTGCCGGCGAAGGTTCATGCCAACCACGGGGTGAACAAGGCCGGGCACACGGTGCACTACTTCTTCAACTACTCCGGGAAGCCGGTGAGCTTTGCGTATACGTATGGGGCGGGGCAGAGCCTGCTGGACGACAAGGCGATTGCGGCGAAGGGGACGATTTCGCTGGGTGCCTGGGATGTGGCAATTGTGGAGGAGCAGGGCAAGTAAGGCGATTGAGCATGGTATCGCCAAAGCGAAGGGATGGGTGAAATCTCGTTGATTTTCCGGGGGCGCAGGATTGCCCCCGGAAGGTAGGCTGGGGTGTACCTTTTGCGAGAGCGATGAGCCAGTTGCAGCGAACGACCGATGGCGAAGTGAATGGACTCCGGGCGATTGTGCTGGAGAACGAGTATCTGCGGGTGACGGTGCTGCCGGAGCTGGGCGGCAAGATTTGGCAGATTGCGTACAAGCCAACGGGGTCGGAGCTGCTGTGGCATAACCCGGCGGTTGCGCCGGCGCGGCAGCCTGCGAACGCCTGCTACGACGATGTGTGGTCGGGTGGCTGGGACGAGCTGTTTCCGAATGATGAGGCGGGGGAATTTGCCGGGCGGGCGCTGCCGGACCATGGAGAGCTGTGGACCGGGGCGTTTGACTGGGAGGCGGAGACGGGCGCGGAGTTTGTGGCGCTGCGGCTGAGCTACCGGACGCCGGTTACGGAGTTTCTGGTGGAGCGGCGGCTGGTGCTGCGGGCGGGGGAGCGGAAGTTCCGGATTGAGTATGGGTTTACGAACGAGGGGGTTAGGGCGACGGCGTTCCTGTGGAAGCTGCATCCGGCGTTTGCGGTGACGGGGCAGCACAGGATTGATATGCCGGCGATGACGGTGGTGCGGGAGCCGGGGTTTGAGGGGACGCTGGGGGCGGCTCCGATGGAGTTTGCATGGCCGACTGTGCCGCTGGCCGGGGGCGAGATGGATTTGCGGCAGGTTCCGGATGCGAGTTCGGGAGCGCTGCATTTCTTCTACGGGACCGGGCTGAGGGAGGGCTGGTGCGCGGTGACGAACCAGGCGACTGGGTTGGCGGCGGGGCTGTGGTTTGATGTGGGGGTGCTGCCGAGCTGCTGGCTGTTTGCGAGCCATGGGGGCTGGCAGGATTTGAATGTGGCGGTGCTGGAGCCGGCGACGGGGTATCCGTTCCAACTGGACAAGATGGTGGAAGCGGGGAGAGCGCCATGGCTGGGGGCGGGGGAATCGCTGCGGACGTTGGTGGTGTTTGCAGTGGGGGAGGGTTTTGATGGGGTTGGCGGGGTGACCGCGGATGGGGAGATATTGGCGGGGTAGTGGGGGCGGGAGCGCGGGGGAATCTCAGGTGCAGTTGGCAGGCAGGATTTGCCAAGCGATGGGCCAGATGGGCAATATCTGGGTGAGATGGGGGCGAGAGTGAGAGCTGCGCGGAGAATTGGGAACCGGATTGTGTTGAAGGCGCTTGCGGGTGCTGTGGTGCTGTGTGGTTTGCAGGCGGCGGCGCAGGTGGAGTATGTGGACCCGACGATTGGGAATGTGGGGATATTGCTGGAGCCGACGCGGCCGGCGGTGTACCTGCCGAACAGCATGGTTCGGATGTATCCGATGCGGGCGGATGGTCTGGATGACCAGATCAAGGGGTTTCCGCTGACGATCAGTTCGCACCGGATGGACGAGTTGTTCCGCATTATGCCGGGGGATGAGCAGTCAGCGGCATACGACGAGGAGACGACGAGGCCGTATTACTACTCGACGCGGTTTGACGAGGGGCTGATTCGGACGGAGTTTACGGCGACGGAGCGGTGCGGGTATTTCCGGTTCAGCTTTCCGCAGGGGAAGGCGCAGGTGGTGCTGGAGAACCGGAAGCCGGGGACGATGGATATCTGGCGTTTCTCAGTGCATGGAGAAGAGCAACTGAATGGGATGAAGGCGTATGTGTATGGGGAGTTTGACAAGCCTGTACACGGCGATGTGCTGCGCACAGGAGTGAAGACGCGGTTGGTGGTGGGCGCGTGGGACGCGGAGAAGGTGGAGTTCCGGTATGGGATTTCGTTTATCAGCGTGGAGCAGGCGAAGGCGAATCTGAGGCGGGAGATACCGGATTGGGGATTCGAGGGGGTAGAGGCGAAGGCGAAGGCGCGGTGGAACGAGGTGCTGGGCCAGGTGGCGGTAGAGGGCGGGACGGAGGCGCAGAAGAGGGTCTTTTATACGGCGCTGTACCGGTGCTATGAGCGGATGGTGAACATCACGGAGGATGGGCGGTATTACAGCGGGTTTGACCACACGGTGCATGAGGACAAGAGGCCGTTCTATGTGGACAACTGGCTGTGGGATACGTACCGGGCGCTGGAGCCGCTGCAGACGCTGCTGAATCCGGAGATGGAAGGGGACAAGATTCAGTCGTATGTGCGGATGTATGAGCAGGCGGGGGTGATGCCGACGTTTGCGGTGCTGACGGGGCCGTATGCGTGCATGAACGGGAATCATGCGGCGCCGTGGTTTGCGGATGCGTGGTTCAAGGGGGTGCGGAATTTTGATTTGCCGGTGGCGTTTGAGGGGGTGCGGAAGCGGTCGCTGGAGGTGACGATGCTGCCGTGGTCGCTGGGCAAGCGGGGGCCGCTGGATGAGTTCTATGCGGCGCATGGGTATATGCCGGCGCTGCGACCGGGGGAGAAGGAGACGGATGCAGGGGTGCATCCGTTTGAGAAGCGGCAGCCGGTTCCGGTGACGCTGGAGAACAGCTTTGATGACTGGGCGATTGCGCAGATGGCGCGGGTGCTGAAGAAGCCGGAGGATGAAAGGCTGTTTCTGGGGCGGGCGGGGAATTACAAGAATTTGTTCCGGGCGGAGAAGGGGCTGATGTGGCCGAAGGACGCGGACGGGAAATGGATTGAGCCGCTGGATCCGAAGTTTGATGGCGGGATGGGCGGGCGGGACTACTACGACGAAAACAACGGGTACACGTACACGTGGGATGTGCTGCATGACTTTGCCGGGCTGGTGGAGTTGATGGGAGGGAGGGCGAAGGCGGCGGCGAATCTGGATCAACTGTTTCGGGAGCCGCTGGAGCGGTCGAAGTATGAGTTTCAGGCGAAGTTTCCGGATTCGACGTCGATGGTGGGCGAGTTTTCGATGGGGAATGAGCCGAGTTTTGCGATTCCGTATCTGTACAACCGGCTGGGGGAGCCGTGGAAGACGCAGAAGCGGGTGCGGATGCTGCTGGAGTCGTTTTTCCCGGATACGCTTCAGGGGATTCCGGGGGATGAGGATGGCGGGGGGATGAGCGCGTTTGTGGTGTTTTCGATGATGGGGTTTTATCCGGTGACGCCGGGGATTCCGGTGTATGACATTGGGAGCCCGGTGTTTGCGAAGACGACGATTCATCTGAGGAACGGGAAGGATTTTGTGATTGTGGCGAAGGGCAGCTCGCGCGAGAACAAGTATGTTCGCAGCGTGCGGCTGAATGGGAAGGTGCTGGAGCAGGTGTGGTTTCGTCATGCGGATGTGGCGGATGGGGGGAGGCTGGAGCTGGAGATGGGGGATGCGCCGAATCGGGCGCTGGGGGCTGGGGCGGGGAGTGCTCCGCCGGCGGGGATGGGTGTGTTGCCGGAGGATTTGGGGCGGTGAAGGGTGGGCGGGGCGAGACAGAGGGTCAGAGACTGGCCCGGAGCATGAGGTGGTCTTGCTGTAGGTCGGCGCCCACGAGGAAGTGTTGCTGGCCGACGATTTGGAAGCCGTGTTTGGAATAGAAGGCGATGGCGCGGGGGTTGCCGGAGAAGACGGTGAGCCAGATGCGGGAGTCAGCGTGGGTGGAGGCGATGAAGAGGACCTGGCGCATGAGTGTGGGCGAGGCCGGCTCCGTGATGGGCGGGGTGGATGTAGAACTTGCGGAGTTCGAGGGGTGCTGGGGGCTGGATGGTGGCCGGTGAGTGGGATGGGGCGAGGAGTGCGTAGCCGGCGAGGGTGTTGGCGACGGAGATGAGGAGGGCGTGGTTGCGGTCGTCCTGGAGGAGGGTGAGGAAGCGCTGGGGGGAGAGCTCGGTGCGGATGTAGTGGGCGAGGTCTGCGGGTGGGGTATTGGCGGGGCAGCCGAGGGGGAAGAGGGCGGCGGCGAGGGCTGCGATGGTGTGGGCGTCGGCGGGAGTGGCGCGGCGGATGCGGGGGGTGGGCATGGTGGCAGTTGAAGTCCATTTTATGGCGGGCACGTCCCCGTGGCCAAAAGGCTGCTGCACAACTTTAGTCGGTAGTAGTGTTCCGTCTCGTGCGGTGGGCAGGGGCTGAAGCCCTCTGTTTCTATCGTGCGCTTCTGGCCCGGCTGAAGCCGTGCCGTTGTTACAAAGCTCTCGAAGACTGAGTGGTTGGCGCCGTCCCTACGGGACTGCGGGGTGGTGGGTGGGGTGGGCTGACCCAACGCTGAAGCGTTGGGCTAATCTACGCTGCGCCTACGGCGCGGGTCTGGGGGTGTTGGGGTAGGTGCTGGGCCCGGGTGCAATCTATGGGAGAAGGTTTGGGTGCAGTGCGGGCGCGGGCTTCAGCCTTCGAGGGAGATGAGGATGGCGGCGGCGATGGCGGTGAGAGCGCCGGCGGTTTGGGTGAGGGTGAGGTGTTCGTGGAGGAAGGTGACGGCGAGGACGACGGTGAGGAGGGGGTAGAGGGAGATGAGGGAGATGACGATGGAGGCTTTGCCGCCGGATTCGAGTGCTCGGAAGCTGGTCCATGCGCCGAGGCCGTTGAGGGCACCACCGGCGATGGCGGCGATGAGGACGGGGGTGGCGAGTTTCCAGCCGGCGTGGTGAAAGAGGAGTACGACGGCGGAGAGGGCGACCATGGCCCAGCAGAACCAGAGGAAGCTGCGCTCGGAGGTGATGCGGTTGGTGGCGAGCTTTTGGGTGACTCCGGTGATGCCCCAGAAGACGAGAGCGAGGATGGCGAAGGTGAGCCAGATGGGCATGGTGGGGGTCCTTTAGATACTGAGGAGGTAGATGGCGACGAAGGCGAGGGCGAGGCCTGCCCACTGGCGGCGGCCGAGGCGCTCGCGGAGGAAGATGAGGGCGAGCAGGACGGTGACCATGGGGAAGAGAGCGGTGACGGGGGCGACGATGGAAGCTGCTCCGCCCTTGACGAGAGCCTGGAAGAAGGCGAGGTTGCCGACACCGCCGAGGATGCCGGTGAGGAAGGCCCAGAAGATGCCGCGGCGCTGGTTGGGTCGGCTGTCGGGCCGTTTGCGGAGGTGGAGGCCGACGAAGAGAAGCAGGGGCAGGATGCCGAGGGTGTACAGGAGCTGGTTGGTGTAGGCGTCGACGCCGTCGGAGGCGATTTTGGAGACGAGTCCCCAGACGCCCCAGAGGAGGATGGTGGCGATGGACCAGAGGAGCCAGAGGGGTCGGCGGCTGGCTGGCTGGTCGGCGGGGACGATTTCGGGTTGGGGCATAGGTGGGTGGACCTCAGGGTGCGTGCGGGTGGATTTCGTGCTCCGGCGGGGTGCGGGAGGGGATACTGGGGCAGCATACCGGGCGGAGATGGCATGGGCAACCGGGGCGGAGCGGTGTTTTGCGGTTCATACTGTCGGGATTGCGAGGGGCGGCTTTTCGGGCTGGTTTGGGGGCGAGTATTCTCGGCTGGAGAGCAGACGCTGGATGGAGGAGACGGGATGAAGATTACCGGGATTGAGGCGATTCACCTGCGGGCGGAGGATCCGCTGATTGAGCTGTTTGACGGGAGCTATGACGATTGCGTGCTGGTGGTGAGGACGGACGGCGGGCTGACGGGGATTGGGGAGACGGAGTCGATGGCGCCGGCGATACAGGCGATTGTGCGGGGGCCTTCGGCGCATAACCACGCGCGGAGCCTGTCGGCGATATTGGTGGGGGAGGAGCTGGATGACCCGACACGGCTGTGGCAGAAGATGTTTGACCAGACGGATTATGTGGGGCGGCGCGGGCTGATGATGCACGCGATTGGGGGCGTGGACCTGGCGCTGTGGGACCTGAAGGGGCAGATGGAGGGCAAGCCGGTTCATGCGCTGCTGGGGGGGAAGAAGCGGGAGCGGGTGCCGGCGTATGGGACGATTTACCCGATGGCGCGGACACCGGAAGAGGTGAAGGCGCAGGTGGCGGCGGGGCAGGCGAAGCATCTGCGGGCGTTCAAGTTTGCGGCGGACCCGTGGTGGCTGGAGGATATTGCGCTGACGGGGCGGCTGCTGGCTGCGGCGAGAGAGCAGGCTCCGGAAGCGCGGCTGATTGTGGACGCGGCACTGAGCTATCGGACGGCGGAGCAGGGGCTGAAGCTGTTCCCGGTGTACAAGGATGTGGGGATTTGGTTTCTGGAGGCTCCGCTGCCGCTGGATGATGTGGAGGGGCACCTGGAGATGAGCAAGCACGGGCTGGAACTGGGGGTGGGGGACCTGGGTCTGACGCATGTGCGGGATTTTATCGAGATGATGGACCGGGGCGGGGCGAGCATTTGCCAGCCGGATATTTCGCAGGTGGGTGGGTTTACGGGGATTACGCAGATTGCCAAGGCGGCGTTTTCGCGGGGCAAGCGGGTGATTACGCACGGGTACAAGACGAATATCGAGATTGCGGCGAATCTGCATTTTCTGGCGGCGCAGGAGAAGGAAGAGCCGCTGGAGTTTTCACTGAGCCACTCGCCGCTGCGCTGGGAGACGACGGTGGAGCACTTCCCGGTGGAGGCGGACGGGTATGTGCGGGTTCCGGATGGGCCGGGGCTGGGGGTGACGTTGAATTGGGAGACGGTGGAGAGGTATCGGGTGTAGGGGGGGGGCAGGGGTCAGGGGTCAGTTTTCAGAGATCAGAGATCAGTTGAATCGAGCTGCGCTCGATTGGGGTGTGGGATTTGTGGAGGGCGTGAGAGGGATTACTCCCCGGTCTCAGAAGCGAGACCGGGGGCACCCGAAGAGTTGTTGTGGCGCTGGGTTAGTTGACGCGGAGGAGCATTTTGAGGGTGGAGCCGGGGGTGTTGGCCATGTGGTCGAAGGCGTCCTGGCCTTGTTCGAGGGGGAGGGTTTGGGTCCAGGGGGTGAGGTTGATTTCGTTGGCGATGAGGAGTTTGAGGGCCTGTTCGAAGTCGGCGGGGGTGTAGGCGAAGGACATGACGACGCGGTGTTCCTTGCGGATGCTGGAGACGAAGTCGATTTCGCTGCGTTCAGCGCCCATGCCGAGGAGGACGACGGTGCCGCCGGGGCGGCAGAGGTCGAAGGCGGCCTGGCGGGCAGGGCCGGAGCCAGAGGCGTCGAGGACGAGGTCGAGTCCGTCGCCGGCGAAGGTGCGGGCGAGGTTGCGGCCCTCTTCGGTGGAGACGTTGGGGGCGACGGTTGCGCCCATGCGGAGGGCTTCGTCGAGGCGGAGCTGGCTGACGTCCTGAATGAGGATATCTTTGACGCCGAGGCGGAGAGCGCCCTGGAGGGCGAGCGCGCCCATGGTGCCTGCGCCGACGATGCCCATGCGGAAGAAGGGGTGGGGGGCGGCGATGCGGAAGAGGTGGACGATGTTGGCGAGGGGTTCGGTAAGGACGGCCTGCTCGTCGGAGAGGGAGTCGGGGATGGTGTAGATCTGGGATTCGGGGATGTTGACGGACTCAGTAAAGCAGCCCTGGGTGCGGTCGAGGCCGAGGAGACGCCATGAGGCACAGAGGTTTTGCTGGCCGGAGAGACAGGCGCGGCAGCGGTCGCAACTGAAGAGGGGATTGGCAACGACGCGGGAGCCGGAGGCGAGGCGACCGACGAACTCGTGGCCGAGGACGAGGGGCGGGACGCGGCGGCGGCTGTGGCCGAGGAAACCGGACATGTCAGACCCGCAGATGCCGCCGGCGGTGACGGAGATGGCGACTTCGCCGGGGGCGGGGGTGACGGGGGGGAGATCCTGCATGGTGACGATGCGGTTGGCGGTGTAGACGAGTGCGCGCATAGATAGGGTCCTTTCGATAGCCGGGCAGGTTGTTAGCCTGCGAGGAGGTCGAGTTCTGGGGTGCGGTTTTCCGGCATGCCGTAGCGCTGGGGCTGGCGGGCGTAGGCGCGGGGGGTGCAGTTCATGTGTTTTTTGAAGACGGAGGCGAAGTAGGCGGGGTTGCAGAAGCCGCAGCGGTCGGCGACCTCGGCGACATGGAGGCGGGGATCGAGGAGGAGTCGCTTGCCGAGCTCGAGTCGCTGGCGGATGAGGTATTCCTCGAGGGTGGTGCCGGTGGTGCGGCTGAAGACGCGGCCGAGGTGGCCGGGGGATAGCTCAAGGTTGTGGGCGAGCTGCTGGATGGTGATGCGTGCGGGGCCGATTTCGCGAACGAGGCGCTGGGTCTCGATGACGATTTTCTGTTCGCGCTGGGAGAAGGCTTCTGCGACGTGGAGGCGCATTTGCTCGACGAGGCGGCGGAAGGCGTCAGCCATGGCGAAGGAGCTGGGCGCGGCGACGATGATCTGCTCGGCGGAGTCTTTGGCGGCGGAGAGTGCGGGGCTTTCAATGCCGAGGGTGGCGAGCTCGCGGGCGAGGTGTTCGCAGGCCCAGGTGAGGAGGCCGCGAGCCTGGTGGAGCTGCTGGGCGTTGGCGCCGGCGGGGGCGACGACGGAGAGGAATTCGCGGACGGCGGGAGAGACCTCACCGGGAGCGGCGGATTGGAGGGCTTTGAGGACGGAGCCGAGGGCCTGTGCGGGCTGCTGGCGGCGCTCGGGAAGAGCCTCGTACCAGTGGATGGCGCCGGAGTGGAGGCCGGCGGGGCCCTGAACGGCGTCGAGCGCGGCGCATGCCTCGTGATAACCGCGGAGGAGGCTGGCGGGCTCAGGGTGGAGGCCGCTGACGCCGGCGCGAACCTGGGAGAGTCCCTGGGCGCGGACGGTGCGGACGAGGGACTGTGCCATTTCTTCGAGGACCATGCGCTCGTGGCCGGGGGTGCGGGATTTTTGGGCGGTGAGGATGCAGATTTCGCCGGGAGCGACGGAGGTGGCGAGGGTGTTTGCCCAACTGCGGCAGGTATCTTCAACGAGGTGGCCGGCGCGAACGAGGGCGAGGTGGCCGCTGATGGCGGCGGTGGAGCGCGCGCCGGATTCGTGGAGGAGGTCGTCGAGGGCGTTCTGGGTGGGGGCGGCCATGCGGAGGACGATGATGCGATCGGGGAGGCGGCCGAGGCCGACGTCGGCGGCGAGGGTGCGGAGGGTTTCCTGACTTTCGGCCGCGCCGTTGCCGGATTGGCGGGCGAGGAGCATTTCGGCGAGTTCGCGGCGGTCGAGGGCGAGTTCGCGTTCGCGGACCTGCTGGAATTCGCTCATGATTTCCAGGCGCTTCCAGGAGTTGCCGAGGTAGCGGGCGAAGACCTCCATCATGTGGCGCATCTCGGAGATTTGGGCCAGGGTGACGACGGGGACGCGGTAGTAGGCCTCTTCGAGGCGGGCGAAGTCGATGTGATCCATGCCGGCCATGGCTTCGCGGATCTGGGCGAAGGATTCGGGTGTGGGCGGGGTGGTGAGGACCTGGCCGGAGAAGAGGGTGCCGAGGTAGCGGGCCTCGCTGGTGACGGGGACGGCGATGTCGGTGAGTCCGACGTGGCAGGGGTAGACCTGGGAGCAGCCGGTGGAGCGACAACGTTCCTTTGCGGGGCGGTCGCTGCGGCCGCAGGTTTGCTCTTCGAAGGAGCCGAAGCCGTGGATGAGGTCGCAGAAGAGGGTGCTGGGGCTGGGTGAGGTGCGGCCGGAGGCTTCCTGGCCGAGGGGGTTGAGCTGGGCGATTTGTACGAGTGCCTCGCCGGTGGTGACGCGGGGGCGCTGCTGGCCGGGGCCAAAGAGGTCGAGGTCCTCGGCCCACATGAGCTCGACGTTGCGGATGGGGCTGGAGTTGTTGAGCAGGACGAGGAAGTACTCGAAGAGCTCGAGATCCTTCTTGAATTCCTGGCGGAGGGTTCCACTGATGGCGGCTTTTTCTTTTTTCATGGGCGACACCTGGGGGCCGGAAATCCGGGACAGCCCATCTTACGGTTATGCGGGTGTCGCGTACCAGCGGATATCGGGCATTTTTGAATGAGATGTCGCGGAAAACATTGGAATTTTGGGCGTGGAGGGTGGAGTTTTGGGGAACTCTGTTGGGTTTAGATGGGATTTGAGGAAGAGGGTTCGGTTTATGGATGGGCGCGGACGGTGAGGCCGCCGTCGATGACGAGGGAGGTGCCGGTGACGAAGCTGGCGGAGGGGCTGAGGAGGTAGAGGGCAGCGGCAGCGACGTCAGCGGGTTGGCCGCGGCGGCCGAGGGGGTGGAGGGCGGTGGTTTCGCGGGAGAGGGCTTCGGGGTCGGGGGCGGAGTTGACCCATTCTTCCCAGAGGGGGGTGTCGATGTAGCCGGGGCAGAGGGCATTGACGCGGATGTTGCGGGGGGCGAGCTCGAGGGCGAGGTTACGGGTGAGGGCGAGGAGACCGGCTTTGGAGCAGGCATATGCGATGGAGTTGAGGAAGGCATGAGTGGCGTGGATGGAGCTGAGGTTGAGGATGGCGCCGCCGGCGGGAGGGAACTGGCCGGCGAGTGCCTGGGAGAGGAGGAAGGGGGCGCGGAGGTTGACGGCGAGGACGCGGTCGAATTCGTCGGAGGTGAGGCGGTCCCAGGCGAGGTCGACTTCGATGCCGGCGTTGTTGACGAGGAGGTCGACGGTGGGGGTCATGTCAGCGATTTCGAGGGCGAGGCCGGCGATGGCCTGGGGGCGGGCGAGGTCGGCGACGAGGAGATCGACGGAGGCGCCGCCGCGGGTGCGGAGGGATTCGACGGTTTCCTGGCCGATGTCGGCGCGGTTATCGACGAGGATGAGGCGAGCGCCCTGGGCGTGGAGTGATTCAGCAATGGAGCGGCCGATGCCGCGTGCCGCGCCGGTGATGATGGCGGTGAGGCCGGAGAATTCTGAGGAGTGCGTGTGGGCCATGACTATTCCTTTGAGTGCGCGGCGTGGGCAGCGGGCGTGGGGACGCGGGTGAGGAAGATGAGTTCGCTGGTGAGGGGGTCGCGCAGGTTTACGGTGATGCCGGAGGTGAGTTCACTGCCGGTGGCGATGCGGTCAGGGGATGAGGCGTCCTGGAAGTGGAGGCGGTAACGGGCAGTGGGGGAGAGGCCGGCGAGGGGGAAGGTGTGGGTGGGCTGGTCGGGGATGGTGCCACGGAAGGCGAAGACGACGCCGGTGGCGCGGGCGGGATCGTAGTACTGGATGCCGTCCCAGTGGATGCCGTCGGGGCGGGGGGAGATGTGGAAGAGCCGGGCGTCGCGGATGAGGGGGCGGAGCTGCTGCTTGTAGAGGGCGATTTCGGCTTTGGCGGCCTGGTGCTGTTCGGGGGTCCAGATGGTGGTGTCGAGCATGACGGAGATCCAGCCCATCATGCCGGAGCGGAGCATGTAGCGGAACTGGCCGAGGGTGGGGGTGGGCCACTTTTCGACGTAGCTTTCAAGCATGGCGGCGGGGAGGGCGTAGCTGGTGTCAAAGAAGGCGCGTCGGTTGGAGAGGGGGTCGTAGGTGTCGGTGATGGAGAAGTAGTCGCCGTGGGCGGCGGAGCCGAAGTCGACCATGCGTCCGCCGTCGTTGCAGATTTCGAAGAGGAGGCCGGGGTGTTCGCGGCGGAGCTGCTCGTAGAGGGCGTAGTAGGCACGGACGGTGTGGTCGCTGACGTCGGTGGAGTTGTTGGCGGTGATGAAGTCGGAGCTCCAGTCGTGGAGGACCTTGACGGTGGAGGCGATGGGGGGCGCGTGGGGGTGGTCGGCGCGGAGGCAGCCCTGGGCGAGGAGGTAGCCGTCGTGCTCGATCATGTCGAGGTGGTAGCTTTCGACGATGCGCTTGAGTTCGGCGGCGGCCCAGGTTTGGGCGGCGGGGACACCGATGTCGATGGTTTGTCCCTTGAATTCTTCGGGTTTCCAGTCGGGGCCGAGGTCGGAGATCATCCAGTTGACGACTTTGGGGTCGCGGATGTTGAGGGCGTTGGGCTCGGTGGAGAGGGCGGCCTGGGTCCAGTCGGTCCAGATGCCGAATTTGAGGCCGGCGGCGTGGGCCTTGTCGGCGATGAAGGCGAGGCCGTGGGGGAATTTTTTGGGGTCGGGGATCCAGTCGCCGACGTTGCGGAACCAGCCGGCATCGATGTGGTACATCTCGAGGCCGAGTTCTTTGGAGTCCTGAATCATGCGGAGGGCGAGGGGTTCGTCGACGGCCATGCCGGAGCCCCAGGAGTTGTTGTTGGCGTAGGGGTAGTGGGGGTCGCGCCAGGTGAGGGGGTTGCCGAGGACATCGCGGACCCAGAGGCGGAGGCGGTTGCCTGCGCCGTCGAGGCCTCCCGAAAATGCGCCGAGGAAGGCGGTGGGGGTGGAGAAGGTGCCGCCGGGGGTGAGGCGGGTTCGATAGGGGCCGGGTTCGGGGTTGAGGCCGAGGACGGTGGAGAGGGCGGAGGTCTGACGGGAGCAGGTGATGCGTGTGCGCCCGCTGAATTCGAGGCCGAAGTAAAAGCCGGGCTGGCGGAGGGAGTCGGCGTAGAGGATTTCAAAGGGGATGATTTCGCGGGGGAGCTTGGCGGAGGCGTCGGCGTAGGTGGAGGAGTAGCCGGTCCAGGAGAAGCCGGGGGTGATGTCGGCGAGGTGTGTGCCCTGTGCGGAGGGGGAGTCTGCGCCTTTTTCGACGCTGAAGTGGTGGAGGGCGTTGCCGGGGTTGGGGTCAGTGAGGGCGAGGGAGTCGATGAGGGGGAGCCAGAACTCGCGGGAGTCGTGAGATTCGAGGGTGATGGTGTGCTCGATGGGGCCGAAGGCGGCGCGGGCGATCCAGAGGGAGTGGAGGGTGAGTGCCGGGGAGGCGGAGCGGTAGAGGAGGTCGATTCTGGTCTTGGAGACGGTGGTGCCGGCGGGGTCAAAGGTCCAGGAGACGGGGATTGCGGGGGCATCGGGCTGCGGGGTGGCGTAGACGGCGGAGGGGAGGGATTCGGGTGTGGAGTTCAGGAGTTGGGAGTGGGTGGGGCCGGCGATGGAGAGGAGATGGGCGGCGTGGGGCTCGGCGGCGAGGGTGATGCTGGTGTCGGAGGTGGAGAGCTGCCAGGAGCTTTGGGCGTGGGCGGCGGGAAGGGCGGCGGGGCAGACGGCCAGGAGCGGGAGGAGCAGGAAGGCGGACCGAGGGGAGAGATGCATGGTTTCAGAGCTCCAGCGTAGAGGGCCGGCAGAGGGGAAATGCCGGAAAAACGAGGAAAGAACGAGCCGTGCTCGAGCGGTGGCAGAAGGCTACCATACGCTGCAACACGGCTCAAATGAGACATATCTGGAGAGTCAGTTGTGGAGGAAGGGCGGGCTGGGCAGGGAAAGTCGATTCTGTCCAGCCCGTCCAAGGGCGTTTGCAAGGTTAGTAGAAGAAGCGGAGGCCGGCCTGCATGACGCGCTGACCGGATTTGCCATTGACACCACCGAAGGTGGCAGAGTCGGGATCGGAGATGATGTTTCCGAAGTTGGGGTGATTGAGGATGTTCTGGGCCTCGATGCGGAGCTCAAAGTTCCGAGTCTTGTCACTGCCGAGGTAGAACTTCTTGAGGATGCTCATGTCGGCGTAGAAGTTGCCGGGGTTGCGCAGGTTGGCAAAGTAGACCGGGGAGTTTGCGAGGGAGTAGTTTGCGGTGCGGGTGAAGGCGCTGCCGTTGAGCACGCCGGTAGCCTTGTTTGCCCAGTTGCCGTTGACGACGAGAGCGTCCTTATAGCTGACGCCGGACTTTTTGAAGCTCTTGTTGGCAAAGCCCCAACGAAGAGAGGCGCCCGGAACCTGCTGGCCGCCATCGACGGTGGGAACCTGAACGGGGGTACCCTTGGGGTCCCAGGTGGAGATGCCGGCAACCGCCCATCCGCCGACGAGAGCATCGGCGAGGTAACCACCGAGCCCGGAGGGGTTGGAGAGGAACTGACGGCCACGGCCGATGGGGAGGTCGTAGGAGTAGTTGAGCTTGAGTGTCTGTGGCATTTCAGAAGGGGAAACGGCGTAGCCTTCCATGAGGTTGTGGGGGTTCTGGAGGAGGCCGTACGCGAGTCCCTGCTGCTGAATGTCGGTGCTGGCCGCGTTGGTGAGGGTCTTGCGGATGGCGTAGGAAGCCATGATTTCAAGGCCCTTGAAGTTACGGGACTGGAGTTGGATGTTGGCGAAGTTGGCGAAGGACTTGCCCCACGAGACCTGACCGGGCGTGGTGGAGTTGGTGCCGCCGTATTGGGGAGAGAGGCCGAGGAGCTGGGCCAGCGGCACGGTGGTGGCGCCGGTGAAGCTCTGGGACTGGTTGAGGAAGGGGTTCGGCACCTGGTCGTTGAGATGGGAGCCGAGCTGGTAGTAGTTGAGCGGGACGTTGTTGAGGCTCCACTCAGACTGGACGTGCATGAGCTGATGGACACCCTTGATGCCGTCGTACTCGATGGTGGCGACCCAGTCGCGGCCGAGCTGACGCTGGAAGTTTACGCCCCACATGTAGTTGGTGGGGGTGTCGTAGTGGCTGAGTGCGGTTCCTGCGCCGTTTGCGTTGGCGGAGTAGGAGCCGTAGGTTTCATTCCAGAACTGGGTGTTGTTGGAGACCGGTGCGATCCAGCCGAGGTTGCCGCCGCCGGGAAGGGCGGGGAAGCTGGGCAGGCCGTGGTCGCAGGAGCAGAGCTCGGAGATCCAGTGCATGCCGTCCTGGGAGGAGACCTGGTTGAAGATGTTGGTGTTGTAGTAGAAGCTCTGCCAGTCGGTGGAGAGGCCGTTGAGTCCCTGGTCGATCATGCCTGCGCTGAGGTGGAGGACGGTCTTTTCGTCGATGGCGTAGCTGATGCCGATACGGGGCTGGAAGTTGGCGATGTTGGTGGTGTAGAGGTTTTTGCTGGGGTACTCCGTGGTGTTGTTGAGAGCCAGGCGGCCGGTTGCGCCCTGGGTAAGCCATGCCGGTGTTCCGAGGCTGCCGAGACCGGGTTCGAGGTCGGTGACCTGTGCCCAGCTCCAGTCGCTGTTGGGGGTGAGGACGTTTTTGGCGGTCATGTCATAGATGAGTCCGCCGAAGCCGTGCCGGCCCTTGCGAGGGCCATCGTGATCCCAGCGGACGCCGAGCTGCACGGTGAGCTTGCTGTTGACCTTCCAGTCGTCCATGATGTAGGCGGCCTGGTTCCAGCCGTAGGGGGTGATGTCCCAACTGGAGCCCCAGGAGTTGAGGTTGGAGGATCCCATCATGAGCTCGGCGAGGGAGGAGCCGGTGAGGCCGTCGTTGTTGTTGGCGTACTGGTTGGAGCCGCCGCCTGCGCCGAGTCCGATGACGCCGGTTTTGTCGCCGCCCTGCTCAGTGAAGCGAATGAAGTACTGCTCCCAGCCGATTTTGAAGGTGTGGCGGCCGATTTGGCGGGTGAGCGAAGCGGAGCCGTTTTCAGTCTGTGTGAGGAAGGAGTCGTACTGATCTCCGCCGACGTTGGTGTAGCCGCCCGCATAGCCGCCGATGGTGACGACGGGAGCGATTTCCTTGGTGACGTTTGCGGGGTTGCTGGTGATGAGGGGATCCCATCCCCAGGTGGAGGTGTCGAGGCTGGGGTCAGGGAGTGAGCCGTCGCCGGAGACGCCGGTGGAGACGAGGTCTGTGACGCCGACGCCGAGGTGGAGGTTGAAGACGGTGCGCGGGGTGATGGACCAGGTGTAAAGGAAGGAGCCGATGTAGTCCTCGTCGGTGGTGAGCGAGGTGCCGGCGTGCTTGAAGGGTGCCGGGACGTTGGCGGTGACCATGGAGCGGTCAACGCTGGCCTGGACGTGCTGGGTTCCGCTGATGGCGTCATCGATGCGGAGGAAGTACTTGTCGATGGGGGTTTGGAGTTTGGTGATGTCGTAGCGGTTGTTCACGTGGTCGCTGACGCCATCAGGGGTGTGGTTGGGAGAGGGCCAAAGGGCGAGGTAGTGGGCAAAGAGCTTGCTTTGTCCGGAGAGGCTGCCGGTGGCAACCGAGGGGATTTTTGCGCCGGCGAACTGGGGACGAACCCAGCAGGATTCCTGCCCGGCAAAGGGGCCGGTGCAGTCGGCGGAGTTGTTGTCCATGGCGCCGTTGAATGGGTCATAGAGGGTGGCGTAGACGGGGTTGCCGTCGCTGTAGTTGATGACGGTCTGAGAAAAGTCGCCGGCCTGGTTGAGCGCGGTGGGAATGCTGCTCTTGACGAGCTGACTTTCGTTGAAGCGCTCGCCTTCCCATGCGAAGTAGAAGAAGGTCTTGTCTTTTCCGTTGTAGACCTTGGGGACGCGGACGGGGCCGCCGCCGGCGAAGCCGTAGTTTTTCTGGGAGAAGGCCTGGCGGTTGACGCCGGAGGCGTTGTTGGACCAGGTGTTGGAGTTTAGGTTCTGGTTGCGGAGGTACATGAAGGCGCGGCCGTGGTAGTCGTTGCCGCCGCTCTGGGTCTGCATGGAGATGACGCCGCCGGCGTAGCGGCCGACGTCTGCGGTGAGGACGCCGCTTTCCACGCGGAACTCGGAGACGGAGTCAGGAGTGGGGATGGCGCGGTTGGCGTTGTTGAATTCAGCTTCCTGAACGGGGTTGCCATCGACGGAGATGCTGCTGCCGTTGTTTTGACCGCCGGAGACGGAGAAGGCGTTTCCGGTGTTGGCGATGAGGTATGCTGCGTTGCCCTGGGCGAGGGACTGGAGGTTATCGACCTGGGGCCCGGAGCCCTGAATGGCGGGGGAGGTGGAGATGAGGTCGAGCGCGTTGCGGTTGAGCTGGGGCAGCTCGGTGATCATCTTGTTGTCGAGGACGTCGGAGGTGGAGGCCTGCTCAGAGGAGAGGAGCGGGACACTGTCACTGACAACGACGGAGGTTTCGACAGAGCCGAGCTTGAGCTCGAAGTTCTGTGCGAGATGGTCGCCGGTGGAGAGGGTGAGTCCGGTGCGGTTGAGGACGCCGAAGCCCTGGGCGGAGACCTTGATGTTGTAGATGCCGGGGAGGAGTTCGGGCAACACATAGATACCCGCGCCGTTGGAAGTGGCCTTGTAGGCCACGTTGGTGGCCGTGTTTGTGGCGTGGACTTCGGCGTTGGGGATGACAGCGCCGGTGGAGTCGGTGACCAGGCCACTGAGTTGCGCGTTCGATGACTGCGCGACCAGCGGACGGCTCACGAGGCCAACGAGCGCGACGAGCGCCAGGACCAGGACGGCCATCCGTCCGAATGCGGCTGGAATTTTGTTAAAACGCATGGGTGTTGCCTCCAAAACTGCGGGACAGGCGCTGTTGGGCGCAGGTCCAGCATGTATGGAGACCATTGATAGTCCTCAGAAACGGCACAGTCTATCCGGGCTGGCGATATTTCTTGTGTTTTATGGTTGGGGGCGGGGTGAGCGGCAGACAGAGCAATATTCCGGAACAAAATAACGGGAATCGGGTTTTACGAGGCCGGCTCGGAGATGGAAAGGCGCTGGTTTGCGGGGACAGAGCCGAGAGACTGGAGGCGGCCTGAGGGCCAGCGGATGTCGATTTGGGCGGAGGATTCCGGGCCAAGTCCGAAGTGGAGGGTGAGGCTAGAGGAGGAGGCGTAGCCGACGGAGGAGTTGACGGTGCGGGACTGGGTTTTTGGGACGGAGGCGGTGCGGCAGGTGACGAGTGCGCCGATGGCGGAGCGGTTGCTGGCGGTGCCGGTGAGGGTGAGCTGGAGCCAGTGGTTGAGGTTGGGGGTGCGGTTCCACCAGAGCTCGGTGCGTCCGTGGATGGCGGTGACGGCGGCGTCGATGCGGCCGTCGCGGTCGAAGTCCGCAAAGACAACGCCGCGATGGAGTGCGGGGCGGGCGAAATCGGGGCCGGCGGTGGCGGAAGCATCGGAAAAACGGCCGCCGAGGTTGCGGAAGATGCGGTTGGGCTGAGCGTCTTTGGGTTCGAGGCCGCCGCCGGCGACGAAGAGGTCGAGCCATCCGTCGTTGTCAAGATCGACGAGGCCGCAGCCCCATCCGGAGGCCTGGCGGCTGAGATTGAGGAGGCCGGAGGAGACGGAGCCGTCGTCAAAGAGGCCCTTGCCGCGGTTGAGGAAGACTTCCCATGTTTCGTTTTTGAGGCCAGTCATGACGATGTCGGGGAGGCCGTCGCCGTCGATGTCGCCGAAATCGGCGCCCATGCCGGAGATGTTGCGGCCGTCACCGTTGTAGGCGACACCGGCTTCGATGCCGGTCTCAGAGAATGCTTTGCCCAGGAAGCGGAGGAGCAGGTTGCGTGCGTTGTCGTTGGCGATGAAGAGGGCGGGGTGGTTGTCGGAGGCGAAATCGGAGAGGGCGATGCCCATGCCTTTGCCGAGGAGTTCGGGGAGCGCGTCTTTGCGGGTGACTTCAGTGAATGTGCCGTCGCCGTTGTTGTGGAAGAGCTGCATTTGCTGGGCGCGGTAGCGGTCGGGGTGGCAGTAGGCGCGGGAGCCGTCTGCGAGGCCGCCGCAGATGGGGTCGGTACCGGGGGACCAATCGCAGTAGTTGGAGAGGAAGAGGTCGAGGTGTCCGTCGGAGTCGTAGTCGAGCCAGCAGGCGGCGACGGTCCAAGCGGGGCGGCCGAGGGAGCCGGGACCGGAGAGGCCGGCTTTCTGGGTAACGTCAGTGAATGTGCCGTCGCTGTTGTTGCGGTAGAGGTGGTTGCCGTGGACGCCGGCGACGAAGATGTCCTGGTGGCCGTCGTTGTTGTAGTCGGCGACGGCGACGCCCATGGAGTAGCCGGTGCCCTGGAGGCCGGATTTTTCGGTGACGTCGGTGAAGCTGCCGTCGCGATTGTTGCGGTAGAGGCGGTTCCAGAGGGCGGGGGTGGATTTTTCAAGGCTGGGGAGGGCAGCGCCGTTGGTGCAGAAGAGGTCGGGCCAGCCGTCGTTGTCGTAGTCGATGACGCCAAGGCCGCCGAGGACGGTTTCGACCTGATACATGCGGCCGGCGGCGGAGTTTTCGAGGACGAAGTCGAGGCCGGGTGCGCCGAGTTCCATGCGGATGGGGGCTGGTGTCGCGGCCGCGGAGCGGAGCCAGGCGGGGGAGCCGGTGGCGAGGAGGAGGCCGGAGGAGTTGCGGAGGAATCGGCGGCGGGAGAGGGTCATTTGGGGGCCTCGGCGACCGGGGAGGCAGGTGGCGCGGTGGCGGGGGCGGCGGAGCGGCGCTGGAAGTCGTCAGAGAGGCGGCGGGCTTCGGATTCAGCGGCCTCGGCCTCCTGGGGGCGGCCGGTGCGGCGGAGGCAGCGGGCAAGGAGGGCGTGGAGCGCGCCCTTTTCGTCGGGGTAGCCGGCGGCGAGGGCGGGAGCGAGGAGGGCGGAGGCCTCGGCTTCCTGGCCGGTTTGGGCGAGGGCGCGGCCGAGTTCGACGGGTGCGAGACGGTCGCCGGGGGCTTCGGCGGCGAGCTGGCGGAGCAGGGGGATGGCGGTGGGGTAGTCGCGGGTGGAGACGGCGATGGCGGCGAGGGTGCGGATGGCGGCCTGGCGGTGGGGGTCGGCGAGGAGAGCGGATTGTGCGGAGGCGCGGGCGCTGTCGGCGTCGCCGGCGGTCCACTGGGCTTCGGCAAGGCGTTCGAGGATGGCGGGGTCGCCGGGGCGCTGGGTGAGGGATTGCTGGAACTCGGCGATGGCGGCCTGGGGGTCTTCCTTAATACGGAGGAGGACGTCGCCGCGGAGGCGATGGATGGCGGCCTGGTCGTGGTTCTGGGAGCTGGTGGCGAGGTCAGCGGCGGCAAAGCCGGCCTGGGCGGCGTAGCAGAGGGCGAGTTGGGTGGTGGTGGCGGGGAGCGGGGGCGTGGGGAGTGCGAGTTGGCGCTCAAGGGAGGGGAGCTGGGCAGCGCACTGGCGGGCGGAGGGGGGGAGGGGTTGGCCGGCGGATTGCTGGATGGCGCGTGCGACGGCTTCGCCCTGGGTGGTGGCGCGGAGGGTGGATTCGATTTGGCGGAAGCGCTCAATGGCGAAGGAGGCCCAGGAGAGGAGGGCGGCTTCCTGGTCTGAGGGGTCAGAGGAGTTGCGGCTGAGCTGTACGGCGTGCTGGTAGGCGAGTGCTGCGGGGCCGTAGTGGGCGAGGGATGCCTGGGTTTCGCCGAGGTATTGCTGGGGGATGAGTTCGGAGGGGCGCTGGCGGGCGGCTGCTTCCAGATGGGGCAGGGCCTGCTGGGGTCGGGAGACGCGGAGGAGGTCGATGCCGAGGAGGAGGTTGGCGAAGTAGTCGGTGGGCTGCTGGCGGAGGGCGCGCTGGAAGAGTGGGATGGATTCAGTGAAGCGGGCCTGCTGGTGGAGGGCGAAGCCGTCGTGAACGAGCTGTTCGAACGGGGTCGCGGCTGGGGTGGTTGGGTCGGGATTGGCCTGCGCGCAGGCTGCTGCGGCGATGCCAAGGAGGCAGGCTGCGAGCAGAGAGCGGGTGGTGGAGGCCGGAGAGAATCGCATTCGCCTACCATAGCGCGGCTGGCTGCGGCGGGCAACCGGGGCATTTGGACGGTGGCGATTTACGGCTGATGAGGGGAGTAAATTTTGACGGCGAAAGGGGAGTTAACCCGTAAATCGTAAGGGGCGAGGGGTTGGGCGGGGAGCGGGGGTGGATTGGGATTGGAGGAGGGCGGGAGAGGGAGGGGAGAGGAGGTGGAGGGGTGGGGGTGTGGAGCTGATGAATGGGGGTATAGAACGGTCGGGGGTGGGGTAACGGAGGGGGTGGGGGGAGGGTAGGACTGGTGGCTCGGGATATGGGAATTGCGGAAATGCAGTAACTTCAGCGATTTAGTAAAGCGCTGTGGTGGATTGGCGTGGCTTGGCGGGTGGATGGGCGTGGTGGCGGGGTTGCGCTGGAGGGGGTGAGAGGCGGTTATACGGTTGGGTGCTGGGGTGGGGTAAACACCGTTAATCGGAGGGGGCAGGGTGGGGCTGAGGCGGCGGTTCCGGTTAACAGGCACCCGATATTTTGCACTGTAAATTTCACCCCCGGTTACGTTTCGCGGTTTGTAGTGGGGCGAGTTGAATGGCTGCTGTTCCGGAGACCGTGTAGCTGACGGTTTTGAAAATTCCCGAGGTTTGGGAAGGGGAAACGGAAGACTGGCGGGGGGTCTGCCGCAGAGGTTGCGGAGGGGAAGCCCGGCGGTGAAGAGCCTGAGAGCCCGGTTGAGGCGAGACAGGCAGAGAAGCAGAGCAGGGATAGGGACCGCGCCTGAGGGTGTGGTTTTTGGAGGAGACGCCATGATGTTGAAACGAGTTGTATGGCTGGTTGTCCTGATGTGTTGCGGAATGACAGCGACGATGTTTGGGCAGTCGGACCGTGCGACCATTGCCGGCACGGTCAAGGACGCCACTGCAGGCGTGTTGCCCGGGGTGCAGGTGACGGTCACCAATATTGGGACAAACCAGACGGAGATAGAGACGACGGACAACCTGGGATTTTACCGGGTGAGCAACCTGCCGGTTGGCGAGTACACCGTGACGTTTCTGAAGCAGGGCTTCAAGGAGCTGTCGCGGAAGGGGATAACCCTGCTGATCAGCCAGGTGGCCGAGATTGACGCGAACCTGCAGGTGGGCGGGGCGAGCGAGACGGTCGAGGTTACGGGCGAGGCTCCGATTCTGCAGACCGAGGATGCGGCGGTTTCGACAAACCTGAGCGCGGAGGCGGTGAGTGAGTTGCCGCTGAATGTGCAGGGCAGCCGTAATCTGTCGAATTTCATTTTTGCGTATGTGCCGGGCGCGGAAGGCTCAGATTACAGCTCGCACATCAACGGCAGCGTGGCGCTGACCAAGGAAGTGATGATTGACGGCACCTCGGCGGTGTCGCAACTTGGTGGATACATCAGCGAGAGCCAGCCTCCGATGGAAGCGGTGCAGGAATTTGAGGCGGACACGGCGGGCATTGGCTCGGACGCGGGGCGTTCGGGCGGCGGCGTTTTCCGTTATGAGATGAAGTCGGGCGCGAACCAGATACATGGATCGCTGTTCGGGTTCATGCACAGCACGGGGCTGGACGCGGTGAGCGACAGCAATCATCTGGCGTCGTTCAACGATCCGGCGAATGCGGCGGCTTACCTGAAGAAGAGCGATTCGCTCAGCGACTGGGGCGGCAGCTTTGGCGGCGCGATCAAGAAGGACAAGCTGTTTTACTATGCTGCGTTTGAGCGGTACATGCAGTCGATGTGGAGCCTGGGGCCGAACTCGCGCACGGTGCCGACGGACGCAATGATGGGCTTTGATTCGACGGGGAGCACGGTTCCTTACGCGGATCTGAGTCCGATGCTTTCGCCGAGCATTCCGGTGCTGACGTATGGCGGCGCGCCTGCGCTGGACAACTGCGGGCAGCCGGTGTACCAGGGTGCGATTGTGGACCCTGCGACGGTGGTGAATGGCGCGTTTGGCTGCGTGTTTGTGGGCAACAAGATTCCGACCGATCGCATCAGCCAGAAGACGCGGACGATTCTGAATCTTTACCACAAGTACTATCAGCCGGAGTCGAGCCTGCCGGGCAACGATGCGGGGCCGGCGAACCAGCCTGACCCGTGGTTCCACAACACGCAGACGAGCATCAAGCTGGACTACAACGTGAGCTCGAAGCAGCACATCAACGGGAGCTACTACTACGACAACTATCCGCGCATCAACGCGGACCAGGGTGGTGTGTGGAGCGTGACGGGTGACAAGGGCGGGCCGATGGCCAATGCCTACTGGCACAACACGACGGCCCCGGGTGCGCGGTTGAGCCACACGTACACGTTTACGCCGAACCTGCTGAACACGGCGCATGCAACGATGAACCGTTTCCGCAACCCATCGATTGCGATTTCGCAGGCGGGGAAGTGGGACCAGGCGCTGGGGTTGCTGAGCGGCGCGGGGAACTTCCCGCTGATGCAGTTTGACATGGGCATGTACACCAACGGCGGCAACTACCAGAATGGCTGGGCGTTCTCTCCGCTGGGGAGCCAGTTCAACGACTACTATGCGGGCAACACGTTCATCTACAGCGATGAACTGGACTGGACGAAGGGCCGGCACAACTTCAAGTTCGGCGCCGAGTTCCGTGCGATGCAGTTCAACTATCACACGGATGACGGCACGTTTACGGGCGGCTATCCGATCATCTTTGATCCGGTTTCGACGGCGGGTGCGTGGTACGACTTCAACGCGTACAACAAGCTGGGCAATGCGTTTGGGAGCTTCCTGCTGGGAGATGTCTACAACGCGGAGAACAACAATCCTGACAACGAGTACGGACGGCGCAAGACGTTTGGCGCGTATGTGAGCGACGACATTCGCGTGAATCCGAAGCTAACTGTGAACCTGAGCCTGCGCTGGGATTACAACAATCCGTACAAGGAGAAGTACGGTCACTGGTCGAACTTCGACATTACGGCGAAGAATCCAATTACGGGACTGATGGGGCAATATGAATATCTGACAAGCGGCAAGCAGTCGTTTGAAAAGCGCGTGGACTGGTACAACTATGCGCCGCACATGGGCATTGCGTACAAGCTGAATGAGAAGACGGTGATTCGCGGCAATGTCGGGTTGTTCTTTACGCCGCTGAACCTGAATAGCTGGGGCGGCATTCCGTACCAGCAGGCGGGCAATCCGGGCTTCCATCCTGTGACGCAGCAGGCGAACTTCAACTGGGACAACGGCTACCAGCCGACGACCGTGCAGAAGAAGACGGCGGACTGGGTGCAGGCGGATGTGGTTTCGATAGATCCGCGTGCGAACGAGCCTGGCAACACGGTGCAGTACAACGTGGGCGTGCAGCGGGAACTGGCGAAGGACACGAAGGTGGATGTGAACTGGATCCAGAGCCGCAGCGCGCATTTGCAGAGCGGAATTTTCCAGCACAACCAGCCGCACTTTTCCGACTACCAGAACTTTGTGGTGAGCGGGAAATTGCCTGCGAGCTACAACGGCTACTATCCGGGAGGACAGGGGCCGGGCTGGCAGGGCTTGACGCCGTATCCGCAGGCGCAGGTGGGCTACGGTCCGCTGCTGTCAGTGGGAACTCCGCTGGGCAACGGCGACTACAAGAGCCTGCAGGTGAGCGTAACGCGGCGCGCTGCGCATGGCATTTCCACACAGGCGAGCTACAGCTGGTCCCAGACGCACGGCGACGTGGATACGGGATTTGAAGAGCTGTGGGGCACGGGTGGATTGCAGAACACGGACGACCTGCAGAGCGAAGCGAAGAGCATTGCAGACTTCGACGTGACGCACATTGTGAAGGGCTACATCATCTACCAGTTGCCGTTTGGGCGCGGGCAGATGGTGCTGGGCAATGCGAGCCGGCTGGTGGACGAGATTGTGGGCGGATGGAGCCTGAACGGCGACTTCCACTACAGCTCAGGCACGCCGATCAGCGTGCGTTCGACGAACTACTATGTGGGCTTCAACTCGGTGTATGTGAACCTGGTGCCGGGCTGCAAGATGACGAAGGGCAATCCGAAGCTGTACCAGCCGTGGCTGAATGCGGAGTGCTTCCAGAATCCGCAGGCAGGCGCATTTGGCGGGCCAGTGCCGCAGTTGGGCACGGGAGGCGCGTTCCAGGAGAAGGTACGAAATCCGGGTGTTGCGACGGAGGATCTTGGCTTGCACAAGAGTGTGTCGGCGGGCGCAGAGAAGCAGTACAACCTGACGCTTCGGCTGGAGTTCTTCAACGTCTTCAACCGTCATGCGCTGGGAGGACCTGACACGAATCTGGCAGACCCGCTGTTTGGGTATGTGCTGGGTTATGGCGGGGTAGGACCGCGCATTGGCCAGTTTGGGGCGCGCTTTACGTTCTAAGCGCGCATCATGCGCCCGGCTGACAGGAGTGCCGGCCGGGCGCGTTACCAAGGATTCCTCTTGCTGTGCTGATGTGTGCGATTGAGCCGGTCAGTGTGACGAGAGGCGAAGAGATTCTGAGAGGTTGAGATGAACGAGATGACGACACGGTTCCCACAGCGGGCAGGGGTATGGATGCTCGCAATGTTGCTGGCGTTGTGCTGCGGAGTGACGGCGATGGGTCAGGTGACCAGCGCTGGGCAGGGCAGCTACACGACGACGCTCCCCGCAGGCGCGACAGGGCCGCAGAGCACGATTTATGCGACGACTGGTTCGCCGATTGCCACACACAAGTTCTGGACATCGAAGTTGTGGGCACCGCTTTCTGGCGGCAACAATATGTTTCCTGAGCCGCTGGCAGCCAATGCCGGCGCGAACGGAATGAGCATTGGATACCTGGGCGACATTTACGGATGGGACCCGACGATCAACAACAGCGACAAGAGCGGCAACACGATTGCGTTCTACCAGGGCTTCAACAATGAAGTGACGATTGGCAACGCGGGGTTGAATGCCGCGGCTGTGAACGTGACGAAGACCTCGGACTGGACGGCGGATTTCAGTTGGGGGCCGTCGCTGACGGTGCGCATGGGGCGGGGTATGCCGTTTGCGTATGTGATGACGGATGGCACGCCTGTGACGCTGACGTTTGCCAATACTCCGGCGGTGGTGCAGGGCGCCATTGGCACGGACAACATGATTGCGGTGAGCGACACGTATGGCGCGTATGGCGTGAGCTATACGAACTACTACGGATTGTTCTGCCCGAGCGGCGGCCAGTGGGCACTGAGCGGCAAGACGATGACTTGCACGACGCCGGGCGGCAAGAACTACATGTCGATTGCGCTGCTGCCGGGGTTGAGCGGCGGGCCGAATACGAACACGACGACGATTGCACAGCAGATGACGGACTTCGGGAAGGTTGCGTTTTCGTTTCCTGCGAACACGGCAGTGAGCTGGGCGTATAACCAGGCTTCGAGCACGGTGACGACGACGTACTCGGTGACGACGCAGTCGATGGACGGAAGCTCGACGGGCTTTCTGATGTCTCTGTTTCCGCACCAGTATGACGCGGTGCCGGGTGGTGTGAATACGACGTATACGTATGTGACGGATCGCGGACCGATGGTGATCAACATCGGCGAATCGTTTACGACGACGGATACGTTCCACGGAGTGCTGCCGTTTATGCCGCCGACGACGAACTACGATACGGCGACGCTGAAGGGGTATGTGGATGCGGCACCTGCGGCGACGCTGCAGGGCGATACGTATGCGCAGGGCAAGAACCTGGGGCAGACGGCGCAGTTGCTTCCGCTGGCACAACTGGTGGATGCGAATGCGTATTCGACACTGGATGCGAGCCTGTCTACCGTGATGCAGAACTGGTTTACGGCAACGCCGACGAAGACTGCGGACGTGTTCTATTACAACCAGAACTGGGGCTCGATGATTGGGTTCCCGGCCGGGTATGACACGAACGATCAGTTGAACGATCATCACTTCCACTATGGGTATTACATCCATGCGGCGGCGATTCAGGGATTGTTCAATCCGAGCTGGATTGCGAGCAGCCAGTGGGGCGGAATGGTGAGCCTGCTTCAGCAGGATATTGCCAACTACGACCGCACGAATACGATGTTCCCGTTCCTGCGGCACTTTGATGTGTATGCGGGGCACAGCTGGGCGGCGGGCACTGCGCCGTTTGGCGATGGCGAGAATGAAGAGTCGAGTTCGGAAGCGATCAATGCCTGGACGGGCATGATTCTGCTGGGCGCGGCGACGGGCGATTTGCAGATGCGCGATGCTGGCATCTGGCTGTATACGCAGGAGACCAAGGGCGCTGCGTACTACTGGTTCAACGAGCAGCCGGCGTGGGTGAATGCGAGCGCAACCTCGACATTCCCGAGCTGGTTTACGAAGGGCTACGCAACCAACATCTTTGACGACAAGGGCGATACGGGCACGTGGTTTGGCGCGAATCCTGACTACGAGCATGCGATTGAGTTTCTGCCGTTTACGGGTGGATCGCTGCATCTGGGCCTGAGCCCGGCGTATGTGACGAAGAACTTCAATCTGGACTATGCGGCGAATGGAAACACGCTGCCGGATTGGCCAGACCTGATGGAGATGTACGAAGCACTGGCGAGCCCGGCGACTGCGTTGCAGCAGTGGCAGGCGAACCCGAGCAACAAGTTTCCGCAGCAGGGTGAGACGCTGGCGCATGAGTATGCGTGGCTGATGAGCCTGAACGCGCTGGGGCAGGTGGATGCGACGGTGACTGCGGATACTCCGCTGTATGCGGTGTTCAACAACGGCGGGACGAAGGCGCACGTGGCCTTCAACCCGAGCAACTCGAGCATCACGGCGCACTTCTCGGATGGCGCGACGGTGACGGTTCCGGCGGGCAGCATGGCGTCGGATTCGGCACTGGTGACACCGATAACGGTGGGTGCGGGCGTGAATACGCTGCAGCCGCCGGCACAGCCGTTTGGTCTGGTTGCGAATGTGCAGTCTGCGACAGAGATTGATCTGGCGTGGGGCAGTGTGCCGAATGTGACCTGGGATGTATTCCGCAGCGAGACGAGCGGATTTACGCCTTCGGGAGCGAACCGGATTGCAAGCGGGCTGAGCACGGCCAGCTATGTGGATGCGGGGTTGACCCAGGGAACTACGTATTACTACGCAGTTGAAGCAGTGAATGGAGCCGGTAGCTCGGACCCTTCTTCGGAAGTATCCGCCACGACAAAGTCAAGCGGCGGCGTCACACCGGGAAGCCCCACCATGTACCTGGTGGCAGGCGCCACAAGCACCAATCCCAGCTTCCTCAGCTTCACGGCGGAGACGGCCGGAATTGACATGGCTGCGGCGAACAATCCGCAGACAGTTGGAACGCCGGGACAGCCGCTGGTGTACCAGATGACGAATGTGAATGCCGACTACACGGCGGGCGGAGTGACGAACTTCGACTTCTATGTGGATGCCGGTGCTCATGCAGGAGAAGGCGCGCAGGCGCAGGTGATTTACGACCTGCTGGGCGACGGGACGCAGGTGCGTACCGAGACCTATGAACTGTTTGCGACGAATCCTGTTGTTGACTGGGAAGACTACAACCCGAACGAGCGCGGTGGTTTGCAGACGGTGACCGGGCCGGCGCTTGGCAACCTGGTGAACGGCACGGTGACGGTGAAGATCTGGGATGCGCTTCCAGGGACGGACTCGGCACCGATGCAGGTGGCAGTGGGCGCGACGACGAACTACGTGAGCCAACTGACGATTCCGTTTACCAGCGTGACGCAGACGGCGACGACGCCAGTGGCACCAGCCGGGCTGATGGCAACGCCTGCGAGCAACTCGCAGATCAACCTGAGCTGGACTGCCAGCTCGACGCCGGGAGTGACCTACTCGGTGTACCGATCGACGGCTGGTGGGTTTACGCCTTCCAGCGCGAACCAGGCGGCGGCCGGAATTACGGACGTGAAGTACTCTGACACCGGGCTGACGACTGCCACGACGTACTACTACGTGGTGGAAGCAGTGAACGTGGCGGGGAGCTCGCCGGCATCTATGCAGGCTACGGCGACCACCATGATTTCCGGTGGTGGAGTTGCGGGCCAGGCGCAGATGTTCTTTGTGGCGGGAGCGACGGCATCGCTGCCGAGCCAGTTGAGCTTTACGGCTGGAGCGGCGGGTGTGGATTCAGCACCGGCAAACAATCCGCAGCAGGTGGGAGCGCCGGCGAATCCGCTGGTGTACACCATCTCGAACATCAACGCGACGTATGCGACGGGCATGAACACGGCATTTGACATGTATGTGGATGCTGGTGCGCATGCCGGAGAAGGCGCGCAGGCGCAGGTGATCTATGACCTGCTGGGCGATGGTACGCAGGTTCGCACGGAGACGTACGAGCTGTTTGCCACCAACCCGGTTGTGGATTGGGAAGACTACAACGCAACCGAGCGCGGCGGGCTGCAGACGGTGACCGGACCGGCGATGGGCAACCTGGTGAACGGCACCATTACGGTGAAGTTCTGGGATGCACTGCCTGGCCCGGATAACGCGCCGATGCTGCTGGCGGTGGGGAACACCTCTGGTGCGTCGAGCCAACTGACGATTCCGTTTACCGGAGTGATGCAGGGCGTGGTGGGACCGATGGGCCCGACCAATGTGAAGGCGATGGCGGTCTCTGATATGGAGATTGACCTGAGCTGGACGGCGAGCGCGACGGCTGGTGTGACCTACAACGTGTATCGCGGCACGACGGCGGGCTTTACGCCGAATGCGGGTAGCCTGGTAGCGAGTGGCCTGAGCGGCACGAGCTATGCGGACAGCGCACTGATGGCGTCGACGGCGTACTACTACCTGGTTGCGGCAGTGAACTCGGGCGGCATTGAACCGGCGCCTGAGGTGATGGCCACGACGCAGGCGATTCCGCTGACAACGACAACCACGACACTGGCTGCTTCCTCGACGAGCCCGGTGGTGAACACGCAACTGACGCTGACGGCGACTGTTGCGCCTGCTGCCGCGACCGGAACGGTAACGTTCAAGGACGGTGCGGGCACGCTGGGAACCGGAACGCTGGCGGGTGGAGTTGCGACGTACAACACGAGCACGCTGGGACTGGGATCGCACAGCATTACGGCTGTGTATCCGGGCGACGGCACGTACGCACCGAGCACTTCTGCGGTGGCGAATGTCACGGTTGAGGCGGGGCCACCTTCCATCTCGATGCCGCTGCCGGTACCCTCTGGCGCGACGATACAGGCAGGCGGATCGGCGCAGTTTGCCATCAACCTGTCGCCTGCCAACGGCTTCAGCGGTACGGTCAACCTGACGTGCAGCGGACTGCCGGTGTTGGCAACGTGCAGCTTCAGCCCGTCTTCGGTGACGCTGAGCGGTACGGGGTCGGCGAGCAGCACGCTGACGGTGACCACCACGGGCCCTGGCGGCGCGATGGCGGCGAACCGGAGCGAAGGCAATGGCAATGGGATGACGCCGATGCTGGCGCTGATTCCGCTGAGCATGGCAGCCGGATTGTTCTTCGGCGGCAAGCGTCGGCGTCGGTTCCTGGCGCACCTGATGCTGGTGCTGGGTCTGGTGCTGGGGCTGAGCCCGATGTTTGGGTGCGGCGGATCGGCACCGAAGGCTCAGACGCCTCCGGGGAACTCGATTATCACGATTACGGCAACCTCAGGAGCGGTGAGCACGAGTACGACCGTTTCGATTGAGGTGCTGTAACGGCAAAGCTTCGGCCGGGGAAGAGATTCCCTGGCCGAATTTCCCAGACTGCAATCCTTACAAGGCCCCTGGCGAGAGCTGGGGGCTTTGCTTTTTGGGGTCAGGTTCAGAGGGCGGGGCGGTGGGTGCGGGAGCGGAGTTTGCGGAGGAGGCGGCGGTAGAAGGCGGCGGGGAGTTGGGTGGGGCGGTCGACTTCCCAGAGCCAGGAGAGGTAGGTGGGGACGAGGAGGGCGCGGCGGAGTGGGTTGAGGCCGGCGGTGGAGCGGAGGAACTTGGCGGGGGCGCGGCGCATGGTGCCGAGAAGACGGTCGGTGGGATGGAGGAGCTGGCGGTATTCGAGGCGGGCGAAGAGGGCGGCGGGCTGGGCGCGCAGGTGGGTGAGGACGTGGGGTGGGACGGTGGCGGGGAATAGGGACTCGAGGTAGTCGAGGGTGGCGAGAACGATGGTGGTGATGTTGCGTGCGCGGGCGGCGGCGAGGAGGCGGGCCCAGTCGAGGTCGGGATGGGCGCGGAGGAGGAGGACGGAGTCGGGGATCCAGCGGATGGGGGCGAGGCGGTCCCATGCGAAGCCGTGAACGCAGAGGTGGAGGAGGAGGTCGGCGGGGTCGGGGACGGGGTAGGGGGTGCCTTCGAAGTCGATGGTGCGGGCGGCGGGGAAGATGGAGTCGTCGATGGCGGGGCCGAGGTTGAAGGAGAGCATATTCCAGTGGAGGTCGAGTCCCTGGCCGGAGGGGTGGCGGAGGCCGACGGCGTGCTGGAATTGGCGGGCGAGGGTGAGGTAGTCGGGACGGGTGGAGCGGGGGTCTTCGAGGGTCCATCCTGCGGCGAGAAGAAGCTGGAGGGCGGCAGGGCCTTGCGCCCAGGGGACGAGGATGTCAACGTCCATCATGGGGCGGAGGCTGATGTCGCGGTAGGTGGAGACGGTGAGGGCTGCGCCCTTGAGGAGGAGGCAGGGGATGGCGGCCTGCTGGAGGGTGGCGATGGCCTGGGCGGCGAGGGGGAAGAGCATTCGGTTGCGGTACCAGGTGCGTTTGCGGATGCCGCGGAGGATGGGGAGCAGGGGGAGATCGGGGGAATCTGCGGCGAGGCGCTGATGGAGAAGGGGCAGGAGGAGGGAGGATGCGCCGTCGAGTTGATTGAGGTCGACGGAGGAGAGCCAGGCGATGGCGGCCTGGCGGGGAGAAGCGCCGGGAGTGAGGGTGGCCTGCAGGATGAGCTGCTGGTCGTGGGTTGGCAGTCGTCCTCCGTTGTATCTGGCCATGGCGGTTACTCGGTCCCCTGGTCCTGGGGTTGGTTTGCGCGCTTCTGGTCGATGAGGTTCTTGATGATGCGCAGACGGTTGCGGATGGCGGTGGTGTTGCCGTAGGAGATGTTGGTGGTGTGGATGCGACGGAGGAGGAAGACTTCGTCGGGGGTGTGTATGACGGCGCCGGACTCGTGGAGGCGGATGAACCAGTCCAAATCCTCACACTGGCGGTAGGAGGGGTTGAAGTTGCCGATGCGGTGAAAGGTGCGTGGGGGGAAGAGGCTGGCGGGCATGGCGAGGGTGAGGCGGGAGGGTGCGAGGAGCTGTTCAGGGAGCCAGTGGGGGCGCTCGACGCCAGGTTCGAGGAAGTTGCGGGAGCGGCCCATGAGGCAATCGACTTCAGGGTGGCTGAGGAGGTAATTGACCTGCCAGGATGTTTTGTGAGGGACCCAGAGGTCGTCGGCATCGAGGAAGGCGATGAAGTCGCCGTGGCAGAGGGCGAGGCCGGTGTTGCGGGCTGCGCCGGCACCCTGATTGGGCTGGCGGATGCAGATGACTTGAGGGAAGGACTCGGCGATGGAGGCGCTGGAGTCGGAGGAGCCGTCGTCGATGACGATGATTTCGAGGGGGCGATAGTCCTGGGCGAGGACGCTTTCGATGGCCTCGCGGATGTATTTCTCGGTGTTGTGGACGGGGATGATGACGGAGACGAGTGGGGAGGTCATGCGGGCTCGCTTGTTTGGAGCTGGAGGAGCAGGGCGCGGATGGCGATGGGGGTGGAGGCGAAGTCGCAGCCCAGAGCCAAAGTGTAAACCGGAACGCGGCGTGCGAGCGCGGCAAAGGCGGCGAGGAGTTGGGGGCGGAGGTGGGGCAGGTGCCAGATGCAACTGGGGGTGAGCTGGAGAAAGGCCTGGGCGGGGGTGGAGGGGCGGATGGTGGTTTGCGTGGCGGCGGTGATGGTGGGGAGGAGCAGGGCGCGGAGGGGAAGGGTGGGAACGGTGGAGACGGCTGCGAGTTGGTGGAAGAAGAGGATGAGCTTTTCGGAGTCGGGGCGACCTTCCGGGACGGATGCGGGGGCGAGGGCGGGGAAGCGTGAGAGGCAGGCGAGCTTTGCGCTGGAGTAAAGGCTGTGAACGAGGGGTGCGGGGGAATCCTGGACGAGGCAGATATCGTCGCCGAGGTAGAGGAGGCCACCGGTGGCGGAGGCCAGGGCTGAGGTGGATTTGCCGGCTCCGCCCTGGCCGATGATGAGGGCGCAGCCGGAGGGGATGCCGACGGCGGCGGCATGGACGAGGTTGCAGCCGCGGGATTGCTGCCATTGGGTGAGGATAAGGCGGAGGGGGTGGGCGCGTTCGGTGTATTCGATGGCGTCGGGTGAGGGGCCAATCCACCAGGCGGTGCGGGTTTCCCAGTCGATGGCGGAGAGGACGCGGCCGTGGTGCTGGAGGTTGACGACGAGGCTGCCCTGGTGGAAGACCCAGTATTCTTCGCCGCTGGAGGATATGGTGAGGTCGCGGAGGAGGGCGGGGATTTCAGGGGCGGAAGCGTAGTCGTGGACGAGTATGGTGAGGTCGGGGGATGGATGGTTGTGGGCGGGGAGATGGCTGAGTGCGGGGAGGATGCGGTTCTGGAGGGCGGCAGAGGCAAAACGCAGAGTGAGGGGTGCGGCGGCGAGGGAGAGGCGGGCCTCGACCGGAGTGGGTCGGGGGGTGATGGTGTGGCGCAGGAGCTGACGCAACTGGAGCCAGAAGTCGGGGGATGGCTGGGTGTCAGGCGGGTTGGGGGTCTGCGTCGTCATCCCTTGATTCCTTGGGCCAACCGAAGCTGGGGTCGACCTCGTGGATGGGGTCGAGCTGCATGAGGGAGGCCATGTAATCGAAGCGTTCGAGGAGCGGGGGAAGGAAGGCAGAGCCGGCAGAGAAGAGAGCGGGGTCGGGGGTGGGGAAGGGGGCGATTGGGTTGGAGTCGGAGCGGTCGCGGAGGAGTCGTTCTGCGAGGAGTTGCTGGAGGAAGGCGTGGATGGCGGGAGCGGCCTGGGATGGAGCGGAGTTGCCGGGGAAGAGGACGGAGTGGAGTTGATCGAGAGGGCAACCCTCTTCAATGAGCTTGAGGACGGCGGTGGCGGTGGGATTGAGGCTGTAAAAGACGCCGGACTCGGTGTTGACGAGCACCGTTTCGTTGTCGAACTGCTCGAAGATGATGCGGGAACGGTCCACTTCGTGGAGAGTGGTCAAAGGTTACGGCTCCTGGCGGACGAAGGATTCCTGGCGTATGCGGTGCGGTGAATCTGCAGGGCCGAAGGGGGGTCCGACAGAGGCAAGGATAGCACGGGGAGGAATTTTCAGGTTGGTGGCGGAGGGCGGCTTTTGGGGGATTTGATGAGCGCAAAGGTGGATTTCCGCGGGTTTTGAATGGGTGGTATGATTCGGAAGCGAATTGCGCGACGGCGATGCAGGAACGCAGACTGCGGATTTTTCGAGTGTCGGATTTCGTTATGCTGGGCGGGATGGTTTCAGGGGCCTGGCGGGGAAACGTGGACGACTGAGAATGCCTGGGGAAACTGTGGAAACTGAATTGGACAAGACCGGCGTCGGGGAGCAGGCGGGGCAGGGCACCGGGGCTGCGTCTGGCGCGGGGTTTGGCGTGGAGCGGGCGGAGCTGGCGTGGGTGCTGCAGCATCCGGAGCTGAGCCGGTCGGCGAACCTGGTGCGTTTTCTATCGTTTATCTGCGCGAAGTATTTTGAGGGGGAGTCGCGGGAGATTCGCGAGTACTCGATTGCGGTGGAGGCGCTGGGGCGGAAGCCGGCGAGTTTTGACTCGAATGTGGACCCGATAGTGCGGGTGACGGCGCGGGCGCTGCGGAAGAAGCTGGGGGAGATTTATGCGGCGGACGGGAGTGGGCGGCCGCTGCGGATAGCTCTGCCGCTGGGGCACTATGTGCCGCAGTTTTTGCCGAGCGGGCAGGAACTGGCCGAGCAGGCGGCTGAGGTGGTGGAGGTTGCGGAGCCGACGGCGGCGGCAGCGGACCGGGGATGGCTGGGGCAGGTTCGCTGGCAGTGGGTGGTGGCCGGGGTGGCGGTGCCGCTGGTGTTTGTGGCGGGATACCTGGCGGGACGGACGCGGGAGCGGCCGGTGACGATGGTGACGCATGCGCTGGAATGGGGCGCGCCGGTGTGGAGCGATGAGTTTGACGGGCCGCCGCGGCAGACGCCCGATGCGACGCGATGGACGTATGACCTGGGAAACCAGCAGGGCTGGGGTAACCAGGAGCAGGAAGTGTATTGTGCGCCGCAGACGGGAGGAGCGCCGGGATGCGATGTGAGCCGCCCGAATGCGTTTCTGGATGGGTCGGGGCATTTGGTGATTCGGGCCGAGCGGGGGCCGGACGGGGTTTGGCGGAGTGCGCGGCTGACGACGCGGGGATTGAAGAACTTCCAGTACGGGCGGATTGAGGCGCGGATGAAGCTGCCGGTGGGTGCGGGGCTGTGGCCGAGCTTCTGGATGCTGGGGTCGGATTTTGGGACGTCGGGCTGGCCGGCGGCGGGTTCGGTGACGCTGGCGGAGAATGTGGATTACACGGCGCGGACGAACGGGCTGGGACCGGGGATGATTCGGTCAGTGGTGCATGGGCCGCACTATTACGGCGGGAACGGGTTGTGGCGGGACTACAAGCTGCCGAATGGGGCGCGGGTGGATGATGGCGGTTTCCACACGTACGGGATTATCTGGTCGCCGGGGATGGTGCAGTTCTATGTGGATGACCCGGCGAATGTGTTTTTCACGCAGGATGCGAGCGATTTGCCGGAGGGTGGGGAGTGGGTGTTTGACCATCCGTTCTACCTGATGCTGAACCTGGCGGTAGGTGGGGACTGGCCGGGGAGCCCGGGGGCGGCGACGCCGAATCCGGCGGATATGCTGGTGGACTACGTGCGTGTGTTTCCGATTCCGCCGGTGGCTGCGCCGAGCATAGAGTGGCAGCCGGTTCCGGTGAAGGCGGGTTCGTCGGTGGCGAGCATTGTGACGCTGCATGCGCAGGGGTTTTCCGGGCGGGTGCACCTGACGTGCCAGATGGAGCCGGCGACGGCGAGCTGCGGGCTGGCGACGTCGGTGGTGAATTTCAGCGATACGTTGTCGCAGGAAGACACGCTGACGATTGGGACTGATTCGTATGGGGACCATGGGCGGCTGGTGGCACCGCCGGGGCGTTACAAGGTGACGATTACGGCGACGACGATCAGCGGGGACCACTCGCAGTTGACGGTGCCGTTTGAGGTGAATGCGGGGGAGTAGGTTGGCGTGCTGGTGGGGCTGAAGATGCTGCTGGAAAACGCCGCTTGGTTCATCCTTTTTATAGCCGGCGGGGTACAGGGGCTGAAGCCCATCTTTTTTATCAGGCATTTACGGCATGACTGAAGTCATGCCCCTTCACAAAACATCCCGAAGTTGAGTTTTTCAGCAGCCTGTAGAGCCGCGTGTCTTCTGGGTTGGTTTGATGCAGGGGCTGAATCCGGTACCCATCCCAAAGACAAAGGCAGAAGGTACCGTGCGCTGAGCATGACAAGCTCCGGGGCGTGCGGAGAATTCTTAGAATTTTCTGAAACGCGGGACTATGGGGCGGCACTACAGATTCGAACGACGGATTGCGGTTTTGCAGACCGGGCGTTCAGGATTGGGAAAAAGGATTCTGTCTGCTGCTGATGCGCCTCTCCCCCGGGCCGGTGCGGCGAAGTCGGAAGCCCATCAATCACCATACCCAATTCTGGAGCGCGGACCTGCGACTGCGGCGGCTGATTCCCCCTGGAGCGGCCCTTGCGCAGCCAACCCGAGCACGGATGCGAAGACGCACCTGTCGTTTTCCCTCCCCCAGAGGCGGGCGGGGCGGCTTGGCAGAGCCGCCCCCGTCCGTGAGCCACGCAGGACCGGCGTGGTGGGCAGGGATGGGTGGTCAACTGCCAGGGACCATGAGAGGGGAGCTGCCGGATGGGTTTTGGAGTGATTCCCGAGATCAAGTGGTTGGTGCAGCGGAATGCGGTTGCGCCTGCGAAGCCGCGGACATGGCAGATGGTGCGGGTGCGCGGGTCGATTACGGCTTCGCCGGTGCCGTTTGTGATGGAAGTGCTGGAGAGTACGGTGCAGGAGCCGGGGCGTGAGCGTGCGAGTGGACGAAGCACGCAGGAAGCGAGGGCCCGATGAGCGCAGCTGCGGCGCTGGTGCCGGGGAGCCATGCGGGGTTTGGCCGGGAAAAGGTGCGCCAGGCCGTTGCACCGCAATCTGTTATTCCGGTTTTGGTATACTCGACTCCTTCGAGAGGGTCGGGTCCAGTTTTGCAATTTCATTCTTTTGATGCGAAGTATCTGGAGTTGCTGCGGTCAGGCGATCGGGCGACGCAGGATCATTTTGTGGCGTACTTTACCCAGTTGCTGCGGTTGAAGCTGCGGTCGCGGGTGCAGGGAGCGCACGTTGTGGATGACCTGTGCCAGGAGACATTTGCGCGTGTGCTGACGGTGCTGCGGAAAGAGAACGGTCTGCGGCAGGCGGAGAGCCTGGGCGCGTTTGTGAACACGGTGTGCAATCACGTGTTGCTGGAGCACTATCGTGCTTCGGGACGGGTGGAGTCCCTGGACGCGGAGGATCGGCCGGAGTTGCCGGCGCACGGGGCGGATGCGCTGGAGCATGCGGTGGCGCGGCAGATACGGGAGAAGGTGCGGCAGATATTGCATCTGCTGCCGGCGCGGGACCGAGGGCTGCTGCAGGCGGTGTTTCTGGAAGAGCGGGACCGGGACGAGGTTTGCCGGCAGTTTGGGGTGGACCGGGATTATCTGCGGGTATTGCTGCACCGGGCCAAGCAGGAGTTCAAAACGGAGTATCTGCGGCGGATGGGTTCCGGCGCGGTCCCGGTAACTCTGTAACAAGATTGAAACGATGCGCGGTGTGGTTGCACCATCAAATAGTGCGTTCCCCATGGAAGGGGAATTGAGGTAGCAAGATGAATCACAGTGACGCGGTAGAACAGATGGCTGCAGAGCGATACCTGCTGGAAGAGATGTCGGCAGACGAGCGCGAGGCATTCGAGAGCCATGTCTTTGAGTGTGTGGAGTGTGCGCAGGACCTGCAGGCGGCGGCGCTGTTTGTGGACACGGCGACCGAAGAGCTGGCGGCGATGAAGGCGGCGTCGCCGAAGGCAGTGGCGGCGGAGCGGAAGGATTGGTTTGGGTGGCTGCGGCCGCTTTTTGCAACGCCGGCGATTGCGGCTCCGGCGTTCGGTCTTCTGCTGGTGCTGGTGGGATATCAGAATCTGGTTCAGTTGCCGGCGCTGCGGCACCAGGCGACGGAGCCGAGCCTGATGGCGACGGCGGAGTTGCATGGGGCGACGCGAGGCAGCCGGCAGACGGTTGAGGCGAGTGCGACGCAGGGCGTAGCGCTGGCGATTCCGGTGGAGCAGGCAGTTGGCGGCCTGGGGTTTCCGAGCTACCGGGTTGAGCTGTATGATGCGGGCGGCAAGCTGGTGTGGGGCGGCGTGATGGCAGCCCCGGCAGCGAATGCCGAAGGTGACCGGCAGGTGGTGCTGGCGCTGCCGGCCGGGCTGCTGCATGCGGGCACGTATGCGGTGACGGTGGCAGGGCAGCAGGCGGAGGGAGCGGGGAGTTCCGTTTCCCGGATTGAATTTGATGTACAGGCCGCCGGGCAAAGTAAGTAGAATTGGCAGACTCTAAAAATCCCTCAGGAGAAAACGCACGCCATGTCTGATACGAACGGCAGGAATCACGTTTACCATGCCGATGCACAACTGCATCAGCTTTGCCTTGATATCCCCCTGAAGCATGAAGGGAACCACACGAGCACGAAGCTGCCGGAGAGTGGCGGCTACTATTCGGAGCAATCGGCGAGCTACAGTGCGGAGGGAGTGGTGGCCTACCGCTGCGCGTATACGCGGGTGGCGGGCAACAAGGATCCGAAGCCGGGTCACGGGTGGGCGACGCTGTGCACGACCGTGATTGAGGGTCTGAACATCATGGAAGTGCTGACGGCGGACCGGATAGTGGGCCAGATCAGCACGGAGCATCCGCTGGACGGGTATGTGCCGTCGATTTCGTTTCTGGGGACGCGGTTTGAGAATTTGCGGATTGCTGGACACCCGGTGAGTCTTGACCTGGACCTTGATATTCTGGGCACGACGCCAGCGGGCGACCAGAGTTATGGGGTCGATGGCGGAGTGGTGACGCGGGTTGGAAACCAGTACCGGCGGCTGCAGGACAAGGTGGGCCAGCCGGGCGAAGTGGCGGACAAGTACAATCAACTTTCCTCGGCTCTTGGGGGTCGGGAGGCGGTGGAATGCTCTCTGGTGAATCATGCGGCTGGCGGATATCCTGGCCACTCCTATGGTCACGTGATTCACGTACCGAACTTTGGGATCATCGAACTGGCCAAGGTGGAGATTACGCACGGGGAGTTTTCGGATTCCGGAAACCCGAAGGTAACCTGCGTGAAGCTGACGATGCTGGATCTGAAATTCGGGTGCATGATTACCGGCAAGGGTGGGATCGGCATCGGGTCGACGAACGGGCAGACACGTCCGTAGAGGGCGGTTCCAGGGCAAAGGACGAGTGGCGGCAGGCTGGGGGTTCCCGGCCTGCCGCTTCCTTTTGGGGGCCACGGGGCGGTTTGGGGAACTGGGCAGTGGTGCTGCTGTTGCTGGGGATTGTGTTGCCGCTGGGCGAGTCTGGGCCGGGTGGGTTTGAGGCAAGGTACGAGCGCGCCCGGCTGATGTTTGAGCGGGGATTCCTGGAGCAAAGCGAGCGGGTGGCGGAAGAGAATCTGGGGATGCTGACGGGGGAGAATCCGCGGCTGGCGGAGCGGTTCCGGTTGCTGGCGGCCGAGTCAATGATGTTCCGGGGTATGTATCCGGATGCGATGACGCTGTTGGGGGCCGGGGACAAGCAAGCACAAGGCCGGGAGGAGACGATCAGGCGGCTGTCAATAGCAGCGGTGGCCGAGGTGCGGTTACAGCACAAGGCGGAGAGCGAAAGGGCGCTGGCGGAGGCGGACAGGCTTTGCCAGGGTGCCGATGAGCCGGTGTGCGGGGATGTGCTGCGGGCGCACGGAATAGAGGCGGCGACGGAAGGGGATATGGCGGGTTCGCGGCGGGAGTTTATCCGAACGCTTGAGTTTGCGCGGGCGCACCGGGACAGGTGGCTGGCGGCGAGCGTGGCGGTGAATCTGGGCTGGGCGGCGTTGCAGGTGGGGCACTTTGACGAGGCGCTGGAGTGGAGCCGGGGAGCGGAGCGGGATGCGACGGCGCTGGGGGCGGAGGATCTGGCAGGGGTGGCGGCGGGAAATCTGGGGTGGGCGTATTACGAGCTGGGGGATGGAGAGCGGGCGCTGGAGCAGTACAAGCGGGCCGAGCAGGCAGCGGAACGGCTGGGGGATCTGGGGTCGGAGCTGAAGTGGATCAGCACGACGGGGTATGTGTATCGGGATAACGGGGATTTGGAGCGGGCGATGGAGGCATACCGGCGGGCGAGGGGGTTGGCCGAGGAGATCCAGAGCCCGGTGGATGTGCTGGATGCTTTGGAGGATTTGGCGCAGGTGAGCCTGGATGCTGGGAAGCTGGGGGAAGCGGAGGGTTACCTGACGCAGGCGGCGAAGATGGAGCTGGCGGCGAGCAAGCGGCTGAGCGCGAATGCGCGGCTGACGAAGGGGATGCTGGCGGCGGCGCGGGGGCAGGATGCGGAGGCGGAAGCGGTTCTGAAGGCGGTACGCGGGGAGGCGGGAAATCCGACGACAGTGCGGCTGGAGGCGGGGTACTCGCTGGCACGGGTGTATGCGCGCGAGGGGAAGCGGGCGGAGGCGGAGGGGATTTACCGGGAGGCGCTGGCGCTGTTTGAGCAGGCGCGGGCGGAGCTGAAGAGCGAGGAAGCGACGCTGCCGTTTTTGGCGAATGCGACGCGGATTTATGACGACCTGATCCAGATGGAGATTGGGGATGGGCGCGCGGATGAGGCGCTGCAATTGGCGGACCGGAGCCGGGCGCGGACGTTGCAGGAGGCGCTGGGTGTGGGCGCGAAGCAGGTGCAAGTGGGTGCGGCGGACGCGAGGAAGGTGGCGGCGGGGAGCGGTGCGACGATGCTGTTCTACTGGCTGGGGCCGGAGCGGAGCTGGCTGTGGTCGATTACGCCGAGCCGGGTGAAGCTGTATCCGCTGGGGAAGGAGGGTGAGATTCTTGCCCAACTGGAGCGGTACCAGCGGCGCATCCAGGATGGGAAGAGCCCGGCGGAGACGGGGGATGCGGATGGGCTTGCGCTGTACCGGACGCTGGTGGGGCCGGCGGAGGCGGAGCTGGCGGGGGCGCGGCAGGTGACGATACTGGCCGACGGGGCGCTGACGCAGTTGAACTTTGAGACGCTGCTGGTTCCGGCGGCGGGGGGACGGCCGGTTCACTACTGGATTGAGGATGTGACGCTGGAGTCAGCGCCGAGCCTGGCTACGCTGGGCAGGGCTGGGCAGAGCGGGGCTGGGCAGAGCGGGGCTGGGCAGAGCGGGGCTGGGCCGAGCGGGGCGCAGGCGGGGAGCGCGTCGGGCGGACGGATGCTGGTGCTGGGCAATCCGGTGACGGTGAGCGAGGATTATCCGAGTTTGCCGTTTTTCGGGGATGAGGTGCGGCGGGTGGCAGGCCATTTCGCAGCCGGCCAGGAGGCCGTCTATGCCGGCGCGGCCGCGAGTCCCGCCGCCTACCTGGCGAGCAATCCGGAGCGGTTCGGGTATATCCACTTTGTATCGCATGCGGTGGCGAGCCGGACGGATCCGCTGGATTCGGCGATTATTTTGTCGCAGCCGGGGGCGGGCGGCGAGTACAAGCTGTATGCCCGGCAGATTATGGAGCGGCCGATTGGGGCGCGGCTGGTGACGCTGAGCGCCTGTTACGGGAGCGGGACCCGGCAGTACGCCGGGGAGGGGCTGGTGGGGTTGTCGTGGGCTTTTCTTCATGCCGGAGCCAGGAGCGTAATTGGGGCGCTGTGGGAGGTGTCGGATGAGTCGACGCCGCGGCTGATGGATGCGCTGTACGCGGGGATGGAGGCTGGACTGAGCCCGGCGACGGCGCTTCGGCAGGCGAAGCTGGGGATGCTGCACGGGGGCGGCAGCTTCCGGAAGCCGTTCTACTGGGCGCCGTTCCAGCTTTATACGCGGCAGTAGGGGCGGGGGAGCCATCAGGCGCGCTCGAAGTAACCGGTGCCGAGGAGGCTGGGGAGATCGCGGACGTCGATGATGGCGACCGGGCCCGATGCGCAGAAGTCGTATTCGCGGCCGGTGACTGCGCCGCGGATGCGGATGGGGGAAGTGCGCAAGTAACGCAGGACAATCTCAGGGGTTTCCGGGAGGCGCGCGCGCCAGGGGAGGATGCGGCCCATGGTGGGGAGCGGGGCGGTGGAGCGCGGGCTGGTATGGGTGGGCCAGGCTGAGGGGAGGAGGCTGTGGAAGACGGTAGCTTTGTTTCCGCTCGTCATGGGGGTACCTCGCAGAACCGGGGAAGTTGGCGACCTGCCGGAGGGGCTTCGGACTGAATCTGCCGGGCCCGACCGAAAGGCGACTGCGAGATAGTGCGGGGAGGGGGTGGGGCGTTTCAGGAGAGTGTGGGTTGATTTGGGGAGGGGAAGGTGAAGCGGTCAGAGATGGCGAAGTTGAGGAGGGAGCAGGTGGCGATGACGAGGAGGTTGGCGGGGAGGAGATGGAGGCGGGTGATGCGGAGCAGGAGGGGGAGGAGGGCGAGGTTGCCGGCCCAGGAGACGAGGCCGTTTGCGAGGTGGAAGCGGAAGAGGCGGGTGGGGGTGGAGGTGCGGGAGCGGTCGCGCCAGGTGTAGTGCTGGTGCCAGGCGAAGTTGTGGAGGAGGGTGAGTTCGAGGGCGATGGAGGAGGCGAGGATGGGGTGGGCTGGGGCGATGGCGTTGAGGAGGGCCAGGGTGCCCATTTGCAGGGCCATGCCGATGGCTCCGACGAGGTTGAAGCGGAGCCAGCGGCGGGCGGGGTGGATGGCGGGAAGGAGGGTGGTGGTGCTCATTGGAGGGGCTCCTGATGGAAGAGTTGGGCGGTGTGCTGGGTGGCGGTGGTGACGGCCATGATGGCCATGCCGAGGGTGCCGAGGATGCCGCCGAGGTCGAAGAGGAGGATGCGGTGGCCGGCGAGGGTGACCCAGGGGGAGTGGAGGAGTGCGAGGTTGCCGAGGACGAGGAGGATGCGGAGCTCGGTGGGGCCGAAGATGCCCTGGGAGAGCTGGAAGCGGCCGAGGGTGTAGGTTGCGAGGTAGCTTTCCGCCGAGAGGATGAGGAAGGCGAGGAGCATGGCGAGGGCGACGGCGGGGTGGACGAGTGTGGAGCAGGCGAGGCCGAGCATGAGGGCGACCGCGCCGAAGATGTCTACGATGTGATCGACGTAGAAGCCGTAGCGGGGGCGCTCCTGGTGGCGGACGCGGGCGATGGTGCCGTCGAGGCTGTCGCCTAGCCAGTTGAGGGCGAGGGCGAGGATGACGGCGACCAGAGCGAGGCGGTTGTAGCGGGCGAGGGCGTAGGCGAGGCCGGCGGCGAGCTGGGCGGCGAGGCCAAGCAGGGTGAGGCCGTCACTGGTGACCCAGGAGGGGGCGCGGGCTGCGAGCCAGAGGAGGATGCGTTTTTCGGTGGCGGCGGTGAGGGAGTGGTTGAGGCGCTGGGCGGGGCGGAAGGTGGGGAGGGTGAGGGGCTGGGTGGTCATTGTGAGGCTCCTTTCGGGGGGTGGTTGCAGGCAGGGGTTAGTTGGTGAGGGCGTGGCTGGCGGAGCGGAGGGTGAATTCCAGGGATTCGCGGGGGACGGAGGAGACGAAGGGCTGGATGGCCCAGGCGAGGCTGTGGGGAATGGCGCGGGAGAGGGAGAGGGTTTCGACCTGGATGAGGAGGCCGGAGTCGGTTTCTGCCCAGGACCAGTAGGTGTTGAGACGCCAGAGGTAGCCGTGTTCGCGGCCGGGGGCGAGGATGTGTTCGGCGGGGGAGCCGGGGTTCTCGACCTCAGAGACGCGGGTGCTGCGGCTGATGCAGAAGCCGTGGCGGGGGTCGAGGCGGGCGAACTGGAGTTCGTAGCTGGCGTCGAGGACGACGGTGAGGATGTGGGTTTGGCGGATGCGCATGGCGGTGGAGATGCGGTCGCTGGAGGGGCTGTTGGTGTGGGCGGAGAGGACCTGTGCGGATAAAACCTGGGGGGCGAAGCGCTGGGGGTATCGGGAGATTTCGCGGAGGAGCTGCTCGAAGTCGGCGGCGTGGGTGCCGGGGACGAGCATGGTTCCGCGCCAGTGGTGGAGCATGGCGGATTCGAGGCGGGGGGTGCCTGGGATTTCTTCGAGGATGGGCTGGCCGGTGCGAAGGGTTTGCTGATCGGCGGGGGAGAGGAGGGCGAGGAAGGTGGCGGCGGTGAGGTGCTGGGTTGCGAGGCGGGAGTCGAGCTGGGCTGCGTAGTGGTCAAAGGCCTGGCCGGCGGCGGTGGGGGCCTCTGCCGGGAGTGGACCGCAGGCGAGGGAGAGGAGAAGAAGGAGGAGGGATTGACGCCGGCAAGTGGTGAGGGGGATTCGGGTTGTGGTGCGGTTCGTCATGCCCCAAGGCTGCCTCTGAGGGCGGGTTGGGAACAATGCATGGCGGGTAACGCGGTCGCGTTTGTTTCTCACCGGGCAAGTGATGTGGGTACAAGGGTTTGCGGGAAAGTGTCACCGGGGCTGGAGGGGGATATTCCGGGAGGTTTCAGGTACACTTATTCGCAACCATGCCAGAGACCACGCCAGCCCGCCGGTATCGCTTCGGAATCTATGAGGCGGATGCTGCTGCGGGTGAGCTTTTGCGGCAGGGGAGGCTGGTGAGGCTGAATGCGCAGCCGTTTCAGTTGCTGGTGTATTTGCTGGGGCGGGCGGGGGAAGTGGTGACGCGGGAGGAGATTTGCCGGGAGCTGTGGCCGGGGGACACCTTTGTGGACTACGAGCATGGGGTGAACTCGGCGGTGAACCGGATACGGGAGGCGCTGGGGGATTCTGCGGCGAACCCGAGGTTTGTGCAGACGCTGGCGCGGCGGGGGTACCGGTTTATTGCGCCGGTGCAGGCACTGGGGCCGCAGGTGGATGAGGAGCCGGGGTTGGCGGAGGTTGCGCCGGCGACGGTGCAGGAGGCGGCGCCGACGACGGTGACGCTGCTGTCGAGGGCGGAGGAGTTGCCGCCGGTGCGATGGGGCGTGGTGCAGACGATTTATGTGTGCTTCCAACTGATGTATGTGGGGTTTTACATTGGCGCGCTGGGGAATCTGGGAGAGATTGAAGAGCTGATGCAGCCGTTGCCGTATGCGACGGAGGTGTTTTATTTCCTGATTGTGACGGCGGCGCTGCTGATTCCGGTGCGGACGTTCCAGGTGACGGCGGTGGTGTTTCATCCGCCGGGGGTGCGGCAGAAGCTGCTGGTGGTGTGGCGGTGGCTGCTGCCGTTTGAGCTGGCGTGGGCGCTGGCGCCGTTTCTGCTGCTGCATCACATGGAGTTTGGGATTGCGCTGGGGTGCACGGGGCTGCTGGTGTACAGCCCGTTTGCGCAGCGAGCGCTGGTGCTGATGGGGGCTGGGGAGCGGCGGCCGAAGGGGATTTGAGGATGGAAGCAGCGCATGTGCGAAAGAGGCATCCCAAGAGGCATCCGGGGCGGGATGCCTCTTTTTTCTGGGTTGGAGGGGAAGCTAGCCGGCGGCCTCTTCAAGAGCGATGGCGCGGGGGAAGAGGATGTTGTTTTCCAGATGGATGTGCTGGTGGAGGTCCTGCTGGAATTCGCGGAGGCCGTCAAAGTAGGCATGCCAGGTGGGGCAGGCGCCTTCGGGGGTGGTGTAGTTGCTGGTGAGGGTGCGGATTTCTGCGAGTAGGCCGCCGGCATCGTCGTGTTCGCGCATCATCATGGCGATGGGGTTGGCGACGGTACCGAAGCATTTTTCGGGCAGGGGAGCGCCGAGGGTGATTGCGGCTTCCAGTTTGGTGACGTAAGGGAAGAGGACGGCTTCTTCCTTCATGAGGTGCATGGTGAGTTCTTCGGTGAGGAGTTCGAGGCGGCTGGCGAGGATGGGCAGCTGAGGGTGGGTGGTGCCGTGGCGGTTGATGACCTTGGCGGAGAGCAGGGCGAGGCGGGGAAGCTCGCGCTTGACATAGGCGTGGTGGGTAGCGGTGATGTGCTGGGCGAGTGCGGCGAGGGGCAGGGTGGTCCAGTCGATGGTGTTGGGCAGGGGGCCTTTCTCCGCAGCTTCGAGGGCGGCGATGACCTGGTCAACTTCGAGCTGGCCGGCGGCGCAGGCTTCGGCGAGGGGTTTGCGGCCTCCGCAACAGTAGTCGATGCCGAATTGCTCAAAGACCCGAATGGAGGAAGGCTGATCGAGTGCGATTTCGCGGACGGTCTGAGTGGTGGTGGTCATGGTGACTCCTTGGAAATGAGCTTAGGCGGAGTCAGGAGGGGTGGAAGCGACTTTGGTCACTCGGGGAGAAAGAAATGTTGGCCGTGGCCTTCGGGGAGGCTAGGGGACGGTGACGGTGAGCTGGGTTTGGCCGTAGTCGGTGGAGGAGGAGTTGGCGAGGATGGTGAAGGAGTAGGTGCCGGCGGTGGTGGAGGGGACGGGAGGGGGAGTGATTTGGGTGCTGCCGCCGCCAGAGCAACTGGCTGCGGTGAGGGTGAGGATGCCTGCCAGAGCACAGGCGAAGATGCGGCGGCTGCGGCGGGGCAGGGCGAAGAGCATGCAGGCGAGGGCTGCACCGGAAGCGGGACGCCAGGGGAAGGGGTGTTGGTGATTGGCTGCGGTGCCGGAGCCTGAGGTGGTGACGGTGATGGTGGCGGTGGCTGGGGAGCCGGAGAGGGTGGCGGAGGTGGGCAGGGAGCAGGCGGGGAGGTTGGCGGCGTTGCTGGGGATACCGGTGAGGGTGCAGGAGAGGTTGACGGTGCCGGAGAAGTTGGACTTGGGGGTGAGGGTGAGGGTGGCGGTGCCGCTGAGGCCGGGGTGGGCGATGGAGACTGCGCCGCTGGTGGCGAGGGCGAAGTTGGTGCTGGTGGTGCCGCTGAGGGTGGCCATGGCCGCGGTGAGGGCGGGCAGGGCGGGGGCAGACCAGGTGGTGTTGAGGATGCCGTAGCCCTCCTGCGCGCCCCAGGTGCGGCCGCTGCCGGTGGACTGGGTTCCGTTGATGGCCCAGTAGGACCAGTCGAGGTTGTTGGCCTGGATGAAGTTGGAGAGGAAGCCGAACCAGTAGCCGGAGTTTGCGGAGGAGCCGGAGGTGACGCAGATGTTGGCGTTGTCGCAGGTGCCGAACTCGCCGAGCCAGACGGGGGTGGGGCTGGAGGCGGTGAGGAGGTAGGCCCATTTTGGGGTGATGCGGTTGACGTAGTCGGTGTAGCTGGTGAGGTTGGAGTAGTCGAAGCCGTAGTCGTGGGCAGAGTAGACGAGGTGGCTTGGGGTGTTGAGCTGGATGGGGAGGGCGGATGCGCCGGAGAGGTCGAGGGCGTAGTTGACGCCTTCGACGAAGATGAGCCAGTTGGGGGCGATGGCCTGGATGGCGTTGCCGCCGCGCTGTGCTGCGGCGTGCCAGTCATTGGATGGGTCGCCGCCCCAGGAGGCGGTGTTGCGGGGCTCGTTGCGGAGGTCGGCACCGATGACGAGGGGGTTGGAGCCATAGCGGGTGGCGAGGGTTTGCCAGTCGGCGAGCCATGCGGATTCGGGATAGCGGGCGTTGTACCAGAGGGTGTTGTCGTCAGTGTTCGAGCAGCACCACTGGGCGTCGGAGCCATGGTTGTCGAGGATGACCATGATGCCGGCGGAGGTGAGGGAGGCGATGACCTGGTCAAGGATGGCGAGGGCGGACTGGCCCTGGAGGGATGGGTTGGCGGCGAGGGCGTAGTTGCCGGGGACGGGGTTGGATTCGACGAGCTGGTTGGAGAGCGGGATGCGGACGGTGTTGAAGCCGAGGCCGCGAATTTGTGCGGTGATGGCGGCGAGTGGCAGGGACTGGAGGCCGGCGACGACGAAGTCGGAGGACTCTGCGCCGTACCAGTTGACGGCGTGGATGTGGACGGGGGTGCCGGCAGAGTCGACGATGTGCGCGCCGGAGGTGTGGAGGGGGAAGGCGGGTGAGGCGGGTTGGGCGAGCGCGAGAGGGGTGAGGAAGAGGAGGAGGAGGGCGAGCAGATGTAAACGTTTTACATTTGCGGCAAGGAGGGCCAGAGTGGGGGCGAGTTTTTGGGAGAGGTAGAAGGCGGAAAATGTCATCGCGGGTGAGATTACAGGGAGAAGCGGGTGGCGGGCAAGGGGGAGAATGAGGGGCGAAGGGATGTGGGCGAGTTGGGTTTGGTGTGGTGAGGGTGATGCGAGTCACAGCACTGAGGAGGAATCGTGCTAGGCTGACAGCATGTTACGAAGCTCTGTCAAACGCGGCGCGATGGCCATGCTGTTGATGTGCCTGATGGTTGCCCCGTTTGCGAGCTGCTTTGCGCACGCGGGGAAGTCGCAGCACAGTTGCTGCATGCGCGCGATGCAGGAGAGCGCACCCGTGATGGGCGCGAACTGCTGCGTGGTGAAGCCGCAGTTGCCTGCGCTGGCCGTGGCACCGACGTTGCCTGGGAGCAGCCCGGCGATGGCGGAAGCTGTGAGCGTGGTGATGCAGGGTGAGGTGGTGAGGCGCGAGAGAAATGCCGCAAATCTGTCGCCGCCGTTTACGCCGCCACCGGGCAAATTCCAACTGAGAATCTAGAGAAAACATTCGCCAACGTTTCCCGGCGCGGGCTTTGCCCTGCCCGGAAGTTGTGTCTGCATGGATTGCGGAGTTGACGAGTGAAGACGAGAGTGTTTTTTGCGCCGGTATTGCTGGCGTATGCGATTGCCTGTGGCGGGCAGACGGTGCCGGGCGCGGCTGTGCCGATGGCACATGCTGAGGCTGCGGCGATACCGCTGACGGAAGAAGAAGCGGTGGCGGCGGCGCTTGCCGAGAACGCGGAGATTCGCGTTGCGGAGCGGCGGTTGAGCGCGGCAAAGGCGAAGACGACGACGGCGCGGAGCCTGGAAGATCCGATGCTGATGGTGCGGGATTGGGGTACTCCGCTGAAGGCGCCGTGGGATGTGAACCAGGCGCAGGTGATGGTGGGCGTGCAGCAGACGTTTCTGCGCAAGGAGAAGCGGGATATGCGAGCGCGGGTGGCGGGCGATGATGTGGAGCTGGCCGCGAGCGAAGTGGAGAGCCTGAAGCAGGAAGTGGCCGCAGAGGTGCGCAAGGCGTGCGCGGATTTGAGGCGCAATGCGGAAGAGATGACTCTGCATGACCGGCAGGCGGGACTGCTGAAGGAGGCGCTGGCGATTGCGCTGGCGCAGTACACGACGGGGCGGGTGCCGCAGGTGGATGTGCTGCGCGCGCAGATGGCGGTGACGCGGCTGGATGAGCATCTGATTGAGCTGAAGGAAGAGCGCGACCAGGCGCGTGCGGCCGTGAATGTGCTGATGGGCCGGGCGGCGGAGGGCCGTGTCGAGATTGTTGGCGCGTACGTTGGCTTGACGGAGATGCCATCACTTGAGGAGTTGGAGCGGTTGGCGTTGGAGAACAGGCCGGAGCTGGCTGGGCTGCGCAAAGGGATTGGGAAATCGCATGATATGGCGCAGGCTTCAAGGTTGGGGATGAAGCCGGATTTTACGTTGGCGGCGGGGTACATGCTGATGCCGACGGGGTCGTATTCGCGCAGCGGGTACATGGCCGAGGTGACGATGAATCTGCCGTGGCTGAATCGTGAGCGGCATGAGGGCGAAGCGCGAGAGGCGGATGCTGAGACGACGGTGACGGAGGCGGAGCTGAATGCGCGCGAGGCGGAGGTTTTCCTGGAAGTGCGGCAGGCGCAGATTGGGATTGAGGCAGCGGAGAAGCGAGCGCGTGTGTACAAGGACACGCTGATGCCGCAGGCGGAGGCAGCATTCAAGGCTGCGACGGCAGCGTATGAGAACAATCGCGCGGAGTTTTCGATGCTGATTGACAGCCAGAATCTGCTGCTGGATATCGAGACGGCGTATTACAAGGCGTCGTCGGCGCGGGATGCAGGGATGGCGCAACTGGAGCGCGCGATTGGAACGAGTTTGAGCAAGACACCGGAAAGGAATCGCTAATGACTACGAGAGAGAGACAGTTGATTGCCATGGGCGCGGGAGCGGGAATGCTGGCGGTGGTGCTTGCGGTGGGAGTGATGGCTGCAAGAGGCGTGAATCCGCTGAGTGGATTGGCGACGGTGCTGGCGGCGAAGCCGAGTGGCGCAGCGCCGATGGAGGCGACGACGAAGAAGGCTGTGCCGATGGCGCACGAGGCTGATAGCGGGACCGAGCCGGGAACGACGGTGGAGCTATCGCCGGCGGAGATTACTGCGGGCGGTGTGCAGGTGGCGGCGGTGAAGACGGCGATGCTGAAGACGGACATTGATGCGTTTGGCCGCGTGGAACAGCCGGAGGCGCAACTGGCCGCGGTGAGCAGCAGGATGGGTGGGCGCGTGGACAAGCTGTATGTGCAGTACACGGGCGAGAAGGTGAGAGCGGGGCAGGCGGTGGCGGATTTGTACAGTCCGGAAGTGGCGACGGCGATGGAAGAGTACAGGCTGGCGAAGGAGAATCGCGACGGGCTGTTGAAGTCGGAAGACAGCTATGCGCGGACGCAGGCGGAGGCGCTGGTGAAGGCGAGCCAGCACAGGCTGGAGCTGTGGGGAATCTCAGAGAAGCAGATGGATGCGCCGGGTGCAGAGGGGGTTCCGCATGTGACGGTGTATGCGTATGCGTCGGGCACGGTGGTGGATCGCAAAGTGACGCAGGGGCAGTATGTGAATGCGGGCGACACGCTGTTTACGGTGGCGGATTTGAGCCAGGTGTGGATCAAGGCGGATGTATATGAGGCGCAGTTGCCGCAGATACATGGCGGACAGCAGGTGGATATTACGGGCGAGGCGCTGCCGAACCAGACGCTGCATGGGCGCGTGGATTTTGTGGAGCCGATGGCGAATGCGCAGACGCGGACGGTGCCGGTGCATGTGCATGTGGGCAACCCGGGGATGCGGCTGGTGCCGGGGATGTTTGTGAGCGCGACGTTTGTGAGCCGAGCGGCGCAGGCATCGATTGTGGTGCCGCGGAGTGCGGTGCTGGATACGGGCACGCGGAAGATTGTGTATGTGGCGAAGGCTGATGGAGTGTTTGAAGCTCGCGCGGTGGAAGTGGGTGCGCCGAGTGAGGATTTGTTCCCGGTGCAGAGTGGATTGGCGATGGGCGAGAAGGTGGTACTGAACGGGAATTTCCTGATTGATTCGCAGGCGCATTTGAGCTCGGGAATGTCGGGATTGTATGGGGGGTCGAAGCAGTTTTCCGGAGCTGCGCAGGAGCAAAAGACGACGGGAGGAAGTGCGAAGGAAACGCCTGCGACAGCGGCGGCGAAGATTGCGTTAGTGGCTGAGCCGAATCCGCTGAAGACGGGCGAGGAGAGCACGTTTGCGGTGACGCTGACGGATGGCGATGGAAAGCCGATTGCGGATGCGGCGGTGACGATGGCGCTGGTGATGCCGGCGATGCCTTCGATGGGCATGCCGGAGATGAAGAGCACGATTGCGATGGCGTGGAATGCGGGCAAGAAAGCGTATGTGGGCACAGGACAGGCGGGGATGCCGGGCACGTGGAATGTGCAGGTAGAGGCGCGCAGGAATGGCGCGGTAATCGCAACGTATCGCACACACCTGAGCGCACGGTAGGGGGCAGAGATGATCAACCGAATTATTGAGTTTTCGATGAAGAATCGGTGGCTGATTCTTGGCCTGTATGCAGCGATTGCGGTGTGGGGATATTGGGCGCTGCTGCATACGCCGATTGATGCGATACCGGACCTGAGTGAGAACCAGGTGATTGTGTTTACGGAGTGGCAGGGACGGAGTCCGCAGGAGGTGGAAGACCAGATTACGTATCCGCTGACGGCGAACTTGCAGGGGTTGCCGCATGTGCGGACGGTGCGGTCGTCGTCGGCGTTTGGGTTCTCGATGGTGAATGTGATTTTTGAGGACTCAGTGGATATCTATTTTGCGCGGACGCGGGTGCTGGAGCGGCTGAGTTTGGCAGGGAGTTTTTTGCCGAGCGGAGTGACGCCGATGATGGGGCCGGATGCGACGGGGGTGGGACAGGTTTTCTGGTACACGGTGGAGGGGCCGTATGACAGCGGGACGCTGCACTCGATACAGGATTGGTTCATCAAGTATCAACTGAATTCTGTGCCGGGTGTGGCGGAAGTGGCGAGTGTGGGCGGATTTGTGAAGCAGTACCAGGTGGACCTGGACCCGATGAAGCTGCGCGCATACAACATTCCGCTGAAGGATGTGGTGGCGGCAGTGGAGCGCAGCAACAACAACGTGGGCGCGAAGGTGGTGGAGAGCGGCGACACGGAAGCGATGGTGCGCGGGATTGGGCTGATTCGCGGGCTGAAGGATATTGAGAATATTTCGCTGGGCGCGAGCAATGGCACGCCGATTACGGTGGGCAATGTAGCGAGCGTGCAACTGGGGCCGGAGTTCCGGCGCGGGGTGCTGGACAAGGGAGGGAAAGAGGCGGTTGGCGGGGTGGTGGTGATTCGCTATGGGGCGAATGCGCGCGAAGTGATTGAGGCGGTGAAGCAGAAGATTGCGGAGATTGCGCCGGGGCTGCCGACGGGGGTGACGATTGTTCCGTTCTACGACCGCGGGGTGCTGATTGATCATGCGGTGGATACGCTGCGTCATGCGCTGATTGAAGAGCTGATATTGGTGACGCTGGCGCATGTGCTTTTTCTGTGGCACTTCCGCAGCATTCTGGTGGTGACGATTCCGCTGCCGCTGGCGGTGCTGGGCGCATTTTTGTTCATGAAGGGCGCGGGGATTTCCTCGAACATCATGTCGCTGGGAGGGATTGCGATTGCGATTGGCGTGCTGGTGGATGCGGGCATTGTGATGACGGAGAATGTGATTCGCCAAGCCGAGCAATATGAGGAGGAGCACGGCAATTATCGCGAGCACATTGTGGAGATTACGCTGAGTGCAGCGAGGCTGGTGGGCCGGCCGATTTCGTTTGCGATGGTGATTATTATTCTGGCGTTTGTGCCGGTGTTTGCGCTGACGGGGATGGAGGGAAAGATGTTCCATCCGCTGGCGTTTACGAAGACGTTTGCGATGGTGGGATCGACGATTCTTGCAGTGACGCTGGTGCCGGTGCTGTGTTCGTTTTTGATACGGGGTAAGCTGCATCGCGAGGATGAGAATCCGATTATGCGCGGGCTGCGAGCGGTGTACAAGCCGGTGCTGGGTTGGGCGCTGCGACATCGCGTGCTGACGATGAGCGCGGCGGTGGTGTTGTTTGGTGCGGCGATTTATACGGCGACGACGATTGGGTCTGAGTTTATGCCTCCGCTGAATGAGGAGACGGCGCTGTTCATGCCGATTACGGATCCGCGGATTTCGCTGACGAAGGCGACGGAGATATTGCGGCAGCAGGATGCGATTATCGCGGCTGATCCTGAAGTGGCGATGGTGGTGGGGAAGGTGGGAAGGGCGGAGACCTCGACCGATCCAGCGCCGGTGAATATGAGCGAGACGACGATTACGTTCAAGCCGCAGGAGCAGTGGCCGAAGGGGTTGACGAAGGATGCGATATTGGCGCGGCTGGATGCGGCGTTGCAGATTCCGGGAGTGACGAATATCTGGACGCAGCCGATACGGAACCGAATTGACATGCTGTCGACGGGGATACGGACGCAGGTGGGTGTGAAGGTGTTTGGGCCGGACCTGAATGTGATTGAGCAGAAGTCGGAAGAGCTCAAGGATGTGATTCGGCAGGTGCCGGGTGCGGTGGATATCTATGCGGAGCGGACGAGCGGGTCGCCTTACCTGGAGATGACGGTGGATCGGGCGGCGGCGGACCGGTATGGGCTGAATGTGGCGGATGTGGAAGACGCGATTGAGACGGCGATTGGCGGGAAGGATTTGACGACGACGATTGAGGGGCGGCAGCGGTTCCCGGTGCGGGTGCGGTATGCGCGGGATTTCCGGGAGAATCCGCAGCAACTGGGCGAGGTGCTGGTGACGGGAAGCAACGAGGCGCAGGTTCCGCTGGACAAGGTGGTGACGTTGAAGACGACGATGGGGCCGCAAATGATTACGAGCGAGAACGGGCTGCTGCGGGGGGCGGTGCTGCTGAATGTGCGGGGGCGGGATGTGGGGGGATTTGTGGAGGAGGCGCAGCGGACGGTGGCGGCGCAGGTGAGGATGCCGGCGGGGTACTACCTGGCGTGGAGCGGGCAGTACGAGAATCAGATCAGCGCGCGGAAGCGGCTGGAGATGGTGATTCCGGTGGTGCTGCTGGTGATTTTTGTGCTGCTTTACCGCACGTATGGATCGGCAAAGGAGGCGGCGCATGTTCTGCTGGCGGTGCCGTTTGCGCTGACGGGGGGAATCTTCCTGGTGAAGGCGCTGGGGCTGAACTTTTCCGTGGCGGTGTGGGTTGGATTTATTGCGCTGTTTGGCACGGCGGTGCAGACGGGGGTGGTGATGGTGATTTATCTGGAGGAGGCGGTGGCGCGGCGGCGGGCGGCCGATGGAGTGCTGACGCGGGCGGGGCTGCATGCGGCGGTGATTGAGGGGGCGCTGCTGCGGCTAAGGCCGAAGGTGATGACGGTGGCGACGGTGGTGGCGGGGCTGCTGCCGCTGCTGTGGTCGACGCGGACGGGGGCGGAGTTCATGCGTCCGCTGGCCGCGCCGGTGCTGGGCGGGATGGTGAGTTCGCTGGCGCATGTGCTGATTGTGACGCCGGTGATTTTTACGTGGTTGCGGGAGAGGGAGTTGGGGAAGTAAGGGGGGATGGTCGGGGCGGGTTACTTGAGCTTTTGCCGCTCCGAGGTTTTGTTTTGTCGCCACTTGGTGAGGAGGTAGAGCAGGTAACTGTTCAGGGATCCGGCGAGGAGGTTGCAGGTTACGAAGACGGCGAGGACTCCTCCGAGAGGGCCGTTCCCTCAGATTGGGAAGTCCCAGGTTGAGACAAGCAGCCAACTCCATGGAGTGGTGAGGAGCAGGAGGGGAAGGAATCCCATTCCTTCGGAATCGACCAGATGCTCGAGGGTGCCGAGGAGGAAGAGCAGGAGCAGGAGCAAGAGGTAGGATCTGGCCCAGGCTGCGGGCTTGTTGTTTCCCAGAATGCTGTGGAGGCGGATTCGCATGGAGGCTCCTGGGGTGTTGGCGGGTTGGGCGAGGGGCAAGTTTCTGACCTTGTAATTTCTTCCAACCTAACACGAATCTGGATGGGCTATCCGGACAACAGGGTGGTGGCGGCCTCCTGCCAATTCCGTTTATGCAGAAGGGCCAAAAACACAAAACCCCTTCAGCCGGGGGCTGAAAGGGTTGGAAAAGAATGGTCGGGGCTAGTGGACGATTTTCGAACTTTTCTGGCGCTCCAGGTGGCGTAATTCTGTAGATCGTCATCGCAACCCCTCCAGGAATCGTATTCAGACTTTGGCGGATTTAGGGGGCAAGTCAATGTCAGGGCAATCGCGATGTGTTCGGTTCCGGCTCTTGATCGTCTCACTCTTACAAAACCTAGAAGAAAGGGCTGCCCGTCCGCCGGGCCGAGAGATAGGGGTATCCAAAGTCGATTCAGTCCTTCTTCTTAGGCTTCTTCGCTCTCAACACTTCTATTTCCTGCTTGGTCGCCTCGTGACGTAAGATGGCCTTTGCCGCAGGCAGGAAGTCCTCAATCCTTCCATTCCGAAAGTCGAATAGGTCGCTATATGCTTCCCCGCACAACTCGTTTGCCATGTGCTTTGAATCTTCAGAATCCAAAGCCCGCCCGTCTTGGAACAGACCTTCGTTGTCTGTGTGTTCTATTGTTTGACACCTCACAATCCCAATTCTCCATAGAAGAGACAGTTCGTCGTATCGAAGATACTTGTCTGCATCTTTGAACTGGCCAAGGTTCGCGTAAGCTTGGGCGATTCTGCCATAGAGAAGGACATTGGGGGCTTCAAGGAGCGGAGTCTTAGCCGCCCTCAGAAGAAGGTCCAGCGCCAACTTGTCGTCGCCACGTCTTGATGCAGCATCTGCTTCGCAGACAAGTCCGTTGTATGGAGCCGGATATTCAATAGTCTCTGGAACTCGACACTGTGCAGAACACTGGATAGCTCCACAAAATGCCGAAATGATTGCAAGGGCAAGCAAGCGGCGAGACATCGTAGTACACCTCATGTTATGGGAGTGGCGCGAACAACTGCGGTTGTATTAAGAAACTTGGGTTGACTCTCGATTTGTCGTATTGGATCCCGACATGGTGACCTTGCCCTCAGAATGCGTACCCCATATGCTCTGGGGTTGAGGGGATAACCCCGTAGTCGTCGAGGCTGTGGGAGTGTGGGAATCGCGTTCTTTGCGATTTCCATACTTCCACAGCCTGTTTTCAGGCCGCTTCGC
>CAIVDV010000074.1 GCA_903904755.1 uncultured Acidobacteriaceae bacterium | reverse complement strand
CCGTTCGCCACTGCCACTTCAACCTGCCGAAGCAGCGTTACGATTTGCTCCGGTGTGTGCTTCTTTCCTCGTGCCATTCCAGACTCCTCTCATACCAGTTTGTCTCATTGACACTGGTACAAAAGTCGCCGGGCACTCCAGGCTCCCTCCATGGCTACGAACTCTGCAACGCTACGCTCCTCTGGATTTAACTTTCCGAGCAACCGGGCAACCTCCGATTCATCGAGAACACGCCTTCGTCTGGCTCCCGTGAAAGCCCAGCCTGCGCCACAGCGCAGTTCAGACTTCAGCTTTGATCTCTTCCTTGAGAACCACATCGTCGGCAAGACAATCCACAGCTATCTCCCTGGAGATTCGATATTTCTGCAAGGGGATACGTCGCATTCGGTCTACTACATTCAATGCGGACAGGTGAAGCTGACAGTCGTGTCGAAGAACGGGAAAGAAGCCGTGATTGCGCACCTTCCCGCTGGCAGCTATTTTGGAGAATCGGCGCTTGCCGGCGAGCCGTCGCGACTTGCTTCGGCAAGTTCCCTGGGCAGCAGCACCGTAGTGCGGATAGACCGCAAGGTGATGCAGTCGCTGCTGCAACGCGAAGCGGGATTCACGGAGCACTTCATGGCTCACCTGGTGGCGCGGAAGATTCGCATGGAAGCTGACCTGGTGGACCAGTTGTTCAACTCCAGTGAAAAGCGGCTGGCACGTCTGTTGCTGCTGATGGCGAATCAAGGAGAGGATTCAACATCGCCTGCAATCATTGCCCGGATCAGCCAGGAGACACTGGCCGAGATGATTGGCACGACACGATCGCGGGTCAGCTTCTTCCTGAATCGCTTTCGCGAGCTTGGCTATGTGGAATATGACAGCGCCGGAATGCGCGTGAAGAGCTCGCTGAAGAATGTGGTTCTGCACGCCTGAGTCCTTGATGCTGGCTGATTTCGAGCGAGCAAATGTGGCCATCGAAGGATAGCCACATTGTGCGACTGTAGGCTGTGTGCTCCACCGGATGGCTGGGGGAGATTGGGATTCTGTGACGACAAGACGCAACGCACAATTTCGATTCGCGTGCCTGGTGCTGGTAGTGCTCGCAACCTGTCGGGCCGGAGCACTGGGGCAAGAGCCGGCGACAAGCGCGCAGGATGCGGTAGATGCTCCTGCCGTCGTTGTTCCGGTGACCGTGTTCGCGGTGCCTCGACCATCCCAGACCCTTATGTTTCACAACTATTTGTACAACGCCTTCGGTCCGTATCCGCTCGCCACTTCCCTGTTAAAGGCAGGCCTGGATCAGGCCACGAACTCACCGCCGGAGTGGAGGCAGGGTATGAGTGGTTACACGAAGCGACTCGGGTCAGACTATGGCACGAACGCTGTGAGTACAACCGTGCATTATGCCCTGGCAGAGACGCTACGGGAAGACACGATGTATTACCGCTGCCAATGCACAGGGTTCTTTCCGCGTGTGGGCCATGCTCTGGTATCGACTCTGACATCAAGGCACCTTGGCAGTCGGCGGGCCACCTTTTCGTTTTCGGCCCTGGCATCTCCGTATGCAGGGTCGATGACTGCTGTCTTCGGATGGTACCCGCGGCGATATGGAGCGATGGATGCGCTACGGATGGGGAGCTACAGCCTGCTGAGCGATGCGGGATCCAATGTTCTTCTGGAGTTTCGCCCGGTACGGGTTCACTCGTGGATGCATCGGTGGCACTTTGATAATCGCCATGGTGCTGCCGGGTCAGGACTGGACGAATGATCGGCGCAACTGTAACAGAATCGACTGGAATCACACCAGCAAGCGCAGGGAAGCCCGCTGCAACTGCGAGCGTGTCGCCGCTGCGGCCCATCATGATTGCGCTGGAGTGGTTTGGAAATTTGGGCAGCTTTTTCTGGCAGGTTGTGCAAGCGGGTGTGACGCCGCCATATGAATGGCGCGAGTTGATTCGCCAGATGGACGAGGTGGGTGCGCGGTCGCTTTCGCTGGTGGTGATGGCCGGGGCTGCGATTGGTGTTGTGGTGTCCCTTGAGGCTCGTTACAGCCTCGCGCATTTTGGTGCGAAATCGCTGTTCCCGGCAACGCTGGTTTACTCGGTGATTGAGATTATGGGACCGATCATTACCGGGCTCGTGGTGTCTGGGCGGGTTGGTGCCGGGATAGGCGCAGAACTGGCGTCAATGAAGGTTACGGAGCAGATTGACGCGATTGAAGTCTCTGCTGTGAATCCGTACCGGTTGCTCGCGGCACCCCGGATTCTGGCGTGCATTGTGATGCTGCCGTTGCTGACTCTTGCGGCAGATGCCTCGGCGCTGCTGACCGGATGGGCGACACAGGCGATGGTAGAGCCGTTGTCGTTTCATCAGTTCATCAACGACGGCTTTTATGGTGCGACGCTGAATGCTTTTCTTCCGCCGACATTCAAAACTGCTGTGTATGGGCTGATTATCGGGTTGATTGCCTGCTTCCATGGGATGCGGACACACGGCGGTGCTGCGGGTGTAGGACGTGCCGCGACGAACTCCGTGGTCCTGGGTTCGCTGTTTGTGATTCTGGCGGACGTGGTCCTGGTGAAGTTCATTCTCGCGGTGTTCCCATGACCGCGCCCGGGGCAATGCAGGAGAGCAAGAAAACCGAACCTGTGACGAGCCTGGCTGTTGCGATTGACCAGGTGCATCAGTCGTTTGGAACGCACCGCGTGTTGGATGGGGTGAGCCTGAGTGTGGCCAGTGGGAAGACGCTGGCAGTGCTGGGTCGCAGCGGAACCGGCAAGAGCGTGCTGCTGCGGATGGTGATTGGCCTGCAGAAGCCGGACGCAGGGAGTGTTCGCATTCTGGGCCAGGACTTGAACGGACTTACGCTCGACGAACTGGGCGAAATTCGCAAGCGAACAGGATTTCTGTTTCAACACGCTGCATTGTATGACTCGCTGACGGTAGAGGACAATGTTGCGTTTCCGCTGGATCACCACCGGAAAGGTATGACAGCTGCAGAGCGCAGCGAGCGCGTGAATACTTTACTGGCTGAAGTGGGCATTGAGGGGAGTTTGAAGAAGATGCCATCGGAGCTTTCCGGTGGCATGCAGAAGCGGGTGGGGCTGGCGCGTGCGTTGGCGCTGAACCCCGAGATTCTGCTGCTGGATGAACCTACTGCCGGCCTGGACCCGATTGGTTCCGGCGAGATTGATGATCTGGTGCTGAAGCTGAAGGAAGAGCGACATATGTCGTCGATTGTGGTGACGCATGATATGCACAGTGCGAAGACGATTGCAGACAGACTGGTCCTGTTGGACAAGGGCCACGTTGTAATTGAAGGAACCTTTGATGACCTGAAACGGTCGGACAACGATTTTGTAAGGCTGTTTCTAAAGCAGTCGTAGGAGAGCATATGTCGAGAGCAGCGCGGCTCGGTGGCTTTATCGTTTTAACACTCGGGATTCTGGCAGCGGGTGTGTTCATCATCGGCAGCAAGCATTACCTTTTCAGTTCTACGTATCAACTGAGAGCGCAGTTTGATAATGTGGCGGGCCTTGCCAGCGGCGCGGATGTGCAGGTGGGCGGCGTGCATAGCGGTACGGTGTTGCGCATTGAGCTGCCGCACGTGCCGACCGACAAGGTGACGGTGGTGATGGAGCTGACGGATGCAACGCATGAGATTGTGAAGCAGGATTCTGTTGCATCCATTGAGACCGAGGGCGTGCTGGGCAACCAGTATCTTGCGGTTTCGTTCGGATCGAAGGGAGTGCCGGAGGTTCGGGACGGAGAGACGATTGCGAGTCTGCCGCCGCTGGAAGTGACTGACCTGTTCAAGAAGGCAAGCACCCTGCTGGACAGCGGAAAACAAGCGCTGGCGAATACGACGGAAGCCACGGCACACCTGAACTCGCTGAGCGCGAAGATCGATGCCGGAACCGGAACGGTGGGAGCGCTGGTGAACGACCGGCAACTGTATAACAACCTGACGGATTCCACAGCGGGCCTGAAGGCGACAGTAGCATCGGCACAGATTGGGGTGACGAGTTTCCGGGAGAATATGGAGGCGATGAAACACAACTTCCTGCTGAGCGGTTTCTTCAAGAAGCGTGGCTATGAGGACAGTGAAACGCTGACCGCGAATGCAGTGGAGGCGTTGCCGGCTGAAGCGCCTGCCAAGACCTTCACCTATGCCGTGAGCCAGGTGTTTGCCGGTGGGGATACGGTGAAGCTGAGGAACGAAAAAGTGTTGAACGAGGCGGGGCAGTTTCTGGTATCAGCGCCGTTTGGAATGGCTGTGATTCGCGTGTCGGCCGGGATGGAGGGCGACAGCGACAAGGACCTGGTGCTGACACAGGCGCAGGCAGTGGAGATTCGTGATTCGCTGGTGAAGAATTTCGGGTTTGACGACCGACAACTGAAGACGATGGGAGTGGGCAAGTCTGCGAGTGGCAATGATTTACCCGGAGCGGGACAGGTGCAGATCCTGGTGTATCCGATGGGGACGAAGGCAGCGGCGGAGAAGAGAGAACCCACCGCCCCGGATACGGAAGCACTGCCTGCACAGAAAGTTCCTGCAGCAGGGGAAGTGAAGCCATTGCAGCGGTGACGAAGCGATAGCGCCGCAGTATATCGGCGCGCAGGCTGCGTGGAATGATGCTTGCTGTGGACTTCGCTGCGGGCTACCGTTTCGAGCAAAGTTGAACAACATTTTCACTGCGGTCCTGCCATGCTCAAACCACAAGGTTTCTCTTCGCCGCCGGCAACAGCAGCGGGTTGGGAGAAAGACCGGAACCACAACCAACCCTCTTTGCCAGAGATTCAGGAGAAAAAGATATGCCGCTTACAACTGTCATTATCACGATTGTCGCTGTTGGAGTGGTCCTGTGGCTGGTGAACCGCTTTATCCCCATGCAAGGAACCGTGAAGTCGATTCTGAATGGACTTGTGGTCATTCTGCTGGTCCTGTGGCTGGGCAATCTCTTTGGGCTTTTCAGCCATCTTTCGAACATTCACGTGGGTCGTTGAGGTTCAACCATCACGCGGTTGAAAGACAGTGACTTCTTCGTCGCTGGGGCAGTCACAGCGATGCCTTTGCAAATGGAAGACGACCATCGCCCAACAGCATTCTTTCGTCTCCTCCCCGCCGATGTGGGAGACGCATCCGCCAAATCGTGGACATGAAGAAACCTTCATGATTGGGCTGCATTTTCACTTTTAGCCAACAGCACGGGGGGAAGATGATTGCTCGCAATCCAGGTGTATGGAAGCGAAATGCCGCCGTTCCTGAGCCGGCGGAGATATCGACCAGGGACACGCCAGTTGCAGAGGCTGGCGTGGAGTGGAGTGGACGGATGCTGAGGCCGAGTTTCAACAGGACTACTTTGGGGAACACTGTCTGGAAGGCGCAGGTGGGGATGATTCCCTCAAGCCGGAAGAGACTTCAGGGGACGAGGAAGCGGTTGTCCCTGGCTTGATTTAGCAACAGGGCTCGCAGGTTGGCGAAGGGCAGCGTAGCGGCGCAGCCACCCGCATTATTTCGCGCTCCGGAACCGTCATTGAGAAGGGGGCATGATGCCACCGATTGCAGAAATTACTCCCGCCCCGAAAGATGATTGCGCGATTCACGCAGGCGCGTGCGAGACGCACATCCAATGCAGTGCGTTACCATTTCCCACGCGGATCGCATTGTTCGCTATGCGCTGGTGGCGTGGCTCGGCGCGGCGTACGGACGCACGGCGATGCAGATGAGGCCGGGTACGCTGGCTCGGTGGTATGGGCCCGTACTGTGGACAGTGGGCATATTGCTGGCGGGCGGATTGCTGCTGGGATACCGGAAGATTTGCAACGAGCGCAAGGCCGAAGACAACGAGCGGAGCGCGATGCAAGCCGCAGCATCCAAAGCAGGATGAGTTGAGCGGAGAGCGGGCAGAGGCGAACAGAAAAATGCAGCGGCCTGGTTGAACAAACCGGGCCGCTGCGATGTGTTGCAGGTTGAAGTTACCTGGGCTTCTGCGGCGTGGTGGCCGGGCGAGCCTGGGGCTGATGAGCCTGCATCTCCTATTGCTGTGCGGTGTGCTTCTGCTGCAACTGCTGAGTCTGCTGCTGATGCTTCTGCTCAACCTGCTGGCTGCGGGCATCAGGAGCTTTCTGTTTGGATTTCCAGCCGGAGAGGAGCGATGCCGAGATGACAAGAACGAGGAGGGAGATTCTGGTGCTGCGTTGTGATTTCATGATTCTCCTGATTTGCAGCCGATTGGGTGTGGTGTGGGATGTGGCGCGGCGGGGTGCTGCCGCGGTTGCCCCTGCGGATAGAATGGGCGCCTGAAGCGGATGGAGCGAGGAGGAAGCGATTGCCCGCGGGGAGGCTCTATGCGTCGGCCTGATTCCTGATGTGGACCGCACTGGATGATTCGCTTCTGCCGGCGATGTTGCGCGCTGGGGAGACACCGAGCATTCCGAGCAAACAGGCGATGCCGCTTCCCTTGGGATAGAAGGCGTCTGCGGGGACTCCGGATGGAACTTCATCGCCGTGAAAGGCCCCGCTCATTGCAATGACGCGGATCGACCGATAGGAGGCGTGCACGATGGAGAGGAATTCGAAGCCCGACATACCGGGCATGTTCAGGTCAGAGAGGATGATGTCCGGCAACTGGTTCTCGATGGCGGTGAGGGCCGCGACTCCATCGGAAGAGGTGCGGACGTGAAATCCGAACTCGCGCAACAGGAGTGACATGGACGTGCGAATGGCGGGTTCGTCGTCCACAATGAGAAGGCTTTTTGCCAGAGCGATCATCGGATACCTCGCGCAGGGACAGGTGCCAGAGAGTAGAGGCGATTGTGGCAGCAACTGAGCGGCTACGCTGTTCCGTTTTGCACGAGGGGCTGGAGAGTGTGGCGATGCCCGGCGCTATTCCGGTGGGACTTCCTGAATTTGAGGGCGATTGGACTCGTCGTCGGGAAAACAGTCGTGGAGGACAACGTTGAGCAGGGACTTGTGGACGTGGATGCGGCCGTTGTAGTCGATGAAGCCCATTTTGCGGAAGCGATTCATGAAGAAGCTGACGCGCGAGCGGGTAGTGCCGATCATCTCGGCGAGTGTCTCCTGGGAGATTTTTGGAATGACGACATGAGGGTTATCGGAAAGCCCGAATTCGGCCATAAGGAGCAGGATACGCGCCAGGCGCTTTTCACTGGAGTTGAAGAGCTGGTCGACGAGGTCGGCCTGGGTTCTCATGCCGCGGGCGATGAGGAACTTCATGAACATCTCGGCGAAGTCACTCTCAGAGTGCATGACGCGAATCATTTCATTGCGTGAAATCTTCAAGACGCTGCAAGCAGTGATGGCGGTGGCGCTGGAAAGTCGCAGGCCGGGAGATGCGGCGAGCGCGGCCTCACCGACGAATTCGCCGACGTTGACCAGGGAGATGGTAGCTTCCTTCCCGGCTGAGGAAACAACTGTGATGCGGACGCGTCCCTTTTGCAGATAGAAAACGGAGTCCGATGGGTCGCCCTGCGAGAAGAGAGCTTCCTTCGCCTTGAGGCGCACGATACGACGCCCCAGCCCGGCATTTGCCAGGAAGGATGCAAGGTCGAATGGAGGAGGAGGGGGTGGGGCGTGCAGCATACCGGACGTCTCCATCCGGCAACGGCATTCAGAGACGTGCCTGCTGAAGTGTCGGAATCCGGATCACTCATCAGGAATCCGTGAGGGACCAGATGAGGTGCGCAGTGATCATCAATGGTGGATTGATGCCTGAGATTGCACCTGTACGCGCCGGGAGATTGGGGAAAGTAGACTGGTTCGAGAAATCGCCCTGAATGACGCTCCTTTCAATTATTCCACGGGTGCGGTTCCGGGAGGTGATTCCTTTTGACCAATGTTGCATTGCACGGGTGAGCGATTGCTGAGCTTCGCGATTGGGGTTTTGGGGCGAGGAGACACCCTGAGCGTTCTAGCTCAGACGGTATTGGATTGGACCGTTAAGGTTTGACTTACCTTGTGCGGCTCCACTGCGCGAATAAGTAAGCGACCATGCACACAGGTAGAAACAGGTGAGATGTATGAAGAAGATGATTACGATTGTGGCGCTGCTGAGTATGACAACGATTGGCTGGGCGGGCAGCAACCGCGCGTCGACAGACGACCGGCTGGACCATGCGGCGCGGGTTCTGAACGAAATTATGGCTGCGCCAGACAGCGGCATTCCGGAAGAGGTTCTGGAGCATGCGCGTTGCGTGGCTGTGGTACCGCACATGCTGAAGGGCGGATTCGTCTTTGGCGCGGAAAATGGGCGCGGAGTGGCAACCTGCCGCACGGCAGGCGGCTGGAGCGCACCCTCATTCTTCACGATTACGGGCGGCAGTTGGGGCCTTCAGATTGGTGTTGAAGGCGTTGACCTGGTCATGATCATCCAGAACGAAGACGGAATGCAGCGGCTGATTGGCAGCAAGTTCCAGCTTGGCGCGGATGCTTCAGCAGCGGCTGGCCCGGTTGGGCGTCATGCCTCAGCCAATACGGATTGGAAGCTGGAGACCGAGATTCTTACTTACTCACGCGCGCGTGGCGCATTTGCGGGGCTTACGCTGACCGGCGCCGGCATTCGCCGCGATGACGATTCAACAGAAGCTGTGTATGGTCGCGACATTCCGACACGCCGCATTTTGAGCGGTGATGTCACGGTTCCGGAATCGGCCAAGGTGTTTCTCGATGCCGTCATCCATGCCAAGGCTCAGGCAGTTGCAGCCAAGTAACCTCCCCTGAAAAAACCAGGGAGCGCGCCGCGGAGTAGTGAGAGCCCGGCGCGTTCCTTCATTCGAAAAGGAGATTCCATGCTCTGGACAATTTTTGTTGTGCTGCTGGTACTGTGGCTTCTGGGATTCAGCTTTCATGTGGCCGGCGGCCTGATTCACATCCTGCTGGTGGTGGCACTGGTTGTTCTGGTCATCAACCTGGTGAGCGGACGGCGGTAAGTGCAAAGGGCGCTCTCACGCGAGGACAGCGCGCCATTGCGGTTGTGGCTTGATGCATCCGTTCAGCTATGCGGGACGAAGGCCAGGTTTACTGTGACCACGTAGACAGCGATGGCCGTGGCCATGAGCGCAGCGCCGAAGCAGCATGGTGCGCGCGTGATAGGCGGCGTAAGGGCGCACCAGCGCGGAGAAGCGGATCAGCTCGGACTCGACCGCCTGATTGCGTTGGACGACGTGGATGAGATTGGAAGTTTGCCGGATCTGGACGGGATCGCGGACATGGTGGGTCACGAGACGATTGACCGGCTGCTACCCCATGAGAAGAAGAACGGCGTTCTGGCGCCAGTGGTTGGGATCCGGGACTCAGCGGTGGGAGTGGATTTGCGGGTTGTGGCAATCTGGGCGCATCCGTATGCGGCGCGACTGGAGGAACTTGGCATTGAGGTGGCGCGGGGAGCGCTTGCTGTGCCGACTGAGAAGCGCATGCGGCTTGCGCAGATTCCGGAGGCGCCGGTCAGGGCTTTGCCGGATCGAAGAGTGGGTTGGGGCCCGGAGCCGCGCTGAAGTGGCCGACCGCTGAATTCGGGTACCAGTTGATGCACCAGCCCCACAGGACTGCGTATTCCATGAAATCGCGCGCAGCGGCGTTGGGAAATGCGGCGTGTGCCGCGTAGAGTTGCTCAGGCGTGCGGCTGATGGATCTTTTCATGGTGATGTCTGCAGTGGTTGTGTCGGCGTCGAGCGCGAGCGATTGCTCACTGGTTGCGGTCCATGGTTGCCACTCGATTAGTTGATTTGAGGAGTTCGTGATGCGGCCGTCGCGGTTCCAGAGAAAGCTCTTGAGATACGAGCGTAATGCGAGCGAGAGTTGGCGGCGGCCCAGCAGATTTGCAGTCGTGTATTGGTACTGCTTCGGAGCGTCTGCTGCCGAGAGTCCGAAGAAGTTCTGGTAGAAAAAGTCGAATTCGGATGTGTGGGGAGAGCCGATGTAAAAGATCCAGGCATCCTGATCTGGGATGGCGTAGTTCTTCTTCGCATCCGAGGCCCAATTGAAGCTGTAAACGTAGACAGGCATGCCATTGGCTGAGTGCGAATGAACCATGTTTCTGGCGGGCATTTGAGCGCCGTAGTAGGTGTGCAACTCGTCGATGAGATCGGTCGCGAAGGTGTAGTTGCGGCGGAAGGTTTGTGAGTCATGCTGGCTGAACTGGGCAAAGAACTGGTGCATACGTCCGCCGGCATGGCCACTGCCCTGCGTTGCTTCCGCAACCAGCGCATCGAGCGATTTGTGCTGCTGAAAGTTGAAAGGCCACGTGGAGTAGAAGGCGTGATTTTCATTGCGTGTGGTGCCGATGATCATGGGGCGCGGGTAGACGTGACCATCGGAAAAATCCGCAAAGTCCAGGCCCTTGGGAATCACGTATCCATCGCCGATGATTTGCATGGACTCGGGTCGATTTTCTGGCGACTGAATCATCGGCGGAGGCGTGTGGCTCTGGCCGGTAACGATGTCGTCGCGATACATGTCGCTGGAATCGATGGGGCCCATATCTGGATTGGCGAAAGCCTTTATGAGTTGCTCGGGAGATTTTGAGTAGAGGTAATTGCGAATCTCCTGGCTGGACATGCGGGCTTCAGCGATAGATTTTGCGGATGCGGTATCGGCTGCGAGACCATCGGCGACCATCAGGTTGTAGAGCACCTGCTTTGACGATTTGTACGCCGAGGTTAGCGGCCGGATGATGGGGTAGTTGCTGGATATCAGGACCTTCTGGAAGAGGTCTTTTGCGAGAGCGCTGTGCATGAGGTAAGTTACGTTTTGCGCGCCTGCTGAGTCGCCTGCGAGAGTGACGTTGGTGATGTCGCCGCCGAATTTTGCGATGTTGCGCTGCACCCACGTGAGCAGTTGAATCTGGTCGAGCGTGCCGTAGTTTCCGGAGTCGTCACGGGGATCGCCCGTGAGCATTGCGGGGTGAAGAAACCAGCCCATGGGACCGAGGCGATAGTTGAAAGTGACCACGATGGCGTGCAGGTAATGCGCGGCTGCCTGCCAGGTACCCTCGCCGCTGCCGTAGATGTTGTTGCCGCCGTGGATATAGACGAGCACTGGGAGTTTGGTTTCGCTGCAGGCGGGGCGCCAGATGTTGAGGTAGAGACAGTCTTCTGATGATTTGCTGCCGGGCTGGAAGCATGGGCTGCCGTATGAGTTTGCCTCGATAGTTTGTGCGTGGGAATTCGGGTCTTTCGGTGCCTTCCAGCGCGACGGGCCAATGGGCGGTTGCGCGTACGGAATACCAAGCCAGACGAGCGTAGAGAGGCGGCTGTCACGATGGCCAGCGACGGGACCTTGCTGCGTGGAAACGACGGTGGAAGCGCGGAGGGATTGCGCGCGGGATGACGCAGGCAGGGAGAGGAGCAGGAGTATGAAAATCCACAGAGGACGGCGCAGCGATTGCAGAGAACGAAGCATATTGAAGCCTCGAATTGAATTCGGCCTTGCTGCTGCGGACGGGAGTCGCGGCGAGCGAATGCTGCGTACCATCATCGTCGATGGTACGCAGGGGGCGAAAGCCATTTCGTGACCAGCTTCAAGGCCGGGTTACGTAGTCAAGCAGGTGAAGATACGACTGGTAAACCTTCCCTGTGGCGCGGGTCATGCCGATTTCGCAGGTGCGGCTGGAGGAATAATAGCCATCATGGTCTTCAGCAACGGCCTGCTCAGCTTCCGTTGTGGTTGCGGAGGCGGTGAGTTCCGGAAGGAGGAAGCCGCGGTCACCCGCGAAGGCGCAGCAGCCTGCATCCCGCGGCACCAGGACGGTTTCACTGCATGCGTTGGAGATGGTGACGAGCTTGGGCACGATGGACATTTTGGTTGCGGAGCAGACTGGGTGCAAGGCGACGGAATGCACTTTGCGATGGACGCTGAGTTTGGGCAGCAAAATGTCGTGCGCGTACTCGACGGAGTCGACGATGCGAAGTTTGTCGAAACGTGCCTGATTCTCTGGTGAGAGATGGGGACGGGCAGTTTTCAGACCGTAGGTGCAGGGGCTGGTGTCAACGACGATTGCGAGTTCGCCGCCATTGGACCAGCGATAGAAGTTCTCCACTGTGTAGTCAACGGAGGCGTGATGGGCGGCTTCAAATCCTTTGGAAGAAAAGGGTACGCCGCAGCAGTTGCCCTGAATATCGGAAGGCACGTAGAGTTTGACGCCGGCGCGGTCAGCGACGTTGAGCAGAGCCTGCATGACGGTAGTTTGCTGCTGCTCGCCGGGGAGCGCGCCCATGATGCGGGAGATGCATGCGGGGAAGTACACAGCGTCGGCATTTTGCTTGGGCCGCTGCGGAAGTGCGCCGCGGCGCGGGCGCGGCATTTCTGCACTCCACTGCCAGAAGGGCTCGTCCATGATGGTGCGTGTGAGCTTGTTGAGCACACGGGTGATGGCGCGCATGGTGCCGAGACCGAAGATGGATTGCACGGCGTGGCCCGCGCCCATGGCAAAGCGCCCGCCGAACTCCGCCAGGCGCATGTTTTTTGCGATGAGGAGCGCGATGTTGTTGGCGATGGTTGTGTGCCGCAGTTGACGGAAGCGCTTGGTGAGTTTGCCGGTGTCAATGCTGACGGGGCAGGCGGTGGCGCAGAGACCATCGACGGCACAGGTTTCCAGGGCCATGTACGGAAAGTCTCGATTGAGCGCATCGTAGGCCGCGTGATTGCCGCCGGCGTCTTTGATGCGCTGCATCTCACGGCGTACAACGATGCGCTGACGTGGCGTGAGCGTGAGGTCGCGGCTGGGGCACTTGGGCTCGCAGTAGCCGCACTCGATGCACTTGTCCACCTCAGGCTCAACGACAGGCATCTTTTTGAGATCGGCGAGGTGCGCCGCAGGATCGGGATTGAGGATGACACCGGGATTGAGCAGATTGTGCGGGTCAGCGAGTTCTTTCAGGCGATGCATGATTTCGTATGCTTCGGGGCCCCACTCAGTCTCAACGAAAGGAGCCATGTTACGGCCGGTACCGTGCTCTGCTTTCAGTGCGCCATCGTATTTGCGCACGACGAGTTCCACGACATCGTCAATGAATTCGCGATACTGGCGCGTCTCTGCTTCCGTGTTGAAACCCTGGGCAATCACGAAGTGGAGATTGCCGTCTTTGGCGTGGCCGAAGATGATGGCGTTCTCGTAACCGTGCTTGCTGAAGAGGCGGGTAAGGTCGACGGCGGCATCGGCGAGGGACTCTATGGGGAAGACGACATCTTCAATGATGACCGTGGTGCCCTTGGCGCGGACGGCGCCAACGGAGGGGAAGAGCCCTTTGCGGATGTGCCAGAGTTTCTCCTGCTCAACGGGGTCTGCGGTGAAGCGGGCGGGCTTGAGCAACTGAAGTGTTGCTGCGGCGGCCTGAGCGCGTGCTGTGTTGGCGGCAATGGCTTGACGATCTGCGCTTTGGAACTCGACGAGCAGAGCGGCGGCGGTGGGGCCGAGAAGACGGATTTCGGGGTCGATACCGGGCTTGTCTTCCACGCTGCGCAGGCTGGCGCGATCCATGAGTTCAAGCGCTGCGGCACCTGCGTCACGAAGTGGCGCGATGGCTGCGCAAGCCGCGTGCAGATCTTCAAAGAGAAGGAGGCCGGTAGTTTTGACAGGGAGATCCGGGACTGTGTTGAGAACAGCCTCAGAGATGAAGGCGAGTGTCCCTTCCGCACCGATGAGCAGGTGGCTGAAGATAGCGAGGGGAGTTTCGAAGTCGAGGAAAGCGTTGAGCGAGTAGCCGGTGGTGTTTTTGCTGAGATACTTGCGGCGGATGCGGTCAGCGAGTGCGGGGTTAGCCTGGATCTTCTGCTTCAGTTCGAGCAGGCCGGCACTGAGAGCCGGCTCCGATGCGGCGAAGGTTGCTTCGGCATCGGGATGCGCGGTGTCAATCAGAGTGCCGGAGGGCAGCAGGAAAGTGAGCGAGCGCAGCGTGTGATAGGCATTTTGCTGGACGCCGCAGCACATTCCGCTGGCGTTGTTGGAGAGGATGCCGCCGAGGCGCGCGGCGGTGATGGATGCGGGGTCGGGGCCGATTTTTGCGCCGTAGAGCTTCAACTCCTGATTGGCCTGAGCGCCGATGAGCCCGGGTTGCACACGAATGGTGCGGCCGTTCTGTTCAACACGCGAGGCGCGCCAGTGACGGCCGATGTCGACCAGGATGCCGTCCGTGATGGCCTGACCAGAGAGACTGGTGCCGCCAGCGCGGAAAGTGAGCGGAACGCGCTGCTGCTGCGAAAGTTGGAAGAGCGAGCGGACTTCCGCAACGTCCATCGGTTGCACGACGGCCTGCGGAATGAGGCGGTACAAACTTCCGTCGGAGGCGAAGGCGATGCGGTCGATTGGACGCGTGAGCACACGCGCAGGCTCGATGATTGCCCTTAACTTTGCACCAATCTCCGCGATGGGGATGGAATGCCCTGCTGCCGGCGAACTGATTTCAACTACGGATGACGCTGCCATTTTCTGCTCCAAAGATTTGCTTGCCGGTGGAATGCCGGCACCTGCTCTACTGAGCAGCGTACCGGCATCAGAACTGCCGATAGAACCACGAATTTACCTGACCACGAAGTGAGTAAACGGGGGAACGTAAGCCAACAGGTATACGAGGATGCCGGCCATGGATGCGAGGGCAAGGCTGTGCCAGAAGACGAAGCGCAGGATGGTGCCTTCCTGCCCATAGTTCTGGGTTGCGGTGGAGGCGACAACAATGCTTTGGGCGTCAATCATCTTGCCCATGACGCCTCCGGCAGAGTTGGCCGAGGCCATGAGAACAGGGCTGACGCCGATTTGCTGCGCGGTGACTTTCTGCAGGCTGCCGAAGAGGACGTTCGAGGATGTATCGGAGCCGGTGGTGGCGGTTCCAAGCCACCCGATGAGGGTGCCGAAGAACGGATAGAGCGCGCCGGTGCGTGCAAAGGCGAGACCCATGGTGGCGTCGAGTCCGCAGTAGCGGGTGACGAAGCCGAGCGCGAGCATGGCCGCGATGGTGATGACGGTGAAGCGGATGCTGAAGACGGTCTGGAGGAAGGTTCGGGCGAGTGTCAGCGGGCCAAGGCCCATTGCAAAGCCGGAGAGCACCGCAGCGAGGAAGATGGCGGAACCGGTCGCCGCAGCCCAGTTGAGCTTGAAGGCCGCAGCCTCAAAGGCCGGCTTGGCAACGACGGGAGGCACGCGCTGGACGAGATTATGCAGCCCGGGAACCGGGAAGCTGATGGTGGTCGCGGCATCGAGAGCGTGAGCGAAGATGGGCAGGCCCCAGATGAAGACCACCAGGCTAAGGATGATCCAGGGGAGCCATGCGCGGAAAGTGGTTCCGGCGCTGTGGTCAAATCGCTGACGCTTGATGTGGGTAATGTCCTCTCCCTTTGCATTCAGGACGCGCTTCGGCTTCCAGAAGCGGAGGAATGTGATGAGGACGACGATAGTGGAGGTGGAAGCGACAATGGCAACCAGCCACGGGCCGGTGTGGGCAGCCATCAGATATTGCGCGGTTGCGAAGGTGACGGCCGCAACCAGAATTGCCGGCCAGATCTCCAACATGCTTTTGAAGCCCGCGTACGCCCAGATGAGCCAGAAGGGGACCAACAGGCAAAACGGGACCAAAATGATAGCCGCCATCTTTGATAACTGCATGACATCGATACCCGTCACGGCGGCAAGCGTGATGATAGGAATGCCGAGTGCACCGAACGCGACGGGTGCGGTGTTGGCGATAAGGGAGAGGCCGGCAGCTTGAATGGGCTTGAAACCGAGGCTGATGAGGATAGCGCCGCAGACCGCGACCGGAGTACCAAAACCGGAGGCACCCTCAAAGAATGCGCCGAGGGCAAAGGCGATGAGCAGCAGTTGCAGGCGGCCATCGTCAGTGATGTTTGTGAGGCTTTGCTGGAGGGCCGAGAATTGTCCAGACTTGACAGTGAGCTGGTAGAGAAAGATCACGGGGAGGATAATCCAGCAGATGGGAAAGAGCCCATAGCCGGCCCCGTAGACTGTGGTTGTGAGCGCCATGCGGACGGGCATGTGAAATACGAAGATGGCCATGACCAGGGCGGTAACGAGCCCGACGACAGCCGCGAGGTGGGCCTTCATATGCAGGATTGCCATGGAACCGAGCAGAGCGACGACAGGCAGTGCTGCACAGAGAGTCGAAAGCCACCAGTGTCCGGTGGGGTCGTAGATCTGCTGCCAGGGGGAAGAGGTATTTGTTTTCAGAAGATAGACGGCTCCAACAACTGCGATCAGGAGAGCCGCCGAGAAGAGGAAGCGGGAGAGAAGCGGTGCGGAGCCGGGCTGCGGTGCGGTGGCAGCCTGATCCTTACTGAGTGAGACGGAAGAGTTTGACATGGAAACCTCGCGAAAGAAGTACTCCGCACCTTGCTGGCCAGAACAACAGATGTTCAAAGAACGCTACGAGCAGAGAGTGTAGAGCAGTCTGGCTGCGAAGAAATATTCCAGTCTGTGACGCATGTCACCGCCAGACCACAATTTTGAACCGCACTGTCTGATTAGCCTGTCATTCTGTTTAGCAGCTTATCAGACAGGTTGAACATTTGAACACAATTTACGGATTGAAAGATTGCCCGCTGCATTCCAGGCCTGCCGTAACGGCGGAGCGACGCAGATGCAGAACCGGACCCGAGAGGAAGCCCACGGAATCATGAGACTGATGAGGAACACCCTTATACTGGCATCGATTGCCACCTCCCTTACCTGTCAGGCGGCCTTTGCCGCCCCACCCGCCGCCAAGAAGCAGGCAACGGCGAAGAAGTCCAGTGCCGCTGCTGTGCCGACCGTAGAGGAGCAATTGAAGGCAATGCAGGAGGCGATTCAAAGCCAGGCAAGCCAGATAGCTGGATTGCGCGAAGAGATGGCCGCGCGCAGTGCCGAGCTGGTGAAGGCTCGCCAGGAAGCCGCCGAGGCTCGCGCCGCGGCAGTTCACGCCGAAAGCGCAGCTGCAGCGGACTCGCAGGCATTGACGCAGAATAGTGCTGCGGTGGCCGCACTGGCGAGTAATGTCACCGAAATCCGCACCGGCGAGACCACCTTGGCGGCGACGGTGAGCACGGAAACGGCGAAGGTTGCCAAGCAGATTGAAAACCCCTCGCAACTGCACTTCAAAGGGATTACGCTCACCCCATACGGATTCTTCAACGGAGAAGCGTACTACCGCTCGCACGCAACGGGCGGCGGTGAGGTGACGCCGTGGAATGCACTGCCGTATGAACACGCAGACTCATATCTGCTGAGTGAGTCCGGGCTTTCGGGGCAGCAGTCGCGTGTGGGCGTAACAATGGAGGGCAAACTTCCATTCGGGACGATTCGCGCCTATTTTGAAGGCGACTTTCTGGGTGTCGGGACTGGGTCGAACAACAACCAGTCGTCCAGTTACCTGCTGAGGCAACGCATTGCGTTGGCGGAGTTGGAGACGAAGAATCACTGGACAGTCTCCGGCGGGCAGGGCTGGTCACTGGTAACGGAAGGCAAGAGCGGAATTTCGACGGCCGCCAGCAACATGGCATTGCCAACGATGATTGACCCGAATTACGTTGCTGGACTGGTTTGGGCACGAATGGGGAGCCTGCGTGTTACCAAGGCATTTGCCAAGGCGGCGTTCGCGGTTTCTGCTGAGAATCCGCAGTTGATTTACTCTGCATCGCTCGCTGGGAACACACCGTATGCAGTGGTGGGCAGCGCGGGGTTGTCAGCGAGTTTTCTGAATCAGGCGATCAACGGCTGTTCGCCTTCGACCGCGATTGTGAATTACACGAACCAGAGCGAGACCGACTCTGCCGGAAACACGGTGGCCGTTGCGGTTCCTGTCTACAAGACGCTCAACTCCTGCGCTAACCTGATGAACATCTCCTTCAATCAGGCACCGGACATGATTGTGAAAGCTGCATTTGATCCGGGCTTTGGGCACTATGAGATCTTCGGAATCTCGCGGTTCTTCCACGAGACTGTTTATCCGGGCGAGACGACGAACAGCTATTTGTACGGCGGCTATACGGATGTGGCTACGGGCGCGGTGGTTGCGCCGGCACTTTCTGCCAGCGGGGCGATGTACAACAGCATTGTCCTGGGCGGAATTGGTGGCAGCATGCGAGTGCCCGTGATTGCCAACAAATTGACTGTCGGCGCCAAGGCGTTGTGGGGACCGGGTGTCGGCCACTTTGGTACCTCGGTGCTGGCGGATGCCACGTCCAATGCAGCGGGAATGCTGGTGCCTATTCACAATCTCTCGGGCTTGCTGACGGCGGAGTTTACGCCGACGCCGAGGCTGCAGATTTACACCTACTACGGTGGCGATTATGCTGGCCGGGCTGATGAATCCAGCACACTTGCAACCACGCTAGGCTCGCCAACGGCGGAGTTCTGCGCGACGGTGGCAGGCACGATTACGTGCAGCAAAACTGCGACGGAAGAGTTGCTTGCGGCAGGTGGAAAATGGGGAGCGCACTGGGGATCGCCAAGTGCTGCTGCGGTGGGATATGGCTCTCGCCTGCTGAACAACTCGGCATGCGGCACGAACGCGAATCCGGGATACAACGGAGGCTCAACCGGCTACTACAGTGGCGGCGGATGCGGCGCGCAGACACGCAATGTGCAGGAGGCCACTGCGGGCTTCTGGTATGACCTGTACAAGGGTGATCGCGGACGTGTGCGGCAGGGCTTCCAGTACAGCTATGCGGTGCGGGAAAGCTGGTCAGGTGCGACGGGAATTGGTGCCAAGGGAGTTGAGAACATGATCTTCACCAGCTTCCGGTACATCCTTCCGTAAGCTGCTTATCGGTCGCAAAAGAGAAGGGCAATCCGGAGGCCGGATTGCCCTTCTCTTTTGCAGTTAACGATGCCTAGGAAACGGCGACGAGGCCGGCTGCTTCGGCCTTGACAAAGGTATACGGTCCCTCTGGGACGAGTGCGACGCGGGCATTGGCATCGAGGCCTTGGAGGACTGCGTCCACTGCTGCTTCGACGGTTGGATAGGCCCTTGGGCTGAGAAGACCCAACTGCTGGGGATGAACGCCCGGAGTATAGAAATACAGCTCAAACTTCTGACCGGTGAGGGCGAGTTTTTCCAACTGCCACTGGTCAACTTCAACCGGGGCAAGGCGGAGCGTTTCCAGGAAGGATTGGAAGTCGGTCAGGGTCTCAAGCTTATGGGCGAACTCGGGCGAGCCGACCCCTTCTGCACACTCGGCGACGATGAGAATGCGGCCACCGGGCTTGACCATGTGGGTTGCTGCGGTGATGCCTTTGACAATCTGGTAGAAGGTGAGATCGAGCGGGTAACCGGCGGCGCTGGTGATGACGGCGTCGACGGGGGCATCGAGCATTTCGAGACAGGTTTTTTCGACGAAGGCGACGCCGGCGGCGTGTGCCTGGACGGGCTCGCCGGCGAAGACGCCGGAGATTTTTCTGTCCTGGGTGAGGGTAACGTCGAGGGCGAAATCGTGGCGGGCCATGCGGGCCACTTCCAGCAGTTCGGCATGGAGCGGATTGTCCTTGATGGAGCCCTCAGTGGCCTTGGGTTCGCGCATGAAGCGGGGCGAGTGGATAACCTTGATGGTCTCCTGGGCGGCGACGCCCGGAGCGATGAGTTTGCGCCCGCCACTGAAGCCGAGCATGAGGTGCTGCTCAATGAATCCGAGGGTGATGTGGAGGTCAGCTGCGATGAAGCGCTCGTCGATGTAGACAGGCGTTCCGCGGCCGGTTTCGCCGAGGAAGCGGTGCTCGTGGAGGGCCTTGGCGTCGTGGCTGACGATGTTGTATTTCGCCGCGATTTCGGGACCGACAATCGTGAGGATTTCCTCGGGCGTTGCGCCGCGATGCAGGCCGGTGGCGATGAGAATCGTAATGCCTTCCACGGGGATACCGGCAGCGTGGAGGCGCTCGAGGATGGGGGGCAGAGTGACGCGGTTGGGAGCGGGGCGGGTGATATCGCAGATGCTGATTGCGGCAGTCTTTTTGCCGGCGGCAAGTTGGACGAGGCCGGGGCATCCGATGGGATGGTCCAGCGCCCAGCCGAGCGCGCCTGCTTCGTCGGGGAGAGCGGGGCCGGTTTTGCTGTGGATGACCTGGGTGTGGAAGCCCGGTGGGACGGCAACTTCAATGCCGGTCTTGCCAAAGGAGAAATGCGCTTTCATAAGATATCGAAGCTCCTGTTTCGATGGATTTCCTTGAATCGTCGCGGGCCTGACGGGGGTGCGATGGGAGCGGGCATTCGCGTTGCGCCCTGCATCCCCCAGCGTGCCAGCCAGCATCCGGAGGAGTCCAGCCTATCAGCTTGTCTGGCAGGTTGTACAGAGTTTTGGATGGGAGAGTGGGGCCGGGGAGCAATGTGCCTGGAGGTGTTGGATGCCGGAGATGGCCGCGCCGCTGAGGATGGCTGTCTGCTATCCTGACTTGTCCATAACTTATGTATTGAGGAAGATGCACGATGGCAGCAACGCGGCGAATCGGGAAACAGCCCAACAGCACGACGGTGACTCTAAAACCGGTGCAGCGAACGACCCTGAGCGAGCAGGTTGCGATGCAACTGGCATCGGAGTTGGAGAGCAAGCGGTGGGCGCCGGGGGAGAAGCTGCCGTCAGAGGCGGAGCTTTGCCAGGTGTTCAACGTTGGCCGGTCGACGCTGCGGGAGGCGCTGAAGTCGCTGTCGTTCATTGGGCTGATCCGGATGCGGGCCGGCGGTGGCAGCTACGTGTCGGACCAGCACTCGAAATATATGGACAAGCCGCTTCTGCTGACCAAGGGTGTGCTGAACAGCGAGCAGGAAGTGAACGAGTTCTGCGAGGCGAGGCTTCTGCTGGAGACGGAAATTGCCGGGCTGTGCGCGGAGCGGGCGACGGTGCAGGATATCCGCAATATTGAGAAATTTGTGCGGGAGATGAAGTCGTCGATAGATGGAGGCAGCGAGGGCTTCAGCGATCTGGATTTGAACTTCCACCTGGCGATTGCGGCCGGAGCGAAGAACGATGTGCTGGCGGCGTTGCTGAAGCATATCCGGACGGGGCTGCAGGAAGTGATTACCAAGAGCCTGGTGCTGACGGCGGGCAGTGAGCTGGCGTACCAGCACCATCGCGCGATTCTGGAAGCGATCAAGCAGAAGAATCCCGCTGCGGCACGAAAGGCTATGCGGACCCATCTGCGGGCGTTTCAGCGGGGATACAAGGTTCTTTTCCGGAAACACTAGCGACGGGATGCCCCGAAAAGCAAAAAGGCCGAGCCCAGGGGCCAGGCCTTTTTGCGCAGACACAGAGAGTCTACGCGGTGAGCTGGGGTTGCGTGACCTGCAGGGAGATTGCCGGGACGTTGAGCAGTGTGTTGTGAACGAGGCAGTGTTTGACGCTGCGCTCGAGGGCCTGCATCTGGTCGTCGGTAAGCGCAACCGGGCAGTCAACGGCTATGACGAAGTTGCCGAGGCGCGCAGGAGGCTTGAGCTTCTCAGCCGTAACCTTCACTTCGACGCCGGTTTCCGCAAGGCCGCGGGATTTGAGGTACTGCATGGCGTAGAAGGCGGCGCAACTTGCAAGCGAGGCAAGCAGGAACTCGGGCGGGGTCATGCCGGTATCGGCACCGCCGTTGTCTGCGGGCTGGTCGCAGAGGACTGTGTGCTGGCGTGCCTGAATCTGAAACCGCACCTGGTCGAGGTGCCTGACTGTAACTTCCATGACGTTTTTCTCCCCCGACAGAACAAATCCACGGGGTGGCGAGTTTGTTACAGACGGTTGGCAAATCTTTTGCGTCGCATCCTGGCCGATTTCGCGGCGCAGCGGCGACAGCTTTCCATCGCCAGTATATCGTTTGCCTGACTCTGATGAGGAATCTCGGGGCACCGGAAGCACCCCGGGCGGGCCATTTCCAGTTGATTTGTCATGATTTCCATAAAAGAAGGGGTATAAGATGGGTGAACCATGGCGAACCTTATGAAACTCACCCGCTCGCTTTCTGTGTTGTCAGCAATTGCATTGACCGCCTCGCTTGCACTGGCCTTTTCGACTGGCCCTGTGCCGGTACCAGCGCGCATCACCCAGCAGGTGCGGGAGAAAGCGCTGGTGACGCTGCCGGGCAATACCCACCCCTTGTTGGCGAAGGCAACGGATTTGGGAGCCGCACCCGATTCCATGGTGGCCGGGCGAATGATCCTGGTGCTGCGGCACAGTGCCGACCAGGAGGCAGCGCTGCAGACGTTTCTGCAGGCGGTCCAGAATCCCGCCGATCCTGAGTACCATCACTGGCTGACGCCAGAGGAGTTTGGGGCGCGTTTCGGTGTGGCGCAGGCGGACCTTTCCGCTGTGACCAACTGGCTGAGCAGCCATGGGTTTGCCATTGACAAGGTTGCGAAGAACCGGATGACGATTGAGTTCACCGGCACCGCGGCGCAGATTCGGTCTGCCTTCCATACCGAGATTCACCGCTACCAGGTGAGCGGGGAGAAGCACTGGGCGAATGCCCGCGACCCGCAAATTCCCGAAGCCCTGGCCCCGGTTGTTGCCGGTGTGGCGTCAATGAACGATTTCCGGCCGAAGTCCATGGCCATGCGCGGGGCAAGCGGACACGTGGACGGGGCAACGGGAAAGATTACCCCGGAATACACCACCGGGAGCCTCGCCAGCGGGTATTACATGTACCTGGGACCGGCGGACGCGGCGACGATTTATGACACCCCCAACTCCCTGAACCCGAATGCCAGCGGAACAAAGTATGACGGAACGGGGATAACGATTGGCGTGGCCGGCGACTCCAACATTACGCTGGCGCAGAATGACAACTACCGGGCGACGTTTGGACTGCCGGTGAACCATACGCAGGTGGTGTTGGCTGGGCCTGACCCCGGCGTGAATGGCGACGCGATTGAGGCGTACCTGGACACGCAGGTTGCCGGCGGACTGGCCCCCGGCGCGACGGTGATTCTATATACGGCGGACAATACCTGGGTTTCCTACGGGCTTTTCCTGGCCATCAACCGAGCGCTGGACGATAACCAGGCTGACCTGCTGAACGTGAGTTTTGGGGGCTGCGAGAGCAGCCAGGGGAGCTCAGGGAACCAGTACATCAACACCATCTGGGAAATCGCAGCAGCCCAGGGCATGACGGTCACCGTCTCTACGGGCGACTCCGGCTCGGCCGGCTGCGATGCCAGCAATGTGAGCCAGGCGCAGGGCGGGTTGGCCGTGAACGGCCTGGGCTCAACACCCTACAACGTGGCAGTTGGCGGAACGGACTATGACGTCCTGCTCAACAGCTTCACCACGTACGTGGACACGAGTAACTCGCTTCCCCACCACCGAAGTGCGAAGTCATACATCCCGGAGGAACCGTGGAACAACTCGACGTTCCCCGGGGATAACGGCAAGCTGGCGAACAACGTGACCTATGCGTCACAGGGATATTCGCAGTACCAGGGAATCGGGGGCGGCGGCGGCGGCGTTTCTTCCGTTTACTCCGTGCCGAGTTGGCAGTCCAGCTTTGCCACGGATATGACGGGACGCAACCAGCCTGATGTTTCCTTCCTCGCAGCCAATGCGCTGTATGGAGCGATGTGGGGGCTTTGCACGGATCAGGACTACGACAATGCAGGTAACCTGCTGACCGATTGCCTGAATACCCCGACGAGCGGCAACAGCTTCAACCTGACAGGCGTGGGCGGCACCTCAGCCTCGGCACCGGCCTTTGCCGGCATGCTGGCGCTGGTGGCGCAGAAGCAGGGCGGCCGGCTGGGCCAGGCCGACTATGTGCTGTACAACCTGGCGAAGACGAAGTATGCAACGGTCTTCCACGATGTGACGACCGGCAACAACTCGGTCTACTGCTTTAATGGCACACCGAACTGCGCTTTGAACAGCAACAACGCTCCATTTATGACGGGGTATGACGCGGGAACCGGGTATGACGAGGCGACCGGCCTGGGCAGCGTGGATATCTCGAAACTGGCCAGCAATTGGGCGAGTGCCGGACTGATTTCGACGACGACGAGCCTGACGCTGAACGGCGGTGTCTCTGCGGTGAACATTACGCACGGTGCATCCGTGACGGTGGGTGGGCATGTGGCGGCCAGCTCTGGCAGCACGCCTGCCGGGGATGTGGCGCTGGTGGACAGCCTGAGTCCGGCAAGCTTCCCAAACAACGAAGGGATTGAGGCGTTTACGCTGACCGGCGGCACAATTACCGGGACGACACCGTACCTGCCGGGAGGCAGCTACACGGTGAAGGCGCATTATGGCGGCAATGAGACGGATGCGGCGAGCGACTCGAATGCGATTTCGGTGACGGTTGCGGCGGAATCCAGCAGCACGGCGGTTTCGATTGGCGCCTGCTTTGACCCTCAGACGCAGGCTCAGACCTCGACGACGAATTACGGCTACTTCTGCTATGTGGATGCGGAGCCGTATGGCAACTCGGCTTCCGCAGCGAGCCCGAATGGCTATGCGACAGGGACGATCACGTTCAAGGGTGGCAGCACAACTCTTGGTACTGCGCCGTTGATGTCGAACGGCATTGCGGAGTTCTACACCACAGATTTGCCCCCGGGTACGAACACGGTGACGGCGGTGTTCCCTGGGGACAGCAGTTTCAGTGCGAGCACTGGGACGCTGCCCGGGGTGGTGAATGCGGCGGTAACGACTGCCTCTTTGAATCTGAGCACACAGTCGATTGTCGCCGGCAGTTCGGTGACGCTTACCGGAAGCCTGACGACTGACTCCTGGGGCGGAGCGCCGACGGGAACAGTGAGCTTCAAAGACGGCGCTACGACGGTCAATTCTGCGACTGTTGCGGGCACGGCCGGGACGGTCAACGGCTCTGTGGCCAGCGGGCAGGCGCAGTACTCGGGCTCCGGATTCACTTCGGGAACGCACAGCATTACGGCGGTATACAACGGTGATGGGAACTACGCGGCGTCGGCTGCTTCGTCGCCGGTAACGCTGAATGTAGCCGCGGCTTCAACCACTGTGACGGTTTCCCCGGCTTCGAACTCGATTCCGGCGAGCCAGTCGCTTTCGGTGAGTGTGAGCCTGACGACGGCAACCGGGCTTTCCGCCCCCAGCGGATCGGTCACGCTGTCAGCGCCGGGGGTTTCCGGAACGTACACGTCTGCCGCGACGGCACTTGCTGCCGGTGCGGCGACGATTGTGATTCCTGCGAACTCGCTGGCGAGCGGGGTTGACACGCTGACGGTGCACTACGCCGGCGACAGCTACTACGGTGCAAAGAGCGGTACGGCGAATGTGACGGTGGGATCCGGTGGAACCTTGACTCCGACGGTAACCGTAACACCGGGAGCGACGAATATCTCCAGCTTCCCGCTGAGCGTAACCGTTGCCGTCACCGGCAGCGGGGCGACGCCGAGCGGAACGGTGAAACTGTCTTCGGGCAGCTACAACTCGTCGTCGGTTACGCTGGCGGTGGGCGCGGCGAGCTTTAACCTGAGCGCGGGGAATCTGGCGGCGGGCAACGACACGCTGACAGTGACCTACTCAGGCGATGGCGTGTACAAGCCGGGCACGGGGACGGCAGCCGTCTTTGTGCTGGGCAATCCAACGGTGACGGTGACACCGGCGAGCGCGAGCGTGACGACGGACAAGACTCTGGCGGTTACGGTGAACGTGGGCACGGTGAGCCCGCTGGCTGCGCCGACGGGAAGCATTACGCTGGCGGGTGGCGGTTACAACTCCGGAGCGACGGCACTGACGGCCGGCGCGGCGCAGATCACGATTCCGGCAGGCGCGCTGGCGCTGGGCGCGGATACGCTGACGGCGAGCTACACCGGAGACGCCAACTACAACGCAGCCAGCGGCAGCGCGAACGAGCAGGTGAATGCGCCGACGCCGGGCATTACTGTGGCGGCGACGAATGTGACCATCTCCGCGCCGGGAGCAGCAACCAACAACACGAGTACGCTGACCGTGACGCCGACGAACGGATTTACCGGGGCGGTGACGTTTGCAGCGTCGATTACCAGCTCTCCGGCAGGCGCGATTCACCTGCCGACGTTTGCTGCGACACCGAACCCGCTGACAATTAGCGGTGCGGCGGCGCAGACAGCGACGCTGACTGTGTCCACCACTGCGCCTACAACCGCTGTCGTACACGCGGCTGGAACGATGAGCCGCTGGCTGCCAGCGGGGATTCTTTCGCTTTTGGCGTTGCTGCTGTTCGGGATTCCGGCGAAGCGGCGTAACTGGCGCGGCATGCTGGCGATGGTGCTGCTGCTGGGCGCGCTGGCGACTGGAGCGGTTGCCTGCGGCGGCGGTGGTGGTGGAGGCGGAGGCGGTGGCGGTGGCGGCGGGTCCCCCGGCACAACGACCGGATCGTACACCGTAACCATCACGGGAACGTCGGGAGCCGTGACGGCGAGCTCGACCTTCACCGTCAACGTGCAGTAAGCGAAACGAGCGTGCCCGCCGGAGATTCCCCGAAGAGGGCAGTCTCCGGCGGCTTTGCTTTTGCGGCACTCCCTGTGTGGCGGAGACAGTATTTGCACGGGTTTGCACGTTAAGATGAGAGGCATCCGGCAGCCCCTTTTTCGCTGTTGGACAAAGGACTTTGCCACCCATGGCCGTATCCCGCCGCCCCTGTCTTTCAGTTTTTTCCCTGATGCTGGTTGCAATTTGCCTGGCCCCGGCTTCGTTGTGGGCACAGCAGGCCACCTGGCCGCTGGACGGGCCGGCGTTTTCCGCCTCGGTGCAGGAGCTGCAGGCTGCGGCGGCGCAGGTGCCTGCGGAACAATTCATGGAGGCGACGGTCCTGTTTGAGCGGGACACGTACACCATTGCTGCTTCGGGAGCGGTGACGATACGGCACTCTCTGCTGTACCGGATTGATAACCAGTCGGCGATTGAGGGATGGTCGGAGACGTCGGAGCGGTGGGATCCGTGGTACCAGAGTGAGCCGGAGATTCGGGCGCGCGTGGTATTGCCGAGCGGGCAGGTGAGCCAACTGGACCCGAAGACGATTACCGACGGGCCGGCGCGCGAGGGCGATGACGACACGTATACGGATGAGCGGATCAGGAAGGCTCCGCTGCCGGGGCTGGCCGTGGGCGCGATTGTGGAAGAGGAGACGGTGCTGACGGACAAGAGCCCGTTCTTTTCCGGAGGCGGGGTGTACCGGCGATACTTCAGCCGGGCCGTGCCTGTGGTGCGGTCGGTGCTGGTGCTGGAAGCGCCGGTGGGGATGAACCTGCTGACGGCGACGCATTTGCTGCCGAATGTGGCGGTGGCGGACAGCAAGCAGAATGGCGTGCATCGGAAGACATTTGACCAGGGGTACCTGGCGGCCGAGGTGGATCCGGATATTGACCTGCCAACGCACGAGGTTGCGAGCTCGCTGGTGGAGTTTTCCACCGGGGATAGCTGGGCAGCGGTGGCGGCGGCTTACCGTGCGCTGGCCGAGCCGCGGATTGTTCCGGATGCGGTGCGGGCGCTGCTGCCAAGGGAGACGGGGCTGAGCCGGCTGCAGGTGATTCAGCGGCTGGTGGCGCGGCTGCACAAGGATATCCGGTATACGGGGATTGAGTTTGGGCAGGCGGCACTGCAGCCGGAGACGCCGGCCGAGGTACTGAAGCGACACTACGGCGACTGCAAGGACAAGTCGGCGCTGCTGGTTTCGATGCTGCGGGCAGCGGGCATCCCGGCGAACCTGGTGCTGCTGGACACAGGGCCGGGCGTGGATGTGAATCCGGATTTGCCGGGGATGAATGAGTTTGACCACGCGATTGTATTCGTGCCGGGAGAGACGGCGAAGGATGCGCCGATATGGATTGACGCGACTGCGGAGTACGCGCAGGTGGGCCACCTGCCGAGCATGGACCACGGGCGGCGGGCGCTGGTTATTGCGGAAAATACGACCGGGCTGACGATGACGCCGAAGGCGACGCCGGCGGATAACTCGCTGGTGGAGGAGCGCGAGATTACGCTGCCGGTGTTTGGGCCGGGGCATATTGTGGAGACAAGCTCCACGACGGGCGACATTGACGAGCAGTACCGCGCGGATTTTGGAGTGGGCGAGACGCGCGAATCGCGGACGAACCTGGAGAACTACGCGAAGGACGAGTACCTGGCCAAGGCGCTGACGAAGATTGAGCATGGGGACGGGACGGATCTGGCGCATCCGTTCCAGTTGAAACTGGACATTGCAGAGGGACGGCGGGCGAATACCGGGATTGATGATGCTGCAGTGGCGATTCCCTCGGCAGGGCTGTTTGCGCAGTTGCCGGAGTGGTTCCGGAAGGATCCGCAGGCGGATACCGACAAGCTGACTCCGCAGCAGCAGGAGGACCAGCGGCGGGCGGTGGCGGCGCGGCCGGCGAGCTTTGAGGTGGCGCCGTTTTCGGCTGAGTGGCGCTACCACATTACCCTGCCGGAGGGCTTTGAGCTGCGGGCACTGCCCGAGGACAAGACGACGGCGATGGGGCCGGCGACGCTGAGCCAGCACTTTGAAAAGGGCGCGGACGGGGCGGTGGTGGCGGCACTGAAGTTTGTGACCGACAAGCCGACCTATACGCTGGCCGAGGCGCTGGCGCTGCGCGAGGCGATACTGGCGGCGTACAAGCAGGACATGCTGATGGTGATGTTTGACCAGGTGGGAGCGCGGCTGCTGGCGCAGGGCAAGATTCGCGAGGCGCTGGCGGCCGACGGCGCGCTGATTGCGGCGCACCCGGCGGAGCCGCTGCACCATGTGCAACTGGCCTATGCGCTGCTGCAGGCAGGGCTGGGTGACCGGGCGCGGACCCAGGCGGAGCAGGCGACGAAGCTGGATGCGAAGAATGCGAATGCGTACCGGGCGCTGGCATGGGTTTGCGAGTTCAGCGCGATTGGGGTGCAGTATGCGCGCGGGTTTGACTGGGAGTGCTCGCGGAAGGCCTTTGAGCGGGCGCGGGAACTGGACCCGGAGGATGCCAACACGAGGCTGAACCTGGCACTGATTGACGAGTACAACGCCAACGGCGAGCGGTATGGCGAGGGTGCTCCGCTGAAGGACGCGGTGCGGGAGTACCGGGAGCTGGCGGAAAAAGACAAGGAAACGGCGGACCAGTACAAGGACAATCTGCTGTATGACCTGCTCTACAGCGGGCAGTACACCGAGCTGCAAACCGAGCTGGATAAGCTGCCATCGAGCGTAACGCGGGATGGACTTTCGATTGCGGGAGCGGTGGGCAAGCAGGCGGGACAGGCGGGAATTGCCGCTGGAATCGCGCGCGCTGACCATCTTTCCGCGGGTGCGCAGATTCGCAACCAGGCGCTGGCCTCAGCCGGAGCGATGCTGATGCGGATGCGGATGTATGCCGAGGCCGCGGGGATTCTGGCGGCGAGCGTGGAAGGCAATGCCAATGCGGCGGCGGTGACGCAGCAGATTGAGATGTACCGGAATCTGAAGCCGTGGAAGGGGTATTCGCAGCCGGCCAACAGCGCGGCGGGGGTGGTGGAGCGGATGCTGCTGGGGCTGATGAGCGGCAAGTACGACGAGAAGCAGAATGCGGAGTTGCTGAGCCGTCATGCCTACGGCAGCGAGGAAGAGTGGCAGCGGAATTACAACCGGATGATGCGGTCGGGAGGGCTGGTGCACTTCTATGCGCTGCAGGCCGGGCTGCCGGAGCAGGTGGTGATGGACCTGCTGGCGGGCAATTTCAAATTCAATGCCGAAGGAGATGACGCGACGGGATACAAGGTTTCAGTACAGGCGCTGGGTGCTCCGGAGCAGCAGCTCTTTGTGAGCCATGAGGATGTGGGGTTCCGAATCGTAACGGACACCAAGGCGCCCTCGGAGATTGGCAATGCGGTGCTGTACATGCTGGGGAAGGGCAAGGAGGCGGAGGCGCGGTCTCTGCTGGACTGGACGCGGGATCAGCTGCACCGCGGCGGAGGCGATGACCAGTTGAGCGGGCCGCTGCTTCCCCGCTTCTGGACGACCGGGGAAACGACCAGCCGGGAGGCGATGGAACTAGCCGCAGCGGCAGAACTGGCCGAAACCCCTGCGATTGCGCAGCGGCTGCCGGAGCTGCGCGCGGCGTGGGAGAAGGCTACGGATGAGGAGTTGAAGACGAGCCTGGCGCTGCTGCTGGCCAACGGCTACGTTGCGGTGCGGGACGGGGTGAATGCCCGCGCGATGGCCGGAGAGTTGCTGAAGAAGTATCCGGATTCCAACACGGCGCTGATGTTGGCAGGCGGAGCGGACGTGCTGACAAAGACGCTGGAAGACTGGTCGGCCCTTTTGGACAAGCGGCAGAAAACGCATCCCCGGGACGAGACGCTGTTGCGGATACGGTCGAATCTGGCGGAGTGGCAGGGCGACTTTGGCGCGGCGCGGGCGGCCAGGCAGCAGATTATTGACCTGGGCAAGGCAAATGCGAACGACTACAACGGGTATGCATGGACGGCGCTGTTTGACGGGAAGATTGACGACCAGGTGGTAAAGAATGCGCAGCAGGCCAACCTGCTGACGAAGAACTCCCGCTTTGCCGAGATGCATACACTGGCGTGCATTTACGCGGCGACGGGCAAGACGAAGGAAGCGCGGGAGTTGCTGCTGAAGGCGATGACGGCGGCGAACATGAGCGAGCCGGAGTCGGAAGTGTGGTTTGGCCTGGGGCTGCTGGATGAGCAGTACGGGATTCCGGATGCGGCGATTGAGGCCTATCGCAAGGTGGAAAAGCCGGAAGGCATGGCTGGCCCATCGAGCACCTGGGTTGCAGCCCAGAACCATCTCAAGGCGCTGGGCGCCGGTGAGGCAAAGTGATGAAGACAGTGAAGGGACCCGGAATTTTTCTGGCCCAGTTTATTACGGACGAAGCGCCGTTCAACACGCTGGAGGGCTTGGCGGGATGGGCGGCGGGGCTGGGGTTCAAGGCGGTGCAGTTGCCGACGAACCTGCCGCACATCTTTGACCTGGAGCGCGCAGCGACCAGCCAGGCTTACGCGGATGAGATTACCGCGCTGCTTGCGGGCCATGGGCTGGCGGTGAGTGAGCTGTCAACCCATTTGCAGGGGCAGTTGGTGGCGGTGCATCCGGCGTACAGTGAGCAGTTTGATGTCTTTGCTCCTGAGGCGCTGCGGGGCAACCCGGCGGCGCGAACGGTGTGGGCGGTGGAGCAGATGAAGCTGGCGGCAAAGGCCAGCCGGAATCTGGGGCTGACGGCGCATGCAACGTTCTCGGGCGCGCTGGCGTGGCCGTTCTTTTATCCATGGCCGCAGCGGCCAAAGGGTCTGATTGAGGAGGCCTTTGCGGAGCTGGCGAAGCGGTGGCTGCCCATTTTGGATACCTTTGACGAAGCCGGCGTGGATGTGTGCTTTGAGCTGCATCCGGGCGAGGATTTGCACGACGGGGCGAGCTTTGATCGCTTTCTGGCAGCGACGGGCAACCACCGGCGGGCGCGGATTCTGTTTGACCCGAGCCACATGGTGCTTCAGCAACTGGATTACCTGGCATTTGTAGACATGTACCACCCGTACATCCGGGCCTTCCATGTGAAGGATGCGGAGTATCGGGCGAGCGGCCGGAGCGGCGTGTACGCGGGGTACCAGGAGTGGATTGACCGTCCGGGGCGGTTCCGGTCACTGGGCGACGGTCAGGTGGACTTCAAGGCGATTTTCAGCAAGTTGGCGCAGTATGACTATCCAGGCTGGGCAGTGCTGGAGTGGGAAGACTGCCTGAAAAACGGCGAAGACGGCGCCCGGGAGGGAGCCGTCTTCATTCGGAATCACCTGATTCGTGTAACCGATCGTGCCTTTGATGACTTTGCCGGCGGCGCCACGGATTCGGCCCGCAACCGCCGCCTTCTGGGAATTTAGCGAATTACTGGGTCACCTTTTCTGCGCCAACCAGCGACTGGACGGCGGGCGTGACCGCCAGCAGCAACTGGGCGCGATGAACTTCGCCTGCCTTGATGGCGGCCAGGTGGGCCTGGTGTTCAGCCGCGCTGACTGGGATGCCGGACTCGATGGAGTCCAGCGCCTGCAGGCCGGCGGCGCCGAGCTGCGAGAGTGCCGGCGAGAAGCCGGCGATGGACTGCAGCGGCCAACTGTCGGCCATGTAGGGTTGCAGCCGCAGGTCGTTTTCGCGCCAGAGCTCGAGGATGCGGCGCAGGTCGCGGCGGGCCTCAGCATCGGAGGGGTTGGCGGCAACTTTGGCTGCGAGGTTGTTGGCGATGCGGGCGGCGTCGCTTTCCGGGCTGAGGGCGTCAATCCACTGGTTGAGGGGCATATCGGCGTCAAACTCGTGCGTCTCTCCGCGCTCGTATTCCTTGACGGGCTCGAGAGTGTTGGAGAGGGTGGAGACCAGGTCGCGTGGCGCGCTGCCGGCCAGCCGGGCCAGCATCCGCTCCTGATTCGCCCGATGCTTCAAGCCCAGAAACTCCAGCTCCGTGGAAACGCGGTCGAGCCGGGCGTACATGCTGTCGACGTCGCGGACAGATGCTGCGGACCAGAAGCGCTCTGCAATGGCGGCGGTGCGGGGCCAGATGCGGTTGTCAGCGTTCTCAGGGGTGATGTACTCGGCCCACTGGGCTGCTTCGCCACCGAGGATGTGTTTGGTTTGCTCAGGGGTGAGGTCAGCGGCATCGCCACTCAGCGGCTCCACCAGATAGTGCTGCGAGGCGGGCTGCATCAGGTCAATGTAGTAGCCGGCGGAGAGGATGGTGTTGAAGCCCTCTTTGGCAGCTACGGCGAGGGATTTGGGCCCGCGCCAGGAGTGGACCATGGTCTCCTTGGGCAGCTCGGGGACGAGGATTTCGTCCCAGCCAATCATGTGCTTGCCGTGTTTGGTGACGATGGCAAGGAGGCGCTGGTTGAAGAGAGCCTGGAGTGCGTCAGCGTTCTTCAGGTTGTGGGCCTTCATGAAGGCCTGGATGTGCTCACTCTTGTCCCAGTACTTGGGGTCAACTTCGTCGCCGCCGATGTGGAAGTAGGCGTCGGGGAAGAGGGCGGCCATTTCTCCGAAGACATCGTCGAGGAGCTTGTAGACTTTCTCGTTGGTGGGGTCGAGAGGCGGCTGCTGGCGGTCGCCCTGGTTGCGGACGACGCGGGTGGCCGGGGTGTCGCTGGCAAGCTCGGGGTAAGCGACGGTCCAACTGGTGGAGTGGCCGGGGACATCGAACTCGGGGACGATGCGGATGCCGCGCTCGCGTGCGTATGAAACGATTTCGCGGATCTGGTCCTGGGTGTAGTACATGCCCTCAGAGCCGAGCTGCTGAAGTTTGGGGGCCTTCTTGCTTTCGACGCGGAAGCCCTGATCGTCGGAGAGATGGATGTGCAGGACGTTGAGCTTGACGGCGGCCATGCCGTCGATTTCGCGCTGGAGCTGGTCGAGAGGCATAAAGTGGCGGGAGACATCGATCATCAGGCCGCGCCAGGGGAAGCGGGGGGTGTCCTGAATTTCGACGGCGGGGAGGGCCCAGCCTTTGGGAGCCCAGGTAGCGAGCTGCAGGATGGTCTGCAGGCCGTGGAGCGCGCCGAGGGTGGTGGGGGCGGTGAGCTTGACGCCGGCGGGGTCAATGGCGAGCCCGTAGCTTTCGTCCTCAGTGACGGCCTGGACGGGGAGGCCGGCGGCAGCGCAGTGGATAGCGAGGACGGGGTTGTCTTTGGCTTCGACTGGCTGGTGATTGTAGAGGTTGCCGGTTTGGGCGGTGAGCTGGGCGCGGAAGCGGTCAATCGCCTTGGTGAGCCGGGCATCGCAGCCGGAGGCGTCGACGCGGAGGGGCTTGTCGAGGGAGAGGCTGCCGTCCTTGGCGGTGTAGGTGGTGGGCCAGGGCATGAGCGCGGGCTGGGCCGCAAAGACGGTGGATGAAGCCAGCGCGATAAGCGCCGAAGATGCCAATACCTGCCAATTTCTCATGAGTTTACTCCCGCTTCTGATTGTTTTGCCCCGAAGTAATCACCACTTTACTCCAAATCCCCAGCGTCTCACCAGTCCAAAAGGCGTGGGCGCCCCGGAAAAACAGGACGCCCGGTGTGGCAGGGGTTGGGTTTGGACTCAGGCTCGCTCGGGCTCGGCACGCTTGAGGGTGAGCTCGACGGTTTGCTTGCCGAGCGTGGGGTGGTGGGCGGTGAGCTTGACCGGCCCGGCCTCTTCCCCGGCGCGAATCCAGACAGCTCCCTGCCCACCCTGCAGGACGAATGGGTTGTCTCCTATGAGCGTCGCGGGGCCGGTCAATTCGAAGCGGATGGGGTCTGCGGAGAAGGGGCGGATGGCATCGAACTCGTCGGTCACGCGGAGGACGACGCGAGTGACGTCTGCCCCGTCGGCGATGAGTTCGCGGTCATCGGGAGTTGCGGTGAATTTCTGGTCGAGCCCCTTGCCGCTGAAGCGGCGGGTGATGCGGAGCTCACCCTTGATGTAGCCCTCAACCTTCAGGTCGCCCCAGGGATCGATTTTGCCGCCGATATGGGCGGTAAAGGGGGCGTACTTGAGGTTGGGGAACTGTGCCTTGTCGGGGTCAACCTCGGCCACCAGCTTGTCCTTGACGTAGAACTTGAGGTGGTCGCAGTTGCTGGAGACCAGGGCGGCGGTGAAGCCGATGTTTTCGTCGCCACGGGCCCAGTGAAAGGCCGGGACGAGGACGACTTCCTCTTCGGGATCGCACTGGGAGCGGTAGAAGCCGGCGGCGGGTTTGGGTTCGCGCCACATGTCCATGACGCCGTGGTAGCAGATGCGGTCGCCGGAGCCGAAGTTGGCGTGGGTGTTGTAGTCAAAGGCGCACCAGCCGATGCCGCCGGCATAGCCTGCATCCGATGCGAGCTGGTCGTGGATGCGGGCGTGGCGGATGGTGTGTTCGCGCAGGCGCTCGATGTTGTCGATGGTCTTGGTGGGGTAGGTGTGGCCCACGAACTCCGTGTTGAGGTAGAGCGGGTGGTTGGGCTTCTGCAGGGGCCAGCCGAAGTCGTTCATGGTGAAGACGTCTTCGAGGAACTCCGATCCCTGGAAGTAGCGGATGCCGCCGGTCTGGCGGGAGGTGTCGAGCTTGTGCGCCAGCGCGTTGGTGCGGAGGTAGAAGTCGTGGCTGTCCAGTGACTCGTTGATGCGGACGCCCCACAGGATGATAGAGGGGTGGTTCCAGTCGCGGCGGATCATGCGGCCGACGTTGTCGACGGCGATGTCCTGCCACGGCACGGGGCCGATGTGCTGCCAGCCGGGGATTTCTTCGAGGACGAGGAGACCGATTTCGTCGCAGGCGTCGAGGAAGTGGCGGGACTGGGGGTAGTGCGAGGTGCGGACGATGTTGCAGTGCAGGTCGTTGCGGAGGACCTTGGCGTCCTGACGCTGGGCGCGGCCGGCCATGGCCTGACCAACCCAGGGGAAGGTCTGGTGACGGTCAAGCCCGCGCAGCTTGATGACCTTGCCGTTGAGGGAGAAGCCCTGCGGGGTGAATTTGGCCTCGCGGAAGCCGATGCGGCGATGGTCGTTGTCGACGATGCGCGCGCCGTGGAGAAGCTTAACCTCAACGCGATAGAGCTTGGGGGCGCGGAGTTCCCAGAGGGCGATGCCGCCGAATTTTTCGAGGGAGATGGTTTGGGATTCGCCATCGAGAACCCCGCCGGTGGCGTGGGCCATGAGGCGGTCGCCGTCAAAAAGGGCGACTTCGAGGGTCATGCCGGCTTTGGCTGCGGCCGCGGCCCCTTCGACAAAGACCTGGACGTCGACGGAGGGGTGGTCGGTAAGGACGTCTTTGGGCAGGGCGAAGATGTTTTCGATGAAGCTTTGGGAGACGATGCGGAGCTGGACTTCGCGGTAGAGGCCGCCGAAGGTGAGGTAGTCGATTTCGAAGCCGAAGGGAGGGATGTCGGCGCGCTCGCTGGAGTCAACCTCGACGACCAGCTGGTTTTCCCCTTCAAAATCAACGTGGCTGGTCAGCTCGAAGTTGAACGGGGTGAAGCCGCCGCGGTATTCGCCGAGCTTTTCGCCGTTGATGTAGACGGTGGAAGCGGTCATGACGCCTTCAAAGTCGACGAAGACGCGCTTTCCGCGGGCCTCAGGGGGCAGCTTGAACTTGCGGCGGTAGGTGGAGGTGAAGCAGTAGGTCTGCTCGTCAAAGCTGTGCCAGGGGAGGACGACGTTGGTGTGGGGCACCGTGACGCGCTCGAAAGAGGAGTCGTCGAAGGCCTTGGCACGGGCGTCTGGGTTGACCTTGGGGCTGAAGCGCCAGTTGCGGTTGATGCCGAGGACGGTGCGCCCGCGCCCAGCCTCGCCAGCGTAAGCGGCTGCGGGCAAACCCACTGTGGTTGCGGCCACGACCGCACCGGTAGTTTTCAGGAAATCTCGCCGATCCATACCTTAAGTCCCTCTCTGAATGCGAAAGTCGGTAGCGAATCCGTCCGCGGTCCGAAACTGGTCTGGCTGAGTGGAGCAGGGCGGTTCGGATGGAATCTTAACGCATCGGACATAGAACCATGAAATCGTTTTCTTTTTGCTGCGGAAACGCTGCACTCCCGAGCTGCGATATTCTCCTGAGGTAGAGGACGGAGGCCCTGGGCCGACCGTCTGCAGGAGGCTCTGAATGCACCCCACCAACCCCGACCGCCGCAATCTGCTGAAGGCCCTGGGCACAGCCGGCCTGCTGTCTGCGATTCCCTCCCCCGCCGAGGGGCTATATGCCGCGCCGGCAATGCAACAGCCTGCGATTGCGCATCTTGAGCCGGTCCTCCCAACCGCTTCCATCCGCTTTGCCGTCATCGGCCTGGACCACAACCACATCTACGGGATAACGGCAGCAGTGATTCGCGGGGGCGGCAAGCTGGTGGCCGTCTATGCGAACCAGGCGGGGCAGGTGGCTGAGTTCCTCAAGCAGTTCCCCGGCACGCAGGTGGCCTCGTCCGAGGCTCAGATTCTCGAGGACCCGAGCATCCAACTGGTGGCCTCGGCGGGAATCAACTATCTGCGCGCCCCACTCGGTATCCGGGTGATGCGGCACGGGAAGGATTTTCTTTCGGACAAGCCGGCGATTACGACACTGGAGCAGTTGGCTGAGGTGCGGAAGACAATTGCCGAAACGGGGCGGATCTTCGGGATTCTCTTCTCAGAGCGGCTGGAGGTTCCCGCGGCTGTCTATGCCGGGCACCTGGTGCACTCGGGGGCAATTGGCAAAGTGATCCAGACGGTGAACATTGCGCCGCACAAAATCAACCCGGCGACCCGGCCGGAATGGTTCTGGGATTACGACCGGTTTGGCGGGATTCTGTGCGATATCGGCTCGCACCAGGCAGACCAGTTTGTGCATTACACGGGCTCGACGAAGGCAGAGGTGACAGCCAGCCAGGTGGCGAATGTACACCACCCCGACAAGCCGAAGTTCCAGGATTTTGGCGACATGATGCTGCACGGAAACGGCGGCTTCGGGTATGTTCGGGTGGACTGGTTTACGCCGGACGGGCTGGGCGTGTGGGGCGATGGGCGGCTCTTCCTGCTGGGGACGGAGGGTTACATTGAGCTCCGCAAGTACATTGACGTGCAGGGGCGGCCGGGCGGAAATCACCTCTTCCTGGTGGATGGCAAAGGGGCGCGGTACATTGACTGCGGGCAGGTGCCGCTGCCGTTTGGGCCGCAGTTTGTGGCCGACGTGGTGAACCGCACGCACATTGCACAGGACCAGACGCAGGCACTGCTGGCGACCGAGTTGGTGTTGACGGCGCAGAAGCAGGCGAAGGTCTTCCAGATGGAACTGTGAGCTCAGGCTGGCTCTTCCTCTTCCACGCGGGGCTCCGGGCTGACGCGGGGAAGAGTTTCCGGCAGGGCTTCGCCGCTCATCAGGCGCAGGGCCCAGCCCAGGAAGTGGTAGCGGTTGTAGGCGAGCAGCGTTGCCCACTCCAACTGCTGCTTCTGGGCCTCGCTGACCAGTTCGTTGCCAAGCACCAGGTCTTCATGCTGCTTGCCGGCCAGCGCATCCACCACTCCCTGCGCCCAGGCGCGCTGCTTCTCGTCCACTGGCTCGCGGTATCCGCGAGTGATTTCCTCGGCCAGCCCGCGCAGGTAGTACTGCATGGCGGCCTCGCGGGCGTTTTCTACGGAGGTGACACTGACCAGGGTGTCACTGGCGACGAGCTTTTCCGGCTCCTTGACCAGCTCGTGAGCGATGGTGAAGTCGCCTTTGAGCTGCTGACCGATGAAGGGCAGGTAGAAATCGACCCGCAACATCCACCGCATCAGGCGGAGAGGCTCGAGACCGATCGCGACTGCGTTGATCTGGCGCCACTCCCAGTGGCCGTCGGGCATCATCATGGCCTCCCGGTCGGCGCGATCCAGGCGATCCCAAAGGTTTTCCCTCTTCAGCAGGTCAAGGTAGACGCGGCGGGCGATGACTTCGACGTTTTCGGGAAGCTCCTTTTGCTTCAGGAATCCTTCGGTGCCGGCGCGGTCGACCATCGCGGCATAGACGAGAGACATCTGGCGGAGGAATTCGCGGACGGGGCGCAGTTCCTCCTCAGTGAGTTCGCGGCGGGCGGTGGCCTGGGGAACGATGCTGGGAGCGGATTCCTGCGCCTGGCGGCCACGGCGTAACTGCCACCACCAGATGGGCACCAGAATGAGGATGAGAATGAGCGCACCGCTGCCGATGACCCACATGAGCCAGAGGCCGACGAGGACGGGGGTGGCTGCGAGGAGAAGGACGCGCAGCAGGTGCTTGCGGGCGCGGCGGTCTTTGTGGGCGCGCATCAGGCTCATCCATGCCTCTTCCCATGTGGCGCGACGCAGCAGCATCTGCCAGTAAGTCTTGCGGAAGAGCATCTGGATGAGCGAAAACATCTTCCACCATCCTACCGGAGAGTTGGATTTTTGCCCTGGCCGGAAGGTCAATCGAGGGGTGGATGGCAGCGTTCTTGACCCGGAGCGGGCCGTGACATCTACAATGCCGAGCAACCCCCGGCAGGCCCAAACCGCAAACGCAAACGCCTGCCTGGCCTGAACCCGGAGCCCTGAGATGCCCCCCGGCCTTCACCTTTTCGGAATGGTTCACCTGCTGATAGTGGCGGCGGTGCCGCTGCTGGCTGCGGTGCTGGCGGCGTGGCAACGAAGGCTTGGGGCGGAGTCGCGGGGAATCCGCTATGGGCTGGCCGCCGCGCTGGTGGCGAGTACGATTGCCTACTATGGCGAACCATTCCTGCACGGGGAAAAGATGTTTCCGGGCCATGTGCCGCTGGAGCTGTGCGATGCCTCGCTGTGGCTGGTGGTGGTGGCGATGCTGACTGTGAAGCCCGCGGTGTTTGACATTGTGTGGTACCTGGCGGTGGCGGGGGCAACGCAGGCGCTGCTGACGCCGAATCTGCAGGAGCCGTCGCTGTTCCGCGCGGTGCAGTACTTTGTGGACCACGGGTTGCTGGTGGCGGGGCCGCTGTTTCTGGTTTGGAGCGGGCTGGCGCGCCCGCGGCCGGGTTCGCTGCTGCGGGCGATGGTGGCGTTGAATGGATTCGCGCTGTTTGTGGGGAGTTTTGACGCGCTGTTCGGCACGGACTACATGTTTTTGCGGAGCAAGCCGCCGACGGCTTCAGCACTGGATCTGCTGGGACCGTGGCCGTGGTACATCCTGGCCTGCGAGCCAGTGGCGCTGGGGTGCTTCCTGCTGCTGTGGCTTCCCTTCCGCAAGGCTCCGGCGATGGTTGCAAGCGGGATCGAAGAGGCGGCAAATTAGAATCGAGCCACGGATGAAACTGGCACCGATTCGAAGCACTCCAACTTCCCCAGGCAGGCACCCATGGACAACTCACTCGACTACTTCGTTTTGGACGTGTTCACGAACCAGCGGCTGACCGGCAATCCGCTGGCTGTGTTTTTTCCGCCCGCACCGCTGACGACCGCAGAGATGCTGGCGATAGCGCGGGAGATGAACCTGTCAGAGACGACGTTTGTCGAGCGCAGGGCGGCTGAGATTGAGGCGTTGGAGGGGGTGCGGGTGCGCATCTTTACAACCCAGGAAGAGCTGCCGTTTGCCGGGCATCCGACGCTGGGGACGGCGAGCCTGATTCGGCACCTGGCACCGGAGACCTTGGTGGGCGACACGCTGCGGCTGGCGCTGCATGTGGGCCCGATTCCGGTGGTTTTCCGGCAGCAGAAGCGGAGAGAAGACTGGCCGGTGACGGCAGAGATGACGCAGCGCGACCCGGTGTTTGGGCAAGTGCTGGATCCGGCAGCGGTGGCGGAGTTGACCGGGCTGCCGCTGGAGGCGCTGGACCCGGCGCTGCCGCCGCAGGTGGTTTCAACGGGCACGGCGTTTGCCATTGTGCCGCTGCGGTCGGCCGAGGCACTGGGGAAGCTGGATGTGCGGCAGGAGCAGGCGACAGCGTGGCTGCGGGCCCGCGGAGCGCGCTGGTTCTATGTGCTTGGGCCCACGGGGTCAACGGAGGCGGGGGAGCCCACCTGGCGGGCCCGGATGCAGTTCCATGGGGGCGAGGACCCGGCGACGGGGTCGGCTGCGGGATGCGCGATCAGCTATCTGGTGGGGCACGGAGCGGTGGCCTCTGGAGAGACGATTCACCTGCGCCAGGGGGTGGAGATGGAGCGGCCGAGCGATTTGTACCTGAGTGCGCGGCGGTTGAGCGATGGGATGTCCCAAGACGGGGCAGAGAAGCTGCGGACAGGCGAAGTGCGGGTGGGAGGAAGCACCATTCTCGTGGCAATGGGCCGGCTTTTCCTGCCGTGATGCACACGCTTTCAACAGGCGAAAAGGGCTGCAAGCCCATGCAAAGCGGGGAGTTTACCGCTTTATCAAAAAAATCAAGTAAATTTTTGAGGTGATTTCGCCCTATCTTCCCTATTGCGAACTTGGTTCGCCCCGCTTAGTCTCGGGAAGCGTTGAGACGCCAACCATCCTCCAGGGATGAACGCCACAACGGTAGATTTCATCGGACTCGAACCTCGGAACGCTGTCTGACCCCCCGCCCAGGATGCGGCCTGCCATGGAACTCTTTCCCAGAGAGATTCCGGGCCAGGCGAAATTACATCCCTGCCGGGAGTACGGCTCCAAGGTTCACCGCAGCTCAAGCCGGATAGTTCCGGACCGGAAGGTACCACCCCGCGAGCCACCCAGATGGCCCGTAGAGGAGACTTTTGTCTTCGCAGGGAGTGCTTTGCCCGGCACCGGAAGCCGCTTGCCCCATGCCGGGCCAGTGGCAATCCCCCCAACGCAGCGGTTACAACCACCGGCAAGACCCGGCCCGGAGGCTTCTCCGGACCAGAAATTTTTCAGGAGTACCCTCTGATATGCGGCCAAAGAAAACGATTCTCTGCGTGGACGACAACGAACAAACCCTCAGCATTCGCAAGTTTTTCCTGGAGACACGCGGGTATCGTGTGCTGACGGCGGCAAGCTCTCAGGAGGCAATCCAGATTTTTTCGAGCAGCTCAGTTGACCTGGTATTGACGGACCTGGGGCTGCCACAGATGGACGGGAACGCGCTGATTGGCCGGCTGAAGGAGATTTCGCACGATGTGCCGATGATTCTGGTGAGCGACCAGGTACGTGCCGGGGAGCGGCCGCACCGCGCGGACGCGTTTCTGGGCAAGGGATGCTGCTCGTCGGCTGACCTGCTGGAGCGCATCCGGGTGATGAGCGCGCGCAAGCGTGGGCCGCGGAAAGCGGGGAGTTCGCACCTGGACTGCTCCATTGCGCAGGCTTCCTGAGGCGCACGGCTGCGCACGGTTTTTCTGTTTCCGGGCGAGGAGATGCAGCTTTTGGGCTGTGTCCGCGCATCCAAACCATCAGGCTAACCAATGAATCTGCACGATTTCTACGACGCCATACTGGAAGTTCTCGAGGCCTCAGGCCTGGTGCTGGCGGCACTGTTTCCGATTGTGAACCCGATTGGCTCGGCGGCGGTCTTCCAGGCGATGGTGGGCGCGCTGGATGTGCCATTCCAGCGGCGGTTGGCCAAGCGGATTGCGGTTTACAGCTTTTTTCTGCTGTTTCTGTCGATGCTGTGCGGCGGCAAGATTCTGTCGTTTTTCGGGATTGCGCTGTACTCTGTGCAGATTGGCGGCGGACTGATTGTGGCGGCGGCGGGCTGGAACCTGCTGAACAAGGACGCGCACAAGGATTCTGACGCGACGGCGAACCCGGAGGAGGTGCTGGCGCAGGCTTTCTACCCCTACACGCTGCCGATTACGGTGGGCCCGGGGTCGATTGCGGTGGCGGTGGCGCTGGGTGCGCACATGCCGACCCAGTTGCACGCGACGAGCTTCTTTTCGCCGCTGATACTGGCGGCATCCCTGCTGGGTTGCGTGGTGATTTGCGGGCTGGTGTACATTTGCTACCGGTTTGCGCGGGCGGCGACGACGATGCTGGGCAAGTCGGGCACAACAGTGCTGATGCGGCTGTCCTCGTTCATCCTGTTCTGCATTGGGGTGCAGATTCTGGCGAGCGGGCTGCGGGCCTTTGTCCAGACGCTGCGTTGAGGGCTAACCCGCATTTCTCACCACAGCTTGCCGACTGTGATCACCAGGCATTTTTTAGCGAGACCATCGAGGTGTAGTCATCATTTCCCATCGAGTGTCTGGTTCTGAGAGTTTGGTTTCCTCTTGTTGGTGTGCTGGAACTG
>CAIVDV010000073.1 GCA_903904755.1 uncultured Acidobacteriaceae bacterium | reverse complement strand
GCGAAGCGGCCTGAAAACAGGCTGTGGAAGTATGGAAATCGCAAAGAACGCGATTCCCACACTCCCACAGCCTCGACGACTACGGGGTTATCCCCTCAACCCCAGAGCATATGGGGTACGCATTCTGAGGGCAAGGTCACCCGAAGGGAATCTGCTTCTGCCTTTGCTCCTGCCCCTTGCCCTTGCTTTTGCCTTTGCTTTTCTTGTTGTCATTCCCGAAGGGAATCTGCTTCTGCCTTTGCCCTTCTTGCTGTCATTCCCGAAGGGAATCTGCTCCCCCCGCCACCCGCCAAATCCCCATCCAGGAAAGTTTTGTGAAAGGGCACGCCCATGCACTCCTTGCCGGCGGCATGCAGGCACTCGAAACGCTCTTTCCCGGCTTCGTCGAGAACCTTGCCGACGCCGGAGCAGTTCGTGTGAGTGTGTCGATAGACAGCCAGTGGGAGCGCCCTGGCTATGATGTATTTCCACGGCGGGATCTTGGCATCTCCGTCTACACCATGACCCGGCCGCTGCTTGAATCCGTCGTCAGAAAGCACTTCAATGCCATCCCCAACATCAAGCTCCACCAGCGCTGCCGCGCACAGCAACTCATCACTTCGGAAGGCGGTTCTCGCGTCACCGGCGTTTCCTGTCTCCACTCCGATGGCAAAGTCGAGGACATTCCCGCCGACCTTGTGCTGGATGCCAGCAGCAACGGCCAGCTCACCCTCAATCTCCTCGCCGCATTCGGCCTGCCCGCGCCGGAAGAGACCACAGTCGGAATCGAGATGGGCTATGCCACCACCCTCTTCGAAATTCCCCCCGACGCTCCAACAAATTGGAAGACCGCATACACTCTCGCCGATCCACCATCCAACCGCCGCGGCGCACTCCTGATGACGGTTGAGGGCAATCGCTGGATTGTCTCCCTCGCAGGGAGCCATGACAGCAAGCCACCAGAGGACGAACCCGGCTTCATGGAATTCGCGCAAAAACTGCGCACCCGGACCATTTTTAACGCAATCAACGGCGCCAGACGGTGCGCGCCCATTGCACGCTATGTCTTGAAAGCGAGCCGCTGGCGGCATTTCGAGAATCTGGAGAAGTTGCCCATAGGCCTGATTCCGTTCGGCGATACCATCTGCCGCTTCAACCCAATCTATGGCCAGGGAATGAGCGTCGCCGCCAAGGAGGCCGTCCTGCTGCGCGATCTCCTCTCGGCTTCGGCAGTTGACAACAATGGGTTGCACTCCGTACCCGGCGAGTTCCTGGCCCAGGCACAACCCATCATTGATGTACCCTGGGCCACGGCCACAGTTCCTGACTTTCTCGATCCACTCACTGAGGGCAACAGGCCTGACGATCTGGACAAAGCCCTGGAGTTCAGCACCGGGCTGATGAAGCTCGCCTACCAGGACCCGGCGATTCACAAACTTCTTTTTGAAGTGCAGTACATGCTCAAGCCCCGCAGCGTCCTCCGCGCTCCCGAGATTGTCGAACGAGTCCAAGCTGTGATGGCAGAAGCTTAGGGCAAGTCCACCCAGCGAAGGGAACAACCATGCATGAAGTTAGCCATCGCTTCGTTCAAACCAACGGCATCCGTATGCACCTCGCCGAAGTCGGCACAGGCCCCCTCGTCGTCCTGTGTCACGGCTTCCCTGAGTCCTGGTACTCCTGGCGTCACCAGCTCCAGGCCCTCGCCGAGGCCGGCTTCCACGCCGTAGCGCCAGACATGCGCGGCTATGGCCAAACCGATCGCCCCACTGCAACCGACAAGTACACCCTCCTGCACCTCACCGGAGACATGGTCGGCCTCAACTGGTACCGCAATCACGACCTCAGTTGGGAAATGCTCGCTCCCTTCGCCGGCGCACGAGTCACCGTTCCCGCCCTCTACATCGCCGGCGACCGCGACCTCGTCGTGCACTTCCGCGGCATGGACCAGCTCATCGCCAACCTCCGGCATTTTGTGCCGCAACTCCACTCCACCATCATCCTTCCCGGCTGCGGCCACTGGACCCAGCAGGAAAGAGTATCTGAGGTCAATCAGGCAATGATCGAGTTTCTCCGCCAACTAAGCGAGCCGAGTGCCAATACCCTCGACTGACCTTGCCTTCACAACGCAAGCGCGCGCTGCACAAACCGTCTTGAACCGCTGACTTGCTAACCCGCGAACGCGGCAAAGCCGCAGCTAACTCGCTAAACCCCGCCCCAAAATCCCTCTTCCTGTGTATCCTTGTCTCGTCCCAACTCCGCCACCCCACCCCGGAGCAACCACCCATGCACCTCGCCATCACCCTAGCCGACCAAACCATCCACGCCACCCTCCTCGACAACCCCGCCGCTGCCGCATTCGCCGCCATGCTCCCCCTCACCCTCTCCATGCGCGACCTCTTCCGCCGCGAGAAATACGCCCCGCTCCCCTCCCCGCTTCCCACCAACGCCCCCAAACTCTTCCGCTACACCGTCGGCGACATCGCCTACTGGTCCCCCTCCAACGACCTCGCCGTCTACTACCTCCAGGACAACGAAACCATCCCCGCCCCCGGCATCATCCCCCTCGCCACCATCGACTCCGGCACCCACCTCTTCCACCGCCCCGGCACCCTCACCGCCACCTTCCGCCTCCTCCCGTGATTCCGTCCACGCCGCAATCGAGCGCAGCTCGCCCCCCCCCTAACCCCGCTAGCTCCGCTCGCGTTGCACAGAATTACCCCTCAAACGCGCACAATAGTGGAAGCAGGCATCCCCAGCAGATTTCACGAGATGGAGAAAGATGGGTCGTCCTGAGCCGGCAAAGCGCGTCGAAGGACATGCGTTCCCCTTCGTTATTCGTGATCTCCCCCCCAAAACAGCTCTCGGCCTGATCCAAAGTGCGTGAAAATGCGCACAAAAAGCACACAAATACACTCTGAAACGCACCATGGAACCGCCCGGCAACTCACACAGAATCAACAATATGGGAGAGAATTTTGAGCAAAAACACCCCCCCCTCCCCCCTTGCCCCCCGATTCCTCGCGGCGTACTCTCTCAACATCCGTCTTCCCCAGGAGGCTCCCATGCCCGCAATTACCGGAATCGGCGGCGCGTTTCTTCGCGCCAAAGACCCCAAAGCCCTCTACGCCTGGTACGAGCAGCACCTCGGCCTCGTCCGCACCCACGGCTCCTTCAACTTCCCCGCCGCCTCCCAGCGCGCCCAGGTCGTCCTCGCCTTCTTCACCCCGCAGAACGACTACTTCCCCACCACCCAGCCGGCCATGATCAACCTCCAGGTCGACGACCTCGACGCCCTCCTCGACAAGCTCACAGCAGCCGGCATCACCGTCGACCCCAAACGCGACAGCTACGACTTCGGAAAATTCGGCTGGTTCACTGACCCGGAAGGCAACCGCGTCGAGCTCTGGCAACCCGCCGACGGCGAATAGCCCCCCTCACTTCTACCGCAGCCCCAACCGCCCCGCCATCGTAGCCAGCAGCTTCGGCCGCGCGCTCGGCCGCGTCCACGGGCACTCTGCTATGCAAATCCCGCAAGACGCCGCCTCCGCAAAAAACGGGATGCACTTGTCGAAGTCCACATACCACCGCTCCACCCCCCGCACCATCTGCTTCCCCTCGCTGATAGCCCCCGGCGGGCAAGCATTCGTGCAAACCTGGCACGTCTTGCAGAAGTCATCCGCCCCAAACCTGACCGGCCTGGTCGCCCTCAGGGGCATATTCGTCGTCACACCCGCCAGCCGCACCCCGGCTCCAAACTGCGGGCTTATCAGCGAACCATGCTTGCCCAGCTCCCCCAGCCCCGAGGCAATCGCCGGCGGAATCAGCAGCAGCGCACTCGCCGAAGGCCCCGGGAATGCCTCCGCCTTGTACCCCTGCGCCCGAATCCAGTTCGCCAGCCCATACGATGCCCGCGTCCCCCGCGCGTACTGATCCCCCACATCCACCACCCCCACCCCGTTCGTCTCATCTGAAGGCACTTCCCTCAACCGCTCGTAGTTGTGTGCCAGCGCCAGCACAATCACCCACGGCTCCTCAATCGTGTACCCCTCAAACACATACAGCGGATCCATCGCCGCAATCCCCACCGCATCCGCCTCATGCCCCAGCGCAAACTCCCGCACCCCGGCGGCAAACTCCTCCCCCGTCGCCTCGCGCTTCTCTTCCGCCACCGGCGTCAGCTCCGGATACATATAAGCCGCGGCAAACGCCTCCACTGACCCTGGGCAGCTCCGCGAAGAGGTCCTCGCCACCACCTGCAAATCCCCCCACGGATGCATCGTCGGCGGATGCCAGAAAAACGGCGATGGCCGCCGCGGTGTCGTCTCCCCCAGCCCGTTGATCGGATTTCCGGAGACCTTCAGCAGCTCCAGCGTCTCCGGCCTCGGCTTGTAGCTCCCGCGCTTTGGCCGCCTCGGATTCACACCATGCGCCGCCGTCTGCACTCCACCCGGGGGTGTCGCCATTCCGTCTCCTCCTTCAATCAAAGCACTCCGCCGGCACTCTCCACCCGCCGGCACGCATCTGCTCCGTCTGCCCTTCCGGATTCACTTTCCATAGCGCCGCGTCTGGGGAAGCAATCGCTGGCAGCATACGATTATCGGCCCAATCACGCGCTCCCGCCATCCCCCCACAGTTGGACACAACTCTCCACCACCCGATGGGTATATCTCCCCACCAACAGGCGGGAGACACAACCTCTCACACTCCATAGAGTTATTCCTCGCGGGCCGTCCCATGCATTCCACCAGCGCTCCAGCAAAAGACTGGCAAGGAGTCCACCCCGCAAATCTTCCCTTTTGAGGTCATGTCGATGTCACAGCTCTCCCTGAAGCGGATTCTTCCGCTTCTGCTTGTGCTCTCCCTGTTCGCCCCCATGGGTCACTCCCAGATTCCAACCGGTACCATCAACGGCCTCGTCACCGACCCCAGGGACGCCGTCGTCATCGGCGCGCACATCAGCGTCACCAGCATCGCCCAGGGAACCCAGCGCGACACCGTCACCAACTCCAGCGGCCTCTATGCCATCTCTGACTTGCCGGCCGGAGCCTATTCCCTCAAAATCCAGCAGCCCGGCTTCGCTGACCGTCTCTTCAAGTCCGTCGAAATCCAGGCCGGCCGCGCTACCACCGTCGACGCACGCTTCCAGGTCGCCAGTGCCGGCGCAACCGTTGAAGTCAATGCCTCCACCGTCGGCGTGGAAGAAACCCAGTCCATGCTGCAGGGCGAAATCACCTCCCAAACCATCGACAGCATCCCCCTCAACGGCCGCAACTTCCTCGAACTCGCCTATCTCATCCCCGGCAATCGCCCCGCACCAACCTTTGACCCCACCAAGACCAACACCCTTGAGGTCAGCTCCGCCGGCGGCTTTGGCCGTGGTGGCAACATCACCGTAGATGGCGGCGACAACAACGACGAAGTCGTCGGCGGCACCCTCGCCAACTTCCCCGAAGACTCCGTCCAGGAATTCCAAATCGCCACCGGACGCTTCACCGCAGAGGTCGGACGCTCCGGAAACTCCATCGTCAACATCGTCACCAAATCCGGCGGCAATCGCTTCCACGGCTCGGCATTCCTCTTTGAACGCAACCGCAACCTTCAGGCCCTCCCCGCCACCTTCAACCGCAGCCTGCCCACTCCGCCCTTTGACCGCGAACAATACGGCCTCTCCTTCGGCGGCCCGCTCGCCAAAGACCGCGCCTGGTGGTTCACCTCTGCCGAGTACCGCGACCAGAACGCCTCCCTGCAAACCGGCGCTCGTGACTTCACAAACTTCTCCATCCTCAACACCTCCGCCCCCGCACCCCTCCGCGATGCCCTCTGGTCCTCGCGCATCGATGTTAAGCTGAACCAGCACAACAGCCTCATGGCCCGCTACTCCTTCAACCGCTCTACAGACACGGCTGAGGCAACCCCCTCCCAAAGCACCCCCGCCTTCTCCGCAGCCGAGCGCCAGAACTCTCTCAACCGCTTCAACTCCGTCGTCGTCGGACTCAACAGCGTCCTCTCCACCAACCGCGTCAACGACCTCACCTTCCACTACGACAACTTCTTCAACAACATCCCGCCCTACCCGGCCAACGCCCCTACCACCAATCCCCAGCTCAGCCTCACCAACGAGCTCATATTCCCTGACCTCGCCGACGGCGAAAACTTCAACCTCCCCCAGGCCACCCACCTTGACCGCTTCCAGCTCCGCGACGCCCTCGCATGGAACCTCGGCAAGCACACCCTCCACCTCGGTGCAGAGTTCCAGCACTACACCGCCCACGGCGAAATCAACGTCTTCGGCACCGGCACCGTCATCCTCACCACCGACTTCGGCTTTGCCGACCTCAATGGCGATGGCCAGGTCAACGACCTCGATATCCCCATCGCAGTCGCCCTCAAAAGCAGCGCCCCCGTCGTTCCCGTGCCCATCCCCACCGTTTACGACAGCTACCTCGCCGGCTACGTCCAGGACGACTGGCGCGTCCGTCCCAACCTCACCCTCAACCTCGGCCTTCGCTGGGAGTACGACTCCAACCTCACCGGCAACTCCAGCGAGCACAACCCCTGCCCCAACCTGACTACGCAGCCCACCAAGCCCTGCACCTGGATGGCAAACGTCATCAACCTGAAGAAGTCCCCTGACAAGAAGGACTTCTCCCCCCGCATCGGCTTCGTCTACAACCTGGGCGGCAAGGGCAAAACCGTCCTCCGCGGCGGCTACGGCATCTACTACGACCGCATCATCCTTGAGGCCGGCGCTGAAGACCTCGTCCAGAACGACCGCGCACTCACCGTCACCCAGTACGGTGGCTCTCAGTGCACCTCGCCCTACGTCCCCGGCGGCCCCAGCCTCGGCGCATGCTTCGCACCAATGGGTGCCTTCGTCGAGGGCAGCCCAAACCTCGCCAGCCCTTTCAGCGGCCCCCACCAGACAGGCGGCGTCGGCATCCTCGCCATGGGCCCCAACTCCCACCACCCGCTCTATCAGCAGTTCTCCCTCGGCCTCCAGCAGCAGGCAGGCAACTGGCTCCTCTCTGCCGACGCGCTCCACGTCTTCGCCACCCGCCAGATCATCAGCCACTTCCTCCGCAGCTCTGACTCCACGTCCCCCTACATCAACTGCCCTGGCAGCAACCAACCCTGCATCATCACCGACCCCCTCAGCGGAATCTCTGACAACATCAGCCTCCTCCAGTCCCAGGCCAAGTCCTGGTACGACGGCCTCATCGCCAGCCTTGAGCACCGTCCCTCCAAAATCGGCCGCATCGGCTATCAGTACAACGTCAGCTACACCCTCTCCAAAACCTTTGACTACTCTGACGATGACCAGCTCGCATCCTCATCCACTGAGCAGGTCGATCTCGTCGAAGGCATCAACGACCTCCACCGCGAAAAGGGCTACGCCGTCACCGACGAGCGCCATCGCATCACCCTCTTCGGCGAGGCTCAACTCCCCTGGGGCCTCTCCCTCGCGCCCATCTACACCTTCGGCTCCGGCGTCCCGGCAGACACCTTCCTCCCCGGAACCGCAAACAACTCCGGCGCCAGCGGCTCGCGGCTACCGCTTCTGCCCCGCAACGCCATCGGCCGCGAAGTCAAAAACAGCAACCAGCTCAACGCCGTCATCGACCGCTGGAACGCCCTGCCCGCCTGCCCCGGCACCTTCCCATGCCTCGCCGGAGGAACCCTACAGCATGTCCCCGCCAACATTAACTTCTTCAGCCCCTTCAGCTCTCTCGACCTGCGCCTCAAAAAGGCCATCCACTTCCATGACCGCGCCACCCTCAGCCTCACCGGAGAGGCCTTCAACCTCTTCAACGAAACCAACATCCGCGGCTCCAGCAAAACCAACTACGCCGGCCGCAACATCTCCATCGGCCCATACCAGCCCGCACAGGCCGGTCCCCCACCGGTCCCTGCGCAAACCGTCCAGCAGAACTTCTACTCAGCCGTCAGCACTGCCGGCGGATTCTTCGGCTCCGGCGGGCCTCGCGCCTTCCAGTTCGCCGCTCGCATCGACTTCTAACAATCGACTTCTAACAGGAGAGGGCTTCTTGTCCGTACCCGAATATCAACACCTGGCCCGCCTTGGCAGGCCCGCTTCCCCGGCGGGCTCTGCCAATCTCCCCATCGTCGAGGAAGACCACGCATCCCCTGAAGTCGCCGCCCTTTACGATCACTTCCGCCAGCACTTTGGCCGACCCACCGTCCCCGGCATTCTCAAGTGCTTCGCCACCAACCCACCCCTGCTGCGCCACATGATGGGCCTCTCTGAGAGCCTCCTCTTCGCCGACGGACACCTCACCCGCCGCGACAAGGAGATGCTCGCCACCTTCATCTCCTTCCAGAACCAATGCCCATATTGCGCCGACAGCCACGCCTGCTTCCTCCGTATGCAGGGCGGCTCCCTCGGACTCATCGATGCGCTTCGCTACGCTGACCTGGCTTCCCCCGCCGTCACTCCCGCCGACCGCGCCCTTCTCACCTTCGCCAACAAGGTCAATCAGGATTCGCAATCCATCCAGCGCTCCGATATTGAAGCCCTCACCTTCACCGGCTGGACCGATGCCCAGGCCGCGGAAGCCGTACACATTGTCGCCCTCTTTGCCACCTTCAACCGCGTGGCAAACGCCTTCGGACTACCCTCCCAGGGCCTCCTCGCGCTCTATGAGGCAAACTCTTCCCGCTAGAGCATTTTAGGAAAAGGTCTGGACCGACCAGCAGAATATCGCGTGGCCTTTCTATCAAGGAAAGGCCACACCGAACCGATGCTGCGAGACCACAGTATTTCCTGAAATGCGCTAGCTCTCCTCCCCCTGCATCTCTCTGCTCCCGGTTTCCGCCCTTATACCATCCTCAGAAAACCCAGCTCCCCTGCGAAGCAAACCAGAGATTCACACTGTCTGTGTATCCTTGGTTTGTTTGCGGGGGCACGCTCGCGGCACACTCCCAGTTGTCTCCCCCGACCCGCTGACCTCCGCACCACTTCAGAAAGGCTCCATCATGCGTCGGATCTCTCGCTCTGCGGCCCGCACCTTGCCTTCCGTCTCCGCCTGCCTGCTCGTCGCCACTCTCCTGGCTTTCGCCCAGGCCGCGCACAGCCAGCAGCCCGCCTCCGACCCCAAGGTAGCCCTCTCCAAAATCGACATCGTCGGCACCGCCAGCGGAGACGCTGCCACCCGCGGCACCTCCGTCGCCGACAGCCCCAGCCGCACCGTCGGCCCACAGCAGGACGGCTCCATCGTCGCGTCCACCAATCAGACGCTGACACCCGCCGGCAAGGTCATCGAACTCGGCGCACCCGTCCGCGCCAAATCCGTCGCCCTCAACCCCAATCGCGCCACCCACACTGCGGCAGTCCTCCTCATGGGTTCCGCGCAGCCGGTCATTCTCCTCAACACCACCACCGGCGAGGTCCTTCAGCACTTCGCTCCCACTGGCCCCGACTCCGCAAAAGACAAAAGCCCCGGCTCCTTCACCGGCATCACCTACTCCTCTGACGGCACCCGCCTCCTCTTTAGCCAGGATGACAACCACGTCGTCCTCGCCCAGGTCAGCCCCCAAACCGGCCTCCTCAGCAACCCCCAGCAAATCGCCCTGCCTGAGCCTCCCGCCGACGGCCGCACCTACTACGACGCCAAGGCCATCAACCCCGGCGGCATCGCCTTCTCCCAGGATCAAACCCGCGCTTACGTCGCACTCAACGTCGCCAACACCCTCGGCGTCCTCGACCTCACCGCATCCCCCGCCAGGCTCATCGCCCAAATCCCCGTCGGCAACGCCCCCAACTCCGTCCTCGTCCACGGCAACTTCGCATACGTCAGCAACGAGGGCGGCCGCCCTTCCGCCCCAGGCGACTTCACCAACCTCTCCGATGGCACCCCCATCGTCGCCGACCCCAAAGACGCCTTCACCCTCTCCGGCACCGTCTCAGTCGTCGACCTCACCACCCGCAAAGAGGTCAAGTCCATCCCCGTCGGCCTCCACCCCGCCGGCATGGCCATCTCCGGCTCCACCCTCTACGTCGCCAACGCCTACAGTGACAGCCTCTCCCTCATCGACCTCGCCACCAACACCGTCACCCGCACCATCAGCCTCAGCGTACCCATCGCCGGCGGCATCTTCGGCTCAGGCCCCAACGCCGTCACCGTCACCCCCGACGGCAAAGCCTACGTCACGCTCGGCCAGGCCAACGCCATCGCCGTCGTCAACCTCCAGGGCCGCGACGCACACCCCGTCCTCGGCTACATCCCCACCGCATACTTCCCCACCTCCATCGCCTCGGACAACACCACCCGCCAGCTCGTCATCGCCGACGACAAGGGCCTCGGCTCCCGCGGCACCTCCACCACCACCAACGGCGTCACCGGCTTCAACACCCACGCTGATACCGGCGTCATCAACCTCATCCCCGAGCCCAACGCCGCCCAGCTTGCCCGCTGGAGCAAACAGGTCTTTGCCAACAACCACTGGGACCTCACCACCAACATCGCCGTCGGCCCGGAGTACATCAACCCCCACGCCGCCCCCGTCGCCATTCCCCAGCACATCGGCGAGCCCTCGCTCATCAAGTACGTTTTCCTCATCGTCAAAGAGAACCGCACCTACGACCAGATGCTTGGCGACGTCACCTGGGGCAACGGCTCCCCTGAACTCGCCCTCTTCGCCTCAGCCCTGCCCAATCAGCACGCCATCGTCCGCCGCTTCCCCCTCCTCGACAATGTCTACGCGCCCAGCCGCCAGTCCGCCGACGGCCACCCTTGGATCGGCATGTCCGGCTCCTTCTACTCCAACGACATCCTCTCCCCCGACTGGATTCGCTCCTACCCCGGCGGAGACGCCGACGATGCCCTCACCTACACCCCCAAAGGCTTCCTCTGGTCCGCCGCCGAAGCCGCAGGCAAATCAGCAAAGCTCTACGGCGAGTGGAGCAGCGGAGTCACCACCCGGCACAAACCCGACGGATCCCCCTACACCTGGACCGACTTCTACGCCACCACTCTCTGCAACGAAGGCAAGGCCCCCGCCTCCAGTTGCACCGGCCCCCTCGTCCCCAACGATGTCGTCAGCGTCACCTCGTCCATCCCCTCAGCCGCCCGCATCATGGACCCCCACTTCCCGCCCTTTAACCTCGACATCCCTGACCAGTTCCGCGCCGACTACTTCATTCGCGACTTCCATCGCCTCGAAGCCGCCAATCAGGTCCCCAACCTCACCATCCTCTGGCTCCCCAACGACCACACCGCAGGCACCTCAAAAGGTCTTCCCCTGCCCATCAACTTCCAGGCAGACAACGACCTCGCACTCGGCCGCATCGTCGAAGCCATCAGCCACAGCAAACTCTGGGCGCAGTCCACCATCTTTGTCGAAGAAGATGATTCCCAGGGCGGTGCCGACCATGTTGACGGCCATCGCCAGCCCGTCTACATCATCAGTCCATACACCGTCCCCGCCCAGGCCCCCGGGCAGGGCAAGGCCATCCACACCACATACACCGCCGAAAACATCAACCGCACCATCGAAAACATCCTCGGCATGAGGCCCCTCACCCAGTTCGACCTCGTCGCTTCTCCCATCTTTGACGCCTTCCAGAACACCCCGGACCTCACCCCCTTTGACCACCTCGACGCCGTCATCCCCCTCAACCAGGGCCCCGGCCTGCCCGAAAATGTCGCCCTCCTCACCCCCATCCAGAAGGCCTGGTTCAAGGCAACCGCCGCCGTCATGAAAGGCAAATACGACAAGGCTGACTCTGTCGACCCCAACTTCCTCAACCACATCACCTGGTACTCCACCACCGGCTGGACTCGCCCATACCCCGGCGAACTCCGCGTCCTCATGCCCGCACCCTTCCTCAAAGCCGCAAAAAAGTACTCCGGCGACGAGGACAACGACTGACGCTAAGCCACCAGCGGAGAGGCCGCGCATTCCGCTCGAGCATTTGCAACCGCCACGTCTGGGCCTGCCTGGACTTCAATGCATCCTGATCGCGTCGCAAACAGAAACCCCCGAGCCATCCTCGGGGGTTTTCGGTTGCTCTCGCAGTGCGCCTCGCTTTACCAAACCCTGCACCTCTGCGCCTCCGTCCGCACCATCGGCTGCCCCGCCTTGCAACCAAACGCCTTCGCAAACTCCGGCATATTCACCACCACCCCGTTAATCCGGAACTTCGCCGGCGAATGAGGATCGGTCGCCGCGCGCACCCGCAAATCATCCGGGCGCTCGTTCGCGCAGTCCCACTGCGCATAGCCCACAAAGAACCGCTGCTCTGGCGTCAGCCCATCCACCGGCTGCAGATTCATATCCTTCGTCTTGCTCTGCCACGCCAGAAACGCCAGTATCTCCCCCCCCAGATCCGCCACATTCTCGCCCAGCGTCAACTTCCCGTTCAGGTGCACATCCTCCACAGCCACATACGACGAATACTGGTCGTCCACGCACTGCGTCCGCGCCTCAAACTTCGCGCGGTCTTCCTTCGTCCACCACTCCTTCAGGTTGCCCTTCGCGTCATACTGGCTCCCCTCGTCATCAAACCCATGCGTCAGCTCGTGCCCAATCGTGCCGCCCGTGTCCCCGTAGTTCGGCGCATCATCCATCTTGCGGTCGTAAATCGGCGGCTGCAGCACCCCGGCCGGAAAGTTGATGTCATTCATCTGTGCGTCGTAGTACGCATCCACCGTCGCCGCAGAAATCATCCACTCCCCGTGGTCCACCGGCTTGCCAATCTTGTTGATCTGCCGGTGCCACTCAAACGCCCCCGTCCGTTCCATATCCCCCGCAAAATCCGTCGGCGAAATCGCAATCGACGAGTAATCCCGCCACTTGTCCGGATACCCAATCTTGTTCCGAATCGCATTCAGCTTCACCAGCGCCTGCTCTTTCGTCTGCGGGCTCATCCAGTCCAGTTGCGCAATCCGCTCCCGCATCGAACCTTCAATCCGGTCCACCATATCCAGCGCCGCAGCCTTCAACTCCGGCGAAAACACCTTCGCCACATAAGCCTGACCCAGCGCATCGCTCAGGTTGAAGTCCGTATGCTGCACACACTGCCGCCATCGCGGCTGCTGCGCCTTCGCACCACGCAGATACGCTCGATAAAAGCCAAAATTCTCATCCGCAAAAGCCTTCGACAGAAACGGCGAATAAGCATCCGCAACATGGAAGCGGAAATACGTCTTCCAGTTCTCCAGCGGCTCCGTCGTCAGCGCCTCGCTCACCTGCTTGTAAAACTTCGGCGCGTCCACGTTCACCACCGCAAACTGCGGATACCGCGCCTCGCGATAGTAGCTCTTCCAGTCAAACCCCGGCGCCAGCGTCTCCAACTCAGCCATCGACATCTTGTTCTTCAGGTTGTACGGGTTGCGCTGCTCCACACGCGTCCAGCTTGCCTTCGCCAGCGCTGTCTCCATCCCCATCACCGCATCGGCGTTCTTCTTCGCTACCTCCGCCGTATCCCCCAGCAGCTCAAACACCGCCTGCACATGCACCAGATACCGCGCCCGAATCTCCTGCGACTTGGCATCATCCTTCGTGTAATAGCTGCGGTCCGGCAACCCAAGCCCGCCCTGGTCAAGATCCGCAATCACCTGCTCAGAGTTGTCCGGGTCCTGCTCAGAACCCGCGCCAAACAGCAGCGTTCGCCCAAACGGCAAAATCACACGCGCCGTCATCGGCGCAATATCCTTCACAGAAGCCATCCCCGCAATCGCATCCAGTTGCGGCCGTATCGCCTCCGCCCCGCGCCGGTCCGCCGCAGCTTCATCCATGCACGCGCCGTAGAAGTCCCCAACCTCCTGCGTCACCTTGTTCCGTCCCGTCTTCGCCGCAGCCGCTTCTTCCAGAATCCCGCGCAGAAACTTCAGGTTGTCCTGGTACAGCTTCGAATACACTTCCCACGAAGTCTGATCCGCAGGAATCGGGTTCTTCTTCTGCCACCCACCGCAGGCATACGCATACAAGTCCACGCACGGGTCCACGCTCTTGTCCATCGATGTCACATCAAGGCTCGGCGAATACGGCAGCGTCGCCTGCGACGCAGTTTGGCCAACTACCGGCACCGCAAGCAAAACAACCAGGGCAATGCACGCAAAAGTGCGATTCATACTGTCTCCAAAGGGAGTTCCGTCCCCACCCCGCACCAGTGCTGGAACTGCACCAATGCAGAAATCCCCGGAATTGCCGTACAGCGCAGGAATCTTCCGGGAATCGCCAAATTCTAACACCGCCTCAGGTTAACCACACATGCGCCAGGTCAGCCCGCCCGCTCCGCCAGCCCGAATCTCGTCGCAGGCCCCCTACCAACCCACCTGCCGCATCCGCTCCAGGATAATCCCGCTGTACCCGTTCATCCGCTCCGGATGCCGCTTCCTCGGCGCCGGCAATATCGCCGCCAGCCGCGCCGCCTCATCCCGGCTCACCGCCTTCGCGCTCACACGGTCCCAGTTCCGGCACGCCGCCTCTGCCCCGTACACCCCCGGCCCCCACTCCACCACGTTCAGGTAAATCTCCAAAATCCGCTGCTTGCCCAGCACCACCTCCGCCACCGGAACCAGCGTCGTCTCTGCACCCTTCCGCACCCAGCTCCGCCCCGTCCCAAAAAACAGATTCTTCACCAATTGCTGCGTAATCGTCGACCCGCCCCGCAGCCGCCCGCCTTCCATATCCTTCTCCGCGTCCTTCTGGATCGCCTCCCAGTCAAACCCGTGGTGCATATAGAACCGCCCATCTTCGGACGAAATCACCGCATGCTGCAACTGCGGCGAAATCTGGCCCAGCGGCTCCCATGTCTGCTGCTTCTCATACGGCTTCGCCCCAAACCACCCCTGCACCCGCCGCTCCATCTGCACCATCGTCGTCGGCGGGTCCACCCATTTCATCACCACCAGCAGCACCACCGCCAGCAGCCATACTCCCGCTACCGCCACCGCAGTCCACACCACCGCCCGCCGCACCCAGCCCTTGCGGACAGCACCCGGCTCAGCGACGTTGGCCGCAGCCACACCCTTATTCAGCTTTTCCACTTCTTCCGTCACCCTGTCAGGATACGTGCCCTACCGCCGCCCAACATCCCGTATCGAGTAAACCCGCGCGCTCCGCCGCTCCTGCTTGCCGGCGTACATCGCCGTGTCCGCAGCCCGCTGCAGCGCTTCCTTGCTCGACCCATCCTCCGGATACACCGCCAGACCCACGCTCGCTGAACCCCGAATCACCGCACCCTCAATCTCAAACGGCTCGTCAAAGCAGTGTTTCAGCCGGTGTGCAATCTCCTCGGCATCTTCCCGCACATGCAACACCGGCGTCAGCGCCACAAACTCGTCGCCGCCAATGCGCGCCAGCAAATCCCCACCCCGTAACTGCGCCTTCATCCGCTGCGACACCGCCTGCAGATACAAATCGCCCGTTCGGTGCCCATACTGGTCGTTCACCTGCTTGAAGTAATCCAGGTCCACGTAAATCAGCCCAAAGGTCGTTCCCTGGTGGTTCGCCTTCAGCAGCATCGCCTCCAGCTCACGCTCCATCACAAACCGGTTCGCAATTCCCGTCAGCAAATCCGTCTCTGACTGCCGCCGCAAATCCTCCAACAGCCGGCGCGTATCCATCGCCAGCGAAGCCAGCCGCGCGCCCACATTCAGCGTCGCTGGCACATCCACTTCGCTCGAAAGGAACTTCGTCGGCTTTGCCAGCAGCCGCCCCTGCACCATCCCATCCCGCGCCAGCACCGGAACGGCAACCACGCCTTCCTCCCGCGCCTCGCCGTGACCCTCTCCCAGCAGCTCAAACCAGCAATCCGCCCCTGCCAGCCTGGCGGACACCATCTCCAAAATCGCCGTCTTGATCTCCGCCAGCGTTGCCGTACCGCTGATCATCTCCAACACCCGGCTCCGCTGCTTCTCCGCCGCCGTCATCCGGCGTTCCCGCTGCGCTTCTTCCTTGCTCTTCCGCGCCAGCACCACCGTCTGCTGCCGCACCCGCCGCCGCAGAGCCCACACCCACGCCACCGCAAACAGCACCGCCACCAGCAGCACCGTCACAATCACCATCAGCCGCTGCAACGACCAGAACGGCGGCGGTGCCACCAGAACCAGATCGCTGAAATCCCGCATCCGCAGCGTAAACCACAACCGGTCCCGCCAATGATTCCCCACGTCCACAAAACACACGCCCGAAACCCGCACCCGGCTGCCCACCTTCGGCACCCATACCGTCGAGGGCTTCTGCGCTGTGTCCGTCCCCAGGTGCCTCAGCGTCGCCGCAAACAGCCGCCCCTCGCTCTCCAGCACAAACAGGTCTACCCGCGCATCCCGGACCTCGGCCACCACCGTGCCTTCCATCGAAATCAGGCCATACGCATCTTTGCCCTGCGATACCTCTTCAAACGTCACCGGCTTCGCAGCAATCGGGGCAACCTTCGCCATCGAACGAAGCTGCGCGTGGTTCAACCACATGCTGTCGTCCGTCACCTCAGGAAACCCGGTTACCTCCACCATCGTCCCCGGCAACAGCGGCGTCGTCGTCCCCGTTCCAATCAAAATCGAAAGCCCATTCGCCTCAACCACAGCCACTGTTCCCGGCTCGTAGTAAGTCATCACCCCTGCAACCCGCACCCGATGGCTTTCCGATCCATGCCGATACGCATAAATCACCTGATCAATCGGAACACTCGGTTGCGCCCACGGGTTCGACGCCGGCTTCTTGTCGATATGCACCAGGGTCTGGTCCTGCACATCCAGCCAAATCCCGGCCATCTGCAACTTGCTGTCAAACGCTCCGCCCGCTACACCGGTAATCGTCACATCCGCATCAATCAGGTCATCTTCCTGCAGACTGCCGGAGTCGATTACGACCCCTTCTACAATCCCATCGGCAATCTGCATCTGGAACCGCAGTCCAGGAATCGGCTTCTCATCATCCAGCGTCGCCGAAAGAATGTGCCCGCTCACCGTCACCAGCGTCGAGTCCAACTTCGCCTCTATCAGATCCTCTTCTTTGGCCAGTACCGGACGCGGCAGCTTCCCGTGCGACAGAAATGTCACCTCGGTCGGCTCAATCTGGGGATGAAAACTCGGCGCCGTCTTCCCAACCACATGCACCACGTCTCCAGCTTTCAGACCAATCACCTTGCCAAAATCCACATAGACGCCAACCCCGTCCTCTTCCAAAAACAGGTTCGCGTCCTGCGGCTGAACCGCTGTCACCGTCGCAGTGATATCAACAGGAATCCCGGCCGAAGCCTCGGCATTCGTAAGGATCGTCACCTCACGCACATGGCGCAACACCGCGTGACCCTGCGCCAGCATCACCTGGCACATCGCCAACAGCACCACAACGTAAGCTCGCTTCCACGTCAACATCGTCAGAAAGAAGGCTCTCTCATTCAATCCCGGGCAACTTTACTTTACACCCTATATCGGATTTCTTGAGCCTTTCTATACAACTCCCCTCACATCCCCATCACACTTACCAGCCATACCCTCGCTCCTCCCCGTTCCCACTCCCTCCACAATCTGCTCTAATAGGTTCCGACCGCATCGGCCTCTACTCAGGCCCGCGCCCAGGAGCCCCTCCCATGCCTCTCGCTTCCGCCCCCCGCCGCATCCGCATTCTCGGCGTCCCCCTCGACCTCGGCGCTTCCCGCCGCGGCGTCGACATGGGCCCCTCCGCCCTCCGCGTCGCCGGCCTGGAAGCCCACCTCGAAGCACTCGGTCACGAAGTCTCCGACGGCGGCAATGTCCGCGTTGAAATCGCTGAAACCCAGCCTGCCGGCGCCTCCAACGCCCGATTCCTCACCGAAATCGCTGACACCTGCACACGCACCGCCCAGGCCGTCTCCGACGCCATGAAACAGGGACTCACACCCCTCATCCTCGGCGGTGACCACTCCCTCGCCGCCGGCTCCGTCTCCGGCGTCAGCCACTACTTCCACCAACACGCCCAAAAGCTCGGCCTCCTCTGGCTCGACGCACACTCTGACATCAACACCCCCGCCACCTCACCCTCCGGCAACGTCCACGGCATGCCCCTCGCCGCACTCACCGGCCTCGGCACAGACTCCGGACTCTCCCCCCTCGCCCGCATCTTCGACTACCTCCCCAAAGTCTCCCCCGAAAACACCGTCGTCCTCGGCGTCCGCTCCATTGACGCCCACGAGCGCGCCAACCTCCACGCCGCCGGAGTCCGCGGCGTATACACCATGCGCGACATCGACGAGCGCGGCCTCCGCACCGTCATGCAGGAAGCTCTCGAAATCATCTCCGACGGCACCGCCGGCTTCCACGTCTCCCTCGATATGGACTGGATTGACCCCGAACACGCCCCCGGTGTCGGCACCGCCGTCCGCGGCGGAGCAACCTACCGCGAAGCCCACCTCGCCATGGAACTCATCGCCGACCACGGCGGCATGGTCTCCTTCGAAATCGTCGAAGTCAACCCCATCCTCGACCAGCGAAACTCCACCGCCGAACTCGCCGTCGAACTCGCCTGCTCCGCCTTCGGCAAAAAAATCCTCTAGCTCCCCGTCCCCAGTCTCCCCCGCGCTCCCCCTCCCTTCCGCCGGAGTTCCCCCTCCTTCAGAATCCGCAGCCAGGAACCCCAAAACCGCCCGCATGCACACGCGGGCCGGTCGGGTTGCGCCTGCCTGCCTGTCTTTCTATCTGCCCGCCCCTAAGACCAAATCGAGCACATCCCTCGCATCACGCCCGTTCCCTCAATCGCAAACTTTATCCCCGCTATCAACTTCCCTAAGTTACAATCCCCTCATTCCAGCAAGCCCTCCTATCTTCAGATAACTTGATTCAACCTCGAAAACCTGACTCGACATAAACCTCCCAGCAGAACAATAACCTCAGCCCGCAGAATTCAGGCTCATCTCTTTGGACAGAAAGGACGGTGTCATATGAGACCGGTAAACTATTGGATCTTCCTTGGACGGCTCCTCCTCATCGCATCTGCCGTCTCGGTCCTGCTCTGGCCGGCATGGATGAATCACGGCCCTTTCTTCTATACCGACACCCGATCCTATATGCGCACCGAAGACTCCGCCCTCGCAAAAATCCTCCACCACCACACAGATTGGACCTCCGATGATCCAACTGCCGGCCAGCCCGCAAAGGACGATGACGCCCTGCACAACGTGGCCCTCTCGCGCTCCCGAAGCCTGTCCGACATGAAACTTAAAGGCATCATGCTTGGTCGATCCGTCTTCTGGGGCACACTCCTCTACATCGGCTCGCCTTCAGGTTTCTGGCTCACCGTTTTTCTCCAATCACTCAGCGTCGTCACATTTATCGCTCTGATTTTAAGACACATAGGACTTCCAGTGTGGCGCTGGATCCTGCCCCTGTCCGTCGCCTTGGCGCTCACCTCCGACGCCGGCTTTTACGCCTCTTTCCTCATGCCTGACGTCTACGCAGGCATCGCCCTGTTCTCCATGGCAGTCCTCCTCAGCACCACCACGAAATCATCCCCTCGCTCCACATCCCTTTGGTTCGCGCTCTTGCTGTGGTGCTTTCTCTCCCACGACAGCCTGTGGATGCTCGGCGGATTGGCCCTCGTCACAGCATCCGCAGTCAACCTCCTCCGACGCAACTGGAGCAACCGCTCTGCATGCTTCACAATTGCCGCGGCTATCCTCTGCGCGCTCGTTACGCAGAAGGCAATAGCCCTCGGAATTCAGAAAGTCACGCATCAGGAACCCCTGCGTTTCCCCCTGCTCGAAGCAAGACTTATCGCCGATGGCCCCGGCACACAATACCTCAAACAAACTTGCCCGCAAAATCAATTTGCCGCTTGTAAGTTTGTAAGTAAGTACCCACTCACTTCGCAAGACTTCATGTATTGTGCTGCACCTGAATGTTCTGCCTATGAAACCGCCGGCTACGAAACTCGTCGGAGAATTAGTAACGAACAAATCCGCCTCTTCCTTGCCGTCGCACGCTTTGACCCTCTCGGATTAGCTGCAAGCATCCTCAGAAATGCGGGCAGAGAGTTGCTCCATTTTCCCCTCTCGGAGTTCTCCTACAACTCCGGAGAAAAACTCCAGATGCAGCTGACGTTTCCCGAACCTGTCATCGCAAAAATTCAAGCCAGCCCCGCCTTCCAAAATGCCTGGCCTGAACAAGCGGTGAGCACCTTCTTCTCCCTCGCGGTTAGCGCATTCGCGGCATGGATTCTGTTTTCATCCTTGCGGCGTCCCTCGCGGTTGCACCGGGAACTCGCTCTCGGGGGACTTTGGACTCTTGCCCTGGTGGTCGGAAATGCCCTCATCTGCGGCGGTGTCTCTGACTTCTTTGCCCGCTATCAGGCTCGAGTGATTTGGACCATTCCCCTGGCAGGATTACTCATCGCTGCCTCTCAGTGGAACAACAGGCGGGCCGCAGCAGGCCCGGCTAGTCAACCTCAAATCACCTGAAGCCTCACTGGCACGATGCCCGGTAATCCCCTGGTTGGGAGACTCTTCCGCCTCCGAAGCAGCAGGTGCCGCCCCCGCCAACCTCCACCCCAGCCATCAGGTCTAAAATCATCCTGATGGCTAAGAAACTCCGTATCGGCATCCTCTTCGGCGGGCGCTCCGGCGAACACGAAGTCTCCCTCAAATCCGCCGCCTCGATCCTCAAGGCAATCGACCGCAAAAAATTCCAGGTCATCCCCATCGGCATCTCCAAGTCCGGCCAGTGGCTCACCGGCCCCAGCGCCTCCGCCCTGCTCACCGGCGCTCCCGTCCCCGCAGCCTCCGAAGCGGCCTCCGAAGCTGTCACCGCGCCCCCCTCCGCTTCCGTCAGCTCCCTCACCAGCCACGCCGCTTCCCTCGGCCCCGCCGGCCCCATCGATGTCGTCTTCCCCGTCCTCCACGGAACCTTCGGCGAAGACGGCACCATCCAGGGACTCTTTGAGCTCGCCGACATGGCCTACGTCGGCTCCGGCGTACTCGGATCCGCCTCCGGCATGGACAAAGACGCCATGAAGCGCCTCTTCCTCGCAGCCAAACTCCCCATCGTCAAGCACGTCACCGTCCTCCGCTCCCAGTGGGAAGCCTCCCCCCGCAAAACCATCTCCCGCATCGAGGCCGACCTCAAATACCCCCTCTTCGTCAAACCCGCCAACCTCGGCTCCTCCGTCGGCATCTCCAAGGCACACAACCGCAAGGAACTCTCGCCCGCCCTCACCCTCGCCGCCAAATTCGACCGCAAACTCGTCATCGAGCAGGGCGTCCACGGCTCCGGCCGCTCCGGCGCTTCCAAGAAAGCCCGCGAGCTCGAAGTCGCCGTCCTCGGCAACGACAATCCCAAAGCCTCCGTCGTCGGCGAAATCATCCCCGGCAAGGAGTTCTACGATTACGAGGACAAATACCTCGCCGAGGGCTCCGTCCCCATCATCCCCGCCAAGCTCACCCCCGCCGAGTCCAAAACCATCCGCGCCATGGCCGTCGACGCATTCCGCGCCTGCGACCTCGCCGGCCTCGCCCGCGTCGACTTCCTCATGGAGCCAGACGGACGTCGCCGCATCTACCTCAATGAGGTCAATACCCTCCCAGGCTTCACCTCCATCTCCATGTACCCCAAGCTCTGGCAGGCCACAGGGCTCTCCTACACCAACCTCATCACCACCCTCATCGAGCTCGCCATCGAGCGCCACACCGAGCGCGCCCGCACCTCTTTCTCCTACGAGGGCTGATTTCCCCGCAAAATCATCGCTTTGCGGGAACACTTTCGCCCCCGCCGTTGTCTGTAGTAGTAGTGCCCTTCACTTCCTGAATCCAGCCCACCGTTCGGCCTGACCACTACCCAATGTCCACTCCAGAAGGACCCCACCACAATGACCCTGCTCGACGCTCCCAAGTTCGATGCTGAAAAAACCCGCCGTCGCCAAATCATGGGCTACGGTTTCCTCGGTGGCTTCGTCTTCCTCTTCATCCTCACCTGGTTCGTCGTCGGCCACCCCCTCGAAGCACCCTGGAACTGGTACACCTACTGGCAGGGCCAGCGCGCCGTCGACCGCTTCCTCCATACCGTCGAATCCAACGACCTAAAAGCCGCATACGCCCTCTGGGTCAACGACCCCGGCTGGGAAAAACACCCCGCCGACTTCCCCTTCCCCTACGACCGCTTTGAGGCCGCTTTCGGCCAAAACAGCCAGGAAAACGACTACGGCACCATCACCAGCCACCAGGTCGTCGCCGCACGCATCTTCGGCAACGACCTCATCGTCGCCTCCATGATGAACCAACGAAAGTCCCGCCCACTCTTCCTCATCTACGACCACAAAACCCACACCATCGGCTTCTCTCCCCGCGAACTCTCCCTCGACCGCTAACCGGCCAGTCCAGATCTCCTTCACGCACCCCAGACACAAAAAAGCCGCCCACCCAGGCGGCTTTTCTTATCTCGAACAATATCCCGGGCGCTCCAGTCCCTACGTCCCTAGTCCTTGGTCCCTACGTCCCTGATCTCCGCCAGCGCCTTCTCCAAACTCCCCGGATCCTCCACATTCACGCACTTCTGCCCCCGGTCAATCTGCCGCATCAGCCCGGTCAGCACCTTCCCAGGCCCAACCTCCACAAAAATCTCCGCGCCCGCACCCACCAGCGCCTGCACGCATCCCACCCAACGAACCGTCCCGGTCACCTGCTCAATCAGCGCCTGCTTCGCCGCGGCAGAACTCGTCAGCAGCCCGCCACTCACATTCGCCGCCACCGGAATCCCCGGCTCACCCAGTGTCAGCCCATCCAGAAACTTGGCCACAGCCTCCTGTGCCGGCTGCATCAGCGCACAATGGAACGGCGCGCTCACCGGCAGCATCACCACCTTGCGCGCTCCCCGCTCCTTCACCAGTTCCGCAGCCTTCTCCACCGCAGCCACCGCGCCGGAAATCACCGTCTGGTCCGGCGAGTTGAAGTTCGCCGCCGATACCACCTTCCCCGTCGCCGTCGCCGCTTCTGCGCACGCTTCGGCAATCTGCTCCGCCGGCAGCGCCAGCACCGCAGCCATCGCGCCCTCGCCCGCCGGAACTGCCCGCTGCATCGCCGCACCGCGTGCCTTCACCGCCCGCACGGCATCAGCAAAGCTCAGCGTCCCCGACGCAACATGGGCCGACCACTCTCCCAGGGAATGCCCAGCCGCCAGCGCCGGCCTTACGCCATGCTCCGCCAACACCCGCCACGCCGCCACACTCACCGTCAAAATCGCCGGCTGCGTATTCTCCGTCAGCCGCAACTCCTCTTCCGGCCCATCCAGGAAGACTCGGCTCAGCGCAAATCCCAGCGCATCATCCGCCTCCTCAAAGGTAGCCGCAGCCACCGGAAACGCCTCAGCCAAAGCACGGCCCATTCCCACCGTCTGGGAACCCTGGCCAGGAAACAAAAACGCAATCTTCTTAGTCGTCATACCATCCGTGATTTTACGCGATTTTCCGCCCAGATTTGCGATCACCCCACCGCCAGCTCCGCCACCGGCTCCGCAGCATGCAAGTCAATCCCGTCCTGCGCCAGCAGAGCCTCGTAAATCGACACCTTCTCCCAATGCCGCGCCAGCGCAAACGCCGTCATATTCGCAATCATCAGCGGCAGCACCAGCCCATACCCGCCCGTCATCTCAAACACAATCAGCACCGACGTCATCGGTGCCCGCACCACGCCCGCAAACACCGCCCCCATCCCCACCACCGCAAACGCCCCTATCGCATCCGACGAATGGTGAAACACCGCCACGTCCAGATACCCCACCGCCCCGCCCAGCATCGCGCCCATGAACAGCGACGGCGCAAAAATCCCCCCCCGATCCCCCGCTCGAGTACGAGAAAACCGTCGCCAGCAGCTTCAGCACGCAAAAGCCCACCATCGCCGTCACCGGCAGCGCTCCCAGCGCACCCGACAACGCCAGCGTCAGCGTCTTGTAAGGGTCCCCGGCAATCCCGTTCAGGTGGAACAGCGCAAATCCCGCCACCGCCAGGCATCCCGTCGCCAGTCCACCCATCCCCGGCTGCACCCACTTCGGTATCCCCGTCCAACCCCGAAACCGCAGCCGCAACCACAGCAGCGACCCGGTAAAACTCACCGATACCACCGCCGCCAGAACACCCAGCAATGCGTACCACACCAGAGACGAAGAATTCCCCAACTCATACTGCCGGTTCACATGGAAAACTGTGTTCTTCCCCAATATCGTGTGCTCAATCACCGCCGACAGTGCCGACGCCACAATAACCCCTGTCAGCATCGTCTGGTCCAGATCCCCAATCAGCTCTTCCAGCGTGAACGTAATCGCCGCAATCGGCGCATTGAACGCCGCCGCAATCCCCGCCGCCATTCCCACCGACGTCAGCCGCCGCTGGTTCACCGGCCCCAGCCCCGCCGCCCGCGCCAGCATGCTGCTCACCCCTGCGCATATCTGCACCGTCGGCCCTTCCAGCCCCAGCGATGCCCCTGACCCAATCTGCAAGGCGCACAGGAAAAACTTCCCCACCGTCTCCCGCACCGTAACCAGACCATTCCGCAGCGCAAACGCCACCTTCACCTGCGGAATCCCGCTCCCCGCCGCAGCCGGTGCCAGGTATGTCAGCCCCACCCCAACCGCCACCCCGCCCAGCGCCGGGCTCAAAATCGTCCACCAAATCCACGCATTCCCCGCCGCCGCATTGGCACGGTCAATCATCAGCGACTCGCACCACCCGATCGTTAGGTGAAACGCCACCGCCGCCAGCCCGCACAGCCCGCCTGCCAGTATCGTCACCGCCAGCAATCGCTGCCGCTCACTCGGCAATCGCCGCAGAAACAGCTCCCAGCCGCGCCGCAGCCAACCCAATACCCCACTCCACCCAGATTCCACCGGGACTCCTCATTCAACTCAATTCCGCATCGTCCCTTACTTCGCTACTATGATTCTGCGCCATCGCCACGGAGTCTACAAACCGTGTCCGAGACCTGCGCCGGCATCCTCGAACCCAAATAAGCGTCTCCCGCTGTCAAGCGCAGCTCAACCCAGTCCCTTGTCCCTATGTCCCTACGTCCCCTTCTCTCAATTCCACTTCGTCGGGTCGTTCGGATCGTACTGGTCTTCGTCAATCAGGTGCCCGTGCCCGTCAAACCGCATCGTCCGCCCCTGCTTGCGCATGTACACCTGGAACTTCGCCGCCGCCCGCCGCCGCTTCCACCGGTAGTACCGGTTCCGCACCCCGTACCAGCTCTCGCTCACGCTCCAGCCCAGTCCCCGCCGCGGCGCAAACTTCACCCACAGCCAGCCGCCCGCCGCGCCGCCCAGCCATGCAAACGCATAGAACTTCTGCTCCCCAAACAGCATCGCCAGCACCACCAGCACATAAATTGCCGCCAGGTACTTGGCCTTCACCCGCACCACAAACAGCAGCAGAAACTCCAGATCCCCATGCAGCAGACCCACCGCCACCAGCAGTCCAAACGTTCCCCCCAGGCATCCCGTCACCGCTCCGGCACCACCGCCAGTCGCCCCGGCAGCATACAGCCCCAGCGCCGCCACCGCGGTTCCCAGCACGCTCGCGGCATACAGCCCGTTCAGCCAGCGCCCCCCGTGATAGCTCTCCAGCAGCCCGCCAATCATCCACAGGCTCAGCAAATCCCACAGCGCCCCCCGGAACCCCGGATGCACAAAGCTGTACGTCACCACCTGCCACAGTTCGCCCCTCAGCACATTCGGCGGAAACAGCCCAAGGTGCGCCAGCACCGGACCAATCCCCACCAGCCCGGCCGTCGTGGCCAGCAGCAGCGCAAAGTACGCGCCCACGTTCCACAACACCAGCTTCCGCGTCGCTCCGCTGAAATCCGGCAATCCAAGCTGTATCTGACTGGCCATATCTACCTCAGAGACTAAACCCTCCCCGCTCCCCATGTCATCGCCCGCAAACTCACTCCCCGCCTCACCATTCCCATTCGGGGAAGCTACGGCGCCACCGCAATCCCGCGATGCCCGTCCACAACCGTTCGCACTCCAAAAATCACGTTGTCCTTGCTCACCGGCACGGTCACCGTCTCCTTCTCGCCCTCAACCTCCAGCACCCGCTGCCAATCCGCCGCCGTCGTCTCCCGCCACACCACCTCGTAGTGATACCCCGCCACCGGGCTCGCCGGAGCCTTCCACGTCAGCGTCGTCGTATTCTCCAGGTCATCCGTCTTCAGCTTCACCTCCGTCGGCACCCCAGCCCCCTTCGCCAGCGTCACCAGCGTCGCCGCATTCAGCCTCGCCACCCGCGCCACATACTCGTAGTCCACATACTGCGGCAAGTCCCCAAACTGAACCCCACCCTCCACCCGCACATCCTGGTGCTGATGGTGGAAATCCTCCCGCCACTCCGTCAGCCGCACCGCCGTAAACCCCTGCTCGTTGAAGCTCAAATGGTCCCCGCCCCGCAGATACCGGTCCGGCCGCGTCTCCAGCACTGGCTGAAAGCTGCCATCCCCAAAATAGCTCCGCGCCACATCCGCCACCGCCCGCGCAAGCTCCCGGCTCGGCCCATCCTCCATCTGCCCCAGCGCCAGCAGCCTCCGCATCTGCTCCGGTGTCACCGTCGAACTCACCCCCTCGCTGAATACCCGCACCACATCCTTCCGCTGCAGCGTATCTCCCGGCGTCGTATTCCCGCCCACAATGTCGTTGTTCAGCACCCCCTCCAGCTCCCAGCCTTCTTTCTTCGCCAGCTCCGCCAGGTGTCCCGATCCATACAGCCCCTGTTCCTCGCCCGCCACTGCCACAAACACCAGCGTCGCCGGCAGCTTCAGCCCCGCCAGCACACGCGCCGTCTCCAGGCTCACCGCCACCCCGCTCGCATCATCATTGGCCCCCGGCGCCGCACCATGCGTATCCTCGTTCCTGCTGGCCCGCGAGTCATAGTGCCCCGTCACCAGGTACATCCGCTTCGCCGCCACCGGATCGCTCCCCCGCAGCACCGCGTACACATTCGTCAACGGAGTCGGCTTCGCCACCCGCCGCCCCGGCTCTTTCACAAAGCTGTCCCGCTTCACCTCCAGGCACCCGCCGCAGCCCTTCCCAATCTCCTCAAACTGCCCGTAAATCCACTCCGCCGCCGCCGTCACCCCCGTCCCCGCCGGCAAATCCGGCTCCACGCTGCTCAGCGTGCTCCGGTTCCCAAACTTCACCAGCCTCTCCACCGTTCCCCGAATCCGCTCGGCAGATACCCGGCTCAGTGCCGCCCGAATCTCCGCATCCCCCGGCGCAGCCGGCATCGCCGCACCCGCCAGCGCATAATCCGCCTGCGCCACAGCCAGCCCGCAACCCGCAGCCAGCACCACCCCAACCAACGCCCATCGAAGATTCATCCGCTTCTCCCCCAAAAATCTTTGGCTATTCTAAAAAATCGCGCTCCCTGCCGCTTGACCTTCCCCACCTTCTGCGTCAAAACTAGCGAAGTCGCACCGCGCGTTCCTCTCATCCTAATCCTGCGCCGGTGCCAGCAAAGGAGTAACCTATGCATACGTGTCCGGAATGTGAAAACCCTCTCGACATCGAGGAAGATGAGGTCGTAGAAGGCGACATCATCCCCTGCGACGAGTGCGGAACCGAATTTGAGATCGTCGCCACGGAACTTTTGCAGCTCACCCGTGTTGATGATGAGTACGACGATGACGACGATGACGAATTCCTGAACGAAGAAGAAGAGGACGAAGAGTGACCTTCACCACTGCCATTTCCCCGGCCCGGCGTCGCATCGCTGCCCTGCTGTTCCTGGCTCTCCTGGCCCCCCTGCCCGCCTATCTCTCGCGCTCTCTTTCCCTTACGCCCGCCGCCCAGGCCCAGAACCTCGGGCAGCGCAACATCATCGGCCGCGTCTTCGACGAGCACGGCAAGCCTGTCTCCGAGGCCACCGTCTTCCTCAAAAATCTCAAGACCCGCAGCCTCCGCAGCTTCTCCTCCACCGCCGACGGAACCTACCAGTTCGTCCAAATCGGCATGGTAGACGACTACGAAATCTGGGCCGAGAAGGCAGATCGCAAGGGCCCCATCCGCACCGTCAGCTCCTTTGACTCCCGCAAGCAGCTCACCATCGACCTCAAACTAAAATAGCTCTCGCCAATAAAGGTGGTTCCCGTGGCATCCCATTCGCTTCCTCGTCTCGCAGCCGTGCTCCTCGGCGCGGCAATCTGCTGCCTACCCGCAGCTCCCGCAGCACACGCCCAGTCCGGCACCGCCCTCAAGCTCGACTCCGCCATCCAGATTGAACCCCTCGACCTCAATACCATCCTTCACGGCTCCGCCGCCAAGCCCCTCATCCTCCAGGTAGGCTCCAAAGTCCTCTTTGCCGAGTCCCACATCCCCGGTTCGGAGTTCTTCGGCCCTGCCGCCCCACCCGACGCACTCGCCCAGCGCGTTGCAAAACTCCCCCGCAACACCGCCATCGTCCTCTACTGTGGCTGCTGCCCCTGGGAGCGCTGCCCAAACATCGCCCCCGCTTTCCAGAAGCTCCACGCCCTCGGCTTCACCAACGTAAAGGTCCTCCACATCTCCCAGAACTTCGGTCAGGACTGGGCCCAGAAGGGCTACCCCGTTGAGCCGGCCCACTAGCCATCCGTTTGCGTGCCATCCGTTCGCATGCCCCACTCATTCGGCCCTCTTTGCCGAATGAGTGGGGAAACATATCCCCCGAGATCAGGCCATGCCCCACCTCTCCCGCTCTCTCCTCTTCTTCCTCCTCCTCATCCCCGCACCCAAACCCGCCCCTGACTTCTCCCGCCCGGCCCTCTCCGGCCCTCCCGTCCATCTCGCCCAACTCCGCGGCTCGGTCATCCTGCTCAACTTCTGGGCCACCTGGTGCGGCCCGTGCGAGGAAGAGATGCCCCGCTTCGTCCAGTGGCAACAGGCTTACAGCTCCCAGGGCCTCCGCGTCCTCGGCGTCTCCATGGACGACGACGACACCCCAGTCCGCGCCCTCGCCCCCAAAATGCACTGGAACTACCCCATCCTCATGGGCGACGCCCGCCTCGGCCGCCTCTACGGCGGAGTCCTCGGCCTTCCCGTCACCTACCTCATCGACCGCCGCGGCCGCATCCGCGCCCGCCTCGAAGGCGCAACCGACCTCCCCGCCCTCGAAGCCAGAATCAAGACCCTTCTCGCTGAGCCGTCCGCCCGCTAGCTACTTCGCCGGATCCACCAGTGCCCCATACACCGCCGCCCGGCTCTCCCACTCCACCGGCGGGCAATACGCATCCAGCCGCCGCTGAATCATCCCCACCACCACCACGTCATTCGTCGGATCCACCCAGAACCACGTCCCCGCCGCACCATCCCACAGATACGTCCCCTTCCCCTCCGGCAACTGCGCCATCCCCGGCTCCGTCACCACCGCCCCGTTATACCCATACCCGAATCCCGGCCGCATCCGCATCGCCCCAATCGACCACTGCCCCGTCATCAGCTCATCCCGCAGATGATTCGTCGTCATCAGCTTTACTGTCGCCGGCGACAATATCCGCTTCCCGCCAAACGCTCCTCCATGCGACAGCATCTCCGCAAATTTCAGATAATCCTCCGCAGTCGAGAACAACCCGCCGCCGCCGCTCTCAAACCCCGGATCCTTCATTGCTGCCTCCCGCGCTGCCACCGCATTCTTCACCACTTGCATCTGCCCGCTCGCATCGCTGTCATAGGCTTGCGTCAGCCGCGCAATCTTCTCCGCCGGTACCACAAAGCCCGTATCCTTCATCCCAAGCGGCTCAAACAGATTCTTCCGCAGGAACTCCCCAAACCACTCGCCGCTGATCCGCTCAATCAGGCAACCCTCCACATCCATGCTCACCGAGTACACCCACTGCTTCCCCGGCTGGTACAGCAGCGGCAACTTCGCCAGCTTCCCCACAAACTCGTCGCAGCTCTTCGCCTGCAGCGGAGCAGCATCCCGATACATCTTGTCCACCGGCGTCGCTCCGAAAAGCCCATATGTCAGCCCCGCCGTATGCGTCATCAGCTCCCCAATTGTCGGCGCATGCTCCGGTGCCTCCAGCTTCACCGTTCCATCCGCATTCGTCCCCGCATACACCATCACCCCGGCAAACTCCGGCAGATACTTCGCAATTGGGTCCGTCGGCAACCACTTCCCCTGCTCATACAGAATCATCATCCCCACGCCAGTAATCGGCTTTGACATCGAATACACGCGGAAAATCGTGTCCTTCGTCATCGCCACCTTCGCCTCCGCATCCCGGTAGCCGTAGGTCTGGTAATCCACCACCTTGCCGTGCCGCGCCACCACGGTAATCCCGCCCGCCAGCGTATGCGCATCCACCGTCGCCTGCATCACCGCGTGCAGATTCCCCAGCCTCTTCCCGTCAAACCCCACCGCCTCCGGACTCGCCATCACAACCGTATCCGCCGCCTTCGCCACCGGCGCAGCACTCTGCGCCCATCCCTGGCCAACAGCCAACACCACAACACCAGCAACCATCAGCTTTCGCGCATTCCCAGCAAACATCGGCATATCCTCAGCGGCAAAATTAACAAGTCCCCGCAGACACCCCTGCAAGACCCAGCTATCGCAGCCCAACCTTTATATCAACCCCCGCCCTACTCCAGCACCCCGCCCCCAATGCCGTAGCATGGGGCCATGGCCACTGCCGCCAACCCGAATTCCAGCACCCCCCTCCTCGCTCTGCGCGACCTCCGCATCTCCTTCGCCGCCTCTCAGGTCGTTCACGGCATCAGCCTCTCCCTCGCCCCCGGCCAGGTCCTCGGCCTCGTCGGCGAATCCGGCTCCGGCAAAAGCGTCTCCTCACTCGCTATCCTCGGTCTCCTCGGCCCCCCGGCACAGGTCTCCGGCTCCATCCTCTGGCAGGGCCGCGAACTCCTCGGCCAGCCAGCCCACCTCTGGCGCACCCTCCGCGGCCGCGAAATCGCCATGGTCTTTCAGGAGCCCATGACCGCCCTCAACCCCGTCATGACCATCGGCCGCCAGCTTACCGAAGGCCTGCAAGCCCACCAGCCCGCCCTCACTCGCCGCGAACTCCGCCAACGCGCCATCGCCGCCCTCGAAGAAGTCGCCCTACCCGACCCCGAGCGCCGCCTCCGCGACTACCCCCACCAGTTCTCCGGCGGCCAGCGCCAGCGCATCCTCATCGCCATGGCCCTCCTACATCGCCCCGACCTGCTCATTGCAGACGAGCCAACCACAGCCCTCGATGTCACCGTCCAGGCCCAGATACTCGACCTCCTCGCCCGCCTCCGCCGCGAACACTCGCTCGCCATCCTCTTCACCAGCCACGACCTCGCCGTCGTCAGCCAGGTCGCCAATCAGGCCTCTGACCGCGTCGCCGTCATGCGCGGCGGCCTCGTCGTGGAGGAAGGTCCCACCGCCCACGTCCTACACCACCCCACCCACCCCTACACCCAGTCCCTCCTCGCCGCCGTCCCCACCATGCGCACCGACCGCTCCCATCCCCTCGCTACCCTCCAGCACGCCTGACAATCCTCCCCAAACGCAAAAAGGCGAACCTCCCAACGCCTGCGCGTTGAGCGGTCCGCCCTTTGTCTGCTTCTCTCTTGCCTTGGCTTACTCGGCTGCCGCTTCGGTCGCTTCTTCCACTTCCGCAACCACCACAACCTTGACCTGTGCGGTCACTTCGCGGTGCAGCTTGATGGCAACCGTTACTTCGCCCAGTGCCTTCAACGGCTCCGCCAGCTGAATCTTGCGGCGGTCCACTTCAAAGCCCTTGGCTTCCAGCTCGTGCGCAATGTCGGCCGAGGTCACAGAACCAAACAGGTGTCCGTTCTCGCCCGTCTTGCGGGTAAAGGTCAGCTCCACAGGAGCCAGTTGTGCCGCAACGCCCTCGGCCAGCGCCTTTTCCGACGCCGAACGACGAGCCGCGGACGACTTCATCTGCTCGATGACGGCCTTGTTCTGCGCCGTCGCCTGCAACGCCAGCTTGCGGGGCAGCAGATAGTTCCGGCCGTAGCCTTCAGCCACCTTCACCACGTCTCCGCGGTTGCCCAGTGTGGCAATATCTTCTTTCAGAATCACTTCCATGGGAAATTCTCCAGTCTTTCAGGCGGACTTGAGCGCCACGGTCTCTCTGCCTTCCCTCGCCCATCCCAGGGCCAGCTCCAGCAAAACCGCCGCGCCTCCGCAGCAATCGTTTGTACCGCCAGCTTCCTAGTGGTGCGTCGCAAAGGGCAGCAGAGCGATGTTGCGCGCCTGCTTGATGGCGCGGGTCAACCGGCGCTGGTGCGTCGTGCAGACTCCCGTCAAACGCCGGGGCACAATCTTGCCTCGCTCGGCCACAAATCCCTGCAGCAGGCGAACATCGCGATACGGAATCGCATCAATCTTTTCCGTGCAGAACTTGCAGACCTTCTTGCGGCGAAAGAACTTGCCGCGGCCACCAGGGCCACCCGCAGGACGCGGACCAGAAGGACGGCCACCACCACCCTGCTGCGGAGCCGCCGGTGCGGCTGCTTCGGGAGCTTTTACCTGAATCTCGTCAGACATGCTGTTTTCCTTTTCTTCGTTCGGCTTGGCTTCGGTGCCCATACGGCCCCGCCCAACACCGGTTGCGGCTGCTCGGCAGCCTGAATTCGTTAGGCGTTAACCGCTTCAGTCGCAGCAGCTTCCGCATCCGCAACCACTGGCGCTGCTTCCGCAACCGCAACCGGTGCCGCTGCAGGAGCCTCAACCACAGGTGCCGGTGCCGGCGCAGGTGCCGGCTTGTTGCTGTTCCGCACGCCGCGCTTCGCCTTCGCCTTCGCCACACGCTTCTCTTCTTCGTCAATGCGAACCGTGATGAACTTGATCACAGGCTCCGTCACGCGCAGACGACGCTCCAGCTCGTGCACCACTGGCCCGTTGGCCGAAATGGTCAGCAGAACATAGTTGCCGTCGTTGAACTTGCGAACCGTGTAGGCCAGCTTGCGACGGCCCATCTTCTCGCTCGACTTGATCGCGCCGCCACCGTTCGTCACGGTCGCTTCAAAACCCGCAACCAGCTTGTCCAGCTCCTCTTCCACCACATCCGGGCGGACGATGAACATTACCTCATACAAACGTTCCATTTCTTGACTCTTTCCGCTGTCGCTTGCGCTTCAGCCTTCCCGCCGGTTCCTCAGAACCCGTCGCGGCCTTGCTCTTGCTTTCTGGTCCCCCGGGTTGCGCCCCGCCGGCCGTCTTGCTGGCCGTTTTGCCCTGCCCCGGCGCGCCTCCGGAAAACTCAAACCCTTGCCTTACACCTTGCGGTTAAACTCGTTCATCGCAACTGCCGGGCCCTCTTCCACCACCCGTCTCACCGCCGTCGCTACCCGGTCCAGAACCTCGTCCATCACCACCAGATCTGCCTTCCGCATCGGCTCCAGCAAGTAATCCTTGCCGCCTCTCCGTTTGGCCCCGGCTGCTATCGCTTCGGCAGGCAAATCGTGCCCCACCCCAATCCGAATCCGCAACCACTCACTGGTCCCGAGAGAACTGATAATGCTGCGTGCCCCGTTGTGGCCCGCCGCACTGCCCCTCTCCCGAATCTTGATGGTACCCAGCCCCAGATCCAGCTCGTCATACAGCACGATCAGGTTCTCAAGCTGTGGCCCTGCGCCAAATTCCTTCACCAGCGCGGATACCGATAGCCCGCTCAGGTTCATGAAGGTCTCCGGCTTCGCCAGAATCACTTCCCGCCCCCCAATCCGGATTGTGGCCGTTACCGCCTTGCACCTGCGGTTCTGTACCACAACTCCGGACTGCTGGGCGATTCGGTCAATCGCCATGAACCCCGCATTGTGCGGCGTCCATACATACTCTGGGCCGGGATTGCCCAAACCCACCACCAGATACGGCCCGGTCCGTGGGCTCGGCTGGTTTCCCGGCACTTGCATCGCGTCAGCCAACTCTTACTTCTTGGCCTCGGCCTCAGGCTTGCCCTTCTTCGCCACTTCCGGCTCCGCAGGACCGCCTTCAGCAGCCGGCTCAGCTTCGGCGCGAATCGAAACCACATGCGCTACCGTCGCGTCTTCCGCCGAAAGGAACTTCACCGAACCCGTGTGCGGCAGATCGCTCACGCGAATCACGCCATGCAGGCCCAGCTCTGAAATGTCGATGTCAATGTGGCTCGGAATATCCGCGGGAAGGCACTCAACTTCAACCTCACGCATAACCTGGTCCAGAATTCCGCCCTGCGCCTTCACGCCAACCGGAATGCCAATCAGCTTCACACGAACGCTCAGTTGCATCAGCTTGTCCAGCGCAATCCGCTTCAAATCCACATGCAACAGCGTGTCGCGAATCGGCTCATACTGCCAATCCACAATCATCGCCTTCGCCTTGTCCTTGCCGCCAATCTCCACATCAAAAATCGAGTTGTGGCCCGACTCCGAATGCAGAATCCGAAGAACCGCCTTCGGATCCAGCTCCACGGCAACCGATTCCTGACCCGCGCCATAAATCACTGCGGGAATCTTGCCGGCCACGCGCACGCGCCGTGCCGCATTCTTGTTGAACTTGCCCACACGGGGCGTTGCTACCAATACATCAAAAGCCATTACCGTCTCATTTCTCTCTCGGGCACGCGCTCACGGAATCTCCGTCAGTTGGCGCTCCCTTTGTGCGGGGTGGCTCGCCACCCTGGTTGCATTCCGCAGCAGGCTCTCACTTCCGCCTGCCACCAAAACTCCAAAACTCTCTCAACCCGCGCTGCCTAATTGAACAGGCTGCTCACGCTGGTCTCCATGTGGATGCTCTCAATCGCCGCGCCCAGCAGCCCCGCAATTGACAGCACCTTGATCTTCGGCACCTTCTGTGCCGCTTCCCGCAGCGGAATCGTGTTCGTCACCACCAGCTGCTCCATCCGGCTGGCGGCAATCCGCTCAATCGCCGGTCCGCTCAGCACAGCATGACTCGCGCACGCATGTACGCTCGCCGCGCCATTGGCCAGCAGCGCGTCCACCGTCTTCACCAGCGTTCCTGCCGTGTCCACAATGTCGTCAATCACCAGGCACGTCCGCCCGCGAACGTCGCCAATCACGTTCATCACTTCGGCCACGTTCATGTCCGTACGCCGCTTGTCCACAATCGCCATCGGCGCGCCCATCTTCGTCGCAAAAAACCGCGCCCGCTCCACGCCGCCCGCATCCGGAGAAACCACCGTCAAATTCGGCAGGTTCAGCTCCCGGAAATGCGATACCAGCACCGGGCTCGCAAACAAGTGGTCGCAGGGAATATTGAAAAATCCCTGAATCTGCGCCGCATGAAGGTCCACAAACAGCGCCCGGTGCGCCCCCGCCGTCGTCAGCAAATCCGCAATCAGCTTCGCGCTGATCGCCACACGCGGCCTGTCCTTGCGGTCCTGGCGCGCATACCCGTAATACGGAACCACCGCAGTAATCCGCTTTGCCGAAGCCCGCTTCAGCGCGTCAATCATAATCAGCAGTTCCAGCAGATGCTGGTCCACAGGGAAGCACGTCGGCTGCACCAGAAACACATCCGCGCCGCGCACGTTCTCCAGCAACTGGAAGTAAACCTCGCCGTCAGCAAACCGCTGCAGCTTGCTCTCGCCCACCTTCACGCCCAAAAATCCGGCAATCTCATCCGCCAACGCGCGATTCGCCGTTCCGCTGAACAGCTTGAAGCTACGGTCGTCGCTCAGACTGCGGCTGCGCTTGCGCTCCGCGGGCAACTTTGCTTCCTTCGATTTCGCGCTCTCGGCCAGGGCCGTCTCGTCCACTGTCACTTTCGTCTCTTCCGTGCTCATCTGCATAGCTCCTTCCAAGCTGGTTGGCTTTGGCTGCCTGCTTTTCCCTCGGAAAGACGAACCCCTCGCGGGTATCCCTCTTCCCCCTGCCCCAGCCCCCCTCCACAGCAAGTACGCTGCCCGAAGAGTGCTGGCTGGGCGACCAGGATTCGAACCTGGACTGAGTGCGTCAAAGGCACTTGACCTACCGTTAGTCGATCGCCCAACATACCGGCCGCTGCTACCGCGCAGAAAGACTCATCCCTTCCCCGCACTGCTGTCAACTGCCTTATTTTTGAAGCATTTCCCGCCAGTAGGCCAAGCGCGGCAGGGTACGTGTCAACAAGCTCGTCACCCCAGCCGCCTCCAGTCGCTGGCAGGCTGCTTTCGCATGTCTCAGGCCCCGGTAAAGGCCAAAGACTGCCGAGCCGGACCCGGACAAAGCAGCATACAGCGACGCCTCCGATGTACCGGTGGCCGCGAGCGTACGCTTGATTGCACTCAAAAGGGGATATTGCGGAAAAACAACTCGTTCAAAGTCGTTCGCTATCCCGGTGCGGACAAGCGCGGACACTCTCGGTCCGGCCAGGTCCTCCCCAATTCCGGGAAGGACACCGGAGGAGCCTGCCGTTGCCTCAGAGCTCCAGAAGAACTCCGCTCCCGAAAGGGCGCTTGCAAAGACGCGACTCAACTCATTTAGTTTATCTGTACTTGCCGACTGGGTCAAACCATCCCCGGCACACACCATATCCCAGTCCCGGAAGGCCTGCGGCGTCGACACCCCTACCTCCGGCACCGCCACCACGCACCACGTCGGCTCAATGTCCGGCAGCGGAAACACCTGCTGCCCCCGATCCAGCCCCAGCACCGTGCCACCCACCAGGAACAGCGGCACATCGCTGCCCACCCGCTCCGCCAGCCGCAGCCGCTCCGCACCCCATGCCGCGCTCTCCAGTTCATACGCCAGCGCGGAAAAACTCCCCCGCAGCCCCCGCCCTCCTGCCTGCCTGCCCGGCAAATGCGCCGCCAGCTCCGCCTCCAGCCCAACCAGCGCCGCCACCGCATTCGCACTCCCGGCGCCCATTCCGCCCTGCACCGGCAGCCGCTTCTCAATGTGGACTTCCACCTCGGCATGGATCTTCAGCGCTTCCAGAGCCATCTCCACCATCTTCCACGCCGTGTTCCTGTGGTCCGTCGGCACCCGCGCATCGCTCGCGCTCATCCGGATCTCGGTCACCGCCGCCGGCCGCGCCGTCACCCGCACCAGGTCGTGCAACGCCAGCGTCTGGTACACCGTCGACAGGCTGTGGAACCCATCCGCCCTCGGCGCACCTATCCCCAGCCCCAGGTTGATCTTCGCGTGTGAACGTACCGTCGTCGGCATATCTCAGATATTGTAGCGACTCCGTTGCCCGTCGCTCCCGTTTCCCTTTCCGCCAGGCTCCCAGCCCGGCACAGGATACCCCCCGCCCTTCCGCTTATCGGCTACTTCTCCCCACTCATCTACCCTCCTCTCGCAAATTCCAAAAATCCTCCTCCCGCCCCTCATCCCGCTCGCGCTATCCTTTTCCCACACAACATGATGCGACGCCACCTTACTCTCGCTCTCGCCGCCCTCTCTCTGGCCCCCCTTGCCCTCGCCCCGCTCGCCGTCTCGGCCCAGACCGCCCTGCCCAAGGCCCCCACCGCCCGCCCCGGCCTCCCCTGGCGTACACAGCAGCCCACCCGCGCCCATCACGGCATGGTCGTCAGCGTCCACCACCTCGCCTCCGATGCCGGCCTTGAAGTCCTCCAGGCCGGCGGCAATGCCATCGACGCCGCAGTCGCCACCGAGCTCGCCCTCGCCGTCGTCCACCCCATCGCCGGCAACCTCGGCGGCGGCGGATTCATGCTCATCCGCTCCCACGATGGCAAATCCACCTTTCTCGACTACCGCGAGCAGGCCCCCCTCGCCGCCACCGCCGACATGTATCTCGATGCCAGCGGCAAGGTCCTTCCCGAATCAGACCTCCGTGGCAGCGTCCTCGGCTACCGCGCCATCGGCACCCCCGGCTCCGTCGCCGGCATGGCATACGCCGCACGCCACTACGGCCGCCTCCCCTTCTCCCGCCTCGCCCAGCCCGCCATCCGCCTCGCGGAAGAAGGCTTCCTCCTCTCCGCCGACGAGGCCGAGGAGATGCACGACTCCGACCTCACCCAATTCCCCGTCTCCCGCCACATCTTCCAGCGCGACGGCAACTTCTACAAGCCCGGCGAACTCTTCCGCCAGCCCCTCCTCGCCCGCACCCTTCGCCGCATCGCCGCCAACCCCGACGACTTCTACCACGGCACCCTCGCCCAGGAACTCGTCCAGGACATCAAGCAGGGCGGTGGCCTCATCACTCTCAAGGACCTCGCCCAATACCAGGTCGTCGAGCGCACACCCGTCTCCGGCACCTACCGCAACTTCACCGTCCTCAGCGCGCCACCGCCCAGCTCCGGCGGCGTCGTCCTCCTCACCGCCCTCAATATCCTCGCCCCCTACGACCTCGCCAAACTCGGCGACCGCTCCCCCCAGTGGATCCACCTCATCACCGAGACCTACCGACGCGCCTTCATGGACCGTTCCGACTACCTCGGCGATCCCGACTACAACCCCATCCCCGTCGCCCAGCTCACCTCCACCGCCTACGCTGACGCATGGCGCGCCGGAATCTCCGACAAGGCCACACCCTCCGCCTCCCTCACCCGCCCCGCCGGCTTCCTCCCCCCAGCACCCAGCTCCGCCGGCCAGCGTCATGAATCCCCCGAAACCACCCACCTCTCCGTCGTCGACTCCGAAGGCAACGCCGTCGCCCTCACCACCACCCTCAACAACGACTACGGCTCCTCGGTCACCTCGCCCTCCCTTGGCTTCCTTCTCAACGACGAAATGGACGACTTCACCACCGCCCTCGGCCAACCCAACATGTTCGGCCTCATCCAGGCCCCCGCCAATGCCATCGCACCACGCAAGCGTCCCCTCTCCGCCATGACCCCCACCATCGTTCTCGAAGACGGCAAACTCCGCTTTGTCCTCGGCTCCCCCGGTGGCCCCCGCATCATCACCACCGTCGCCAACATCTTCCTCTCCGCCTCCCAGGGCGGCCTCAACATCCAGCAGGCCGTCGACGCTCCCCGCTTCCACCACCAGTTCCTCCCCGATGTCCTCAACCTCGAACCCGGCTTCCCACTCGCCACCCGCCAGGCCCTCGCCCGCATGGGATACTCGTTCCAATCCAAGGGCGACATCTTCGGCTCCGGCTTCTGGTCCAACGGCGAATGCATCGCCATCGACCCCAAAACCGGCGACCTCCTCGGCGGCCAGGACCACCGCGACCATTACGGGAAAGCAGCCGGATACTAGCCCCAGTCGCACCCTGAATCCCCCTCCGGGTACCCGCATGGTTCACACCCCCGCAGGTTTTGCACGCGCTTCAGTGCGAAAATGAGGTATCGGGCCCGATCTTCGGCGCCTCGGGGGATACCAAGCCATGCAGCACTGCCTTTCGACTCACCTCTTCCTCAAGGAACGCCTCCATCCCGGCCTGCTTGACCTGGCCGAGCGGTCCGGCGCACAGGCCGTCGAAATCTTTGCTGCCCGCCAGCACTTCGACTACACCAGCCGCGAGCACGTCCACGAAATCGCCGCATGGTTCGCCTCCAGCCCCGTCTTCCCCTGGTCCATGCATGCCCCCCTCTTTCCCGACTACGAGATGGGCCGCGCCGGCGCACCCATGGTCAACCTCATCCATCCCGACAAAAGTCACCGCATCGACGCCATGGACGAGGTCAAGCGCGCCCTCGAAACCGCTGAGTACCTCCACTTCCACAACCTCGTCGTCCACCTCGGCGACAAGGAAGACACCTGGTCGCCCCGCACCCTCGAGCACGGCCTCACCGCCCTCGAGCACCTCGACGCCTTCGCCACTCCCCTCGGCGTCCGCATCCTCGCCGAAAACCTCACCAGCGACCCCACCACCCCCGAGCACCTCATCCAGATCCTCAACGCCGGCCACCTCGACCGCATCGGCGTCTGCCTCGACCTCGGCCACGCCAATATCACCGTCGGCATCCGGGAGGCAATCCTCACCCTCGGCCCGCGCATCGGCTCCCTCCACGTCCACGACAACAACGGCTTCCGCGACGAACACCTCTGGCCCGGGCAGGGCTCCATCGACTGGCCCGCCACCTTCGACCTGCTCGCAAAACACGCCAGCGTCCCCGTCGCCGTCCTGGAAATCGCCAAAACCCTCGACGATACCCACCCCGTCCTGGAAGCCCGCATCCGCGACGCCTTCGCCCTCCTCCCATAAGCCGCCGCGCCATCCCTCCCAACACAGAAAGACCCTGCCCAAAGGCAGGGTCTTTCCGCACCGCTCCCCTTGCACTAGAAGCCCTGCTTCACGCTCGCCGTTGTTGCCACAGTCAGCGTCACGGCACTGGTCGCCGTCACCCCGCCGCCGGTGGCCTTCACCGTCACCGTAGCCGTAGCGGCAGCCGCCGTCGAGCTGGCCGTCAGCGTCAGCGTCGAGCTGCCCGTCCCGTTCGTTCCGCTCGGGCTCACCGATGCCGGAGTCCAGCTCGCCGTCACTCCCGTCGGCAGCCCCGTCACACTCAGCGTCACCGCCGTGCAAAAGCTCCCTCCAGTCGTAATCGAAACAGCGTCCGTCACCGTCTTGCCCTTCACCACCGTCAGAGACGCATTCGCCACCGTCAGCGTCAGCGCAGGCGTCATCGTCACGCTCAGCGCCACGCTCCCGGTCCCCTTGTACACCACCGCGCTTGCCGCATCCGTCACCGCCACACCAATCGACAGCGTCGGCTTGCAAATCCGTGCCGCACTGCTGCCCGTCAGCGTCAGCGTCGACTGCACCTGGCCATTTACCAGCGCCGCCGCACTCCACGCACCCGTCACACCCGCCGGCAAACCCGTCACCGTAAACACCGCACCGCTTGGCAACGTCGGAGAAACCCCGCCCACCAGCGTCACCTTCGCCAGCAGCGTCGCCGTTGCCGTCGAGTTCATGGTCAGGCTCGTCGCACCCAGCGCCATCGTAATCGCCGGAGCCGGAGTCACCGTCAGCCCAACCTTGCCACTCGCGCTCAGCCCGTCTCCGCTCGCACTCAGCGTCAACGTTGAGTTACCCAGCGTCGCCGTCGTCGTCGCCGTCAGCGTCAGCGTCGTTGAGGTCGTCGCCGCGCCGGCACTAAAGCTCCCCACGCTCCATTTCGCCGTTACACCTGCCGGCAAGCCGCTCGCCGTCAGCGCCACCGCTCCCGTAAAGCTGCCTCCCGTCGTCACCGTCACCGGGATGGTCGTCGTCTTCCCCGCCACCAGCGTTGCGCTCGTCGAACCCGCCGCAATCGCCAGCGTCGGCGGCGCCAGCACCGTCAACGGCTCGCTGAGCGTGCTTGTCAAGGCTCCGGAAACTCCCGTCACCACCACCGTGCCGCTGCCCGGCGTCGCGCTCGTCGCCACCGCAATCGTCACCGTAGACGTCTGCCCTGGCTTCACGCTCGTCGGGTTCATCGTCACCGTCACTCCCGTCGGAGCCTTCGCCGTCAGTTGCACACTTCCGGTAAAGCCGCCCTGCCCGGTCAAGCTCAACGTCAGGCTCGCGCTCTTGCCCGGCAGCACACTCTCGCTCGTCGCCGCACTCGTCATCGCAAAGCCCGCCGGCGTCCCCGTGCTCCCCCCATTCGGCCAGTTCGTCACCAGCACCTTCGCATCCACTGAGCCCAACCCGGTCGCCAGGTTATACGCCGCACCCCCAGCCGTAAATCCCTGCACCCCCGGCACGCTGTTGCTCCCCTTCGGCGTCGCATGGAAGGGATTCGTCTTCACCAGCATCTGATACAGCGTCGGATTCGCGTTCCCCTGCCCACTGCCCCCCGCCTTCTGCACCGCCAGCGCCATCAGTCCGGCAAACGACGGCGAAGAAGCCGATGTCCCGCCAAAAATGTAATACGACCCGTTCTCGCAAACCAGGTATCCGTCATGCGACGACGCCGTCAGCGAGACATCCGGCACCGTCCGCATCCCGCTCCCGTTCGCTCCCTGAATCTGCTGCTGCCACGCCGGCTGCGGGAACACCTTGCTCACCCCGCCACCCGAGGCCCACAGCCCCGATCCGCCATTCGACGCGCTCTCGTTCCACACCATCTCCGGGATATAGCTCAGCGCCGACCCGCTACCCGTGCCATTCGACGCCGCCCACCAGTTCCCCGTCGCATCGTTGAACTCCGTACCCCCCACGCAAGTCGAGTACGGCGAGCTGCACAGCCCGTTCACGCCGGCAACGCTCCCGCTTGCCGACCCGCCACCCTCACAGCCCGCCGCACCGCTGTCGCCCGAGGACACAAACACGCTGATCCCCTCGCTCGCCGCCTGCTGCCACAAGCTGTTGTAAAAATTCACCTCGGTCGCTCCCAGATTCGACTCGCACTGCCCAAAACTCGTGCTCATCACCGGCGCAACCTTGTTGTTCACAATGTACCCGGCGCTCAAATCCACGCCATCCGTCGTCGCCGTCGACCCGGCAACCACCAGCTTCACCGTCGCCGCCGGAGCCACCGCGCCAGACCACTCCACATCCAGCGTCGCCTCATCCTGATCGCCCGACACCATTCCCGGATTCGCGCCATCCAGCACAATCGCCGGCTGGTTCGCCGTCAATCCCGCAAAACTCCTGAAGCCCGAGACATCCGACAAATTGATGTTGCTCCGCCCCACAATCGCAATCGTCGTCCCAGTACCCGTCGTGCCCGCGCTGTACACCGGATTCACGTCGTAAATCGTCGCAAAATCCGCCGGAAACAGATAATGCGTGCTCCCCTGCGTATACTCCGGCGATACAGCGCCACCCTTCCCCGCTACCGCCCGCTTGCTCGCAATCTGCGACGCCTTCCGGAAGTCATGCAGAGACAGCACCCCCGCAACCACCGGCGCCAGCGCCCGCGGAACCTGCGGGTCCTGGCTGTTCGCCACATGCTCCTCCCCATCCACCCGGTAACGATGCAGTTCCACATGGAACGCCTCGCCCACCTGCGCCGCCGTGCCACTAAATACCAGCATCCTGCGCCCCGCAGCCACCGGCTCCACTTGGAATCCCATCCCCCGCAGCCCCCCCCTCACCTTCGCCACATCCGCATCCGCCACCCCAAACCGACGCCCATACTCCTCAGGCGTCAGCCAAACCTTGTACATCGGCGATGCCGCATCCATCTGCGACTCCGTCAGCGCATCCAGCTCCGCCTGCTGCTCCGCACTCGGCGCCAGCACCAGCACCATCCGCTCCAGCCGCGTCTCCCCGCTCACCTGACCCTGGTCATACTCCGGCAGCGCCCGCGCTGGCACATTCCCCGCCAGCGTCACCACATCCTGGTTGTTCACCGCCATCACCACCCGCGCCGGCACCGTCTGGCTCACTCCAATCCACGGCAGCATCAGCGCCGCACACATCACCATCACACTCAAAGGGGTCTTCCGCATGGCTCGCATCCTCATCGCAACAAATCTCAACACCCATCCGCATTGGAGAAATCTCACCCCGCAGATTGGCATCTACTCATCCCATCGGCCACCCAACCCCACTTGGTTAGAAAAGACTCACCCGCTGGTAACCTGCATCACAACTCCCCCTTCCCCCTCCCGCGCTATCCTGTATCCGTACCGCCCGGGTGCGCCTCGCGCTTCGCCCGCCCGGCTCACGGTCGGAAAGGAACCACGGAATGCCCGATTCCTCCCCAATCTCTGCCCCCATCACCACAATCGACTCCATTGGCAAGCACGAGGGCGCCTCCGTCACCCTCCGCGGCTGGCTCTACAACCTCCGCGAGTCCGGCAAGCTCCTCTTCCCCATCTTTCGCGACGGCACCGGCATCATCCAGGGCGTAGCCCACAAGGCCGGCGTCTCAGCCGAGCTCTTTGAAGCCCTCAAGGGCCTCACCCAGGAGTCCTCCGTCATCGTCACCGGCAAGGTCCGTGCCGACAAGCGCGCCCACGGCGGCTACGAGCTCGATATCGAAGCCCTCCAGGTCGTCCAGCGCATCTCCGAGGAAGACCCCTACCCCATCACCCCCAAAGACCACGGCGTCGAGTTCCTCATGGAGCGCCGCCACCTCTGGGTCCGCTCCAACCGCCAGGCAGCCATCCTCCGCATCCGCGCTGAAATCATGCGCGCTGCCGCCGAATACTTCGACACCAACGGCTTCATCCGCACTGACCCGCCCATCCTCACCCCCGCCGCCTGCGAAGGCACCTCCACCCTCTTTCCCGTCGACTACTTCGGCGAAGAAGCCTTCCTCACCCAGTCCGGCCAGCTCTATATCGAGTCCACCGCCCTCGCCCTCGGCAAGGTCTACAGCTTCGGCCCAACCTTCCGGGCTGAGAAATCCAAAACCCGCCGCCACCTCACCGAGTTCTGGATGATCGAGCCGGAAGTCGCCTACTGCGACCTCGACGGCCTCCTCGAACTCGCCGAAAACTTCCTCTCCCACATCGTCCAGTGCGTCCTCAAAAACCGCCGCCCCGAGCTCGAAGCCATCGGCCGCGACGTCACCAAACTCGAAGCCATCCAGGCGCCCTTCCCCCGTCTCTCCTACGACAAGGCCGCCGAAATGCTCAATCAGGCCCACAAAGACGGCATCCTCGAGAACCCCTTCGAGTACGGCAACGACTTCGGCTCCCCCGACGAAACCTGGCTCTCCAACCAGTTCGACCGCCCCGTCATGGTCCACCGCTACCCAGCCGACGTCAAAGCCTTCTACATGCAGCCCGACCCCGAAAACCCCAGGTACGCCATGTGCGTCGACGTCCTCGCCCCCGAAGGCTATGGCGAAATCATCGGCGGCAGCCAGCGCGTCGACTCCTACGAACTCCTCAAATCCCGCATCGAGGCCCACAACCTCCCCATGGACGCCTTCCAGTGGTACCTCGACCTCCGCCGCTACGGCTCCGTTCCCCACTCCGGCTTCGGCATGGGCATCGAACGCGCCGTCGCCTGGATCTGCGGCCTCGACCACGTCCGCGAAACCATCCCCTTCGCCCGCACCCTCAACCGCATCTTCCCATAGCAAATCGCCCGCAATGGTAAAAACACTCCTGGTGCCCCCGGTCTCGCTTCTGAGACCGGGGAGTTACCACTCCCCCCCCAACCACACGCCGCATTCGAGCGCAGCTCGAACCCCCTTGGCTCCGCTAACCCGCCAGCTCCGCCACTCTGGAGGGGGTCATCCTGAGCGAGCCATAACTAAGATGGGTCATCCTGAGCGAGCGCAGCGAGTCGAAGGACCTGCATTTCCCCCATCGACCCGCCAACCCAACCCCGAAAGCCCCAAACCCGCGCCGTAGGCGCAGCGTACCTTAGCCCAGCGTTTCAACGCTGGGTATACCCACCCACACCTCCACGGAGTCCCGTAGGGACGGCGCCTATCCGATTCCCACGCATCGACATCTGGCGCTTGCCACCGGGGAGCAACCACCCACCGACCTCACCCTCCCATAAGCCACCAATCGAGCTCTATCCGCTAACCTGCTGACTTGCTACCGCGGCGCAGCCGCGGCCAACCTGCTGCTCCTGTCAATCCCCAAACCTTCCCCCGCCGCACCCAACCCCCGCAAATCCAACCACATACACCACCCAAAATCCCACCCCACCCTTGCCGATAATTTCCCCCGATAGGCGCACAATAGGGTACGCAGTTGAAAGGGCAGACCTCATTCCGGGTGCCCAATCTCCCGCTTTCGGGGGATGGGATTCGCAACTCTCCCGGCACATCTCCCCCCAAAAACGCGCAGAAAGCGCACAAAAACGGTACAAGATGGACTAGGTAACCACCCGCTAACGTCCACCCCATCAACCACATAGGAGTCAGAAAAGCCCAAAAAGATACCCACCCCCCCTTTTTGAAGTGGTTACCTCCCCAAAAAACGCATCAAACATTCCGGCATCGCAACCAGATTTCGCCCTGCCGTCAACCCCCAAAACGCAAAAAGAAAAAGGCCACCCAACCGGATGGCCCTCGTCTCAAATCATCAATCCCTGATCATTGGTCACTGACCCCTGACCCCTAAATCTGCATGATGTCGGCTTCCTTCTTCTTGGCCAGTTCTTCCATCCGGCGAATCTCGTCGTTCAGCATCGCCTGCACTTCGTCCTGGGCGCGCTTCTCTTCGTCTTCGCTCACCTTCTTGTCCTTGGCCAGCTTCTTCAACGCATCGTTCCCGTCCCGGCGAACGTTGCGCAGCGCGGTCTTGTGGTCCTCAAGCTGCTTGTTCAACTGCTTCACCACATCCCGGCGGCGCTCTTCCGTCATCGCCGGAATCGGCACACGCAGTTGCCGACCGTCGCTCTGCGGATTGAAACCGTGCTCCGGCATGCGCAGCACCTTCTCAATCTCCTTCACCAAACCCGCATCCCACGGCGCAACCACAATCAGGTTCGCCTCAGGAGCCGTCACCTGCGCCACCTGATTCAGCGGCGTAGAGGTCCCGTAGTAGTCCACCCGGACATTCTCCAGCAGCGCAGCCGTCGCCCGGCCCGTCCGCAGAGACACCAGATGATGTTGAAAATCGCTGACCGCCTTGTCCATGCGGCGGCGCAAATCCCCGTGCACTTCCTTCAGCACGGCATGGGAGGCCATAAACGATGGAGCCATGATTGTTCTCTCTTCCTTCGGTCCAGTCCGGACCAAAATGCCAAAGTAATTCTACTAAATTGTCGCCACACCCGCGCCCGCGACCAACCCGGTACTCGCCGCCTGCTCATGCGCATGGTAGCTTGACCGCACCAGCGGGCCCGACTCCACATGCCGGAAGCCCATCTGCATCGCCTCCGCCTTCAACTCCGCAAACTCCCGCGGCGTGTAGATCCGCGCCATCGGCAGGTGATTCCGGCTCGGCCGCAGATACTGCCCTACCGTCAGAATGTCGCAACCAACCGCCGCCAGGTCCCGGAACACAGACAGCAGCTCATGCGTCTCTTCGCCAAGGCCGACCATCACGCCGGATTTCGTGATCCCGGCCGGGTTTAGCTCCTTCGCATACTCCAGCAACCGCAGCGTCCGCTCGTACCGCGCCCCTATCCGCACCGCACGGTACAGCCGGGGCACACTCTCAGTATTGTGGTTCAGCACCTCCGGCCGCGCTTCCACCACGGTCCGAATCGCCTCCTCATTCCCCTGAAAATCCGGAATCAGCACTTCCACGCGGCAGCCTGGCGCAATCTTCCGAATCTGCTCAATGACCTGAGCAAAAATCCGCGCTCCCCCGAGCAAATCGTCATCCCGGTTCACACTGGTAATCACGGCATGCTTCAACCCGAGGTCGGCAACCGCCTCGGCCACGCGACGAGGCTCGTCCCAGTCGATCGGCTCGGGCTTCCCCTTCGGCACCGCGCAGAAGCCGCACCGTCGCGTGCACAGGTTCCCCAGCAGCATGAACGTCGCCGTCTTGTGCTGCCAGCACTCCCCAATATTCGGGCACTGCGCGCTCTCACAAACCGTATGCAGACCCTTGCCCCGTGCCAGCCGCTTCAGCTCGTGATAGTTCTCGCCCATCGGCGCACGCGCCTTCAGCCACTCCGGCTTCGGTGCCGGTGCCTTCCTCGCCGCCTCTATCTGGACAAGTTCCATCTCTCCATTGTAGTGCCGCGCTTTGTGCCCGGCTCAGGCAGGGCGAATCACATTTGAGCGCCCCTTGCACCCAGTCAGCCGGCGGTTCTGCCCGGCTCAACGTTCCCTACTTCGCTTCGGGGGCTTTCGCTGGCTTCTCCACCGGCGTGGCAGGCACATCCAGTCCCTTGCAGTAGTGGTCGTACCACGCCAACCACCGCTCATATCGGTCCCGTATGAAGCTCGGCTTTGTGAATCCATGAAACTGCCCCGGATACACTACCAGCTCCGTTGGCACTTGCAGGGCCTTCAGCGCCTGGTATAGCTGTTCCCCGCCGATTATCGGCACATTGAAGTCACTTGTCCCGCCCATATACAAAGTCGGTGTGTGCATCCGCTTGTCGGCCTCCAGCAGCGGGTAGCTCAGCTTCAGATACAGCTTCAAATTTTCCGCCTTCCACGGCACCCCCAGCTCGTAGTCATACTGCAGGATGTACTGGTCCGCCCCGTAGTAGCTCAGCGGCGCAGCCGAGCCCGCTCCGCTGATTGCCGCCTTGAACCGCCCATCCGTCGCCGTAGTGTAGTCGGTCAGGATGCCCCCATAGCTCCATCCGCCAATCGCCAGGTTCGCCGGGTCCGCCACCCCCATCTTCACCACTTCGTCCACACCTCCAAGCAGATCCACCACTTCCAGATCGCCCCAATCGGCAAAAATGGCCTTGGCGTAGTCCTGTCCGCGGCCGGCGCTGCCCCGGTAGTTCACATTAATCTCGGCGTACCCATGCGCGGCAAAGTACTGCCTTTCAAACGCAAACCCGTGCTCGTCCTCGCCGTTCGGGCCACCGTGGATGAACAGGATCGTAGGCACCTTGTCGCCAGCCTTCCATCCCAACGGCTTGGTCAGCAGACCGTGCACCTCCGTCCCGTCCTTGCTCTTGCTGGCAAAGTCTTCCGTTGGGGCCAGCGTGAGTTCAGCCAGCAAATCATCATTCGCATGGCTCAACTGCCGCAGGCTCTTGCCCTCCAGGGCAAACACCTCACCTACATGCGTATCATCGCTCCGCGTCACCACAATGTGCCCGGCCACGCACTCCATGCTCGAGACCGCTCCCGCCTCGGCAATCAACCTCTCCGCGCCACCTTCATTCAGCACTGCCGGATAGTGCGACCGGTCATCCATCACGAGATACACCAACTTCTCCTCACGGGTAAAACATGGCTGTGAGACACTCCGATCCAGTTTCGCAGCCGGGTAAATCACCTTGCCCTCCAGCGTCACCACCGCCGGCTTCGCTTGGTTGTAGGCCAGCAGCTCCACCGTCTTCCCCTCCGTATACGCGATCTGCTTGGAATCCGGCGACCACGCCAGGCGCCCCCCATCAGGGCCCTTTTGAGTAGTCAGTCGCTTCGCCGTGCTGCCAGGCTTCGCTTCCACCACATACACATCCGTGTTCAGGCTCCGGTCCGGGTCGGGATCATGATTGCTGCTGAACGCAATCCACTTCCCATCCGGAGACCAAGCGCCATCCTCCTCATCCACGCCCTTATCGGTTGTCAGCTTCTCCAGCTTCTTCGTTGCCAGATCTAGCAGATACAGCGCCTGGTGCGCGTCATTCCTCAGGTAGCCCTGAATATCTTGTTTGAAGTGATAACGGTCAATCACGTACGGCTTCGGGGGAGCCGGGGGCTTCCCTTCTTCTGCGTCCGGCTCGCCCTTCGGTTCCAGAGTCAGCAACAGCCGCTTGCTGTCAGGAGACCACGCATACCCGTTCAGGTCCTGGTCCGTCACGCCGGTCAGTTGGTCAGCTTCCCCGCCGAGCCGGTTCAGCACCCAGACCTGAGAACCCTTCGCCTTCCCAGGCCGGGTCGAGACGAAGGAGATGTACTTCCCATCCGGGCTGAAGGCTGGGTTGCTCACGCCATCCTTCCCATAGGTCAGTTGCGTCGCTCCCGTACCATCCCACCTCACCATCCAAAGGACGCTCAGGCTCTTGTCGTCTTTCGCATCCATCCGGCTCACTGTGTACAGCACCCAAGCCCCGTCTGGAGACAGCACCGGATTCCCAACTCGTCCGATCCGCGTCAAATCATCAAGGGTAATGGCCCGCTTCCCCGTCATGGGTGATTGTGCCGATGCGGGAGTGAGGGTTAGGGCAAGCGCGCCAACAACTGCAAGGGCGAGCAATTCACGCTTCACGATCTTAGACGTCCACATGTGCAGAGATTAGCACTCCGCATATATCTTTGGCAGGGTTCCATCAGCTTCCTTTTTTCTGGATCAGACCTTGTCTCAATCCTTCTTTCCGCCTCTCCGGCGTTCGCTTCAGGGGTGCAGGATCTCTCACTTGCCTGGTTTTTACTGCTTTCTTCCGCTTGCGCCTGCAATAATGTGAGGATTGGAAAGGTGGTTCTGCTTGCGTGTCGGACGTTTCATTCCCCTGATTTTTGCTCTTCTCCTGGTTTCTTCGGTCGGTTGCAAGGCACAGGACTCCTCAATCGCCGATCCCGCACTCTCCCGCCAGATCGAGATTCTCGTACGCGGCCAGTTCAACGTCCCCGCAGACATGGACTTCAAAATCACCTCCCGGAAGACGAGCGCATTTCCCGGATACGACACCCTGACTGTGGCCCTCTCCCGCTCCGGAAGAGTGAGTTCAGTGGACTTCCTCATCGCCAAGGACAACAAGACCCTGGCCCACCTGGAGAGCTACGACCTCACCAACATTCCCGCCCAGCACATCCCCGTCGATGCCCGTCCCGTCCGTGGTAACCCCAACGCAAAGGTTACCGTCATCAATTTCGACGATCTTGAGTGCCCTTATTGCGCCCGCATGCACACCCAGCTTTTCCCCGATACCCTCGAGCGCTACAAGGACAAGGTTCGCTTCATTTATAAAGATGACCCGCTCGTAGAGATTCACCCCTGGGCCTTGCATGCTGCCATAGATTCCAATTGCATCGCCGCACAAAATGGCCACGCCTACTGGGGTTATGTTGACTATCTCCACTCGCACGGCCAGGAGGTGACGGGCCCAGACCGCAATGTTGCCAACAGCGATGCCGCTCTTGACCGCATCGCACAGGAGCAGGGACGCATTTTCAAGCTCGATGCTGCGCTGCTTTCCGCCTGCATCGCCAAGCAGGACGAGTCCTCCGTTCGTGCCTCCATGCACGAGGCTGAAAGCCTCGGAATCGAAGGCACGCCCTCACTCTACGTCGGCGGCGAACACATTTATGGTGCAGTTCCAGTTGAGCAGGTTTGGGCAGCAATTGACCGCGCTTTGCGCGCTGTTGGCGAGGAGCCTCCGCCCGCCGCCACAGCTACGCAGGCCGCTCCAATCGGTAAGTAGCCCGGGAAGCTTCGCTTCCAAACCGGCTGGGTTTATTCTGGTGATTGGGGTGGAAAATCGCCCCGGGGGTATTAGGGTGTTCAAACCACGTCGCGCGATTCCTTACGTCATTTCCTCAGTGCTTCCTTTCAGTTCCGCGAGTGCCGTTGGCCTTTTGGCTCTCTGCCTGGCAGGTTGCCACCAGTCCCCGCCCTCCGATGTCATCGCAACCGTAAACAGCAAACAGATCCTTGCTTCTGAGGTCGACCGATTCTACAAGCAGAGCATCGGCGACACCGGCCAGACCCTCTCAAAAGAAGAGATCGGGATCCAGCGGTTGCGCCTCCTCTCGAGCCTGATTGACGACGAGATCCTCCAACAACGCGCCGAGAAACTAAAGCTCGTTGCCACCGACGAAGAAGTGGATGCGAAGATTACAGAGATGAAGGCGCTCTCCACTCAGGAGGAGTTCAACCGCCAACTCAAAGACCGCAGTATGACCATCGACGATGTTCGCCGCGACATCCGCCGCGCCCTCACCAAGAACAAGCTCATTAACAAAGAGATAGAATCCCGCATCAACATCACGGATGCCGAGATCAAGGGTTACTACGATCAGCACAAGACCGAGTTCAACCTGATCGAGCCTGAGTACCACCTCGCACGCATCGTTGTCTCCAATGCTCCCTCCAAGGAAGTTAATAACTTGCAGGGGAACAAGGCGGGCAACGACGCTGAGGCCCGCAAGAAAGTGCAGATGCTCCGCAACCGCCTCGATAGCGGTGAGAGCTTCTCCTCCGTGGCCTCGAACTTCTCTGAGGATGCGCAGACCAGTGCAAATGGCGGCGACATGGGCTTCATCCTTGAGTCGCCATTCAAGACCGAAGAGCCGGATGTGTTCACCGCGGTATCCAAGCTCAAAGCTGGTCAATTCACTGATTCCATGCCGATTTTCGAGGCGCAGGGAAATATCCGCAAGGTTGTTGGTTATGGAATATATGAGCTGATTGAGAAACGGCCTGCCGGCCAGGGAGACCTCACCGACCCGCGCACTCAGCAACGCATCCGGCTCTTCCTGCACAATAACCACGCCCAATTGCTGCAGAATGCCTATTACGAGATGCTCCGCGACGATACCAAAATCCACAACTACCTTGCGGAGCAGCTCTTGAAGGATGGAGCCCACTAATCAGTCAGTTGGGTGATGGACTGAGAACCACCTCATCGGTGGCGTTACCTTTGATTTCATGGCTGTGCCGCCTGAAGAGTTCTCGCCGTCCTGGGCTCTCCGCTCCAGTCTAAGGTGATTGGCCGCTGCCTGAGAGTCGCCGCGGGGCTACAAGAGCTCGCCAAGCTATCCCGAGCCGGCATCTCAGACCCTTGCCGGTGGTTCCTCCCTCTGGCTGTTCCACCGCTCTATTTGTACCCTCCCCCACACACCTCATGGCTCAGGAATAGCTGCTTAGCGGCACGCTCTAAGAGCTTCGCTTCCCAGCCGACCTGAGGCGGGCATTTCGGAGTGTATACATGCAAACAGGCCCCCGCGGACGGGAGCCTGTTTTCTAGCGGGACGCTGAGGAAGATTTACTGCATGTTCCCGTTGGCATCCATCGTAATGCCCTGTGGGCCCTTGTCCTTCTTGGCTTCGTTCTCCTTGCGGATACCCATTGCCTTGGCTGCCCAGTCATCGGCCTGCTTCACATCGGCCGCGACGTCGTTAGCGTTGCCGCAATCCACGTCCGCCTTGCGGCGATAGATCAGGTTCACATACGACATGGCATCATCATAGTTCGGACGGTTCGCAACGGCCTGATTGAGATACTTCAAGCCTTCTTCGACGAGAGGACCGTTCTGCGCCTTGATCGCTTCGCAGACATTCTTCTTCATCTTCACGTTGCCTTTGCCGTCGTCCGTGATACCTTCCGGCGAAAAAATCTTCAGCGCATTCTCATGGGCCTGGGTCCAGTCGATGACGCCAATCGTGTAGGCGGCTTCCGGATCCTTCGGGTCAACCTGCAGAACCTTCTTCTGCCAGTCTTCCGCTTCCTGCATCTTCTTGATGCTGAAGTACAGTGCGGCGATACCCTTCAGACTGACCACGTCATTCGGATTTGCGGCTACAACCTGCTTGTAGATGCCAATCGCATCCATTGCGGTCTTCACATTGTCCGGCGTAGTCAGACCCTGGACCACATTCTGCGAGAGAGCTGCGGCCAGGTAGTTCTTCGCAACCGCCAGCTGAGGATCTTGCTGAGTTGCCTGCTGGAACTGGTTGATTGCGGCCTCAATTTTGCCAGCTTTGAAGGCTTCCACACCCTTGTTCAGATGATCACGGGCAATAAGCTTGTTGCAGCCAATCATCGGGACCATCATGGCGACTAGGGCAGCCGCAACTACCGGCAGACGTGCGAGTCGATTCATATGCGTTTCCTTCTCCTTCGAGTCGTCGCCAGGTTTATCGCGCCTGGTGTCCCCCGCGCGGCCGCCGCCAATCTTGCATCTCAGTCGGCCTTTGTTTGCTTTCCTGCGGCTGTCCCGCGGCAGTCCACCGCGAGATCGGTCCTGTATGACTTACCCCACAAATTGCAGGGCTTCGCCCTTATTGTCCTGCCTGAATCTTCGGGGTCATGATGCCAACGTGGTCCACACCAGCCGCATGACCGATATCGATCACATCGGCGACCAGAGCAAAATTCACGTCGTCGTCACCCTTCACAAACATGATGCGCTCGGCGCGGTTCTGGAAGATCGTCGTCAGACGAGCCTGCAAATCCACCTTGTTCACATCATCCTGGTTAATCTTGTAGGTAGCACGGTTCGATGTGCCTGCCTGAATAACCTGCACAACAATCGTTCGATCGCTGTTGTCTTGCTGCTGCGGATTCTTCGGCGGCTGAGGAACCAGCGCATCCAGGCCCTTCGGCGTTACCGGCACAATCACCATGAAGATGATCAGCAGCACCAGCAGTACGTCGATGAGCGGGGTCACGTTGATATCCGAGTTAATGCCGCCGGAACTACCCGATGTCATTGCCATAGTATTTGCTCCTGAATTTGTCCCACTTGGTCCATCTGGTGCACTTGACCCACAGGTTACTGCGCTCCCGGGGTCTGCCGCTTTTCCGTCAACAGGCCTACCGTGTCAACGCCCGCCGTGCGGACATCGTCAATCGCGTTTTCTACGTCCAGGAACCGAGCCCGTGAGTCGGCACGAACGTAAATCTCTTTGCCCGGCTTGTCCGCGAGCCTGTCGCGTACCGTCGGTCCAAGATTGCTCGGTGCAATCTTCTCTTGGCCCAGATAAAAGGTTCCGTCACGCGTCACCGCTACCACAATCGCGTCTTCTTTATCCGCGTCGGGCATCGCTGTCGGATTGTCGGTCTTGGCCAGATCAATGTTGACCTTGTTCTGGAGCATCGGAGTGATGACCATGAAGATGATCAACAGCACCAGCATCACGTCCACCATCGGGGTCACGTTGATATTGGAGTTGATCTTGGCGCCTTCGTTGCGTACTGAAATTCCCATGTCTATGCTCCACGCCTTTGAGATTGAATCGGTCTTTCTTCGTGCCCGTCGCTTTATCGCTGGCCTTGGAAGGACCGGCAGGGGAGGGATACTCCCTCTGCCGGTTGAAACAAGACTCGCTCAGCTTGGGGCTAGGACCACAATGTTAGCGCTTGTGGCTCTGCTTGATGAAGTAGTCGACCAGTTCGCTCGAGGAGTTGTCCATCTCAACGTCAAAGGCCTCAACGCGACCGCTGAAGTAGTTGAAGGTCATAACCGCCGGGATTGCGACGAGCAGACCGAATGCGGTCGTGACCAGAGCTTCCGAGATACCGCCGGCTACCGCGCCGATACCAGAGCTCTTCTGGACTGCAATCTGCTGGAAGGCGTTCAAGATACCCATAACGGTACCGAGCAGACCAACGAACGGAGCAGTCGCGCCGACCGTTGCCAGAACCGAAAGGCCCCGCTTCAGCTTCGCGTGAACGATGGCTTCCGCACGCTCGAGAGCACGCTCTGCGCTGGCGATTGTTTCTTCGTTCACCGCGCCACCGACGCTCTTGAATTCCTGCAGGCCAGCCTGGACAACTTCAGCCAGGTGGGACTTCTTGCTGCGATCAGCAATCTTGATTGCTTCGTCCAGCTTGCTGTCCTTCAGCGCGCCGGCAACCTTCGGAGCAAATTCACGCGACTGCTTCCGGGCTGCGGAGAAGTACAGGTAACGGTCGATCATAACGGCCAGCGACCAGATCGACATGATGAACAGAACAACGGCGATACCCTTGGCGAAGTATCCCATGTGGGCCCAAAGGCCCAAAAGGCTGAAGTCAACCGGCTGATCGTCAAACATGGCCAGGTTGGCCGCCTGCGAAGTGAGATGTGCAAACTGAGCGAGAATCACTGAATCGTTCCTCCTAGGGAGTCTTGTTTTGAACTGCTTATTGCCGTGCTACAAGCTGGGAATGCGTCCGGGTCGGGCACACATTCAGGCCATTGGTTTACGAAGTGAACCCCACCGTGGCAGGATTCACCCGGACGTATCTCAGCCGCCCAGGCTGAAGATCACATTGACTTGCGTATCCACTTCAACGGGGTCACCGTTCAGCAAATACGGCTTATAGCGCCAGTTGCGTACCGCGTCCATCGCTGCCTGCTGCAGCATGGCCGGGCCACTCACTACGCGAAGGTTTTCAATCGTGCCGGACTTGGAAATCGTCGCCTGCAGAACCACAGTACCGGACACACGCGCCGCCTTGGCAATCGCGGGATATACCGGCTGTACCTTCTGCAGCAGCAGACCAGTTGCAACACCAGAGCTGATGGCAATCTTCTTCGGGGCTTCAGCCTTCACAACAGGCTTCGGGGCGCCAGAGAACATGCTGCCCATCGCGTTTCCACCACCCAGACCTTCCATGCCCGCAACGCCAAAGCTCGCAACCGGAGCTTCCTTTTCCGTTACCTGCATGATGTTCTTCGGGATCTTGGTTGGTGCCGTCAGCTGATTGTTGATCATCTGGGGCTTCACCTGCACCACATGAACCTCCGGCGGCGGTGGCGGTGGCGGCGGCGGCGGCGGCGGCGGCGCAACCAGCAGCGTGGCCATGGCGGTTTGCGGCAGGGCTTCGTAGTTAATCAACGGAATAATGATCATCACGATCAAAACCGAGGCGCAAAGCCAGAAGGTGAAGACCATCCATCTTCCGGTCTTGGTCTTGATTCTTCCGCCTGACTCAAATGTTGAATCTTCAAACATGGCCGACCTCAAACTTCGTATTGGTTTCTTTCACTTTAGACACCGCAGGTCAGAATTTTGTTCCCGGCTTTTTTCAGGTTCTATTCTGGGCCAATTTTGGGTGCCTTCCACCTATATCAGATGACCCGCCCCCGCGCAAAACATGGTGCAGAAATGGTGCAAAATCCTGTTAATCGTTTTCACAATCACCCGGAAGACAGCCCCGAAGGGCTGTCTTTCCATGTGTTTACTTCTTCGTTCGCTTGGCCGCCGGCAACACCGCAGCCTTGCCCTTCGCTCCACGCCAATCCTGGTACGCCACCAGCATTGGCGCCGCCACAGCGATGGACGAATAGGTGCCGATCAGAATACCCACCACCAGCGCAAAGCTGAAGCCGTGCAGCACCTCGCCGCCAAACAGATACAGCGCCAGAACCGTCAGGAACGTGAGTCCTGACGTCAGCACGGTCCTGCTCAGCGTCTGGTTGATGCTGCGGTTCACTACCTCCGTCAGCACCTCCTTGCGGGTCAGGCGCAGGTTCTCTCGGATACGGTCAAAGACGACAATCGTGTCGTTCATCGAGTAGCCTACCAGGGTCAGAATTGCTGCAATCACCGTCAGGCTGATTTCCTGTTTGGTCAGCGCAAAGAAGCCGACCGTAATCAGCGTGTCGTGGAAGACTGCGACCACCGCCGCTACGCCATAAATCAACTCGAAGCGGAACCAAAGGTAGATCAGCATGCCCACCAGCGAGTATAGGGTCGCCAGGCCCGCCTGCTTTTCCAACTGTTTGCCCACTGTGGGTCCAACAGCCTGCACGCTTAGGCTCACAATCTTGTTGTTATAGCTGTTCGTCAGCGCGTCCTGAATCTGCTTGCGCCCGGTGTCCACCGTCGCATCTGTCTGCTCCGGCAGGCTCACCAGCAACTCATGCTTCTCCGGCGCGTCATAGCCCACAATCTTGGCGTCCTTGATACCCGCCGCGTCAATGGCCTGGCGCACCTGGTTCACGTCCGGCACCGACGCAAAGGTAATCTGCACCTCGGTGCCGCCGCGGAAGTCGACGCCCAGAGGCACCGGGCTGCCGGTCTTTGCGTAGGTCAGGCTCATCGCAATGATGCCCGCCACGCTGAAAATCAGGGAGAAGCCCAGGAAGTACCACTTTTTCCCGAGCCAGTCGATGTTTACTTTGCCAAAAAGTTCCACGATTCCTTCGCCTTCCATTGCTGGCTTTTGAGCGTGTGGAGCATTTTGCGTACCCCTCACGCCACCAGCGGCTTACTGCCAATTCCACTAAATCGAGAGCTTCGCTCCCACCGTCTTGTTCTCCAGGTGTGAGTCGAAAATCACACGGGAGACAAAGACAGCCGTAAACAGGTTCGCCAGCAGACCGAAGACCAGCGTTGTCGCGAAGCCCTTCACCGGTCCGGTGCCAAAGATGAACAGAATCGCAGCCGACACAATTGTCGTAACGTGCGTATCCACAATCGTGATCCACGCATGAGCAAAGCCCTGTTCCACACTCTGCGCTGATCCCTTGCCCGCCCTCAGCTCTTCCCGGATGCGTTCGAATATCAGCACGTTCGAGTCAACGCCCATACCAATCGTCAGAATCACACCAGCAATGCCCGGCAGCGTCAGAGTTGCATGGCTGAAGCCCATGAAGCCAAGCAGGATCACCAGGTTCAAAATCAACGCCAAGTCCGCGTTGATGCCCGATCCTCGGTAGTAGAACAGCATGAAGGCCATAACAGCCACCATGCCCACAATCGCCGCGATCACGCCCTGGCGAATCGAGTCCGCACCCAGGCTCGCGCCCACGGTCCGCTGTTCAATTGGCAGAATTGTCGCCGGCAGTGCGCCGGTGCGCAGCGTAAAGCTCAGCGCGTCAATCTGGTCCTTGGAGAACTGGCCTTCAATCTGGCCCTGGTCACGAATCGCCGACTTGATCACAGCCACGTTCTTCACGCGGTCACCCAGCGTAATCGCCATGTAGCTGCCCACGTGCGTGCTGGTGTAGTCGTAGAAGCGTTCCCCGCCCGCATTGGTCAGCACAAAGTTCACTCCCTGCCGGCCCATGTCGTTCGCGCCAATCGCTGAGGCGTCGCGGAAGTCCTTGCCACCCACAATCGAGACCCGCTTCACAATAAAGATGTGGTCCGAGTTGTCGGCAGAGGATCCCTGGCTGTCGCCGTGCAGCATCACCTCATCCGGAGGCAGAACACCGTTCACGCTCGCCAGCGCTTCAGCCTCGGTTGCAAAACCGCTCGCGCTGTTCGAAGCCACTTCATGCACTTCCAGCCGCGAGGTGGATTGAATGATGTCCTTCACCTGATCCAGGTTGTCGATGCCCGGCAACTCCACCAGAATCTGGTTCTCGCCCAGGCCGTACTTCTGAATCACCGGCTCGCTCACACCCAGCTTGTCCACGCGGTCGCGAATCGTCTCAATCGACTGATCCACAGCCTTCGACTCCAGCTCGGCCAGCACAGTCGGCTTAATCGTCAGCGTCCAGCTGTTGTCGCCGCCACTGTGCACGTCATACTCGGTGCCAAAGCGCGTCGTCAGCTCATCGCGAACCTCGGTCGACTTCGCAGGATCCGTGCCCGTCACCTGAATCGTCTGCGGAGCATCCGGATTCGGCTTCAGCACGTTGCTCAGCGTCAGCTTCGCCGTCTGGAAGTCCTGCTGGATCCGGGCCACCGTGTTATCGGTCTCAGCGTTGATCGCGTCCTTCACAACCACCTGAAGAATCAGGTGAGCGCCGCCACGAAGGTCAAGGCCGAGGTGAATGTGCTCGGTCAACTGCTTGTTCAGGCTCTCTCCAAACTTCGGAGCGTCAAAGCCGAAAAAGGTCCCGTAGAGGAAGACCAGCAGGATGCCGAAAATCAGTGCAATCTTGTTTCTCAGGTTTTTCTTCATGGTGTTCGTGTCTGGGCCACTCGCAGTTGCCTGCTCGGGCTACTTGCCTTCTTCCTGGGTGGTGACGGCGGCAATGGCGCTCTTCACAACCTCAATCTTGATGCCGTCCGGGGCAACACGAACAATCAATGTGTCATCCTTCAGGCTGAGAATGGTGCCGCGGATGCCGCCCACCGTGGTGATCTTGTCGCCCGCCTTCAGCTGCGACAGCATATCGTTCCAGGCCTTCTGCTTTCTCTGCTGGGGCCGGATCATCATAAAGTACACAACACCGATCATCAACAGGGGTAACGCCAGCGATAATCCGCCGCGCTGCCCGAATCCCGGTCCTGCCACGAACACTGCTGCAACTGTCGTCAACACGCCAATCCTTCTTCTGCCTGTCAGGCTCTTCAGCCTGAATGGCGCAAACACGCCGCTGTCTCCGGCCGCCTGCCTGCTTCAATATTGTTCTGTCTCCGGGAATGGTCAGCCTGACTCAGGCATTCGGCCATCTGCGAGCTTGCCTGCCCTGCCGCTCTTCCCTGTTCCGCCCCCGCAGCCGTCCATCTTGCCCGACGACCCCGAAAGCTTCCAGAGCAGCCTGACCGCCCTCTGCTTCCTTTTCGACACCCTATTTTTGTAGGACGCCGGCCGCACTGAACGCTCTCCCCCAAGACTTAGGAGGAATCACGTCGGCACGGAGCGCCGCAATCAGTCTAGCAAACCCGCACGAAGATTGGCCCAAACTTGCCCTGCCTGTGCTGCATCCGGCACCAAATATCGTTGGACAGCCCCCTTCCCCGGCTCGTACCATGACCTCGTCCCGCAGGAGCCACCATCCAATGTCCGTCTTTCGCGTACTTGTAAGCCTTTTCATCGCCGCTGCCGCCCTTCCCCTCTCCGCCCAATCTCTCCAGTCCCGGCCTGAGCGGCCGTTCATGCTGACGGCCGCCACGTATTCCGTTCAACTGGATGCCGGAACGCCACCCAGGCTCACCATCCACCTTGACGGCCAACCCATCTTCGTCGTTCCCGCCGTCTCCGGCCTGGCCAGTGCCACTGCCGAGGAGGTGCTTTCTGGTGTAGCCTGTGCACCCCAGACACCATCGGCGGCCCCGGTTATCGCCGAGTTAGACTGCACCGCGACCAGCTCCCTCTGGTCCAGCCGCCACTTCGTCTGGCGATTCCTTCCCGATCACATTGAGTTCCAGCAGTTCGCCACCGGCCACGGCGCCCTCGGCCGCGCCTACTTCCTCTCCTCCGGCGTCTCCGATCGCTGGGGTTCCGGCTCAGTACCCGGGCACCTCTGGGACACAACCATTTACGCCGACCACTACTTTGCCCCCAACCCCAACCACGCCAACCTGTACGAATTCCCCATCGCCATGCCCCAGATCCTGGGCTTCTCGGTTGGGCGCGAGGCCCAGTCGGACCAGGACTTCCGGCCTGAGCGGATGACGGGCATCTTCGCCCCGCCCCCACTGTTCCTGGCCTTTCATGAGGACGGAGCGTGGCTTGGCGTCGGAATCGGCACCAAACCCGGCGAGTACCAGTTCCCGGCGCTGGAATACACTGGCTCCCGCTATGCCGGCGCCAGCTTCTTCGTGGACTATCAGGGCTACCGGAAGCTCGATGGGGAGTTTGCGTCCCCGGTGCTGTCGCTGGCACCGGCCCACTCGGCGCTCGACGCACTGGCGGGTTACACTGCCTGGCTCGATGCCAAAGGGTTCTCTACGCCTGCCGCCGCATCAGACGCGGCCTGGCACCACCTGCCCATCTTCTGCGGCTGGGCCGAGCAGACGGTGGAAACCAGCCCCTTCGGCCGTGCCCCCAACACGATGGCGACCCAGGCCAACTACGAGCAGTGGATCAAAACGCTGGAAGAGCGCCAGATTCCCTTTGGGACCATCGTGATTGACGACAAGTGGCAGGCCCAGTACGGGACCTTTGAGGTGGACCAGAGGAAGTGGCCCGACATGAAGGGCTTCATCGCCGCGCAGCACGCCAAAGGACGCCACGTCGTGCTGTGGGTGCCGCTGGCGAATGAGGAGGGACTGCCCGCCGACCTCTGCGTGACCGCCGGCGGGAAGTGCGTCACGGCGGATGTCGGCAGTCCGCGGTACGAGGCGTGGCTGCGGCCGCGGATTCGGCACCTGGTGGCGGATCTTGGCGTAGACGGCTTCAAGGAGGATTGGGTTGGCGCGCCCGCAGTTCCGGGGCTGCCGCTGACCGGACCGGCTGTCGGCATCGAGTGGGTTCGGCGGTTCCAGTGGATTCTCTACTCGGAGACCCATGCAGCCAAGCCCGACGCCATGGTGGAAACGCAGACCGTCAATGCGCTGTTCCGGGAGTCGAGCGACCTCACCCGACTGAACGATATCTGGTACGGATCGCGGCATGTGCCGGAGATGATGCAGCTCCGGGCCCGCATCGCCCACATCTCGGGCTGGCAGACGGTCGACACGGACAACGCATCCTCGACCACCCTCCGCGACTGGTGGAGCTATATGCAGGCTCAGCCACACATCGGGATTCCGGCGCTTTATTTCATCAGCAAGACGGAATCGACCCAGGAAGCGCCGACCGAGGAGCAGTGGAAGGCGCTTGCGGGGCTTTGGCGCGACTACATCGCAGGGCTCGGCACAACCCGATAGGCTCATTTTTTGGGGATTCTTTCGATTCTGCCGGCGATGGAACGAGATTTGCCAGCAGGGCGCGATTGCGTCGAAAAGCATCTTTTCGCGTTCAATTTTTGAGGAGGTAACCACCCAAAAGGGGGGGGGTGGGGTGTTTTTCGGGGGAAAATGGCCCTTATATCTATGATTTTATTCATGTTAGCGCGTAATTACCTGGGGCGTTTCATGCCGTTTTTGTGGACTTTTTGCGCGCTTTTGGGGGAATGAGGGGTTGGGGTCATGGAACGGAGTTGATGTGACATGGATTGGCCTCCTCAGGATTGCTTCCACTATTGTGCGCCTTTGGGGATAAATTCCCGGCAATGCCGGCTCGATTTCCCTGCGGGCTTAGTGGGTTGTTTTGTTGGGTTTCGCAAGTACGCAGAAATTTGGGGGCTTGACGGAAAAGGGGTGGGCGGGGCAATGGTCCTTCTGCATCCGTATTCCGGTCGCCAAGGGTTTGCAGGGGCTGAAGACGCTGCTGGAAAATGGCTTTGTGGAACGGTATTTCCAGTGCCGACAGTAGGCAGGGGCTGAAGCCCTTCGTTTGTTATCAGGCATTTACGGCACGACTGAAGTTGCCCTTTTACAAACCCACTGAAAGCAGCGATTTCCCGCAGCCTGCAAGGGCCATCGATTTCGTTGGCTTTACGCCGGGTTGAAACCCCGGCCTACCGCAAAAGCGAGTCTTTCAGCAGTGTGTGAATCTCTGATTCCTAATCCCGGTTACGGCTTGGTGGCCGGCTCGGCATCTTCGCCATCATCCTCGACGAGCACGGCAGAGTTGCCTACCACGTCGTAGCTTGCCGCATCCCTGCCCGCAGCGTGGAAGCTGACCCGCAGAGGTTCCCGCTGCCACTCCGGCAGATCGCAGACCGGGGCGGGGTGGTGCTCGGGGTCCCACGCGCCGAGCTTTTTCGCCAGTACCGGCTTGCGCTGGGAGATCTGCGCCACCACAGCAAAGAGGCTTTTGCCCGTCGCGGTCACGCCGCAGTAGGCCGCATAGTCTCGGAACCAGGAGACCTGGCTTGCCGCCGGGTCATAGTCCGGCAGCTTCAGGGCCGTCACGTGCCCGGTTGCGCGGTCCACCAGAAGCCATGGCCCCCGTTGCCACACCCAATGGCTCCCGGCATTTTTGTCGCTCGGCAGGGCGTCATTGATCTTGAGCGCCCGCCGCACCACAAAGCTGCGGTCGGTAACGTCGTGAGCGTCGCCGGTGGTCCATTCGGTCACGCGGCCATCGACAATGAGGGGCCGGGTACGCAGGAGTTTTTCCTCCGGCAGCGCCCCTGCCGGGTCACCCGCCTGGGAGTAGGCCACCTGTCGCACCGGCCCGAGCGCGACGGTATGCGGCTTGCGCGCAGTCGCGCCGAATCCGCCACAGGCCGCAGCCAGCAGAAGGAGAAACACATAGGGGGATTTCATTGCCCCAGATATTACGCCAGCTTTGCGGGAAATGCCAGGGGGCTGCTGACAATGCCGGTGTTTGGCGAGATCGAGGGGCGAAAGGCATCCCTCATGGACTAAAGAGGCTGCTGAAAAGTGCGTCAGGTGGCATTCTTTCAATCCCCAGCCGTATGCAGGGGCTAAAGCCCATCCTTTGTTATCAATTATTTGCGGCACGACTGAAGTCGTGCCCTTTCACAAAACAGCGCGGGATTGGGTATTAGCGCGGGATTGGGTATTAGCGCGGGATTGGGTATTTCGGATGCCTGAGGCTGCGCTTACTGCGCAGCCTCTACTGCGCGCGCGACGCGGAAGGCCGCGGCCTCGCCAAAGTGCGGGCCCAGCACCTGCATGCCCACCGGGAGGCCAGCGGCCGTGGTTCCGCAGGGAACAGAGATGCCGCAGATGCCGGCCAGAGAGGCGGTGACGGTGTAGATATCGGCCAGGTACATCGCGAGGGGATCGTCGGTTTTCTCGCCCAGCTTGAAGGGCGGGATGGGGGAAGTCGGCGTCACAATTGCGTCCACGCCGGCAAAGGCGTCCATAAACTCGTTTGCCAGCAGCCGCCGCACCTGCTGCGCCTTTTTGTAGTACGCCTCGTAGTAGCCCGCGCTCAGCGCATAGGTGCCCAGCAGGATGCGGCGCTTGACCTCAGCGCCGAAGCCTTCCTCCCGGCTCAATTTGTACATCGACGACAAATTTGTTGACTTCGGCGAACGATAGCCGAAGCGCACGCCGTCAAACCGCGCCAGGTTTGCGCTGGCCTCTGCCGTGGCCACCAGGTAATAGGTGGGAATGGCGTACCGGGTGTGCTTCAAGCTGATTTTCTTGATTTCAGCCCCAGCCGCGCGCAGGCCGTCGATGCCGCTCTCAATCTGCGCCTGAACTTCGGGGTCCAGTCCCTCGCCAAAATACTCTTCGGGAATTCCGATTTTGAGCCCCTTCACATCCTTGTCGCTCTCGGCAGCGTAGTCCGCAACGGGCAGCCGCGAGCTGGTGGCATCGTGCGGGTCGTGGCCAGCCAGAATGCTGAGAATCTCTGCGGCATCGCGCACGTTGGCGGCAAACGGGCCGACACGGTCCAGCGAGCTGGCGTAGGCGATGAGCCCATAGCGGGAGACGCGGCCATAGGTGGGCAGCACGCCCACCACGCCGCAGAAGCTGGCCGGCTGGCGGATGGATCCGCCGGTATCGGTGCCGAGCGTGGCCACGGCCAGGTTGGCCGCGACCGCTGCCGCCGAGCCGCCGCTGGAGCCGCCCGGAACCCGCTCAGTATCCACGGGATTGCGCACCGGGCCATAGGCCGAGTTCTCGTTGGAGGAGCCCATGGCAAACTCGTCGCAGTTGATTTTGCCCAGCAGAACGGCGCCGGCTGCTTCCAGCCGCTTGACGCTGGTGGCGTCATAGGGGGGCCGGTAGCCGCCCAGAATCTTTGAGCCCGCCGTGGTGACCGTGCCGTCCATGGTCAGCACATCCTTGATGCCAACGGGAATTCCCGCCATGGCTCCAATCGTTTCGCCCTTCGCCGCAGCCGCATCGACCCTGGCCGCCTGCTCGAGCGCGCGCTCTTTGGTGAGGGCCAGGTAGACATTCAGCAGCGGATTGTGCGCCTGAATGCGGCCGTAATACCCCTCTGCCAAATCCACTGCCTTGGTGGTACCGCTCTGCACTGCCGCCCGCAGCTCGGCTATCGTCAGCGGCTTCTCCACCAGCTTTTCTGCGGTCACTCGAATCTCACTCATCGGACTGTTCCTTATCCCTGGGCCTGGCTCTTGCCGGCTGCTTTTACCGCTCAATGACCTTTGGCGTCTTGAAGAATGCTCCGTCGGTCTCTGGGGCCGACCGCATCACCTTGGCGCGGTCCACCGATCCGGTTCGCTCGTCGGGCCGAAGGGTGGCTCCGTCGCCGGAGTCCACCACACTGGCCAGCAGGTCACTGACCTGGGCAAGCGGTTCCACGCCCTTGGTATTCAGCTCGTTCAACTGCTCGATGTACTCCAGAATCGCGTTCAAATCCCGCTGCATCGCAGGAGCTTCGTCGGCGGCCAGCTCAAGATTCGCCAGCTCCGCGACGCGCTCCACTTCTTCCAGGGTGACCATTGTGCTCATCGGCCGTTTCTCTCCGTTTACGGTTGTCTCTGAACCCCAAGTATAGCTTGCAACCCCATCCTGACTGGCCCTTGCGCCCGCCTCAGGACTCCCGGCGCTCCGGCTCCCACTCATCGGGGCGGTCGCGGTCCAGGCGGTCCTGTTTGGCCTGCCAGTCCTCCAGTTCCCGGCGCTTTTCGCGCTCTTCGCGCTCTTCCCTTCCGTCGCTCATGGCTAAAAACCTCGCTCTTTCCAGATTACCGCCATTGCAGCGAGCCATCACTTTTCACACGCCGCCCCGCTTCCGCGTTCCATACTGGAGTGACAACGTTTCGCGCCCGCCGGCTGAGCGGGCCAGTTCAAATTGGAGCATCGCATGAAAGCCTTGGCCTCCCTCCTTCTTGCCGCCACCCTGTCCGCCGCGCCGGTTGCAGTTTTTGCCCAGGCACCCGCCGCCCCCTGGAAGTTTGCCGTCTCCGGCGACTCCCGCAACTGCGGCGACGTGGTGATGCCGGCCATTGCACGGGGCGTCCACGCGGACGAGGCCCGCTTCTACCTGCATCTGGGCGACTTCCGCGCCCTGTATGACGTGGACGAGGACATTCTGGCCCAGGAGCCATACCGCACGGGCAAGCGGCCCGGCATAACCACCTACAACGCGATGGCCTGGGACGACTTTATCCTGCACCAGTTGCTGCCCTTCGGCTCCACGCCGGTGTACCTCGCTACCGGCAACCACGAGTTCGTCCCGCCCCACAACCGCGACCAGTACCTGATCCAGTTTGCCGACTGGATCAACACGCCGGAGCTGCAGACCACCCGCCTGAACGACGACGGCTTTGACCATAAGCTCCACGCCTACTATCACTTCCTGAAAGGGCCGGTGGACTTCATCCTGCTGGACAATGCTTCCCCGGACCAGTTTGACGCCGACCAGATGAAATGGCTGAAGGGGGTACTGGACCGCGACCTGAATAGCCAGTCGGTGAAATCCGTGGTCCTGGGCATGCATGAGGCGCTGCCCCAGAGCGTTGGCAGCATCCACGCCATGGACGACTCCGCCCAGGGGAAGGAGTCTGGCGCCGAGGTCTACAAGCTGCTGCTGAACCTGCGTGACAATGGGCACAAGAATGTTTATGTGCTGGCGAGCCACTCGCACTACTTCCTGGAGCACGCCTTTGAGACCGACGAGCTGCGCAAGCTGGGCAAGCCGCTGGACGGCTGGATTGTGGGCACGGCTGGCGCAAACCGCTACCTGCTGCCCGATGCAGCCCTGGACAACCCCACCAATCGCGAGCATGTTTACGGCTACCTGCTGGGCACGGTTGCCCCGGATGCGACCATCAGCTTCCAGTACCGGGAGCTGGGCCTGAAAGAGCTGCAGGAGGCCAACCCCGGCACGTTTACCGACGAGTTTGTGGCCACCTGCTTTAACGGGAACGGGGCTGTGCGGAAGAAGTAGCGCGGCCCGCTAAATGGCCGGGTGGCTGGCCTGGCGAGCGTGGCTGACCATTTGCTGGTAGGCGTCGTGCGCGACATGGGTTTGCCAGTGGTCGGTGGCGCGGGCCAGGAGTACCACGCCCAAAAAGAGGTATGCCAGCACGCCGGCGACGACCAGCGGACTCAGCTTGCGTCCGCGCCAGCGCTCTGCCGCTGTGGGGGATGTGCGGGGGGGCAGGGCAAAGCTCAGCGCATCCTGGGCAGGGCAGGCGGCCACGCACTCCAGGCAGGCGGTGCACTCCGCACTGCGGACCTGGACGAGCCGATCGACCGGCAACTGCGAGGGACAGACCTTGGCACATTTGCCGCAGTCGATACAGGCCTCGGCATCGCGGCGGACCTTGACCGGGCTGGCCAGGCTGACGAGGCCCAGCAGGGCTCCGTAGGGGCAGGCATAGCGGCACCAGAAGTTTTCGACCACCATGGAGCCGAGCACCAGGAGCGCGAGAACGCTGCCCGCGGTGAGGCTGACGTCGCGGAAGAAGTTGAGCATGCGGACATCGGCCACCACGCCGAAGGGGGTCGCGAGAAAGCTGTCGAGCATATCGGCCGTCATGGCGAAGATGAACCAACCAAAGAATGCGAGGAGAAGATACTTGACGGCGCGGAGAGCCACGTCAAGCCAGCGGGGAAAGCGGAGGTTCCTGCCGAAGAGCTTGCGACCGAGGCGCCAGAGCTGCTCACTCAAAGTGCCTACCGGGCAGAGCCAGGCGCAGAATGCCTTTTTCATGAGCAGGCTGATGCCGACGAAGCCGAGAAACAGGTACATGGCGGCGGGGTGGATGGCCGGAACGCCGCCGGTGGCGAGCAGGTAGCGGGTATTCATGAGGCCGGCGATGGGGAGCCAGCCGTCGACGCCAGGGGGACGGGAGAGGCCGGTGCCCGTGCCACCCTGCTCCATCCAGCGGACCCAGAGGAAGAACTGCGCGCCAATCCAGAGATTGAGGGCGACAAAGAGGCCCTGCGCCCAGTGGCGGACGCGCTGGGTGCGGTCTGCGCTGCTCCGGCGGACCAGGTTTTTCCGGGCATTTCCTGCCGCCGCATCGACTGCTGAGCCGCTCATGTTTGGTTCACCTCGTCCGCAGAGTAGCGGGTCTGGAAGCGACATTCTGCGACTTCCGTCACACGTGTTTGCAATTTTTCCGCCTGGGCCCACAGCGCCAACCCTTCTGCATTCCACCTCTGAAACAAACGCTTTGCCTACCGTGGGTCTTTCCGTGTAACACTGTCGTCCGTAGAAATGGACACACCTATGCGACATCTGAAATCTGTCTTTGCCGTCACTCTCCTCGTCAGCGCCGCCCTGTTTGGGACGGTGTACGCCGCCGCGCAGCCCACCCTGGTCACCATCGAATCCGGCAAGCTGAAGGGGGCTGAAAAGGACGGCGTGCTCGCCTTCAAGGGGATTCCTTTTGCCGCAGCACCGCTTGGCGAGCTGCGCTGGAGGGCGCCGCAGCCGGTTACCCCGTGGAGCGGCGTGCTTGACGCTACGCAGTACAAGCCCGACTGCGCGCAGTTGCCGTTCCCCTCGGATGCGGCTCCGCTTGGCGCCGGCACCAGTGAGGATTGCCTGTACGCCAATGTGTGGCGGCCTGCGGCGCCGTCTGCCGAGAAGCGGCCGGTGATGGTTTGGATTTACGGCGGGGGATTTGTGAACGGCGGCAGCTCGCCGCTGGTCTACGCCGGCAACCACTTCGCCGCGCAGGGCATTGTCTTTGTCAGCTTCAACTACCGGGTTGGGCGGTTCGGCTTCTTTGGGCACCCGGCACTCACGCAGGAGCACCCGGAGGAGCCGCACGGCAACTACGGCTACATGGACCAGATTGCCGCGCTCAAGTGGGTGCAGCGCAACGTTGCGGCGTTTGGGGGCGACCCCAAGCAGGTGACGCTGTTTGGCGAGTCGGCTGGTGGCGGGTCGGTGCTGACGATGCTTACCACACCGGCGGCCAAGGGACTCTTTCAGCGCGCCATTGTTGAATCTGGCGGTGGGCGCGGGATGCTGATGGGCCAGCGATATCTCTCGAAGACCGGCCCCGACGGCACGCCTTCGGCTGAGTCGCTGGGCATCAACTTTGCCAAGGCCAACGGGATTGACGACACCACCGAGGCTGGGCTGGCGGCGCTGCGTGCTTTGCCGGCGGACAAGGTTGTCGATGGTCTCAACATGGCTTCGATGTTCCAGGCTGCGACGACCTACAGCGGCCCCATGATTGACGGGACTATCGTCAATGAGTCGCCGGCGGAGCTGATCACGAGTGGCCGCTGGGCCAAGGTGCCGGTGATGATTGGCGCCAACAGTGCCGACATCGGCTTCCCGCGTGGCCGCACCGTGGACGAGCTCTTCGCTCCCTTTGGAGCGGACGAGGAGAAGGCCCGGGCCATCTACAACCCCGAGAAGTCGGACAAGGTCTTCGTCGTCGGTGCCCGTATCGCTGCCGACCAGATGATGGTGGAGCCGGCGCGGTTCATCGCTCGCGCCGTGTCGGCCCAGGGGCTGCCGGGTTACGAGTACCGCTTCTCCTACGTCGCGGAATCCATGCGCAGCCAGTGGCCGGGTGCTCCTCACGCAACGGAGATCCCCTACGTCTTCAACACCGTGGACGCGGCTTACAAAGACAAGCTCGCCCCCGGCGACGACGCCATCTCAAAGAAGGCGCTGGCCTACTGGGTCGCCTTTGCCAAAACCGGCAAGCCTGAACCCGAGGGCCTGCCCAAGTGGGAGACCCAGAACCCCAAGACGGACTTCATCCTCAACTTCACCAACAACGGCATCGTCACCGGTCCCGACCCGATGAAGGACCGCCTGGATCTCATCGCCAAACTGGCAGAAGCCCAGGCCAACGCAGCCACCAAATAGCAAAAAGGCAGGTCGAAGTGAAACTCTTTTCGAATATCCATTCCGTGGCCGGGGCGATTGCCCTGGCCGCTCTTTTTGTGGCCGCTCCCGCAGCCACCGCCCAGTTCCCCGGTGCCCCAGCTCAGAAGACATACCCATGGTCCAATGCCACGCTCTCGCCAGACGACAGGGCCGACCTGGTCATCAAGGAAATGACCCTCGAAGAGAAGATCTCGCTGCTGCATGGCCAGGGATCTTCGTTCAACAACGCCGGCCCCTCGGAATCGAACGGCGGGGCAGGGTACTCGGTGAGCATTCCCCGCCTCGGCATCCCTGCCATCCAGATGGCCGACTCCGCCTACGGCGTGACCCGCGGCAATGCCTCTGGCCGCTACTCCACCGCGCTGCCGAACAACCTGGCCGCTGCCTCCGCGTGGGACCCGCAGGCTGCCTACGAATACGGCGCGCTGATTGGCCGCGAGCTTCGCAATCAGGGCTACAGCATGTCTCTCGGCGGCGGCGTGAACCTGCCCCGCGAGCCCCGAAACGGGCGCACCTTTGAGTACCAGGGCGAAGACCCGCTGCTGGCCGGAACGCTGGTTGGGAACTTCGTGAAGGGCGTGCAGGCCCAGCACATCATCGGCGACCTGAAGCACTACGCCATCAACGACCAGGAGAGCGGCCGCAACGCCGTGAACGCCAACATCGACAAGCGCTCGATGCGCGAGTCGGACCTGCTGGCCTTTGATATCGCCCTGAAACTCTCAGACGCTGGAGCCTTCATGTGCTCCTACAACCGGGTGAACGGCGACTATGCCTGCGAAAACTCCTACCTGCTGACCGATGTTCTCCACAAGGACTTCCACTTCAAGGGCTTCGTGCTTTCCGACTGGGGTGGCACGCACTCCACCGCCAAGGCATCACACGCAGGACTGGACCAGGAGCAGCCCGGCAAGAACTTCTTCGGCGATGCGCTGCTGAAAGCAGTGCAGGACGGGGAAATCTCCCAGGACGAGATCAACGACCACGTGCACCGCATCGTGCGGACCATCTTCGCCACCGGCCTGTTTGACAACCCCGTCGTCAAGCAGGTTCCTGACGTGGAGGGCGGTTACGCGCTGGCCCAGAAGCTGGCAGAGAAGAGCATTGTTCTGCTGCGCAACGAGCACAGGATTCTCCCGCTCGGCGCAGGTGTCCGTACCGTCGTTCTCATCGGCGGCCATGCGGATGTTGGCGTGCTGACTGGCGGCGGCTCCGCGCAGGTGGATGCCCCCGGCGGCTCGGTTGTTCCCCCGCCGCCGGTTGTTCCGGGAGCACCGCCGATGGCCAACTTCATGCGCCGCCAGGTTTGGCTGCCCAGTTCGCCGCTTCGCGCTCTGGCCGCCGCCCTTCCCTCGGCAAAGGTATCCTTTGTCGCTGGCGATGACGTGGCCGCAGCCACGGCAGCCGCAAAGGCCGCGGACGTTGCCATCGTCTTTGGCTACCAGCACGAGTCTGAAGGCATGGATCTGAAAACCCTGGCCCTGGCCGACGAGCAGAACAAGCTGATTGAGGCCGTTGCGGCAGCCAATGCCAAAACGGTCGTAGTGCTGGAAACCGGCAGCCCGGCTACGATGCCGTGGGTGGAGAAGGTTTCGGGTGTAGTCGAGGCCTGGTATCCGGGCATCCGCGGGGCGGAAGCGCTGGCCAACCTCCTGACCGGCAAGGTAAACCCGACCGGCAAGCTCGCCATCACCTTCCCGGTGAGTGACAGCGACCTGCCGCACCCCACCCTGGTTCTACCCCCGGCCGCTTCGCAGCCGCAGCGTCCCGCGCCTGGCGCGGATATCTCCAGCTACATGGCGCTGATGGCGAAGGGGCTGCCGGCTTTTGAGACCTACTACGACGAGAAGCTGGAGGTCGGCTACAAGTGGTACGACGCGCAGAAGAAGGCCGTTCTTTTCCCGTTCGGGTTTGGCCTCTCCTACACGACCTATGCCTACTCGGGGCTGAACGTGACTTCGGGGGATGCGCTGAGCGTCAGCTTCACCGTGAAGAACACGGGCACGCGCGCGGGAACCGAGATTGCGCAGGTGTACGCGGCGCTGCCGGCAGCGGCCAACGAGCCGCCCAAGCGGCTGATTGGATGGACGCGCGTTGAACTGGGCCCGGGCGAATCGAAACTGGTTACGGTGCCTATTGACCGCTCAACGCTGACTATCTACGACGAAGCCTCGGACACGTTCAAGCTTGTCCCCGGCAGCTACAACATTCTGGCCGGCGGCTCGTCGCAGAGTCTGCCGCTCAACCACGCCATCACACTGCAGTAAGCTCAAACCACGGAGCAGTGCAAAAGGCCTGGAAGGGATTCCAGGCCTTTTGCATGCGATACGCCAGGCCCAGCAGAGCCACCGTCCGGCTCGCGCCAAAGAAAACAAGGTGCCACAGCGCTACTTTCCAACTCCGGCAGTTGAGGCGGACTCCGCCGAACGAGCCTGCCTGGCGATGGCGATGGAGAGCAGTTGGAAGAGTGCAATTACCGGCATGGCATACCGCAGAGCGACCGTCGGCGAGCCCCAGCGCGCCAAAGCAAGGAAGAACAGGCACCCAACCGCCCTGCCGGCAAACAGCGCAAGGTCGTGGTTGAAGAAGTAGGCGTACTGGTTGCGGTGCTCCAGTTGGGAAACTGCGTCAATGATGCGCATTTCAATCGGGTTATAGCCGAGGTCAAGGAGCGGTTTGGCAAGCAGAAGGCAGCCCAGGAAGAGCAGGACTCCCCACGCGTTGAACAGCACCGCGTTGAAAGCCGCGCCGGCAAAGAAGAGGAGAAGTCCGGCGGCAAAGACAATCTGTCGGTGGCGGGGGCTTGCCGACCGGCCCACCGTGTACAGCATGAAGGCCGCAAGCACCCCGCCAATGGACTGCGTGGCGCCAAGGGTTCCTTCCTTGCCGGCGAAAAGCAAGATGAGCATTGCCGGCGCAGTGAGGATGTATCCCTGGGCCAGGCCCTTGAGCAGTGCCAGCGCCTGCATCCGTCTCCACAGCGGGTGGAAGTGAAGAAAGAGGAAGCGGGTGTTTGCCGGAGAGGGAAAAGTCCCTCGCAGGACAATCAGGGCGGAAGCCGCGGTAAGCGCGAGGAAAATTCCGGCAATCCCCTGGTAGGCACGGTTCACCTCTCCGCCCAGCCATCCATACCGCACGGTTGCGGTGAGAAACCAGCCGACCAAAGCGGGCACCACGACGGATGCCAGCATCGCGACAAACAACTCCACGCCGTAGTAGTAGTTACGGTTGTTGTCCTGGGTTGAGGCGAGGGCCAGGAATCCGCGGTTGGCCCAGAAGAGGCCCGTGGCCAGACCCATCATGAGGCCGGAAGTGGCAATATCGAGCAGCGACAGCGTTCCTGAGCGCATCATCCATACGATTGCGAGGCCGGAAAGCACCATTCCGGCGGCATAGAGGTGCTTCGCTTCCACCCGTCCGAGCAGAAATCCGTTGGCCAGGAAGGCTACCGGTGTGGCCGCATAGACCGCCAGTTGATAGGTCACCACCAGGGAAACCGCCTGGGAGTTCCGCATGACATAGGCGGCGACAAAAATCTCGATGATTGGCAGCAGAAGGGCATAAATCATGTTCGCGATCAACAGCAGGCGCATGGAGCGGGGGCACTGCAGGAAGACCTCCATCTCCTTGCGCAACCGGTTCATCGCCCCGCACCCAGGGGGCCGGGATTCCCGCCATTTGATGCCGACACTGCCCCACCGCAGACGGCAACTTCAGCCATCGGCGGCCTACATGGACTGAACATGCCAACCAGAATACACCGGGCATACCCGCCAGACTGCCGGCGGCGCAACCGCCCAGCCGGGCACTGTTGGCCCGCAGATTCGGCCAGCCCAGGCAGTTTCGGCAACCAGCAGGTGCCCAGGCCGTCGGCCTGAGTTTAGTGGAGCGATTTAGTCGGGGGTTTCGCGCTTCCGGGAATTCTGATTTGACATTTAAATCTTGACGGTGGTAACAATACTCCGTTGCGCAATCGATTGTGCAATCTGCGCTATCGATTGCGCACCGCTCGGATAACGCTTAAAAACTCACAGAAGAGCGACCAATTTGTTGAACCACGCAACCAATCCTTCAGGAGACCACTATGCAAGTTCTTGAACCAAACAGCGATCTTACCCACGGTCGAAAGAGTGTAGAGCTCGCATCGGCGCGGATTGCCTTTTGGCTTTCGGCGCTGTTGCTGCTTTGCTTCGTGGCCGTCCCTGCCCGGGCACAGTACAGCGCGAGCCTGCAGGGAACGGTAGCCGACTCCGGCGGAGCGCTTATCCCCGGGGCCAGTCTGAAACTGATTGACAAGGAAACCAACCGCACGCTTGAGACGACGAGCAACAGCGCGGGCGATTTCGCCTTCAGCGCTCTGGCTCCCAGCGTCTACAAGGTTGAAATTTCGCGCGACGGCTTCAAATCAAAGGTGATTGACGATTTGAAGATCCTGGCCGAACAGGCCAATGCTCTGAATGTGCGCCTGGAAGTGGGCGGCAAGGAAGAGACTGTGACCGTCAACGCCTCCGTAGAGCCGGCTCTTGATACGGAAACAGGCGCCATCAGCGGAACGCTTGATTCCAACGACATTGCCAAGATGCCGTCCTTTGGGCGCGACGTCTTCCAGCTTGTTCAACTGGCGCCTGGTATGTTTGGCGATGGTTCGCAAGGCTCCGGCGGCGGCACCAACAGCCTTGCCGGCAACCAGGGCCCCGGTGGCTCGGGCAACACGGCCGGCGTCTTCCAGACGGAAAACCGGCCGCAGAGCAGCGGCGCAGGTGGCCGGCCTGACACCAACGGCATCTCGCTCGACGGCGTTTCCATCACCAGCGTTACCTGGGCCGGCGCGGCCGTGATCACCCCCAGTGAAGACTCCATCAAGGAGATGAAGGTAGCCGCCAACAGTTATGACGCTGAGTTTGGCCGCGTGAGTGGCGCGCAGATTCAGGTTATCTCGCAGAACGGCACCAACGATTACCACGGGACGGCATTCATCAAGCTTGATCGCCCCGGACTGAACGCCTATCAGCGCTGGGATCCGAACAACAACCCGCAGCGCGACAACTCCCGCTTCAACCAGATGGGCGGCACTTTGGGTGGCCCGATTTGGCACAACAGAGTCTTCGGGTTCTTCTCGTATGAGACGATCCGGAACCACTCCACCTCCACCGGCGGCGGCTGGTACGAGACCCCGACCTTCGACGGTCTCTCGACCGGCAGCAGCATTGCCTCAAAGTTCCTCACCATCAAGGGTGCTGGGGCGGTCTACAACAAGATTCTGCAGGGCCCCTCAGACCACCACAGCTGCACGGATATCGGTCTTGAAGAAGGCGTCACCTGCATTACCATTGCCGGGGCTGGTCTGGATGTGGGCAGCCCGCTCACCATCGGTTTGGGCAAGCACGATCCTTCCTACAACGGCAAGAACCCGACAACCGGGGTCTACATGCCCGGACTTGGCGGCGACGGCACCGGCAGCGTTCAGAACTTTGACGGCAAGGCCGACATATTCTACGTAGCCACCGTGAACCCAACCCAGAACATCAATGTGCAGTACAACGGCCGCCTGGACTACCAGATGACCAGCAAGGATTTGCTGGCGGGCAGCCTGTACTATGTTCCAGTCAACAACAGCAGCTATAACGGGCCCAATCGCGCGTCCAACATCTTCCACCACAACGCGAAGAACTACTCCACCGGCGCGCTTTGGAACCACACCTTCAATGACACGACGCTGAACGAAGCCCGTGTGGACCTGGCCGGCTGGAAGTGGAACGAACTGGCCGACAACCCGCAATCTCCGCTGGGCCTGCCCGACGACAACATCACCAGCTCCTACAACGGCCCCAACGGCGGCTTTGGCTCGCCCTACGGCACGGCCGGCGTTCAGAACTTTGGACCGAGCATCGGCAGCATGTTTGACCAGTGGACCTTCAACGTGAAGGACATGGTCAGCAAGGTGCACAAGAGCCACAGCCTGAAGTTTGGTGGTCAGGTAACCCGGCTGGCGTATCTTGATGCGCCGACCTGGGATGCAGAGCCCTCCTACAACTTCAACAACATGTGGGACTTCCTGAACGATGCCCCGCAGTTGGAGAGCATTACCGCTGATCCGCGCACTGGGCAGCCTTCTGAATTCCGCAAGGATGACCGCCAGAACGTCTTCGCGCTCTTCGTTCAAGATGACTGGAAAGTGCGTCCGAACCTGACGGTCAACGCGGGCCTGCGCTGGGAGTATTTCGGCGGCATGACCGAGAAGAAGGGCAACGAGCCCAACGTACGTCTCGGCCAGGGCTCATCGATCCTTACCGACCTTTACATCAAGCTGGGCGGTTCGCAGGTGAACCCTCCCAAGTTCAACTTTGGTCCGCAGATTGGCTTTGCGTGGAGTCCTGTGAAGTACCAGAACCGTCTCGTGGTTCGCGGCGGCGCTGGTATCGGCTTCAGCGGGCTTGAGCAGGCCATCACCACGAACACCCGTAACAATCCGCCGTACCTGGCCAACGGTTCAAGCCTGGTCGGCGATCAGATTCTGTATGGCGCCGCCAGCAATATCTACCAGGCTGGTGGATTGCCGGCCAACCCGAACATGATCACCAGCTTCAATGCAGCCAACCTGCCCACCAACGGCATCCCCACGGGAATCACCGGTTTGCCGGCGAACCTGCCGACTGCCTACGTCTACCGGTACTCGCTGGAAGGGCAGTATGACCTTGGCCACCAGTGGGTTGCCACGGTCGGGTACCAGGGAAGCAAGGGGCGGCACCTGCCGCTGCAAAACAACCTGAACAACGAACTGGCACCGGCAATTCTTGCTGGACAAATCGCCTTCAACCCAATCGTCAACTACATTGACTGGTACGAGGGAACGGGTCACTCGAACTTCAATTCGATTCTCCTCGAAGTTCGTCACCAGTTTGCTCACACGTTTGAAGCGGACGCCCAATATCGCCTGGCGAAGTCCACCGATGACGGCTCCGGCCCCTACACCACAACCGATTACCAGTTCCTGCCCGGCTACAACCACGGACCGTCTGACTTTGACTCCCGTCAGATGTTCAAGGTGTTTGGCGTGTGGTCACCTGTAATCTTCCACGGCGAACAGGGCTGGTTGGAAAAGGCAGTTGGCGGCTGGACGCTCAGCCCCATCTTCAACCTCCACTCTGGCTTCCCGTTCAACCCCACCTACGGCGGAATCGGCTGCAACGCCTTCTACCAGAACAGCGGAAACTGCAACATGCGTCCGGCTGCTTACACGGGTGGAGCGGGCAGCAAACAGAGCACGGATTCCTTCAAGACCGCTGCCGGCCACTTCCCTAAGGGTGGCACCGCGTACTTCACGCCTCCTGCGGTTGTGAATGGCCAGGCATGGACCACCGACGTTGCACCCACTCCCAGCGCGCTTCCGCAGACCCCGGGAATTGACCGCAACGCATTTGTTGGTCCTCGCTACTCTGACCTTGATCTGGCCATGACCAAGGCTTTCGGCCTTCCCACCATGAAGGTGCTTGGGGAGAACGCCCGCCTCGAAATCCGCGCCAATGCCTTTAACCTCTTCAACAAGCTGAACCTGACCAACGTCGATACCGGCATCACTGATTCGACTTTTGGCCGGGCCAACAACGTACTCGGATCCCGAACGGTAGAAGTGGAAGCTCACTTCAAGTTCTAATCCGGGGTCAACCTCAACCTGCCCGGGGGCATCCCTCCGGGCAGCTCAACCGATGCCTTCCTGACCGTCGGCGATGCGCCCTTCGCACGGGCTGCATCGCCGGCGGATTTTCTATTAGAGTGGAAGCGGGCGCAAGCAGTCACAGCCCGGCGCCGAAAGGAACGATGCGAGTCTCCCAGCCGAATCGAATGCGATGGAGAGTGGGGATTGCTGTGGTGGCGATTGCGCTGCTGCCGCCCGCATCCCGGGTTGCACTGGCACAGGTCGCGAGCGGCGCCGCGCATTCGGGGCAAAGTTCCTCTGGCAATTTTCAGTCTCTGGCAGCAAGGGCTGCAGCGGCCCGCGACGCGGACAATCTCGACGAAGCGGTGAGCCTTTTTCGCAAGGCTCTCGCGCTGCGTCCCAACTGGGTTGAGGGCTGGTGGTCGCTGGGCACCCTTGAATACGATCGCAATCAATACGCCGCCGCCGCGCAGGCCCTGGGGCGCATGTTGCCGCTCGCGCCCAAAGATGGAACGGCCCGCGTAATGCTGGGGCTGTGCGAGTTCGAGTTGGGCCAGGACAAAGCCGCGCTCGTGCACCTGCAGCAAGGGCGCAGCATGGGCGTCGCCGACGACCCGCAGTTGCAGCAGGTTGCCATCTTTCACGAGGGCGTTTTGCTGTTGCGCGCCGGGCAATACAAGCAGGCCCAGACAACTTTCGACGCAGTGTGCAAGACCGATACAGCAGACGATGAGTTACTGGATGGGCTCGGGCGTGCCGTGCTGCGACGCGCTCCCGGAACCCAGGAGGATGCGCAGACAAAGTGGCTGGTGCGGCGCGTGGGCAAAGCCGCGTGCTTGAATGCGGAGAAGAAATATGAGGATGCCGGACGTCTCTATCAGGACATCCTCACGGAGTTTCCCAATTTTGCCAACCTGCACTACGCTTACGGAGTGATGCTGGTAAGTGCGAACCAACTGCCTGCGGCCGTGGAGCAATTCAAACTGCAGATTGCCCAGGATGAAGCGCATGTTGCGGCCCGTCTCGAAATAGCCGCGAACCTCTACAAAGTGGATTCTGCCGCGGCTTTGCCCTACGCGCAGCAGGCCGTAGCCCTGAGTCCGCAGCTCCCGTTCGCACACTATCTGCTGGGGCTGCTGCTGTTGGAAGCGGACGACTATGCGGCGGCGATTCCTGAACTGGAGATTGCGGCGAAGGCTTTCCCGAAAGAGAAGAAGGTTTTCTTCGCGCTGGGCTCTGCGTACTCACGCGCTGGGCGGCGGGAAGAGGCGGCCAGAGCGCGCGCGGAGTTTGAGCGATTGAATGCGGAAAGCTCCGCAGAAACGGCGGCGACCTATTGAGGAGGTCCGCATCAAGAGCCGCTATTTAGCAGGCTCTTTGATGGGCAGGATGCGATCAACGTCCTGATCTGTAAGGACCTGGCGGATGCCGCTGGGCCAGCGGATTTCAATCTCGCGGAGGCGTTTGTTTTTGCCCAGGCCAAAGTGCACGCGAGGGTCGCTTGACGAAGCGTAGCCGATGGCGGTGGTGACTTCATTCCACTGCACGGTGCCGTCTTCGGCGGTGATTTTAATCTGCGCGCCGATCGCCATGCGGTTGCTTTTGGTGCCGGTGAGCTTGAGCAGAATCCAGTGATTGCCGGTCTCGGACACATTGTGGAACAACTCGGCGGGGCCATTGAGAACGGATACCACCATGTCGATGCGGCCGGTGTTGAAGATGTCTCCGAAGGCCACCCCGCGATGCGCGGCCTCGCGCTGAAAATCAGCTCCAGCCTGTGCGCTCACATCCTGAAATCTACCCTGCCCAACGTTTTGAAAGATGGTGTTCGGCTCGCCATAGCGCCGCGCAGGATTTGCTTCGGCGATGTTGTCCATGACATTTGCGCGGGCGACAAAAAGATCTTTCCAGCCATCGTTATCCAAGTCCGCAAAACCGTTGCCCCAGCCGGACATGTCGGTGGTCTTTCCGAGTCCATCCGCCACCGTCATATCGACGAATTCGCCTTTGCCAGAGTTGATGTTCAGCGGAAATCCTTCACGCTCCACCGCCGTATACCAGATGTCGGGCAGGCCATCATTGTTGACATCGCGGAAGTCCGCTCCCATGCTGGAAAGCGCCGCGCCGTCAGCGGAATATGCCACGCCCGCCGCCACGCCGACCTCTTCAAACTTTTTGCCGCGCACGTTGTGGAGGAGAAAATTCGGCGTTGTGTCGTTGGCAACAAAGGCATCCATGAAACCATCCCCGTCATAGTCGGCAAAGGTCACGCTCATGCCCTTGCCGTAGAGGTGTGCGATGCCGGTTTCTTCCGAGACGTCGGTGAATGTTCCATCGCCGTTGTTGCGATAGAGCGTGTTGTGCAGCGGGGCGTAGAGGCGGGGATGGCAGAATCCGCGCACCCCGTCTTTCAGATAACAGACAGGATCCTTGTTCACTTCCCACTTGCAGTAGTTCACAACAAAGAGATCGAGCTTCCCATCGTTGTTGTAGTCCACCCATCCCGCACCAGCCGACCACATCTTTTTGCCGTCCAGGTTTGCGCCCTGCATGCCTGCCTTTGCGGTCACATCCGTAAAGGTACCGTCGCCGTTGTTGTGGAAGAGTTGATTGCTCGCCACATTTGCGAGGAAAATGTCTGGCCAGCCATCGTTGTCGTAGTCGCCTACGGCAACGCCGCTGCCGTAGCCCGCGCCTGCAACGCCGGCCTTCTCCGTAACATCGGTAAATGTTCCATCGTGATTGTTGTGGAAGAGGCGATTCCAGTAGACAGGTGAATCTTTGATAAGTGACGGCAGGGCTGCGCCACCGACGAGGTAGATATCCAGATAGCCGTCTCCGTCGTAGTCCAGCAGTGCAACGCCAGCGACCATGGTTTGCGGTTGATTCTTGTTTTCAGTGCTGGCGGTGGCGGTGACATATCGCAGACCGGCCTTTGCTGCTATCTCCTCAAAGCGGATTGCGCTCTGCGGCGCAGTGCTTTGCGGAGCCACCGAAGCCGACTGCTGGGCATGGGCGTGCCCCGTCAGCGACAAAAGCGCAGCCACAATCGTCGGCCAGTGCCAGTTGCGCATGCGAGGCGCAGATTTGCGAGGAGTGAACACAGCTGTATCCACCTAATCCATAGCAAGCGGCGGCGCGGAGTTGGCCTCGCCGGCAGCGTGTGCAGAGGAACCGGTAGCCGGTTTTGCAACATGGCCCGTGGACTTGCGCACGATCAGTCTGGGATGAACCGTAATCGCGCCGGGATGCGGGTGTGGGAGCTGATCGCGAATCAGCGACAGCAGCGTTGTGGCGGCCACCTGGCCCATATTGCGCAAGGGCTGATGGATGGTGGTCAGCGCCGGAGAATTTGTGGATGCGGCAAGTACGTCGTCAAAGCCCATCACCGAAATGTCTTTGGGCACGCGCAGGCCGGCCTCCCGCAATGCCAGGATTGCACCGATTGCCGTCATGTCATTGAAGGCGAAAATTGCCGAGAAGGGACGATTGCGCTTCAGCAATTCCTGGGTAATTTCCATGCCCGGCTCGGGCCCCGGATCAGGCCGCTGCAACTGCACCACAAGCGAAGGATCAACGTGCATGTCCAGCGCCTGCGCCATATCCACGATTGCCTGCCATCGGGGGTTCGTGTCCGAACTGAAACTCTGGCCTTTGATGAACGCAATCTGCCTGTGCCCCAGCGCCTTCAGATGCGACAGTGCCAGGTGTGCAGCTGTGTCGTGGTGCAACTCAATGTTGATGACGCCCTCGCGCCGCTGATGTCCAGAGACTGAGACGACAGGAACGGGCAGCTCCGCCTCAATCGGCGAGTCGACGGCGATGATGCCCTCCACCGATCGGGCCAGCATCATGTGCGGATAGCCCTCAAGGAGATCGTTTCGATGCCGATGGCTGACCACAAAGTAGAAAAAGCCATCCTTGAGCAGCTCATCCTCGATGCCGCTCAAGACCGCTGTCGAGTAGCCCTCGCTGATTTCCGGGACAATCACGCCAATCGTGTAGCTTCGCTTCTGCCTCAAGCTGCGAGCCACGGAGTTTGCCTGGTAACCGTGCAGCGCCGCAGCATGCAGAACGCGTTGCTGGGTCTCTTCAGCAATGCGGTGCGCAGCCCCCTCGCCATTGACAATGCGGGATACCGTGGACTGTGAAAGTTGGAGCAGCGCCGCCAGCTCTTTCAGCGTGATTTGTGTGCGTATCTTTTTCAGCACGTTCCTGCGTCCGGGGGACTCGGGCGGCGGAAATTCGCCTCTGTCCGGGTTGGGTGCGGGCTTCGTCCCCTGGGGAATGAGGACAAGCCGGGTTCAATACATCGGTCGCGTTAACGGTGGGGGAATATCCTGGCAGCCGATTGCTTCTAGCGGCATTATCCTCTTCGCGGCCAGTCCACGTCCACGTCAGTTTCAACCCTCAGGCCTTGCTGGTAAATCCAGCCTTGGCCATGGCCTTGCTGCACTCCTGGTTGCGCATAAATGTCTCCCACACGAACGAGGAGCGGAGGTTCTCCACCATCAGCACGGAGATGCCCTGGTCAATGCCGAGCACATCGGTGTCGTACCAGTTTGCAGCCGGGTGGAAGCAGTCCACAAAGCCGTATCGCCCCCACGCCTGCTTGCCCCATTTCGATTGCATCGCCTTCAGGACAGAGATGCACTCGACGGGAAGAAACGCCAGCGATCCTGCAGCCGCGGAAGGCACAACACTGCCGTCCAGCGGACCCTGCGCCGGAGGGCCGCCCCATGCCGTGTAGCCGCCCTGGTAGTCGGACGCGGTGATGCCCCAGTAGTCCTCGTTGTACCAATTCGGGTAGGAGAGGCAGAAGGCCTTGTGCGCCCTGGTTGCCGTCACCGAGTTGGCGAAGTAGTTCACATAGGCGTCCCGCTTGTTGCGGAAGTCGTACCAGGCATGGGAATACTGGTGCGTGAAGAGCGGGTCGTTGCCGCTGATGAAGTCATAGCCCTTGTAATGAATCACCGGGCGCTCAAAGTGGCTCCAGAACTCCGGGGCCACAGGGTGCGTCGGTGAGCCGATTGCGAGAAGGTAGATCATCATGAGCTCGCAATACTTGTCCCAGCGGGAATCCAGAAACCCTTTGTCGGGATGCCAGCCCATCGAGAAAGTCTTGCCCCCGTTCAGCATCCACGGCCAATCCACGCGCTCGTAAATCTGCTGGGCCAGACTGTGGATTCGCGGGTCGTCAAAGTAGGCGCGAGCGGTGAGCACCCCGCAAAGCAGCAGCGCGGTATCGATGGACGACAACTCAACCCCATCCACGCGCTTGCCGGTTTCAATATCGCTGAAGTGGTAGAAGAAGCCGTGGACTTCCGGGAATTGGTTCAGGTGCCAGTCCAGTGTTGTGCGTACGCGCTCCACCACCTGCGCGTGCGGCAGGTAGCCGCGGTGATCTGCGATGCAAAGGGCCGTCAGGCCAAACCCCGTGGCCGCGATGCTGGCCATTCGGCGGGGATCGCGAGCGCCTGCCAAATCGTTCCGCGCGCGATCGAGAACCTGGCCGGTGAGCGGGCTGGCCTGCTCCCAGAAGAAGAGGCATCCCTGCCGCTCCAGGTCGTCGAGGAATGCCTGATCGCCCTGGCTCAGCGGGATTTTGGTGGTCTCAAGGCCAAACGCGCACCCTTCCAGGCCCAGCGCGCACCCGGCGGTTGCACCCAGGGCCAGCAGCATCTCTCGCCGGTTCAGTTGGGGCAGGGCATTTGAACTCTTCGAACGTATCATCGGACTTTCACCTCCACGACCGCCAGTCCATTCACCGGCAGGGTCAGTTCCAACCTTCCCCCATCCAACCGCCGCTCTTCGGACACCGGCAGGGTGGAAGCGCGATTCATGGCATCGACCTGCGCGGGGGTAGGGTAGCGGGGGCTCCCCTGGGCGCGGTAGGTGGGCATGGGATTGCCGTGCGTCTCATCCACGCGCTGTATTTTCACCCGCGCGCCGGCCGGCACACCGTGAAAGACAAGGGTAACCGTCTGCGGCCCGGCCCCGTCCACCTTGTCCATATCCACGAGATTCCAGGCGGCCACCACGAGCGTGCCGTCCTTGCGGCGGGTCACCAGCAGGTTCTCCGCCGGATTGGCCAGGCGCTCGTCGCCGAGGGTATGCAGCAGCGCAAAGTCGTAATAGCTGGGCTTTCGGATGCGTCCGAGCGCTATCAGGCCAAACGTGCCGCTGAAGGGAGTCGGCGCCACACCGTTCTCCTCAAAGACATCGTCGAATGTCCACCAGGACATCTGCGTAACCGCCCCGTCGCACTGGGTGATGTCGCGCGCGAGGGCCGGGCCGACATACCAGTTGTCTCGTGCATTCAGCCGGTCGTAGCTGGGGACGTTCCACTCCGTCCACATCAGCGGCAAACCGGGCAGCGGGGAGGCGCCAATCTCCCCGTGGACCTTGCGAATCGCCCGGCAAACACGATCCCGCATGGGGATGTCCTCGTGTGTCCCGAAGTAGTCTTCCACGGAGTCATCGGCGTAGCCATGGGTGGAAACAAAATCCACGGGTACATGCTGTTTCGCCGCGTGGTCCAGAAACTCGGGAATCCAGTGCGCGGCCGCGGTGGACGGCCCGCCAACGCGCAGCCGCGGGTTCACAGCTTTCAGATCCCGCGCGGTATGGTCGTAGAGCTCAAAATACGTTGCCTGTTTGGGCTCACCCGCCCAGAAGTCGATGTTCGGCTCGTTCCAGACTTCGAAGTACCACTGCGCTACCTCGTCGATGCCGTAGCGGGCAACCAGGTGCTCGCCGAATGCCTGCATGAGCTTGTCCCAGCGCGCGTAGTCCTTTGGGGGGGCAACGTTCTGCTTGTACCAGAACGGGTGAATCGCTTCCCGCGCAGCAAGTTTGCGGGGCATGAAGCTGATTTCGACAAAGGGCCGTACTCCCTGCGCCAGCAGCCCATCGTAAATCTGGTCGACGTAGGAGAAGTTGAACTCCGGCGTTCCCTGCTCGTCTTCGTCGTAGACCCCCACTTCGTCGTGCAGGATTGCGTGGAAGCGAACGTAGCGGGTCCCGATCGCATCGTGAACGTCCTTCAGATCTTTGCGATAGTTTTCGCGCAAAGCGAGAACGGCGCGGCCAGAGCCGAAGACCTGCTCCCAGAAGTGGGGCAGCGGCGTAGCCGGGGATGCGGCATCTATCGAGAGCGCAGGGGTAGCCACTTGCTGGCTCCATGCCGGCAGATTTCCCGCAGCCAAGCTCAGGGAAAATCCAAAAGCGGCGGATCGCAACAGATTCATGGAAGCAGCTCCAGGGTTTCATTCCGGCGGTTCCGGTTATGGGAAGGTTATCGCGCGCCCTTGCAGGAGGTCTGCAAATGGGGCATTGCAAACGGTGCCATGGGCGGAAACCTGCCACGGCAAACGGGCTTTGCCGAGGATTGCACAATCGATTGCGCAAGGCAATTGAACCACGCTCCAACTTACCCTGTCAACCGCGCCTTTCGACTGGTCTCAGCGTCAATTCCAGCCGGGCCAGGATGTCCGCCGGCCCCCCGGTTGTCTCGCCTGGGCAACTTCCATTTGACGTGGCTCAAGCGCGGGTGATACAAGAAACCTTCGAGCGCAAACGATTGCGCAAGCGCGCCAGAAAGCCTGACGCCTCTCATTTCACTCCAGGGAGAACGCACATGCCATCCATAAACCACTCGCGGAGTCAGGTACTCGGCCTTGCTGCCGAGTCCATTGCCAACCCCTGGAACTGTCATCTTCTGCGTATCGCGGCGTTCGTCGGGTTTTCCTGGGCGGCGGTCGTCCTTTTGCCCTTGACCTCCGCGGCCCAAACCACCCCGCAACGGCAGTCCACCCCGCCGGCAAACTCGCAGCTCGCTGATCCCAAACTCAACGCGCGTGTCGAAGAACTTCTCCGCAAGATGACCCTCGACGAGAAGATTGGGCAACTGGTGCAGTACAACGACCCCGGCGACGGCCCCGGCGCGGATGGCGCTGCCGTGGAACAGCCCCAGGGGATTGCAGCCAAAAATCCTGAGACCACTTCCCCGGTCAACTCCAAGAAGCTGGCTGCGGAAGGCCGTCTCGGCTCCATGCTCAATACCGTGGGCAAAGACCGCACCAACATGTTTCAGCACCTCGCGGTAGAGAAGAGCCGCCTCCACATCCCCCTCCTGTTTGGCGCGGATGTGATCCACGGCTACCGGACGATTTATCCCGTGCCGCTGGGCCTGGCCGCCAGCTTTGATCCGGAGCTGGTTGCGCAACTGGCGCACATCTCCGCAAACGAGGCCACCACGGCCGGCGTCCGCTGGTTTTACTCGCCGATGGTTGACATCAGCCGCGACCCCCGCTGGGGACGCACCGTTGAAGGTGCCGGAGAAGACCCGTACCTCGGCGCGGCAATGGCTCGCGCTTACATCCGCGGTTACCAGGGCAACAGCCTCGCTGAGCCCGGCAATGTGGCTGCGTCGGTAAAGCATTTTGCCGCCTACGGAGCAGCCGAGGCCGGCCGCGAATACAACACAACCGATATGTCTGAGGTTTCGCTGCGGCAGGTCTATCTGCAGCCCTACGAGGCAGCCGTCAAGCAGGGCGCCGCCACCATGATGAGCGCCTTCAACTCGCTCAATGGCCTTCCCGCCACTGCCAATCCCTTTCTGCTCGACAAGGTTCTGCGCAAGGAATGGGGCTTCAACGGCTTCGTGGTCAGCGACTACACAGCCGTGATGGAGCTGACCAACCACGGCATCGCCCTGGACGCCGCGACCGCCACGCGCAAGGCACTCACCGCCGGCGTTGAGGTAGACATGATGTCGCACTTCTACGACACCCAGCTGCCGGCTCTCATCCGATCCGGTCAGGTGCCAATGGCCGTCGTCGATGAGGCGGTGCGGCGGGTTCTGCGGGTGAAGTTTGCCACAGGACTCTTCGAGCACCCCTACGCCGATGCTCCCGAAGTCACTTCTGCCGTGCCGGAGCACCGCCCGCTGGTCCGAAAGGGCGCCGAAGAATCGCTGGTGCTGCTCAAGAATGAGCCACATGTTGCTGGAAATGCCTTGCTGCCCGTGGGCCTGGACCACAAACAGATTGCCTTGATTGGCCCCCTGGCTGACAACGGTGCCGAGATGATTGGCGCCTGGGGCGGAGCGGGCCAGGACAAGGACATCATCACCCTGCGCAACGCTTTGGAGGAACGCCTGAAACAGGCCGCCGGCTCTCTGCTTTACGCGAAGGGAACGGAGATTGAGAGCGACTCCACGGCCGGCTTTGCCGAAGCGGTCAAGACCGCACAATCCGCAGATCTGGTTGTGATGGCCCTGGGCGAATCCAACTCCATGAGCGGAGAAGCGGGCTCGCGCGCCTACCTGGACCTGCCCGGCAACCAGGAGCAACTGCTTGAGGCGGTGGTGGGGACGGGCAAGCCCGTCGTTCTGGTTGTTTTCTCTGGCCGGCCGCTTGTGCTCACCTGGGCCGCCTCCCACGTATCCGCAATTCTTGAGGCCTGGTTCCCGGGCACTGAGGCGGGCAACGCCATCGCCAACGTTCTTGCGGGCGAGGTGGTGCCCACGGGCAAGCTGCCCATGAGTTTCCCCCGGGCCCTCGGCCAGGAGCCGCTCTACTATAACCAGTTCCCCACCGGCCGCCCGGCTACCGGCATTGACCTCTCCAAGCCGCCCGGAGACAACTCCCGCTTCGTATCCCGCTACATAGACGTGCCCAACACTGCGCTCTTCCCCTTCGGCTTTGGGTTGAGCTACACCACCTTCGCCTACCAGAACGTCGCCGTTTCCCAGCCCAGAATTCCGCTCGCCCAGGCGTTGGCGCACCACAACCAGCCCCTGCTGGAAGCGACGGCCACGGTAACCAACACCGGCAACCGCCCCGGCACTGAAGTCGTGCAATGCTACGTGCGGAATCTTGGCGCCAGCCTGGAACAGCCGGTCCGAGCCCTCAAGGGCTTTACCCGCATCACCCTGGCCCCCGGGGAATCACGCAAGGTCACTTTCCCGCTGGGCTTTGAAGAGCTGTCCTTCTACACCCAGCAGGGCACGCCCACCGTGGAGCCAACGCACTACACGGTATGGATAGGCGGCAGTTCGCTGGCCGATCAGCAAGCGAATTTCGAGGTCGTTGCAGCAAAATAGTCCCCCGTTGGCTGCGCACACCCCGTCTCGCTGAAGCCGGATAACCCCCTGACCCGGGCCGACCTGATTTCAGGCTGCCCGGGTCAGGCTGCGTCCTGGCGGTGCCCGGTTGCCACGCCCCGGCGCGGAATGGGACACGATTGGGGCAACCGGAGAGCCACAATTCCCTCCCGCCGGAGAGCACCAGAAACTAGCTCTTGCAGAACCTTGGCTGGTGCTGGTATGTTTTCTGACTAAATCGGTTTATCAATAGTTCCGGCGCGAATTGCACGGGACTGGCTCAATGGTTTTGGTTCCTTCGCCGCAAGCTGCGGTTCGCACAGGAAGCCGGCAACATCGTCCCCGCTTTAACCCCCACTTTGGAGATTCCCATGAGAATTCGCATGACGCATATCGCGTGCCTCGTTGCGTGTACCGGAGCTCTTCTGGCCGGCATTTTGCCCCATGCAGTCTTTGCCCAGGATGCCGCCCAGCCCGCCTACCTGAATCCCAAGCTGCCGGCCACGCAACGCGCCGCCGACCTGGTTCACCGCATGACTCTCGCCGAAAAGGCGCTGGAGATGCAGAACAACTCGGCGGCGATTCCACGGCTGAACATTCCCGCCTATCAGTGGTGGAGCGAGGCGCTGCACGGGGTGATCAACGAGGGCGTCACCGAGTACCCCGAACCGATCGGCCTGGCCGCCACCTTTGACGCGCCGGGGATTCACACGATGGCGGCGCAGATTGGCATTGAGGGGCGCATCAAGAACGTGCAGAACCTCCGCGAAGGCCATACGGGAATCATGGGGGGCCTCGATTTCTGGTCGCCAAACCTGAATATCTTCCGCGATCCGAGGTGGGGCCGCGGCCAGGAAACCTACGGCGAAGATCCCTTCCTGACCGGGCGCATGGGCGTGGCCTATGTCACCGGCCTGCAAGGCGACGACCCCAACTACTACCTGGCCATCGCCACTCCCAAGCACTACGCGGTACACAGCGGCCCTGAGCCCACGCGCCACTTTGCCGATGTTGACGTGAGCCTGCACGACGAGCTGGACACCTACACCCCGGCCTTCCGCGCCGCTGTGGTCGAGGGCAAGGCAGGCTCTGTGATGTGCGCCTACAATGCGATTAACGGCCAGCCCGCCTGCGCCAACGAATTCCTGCTGCAGACCCTGCTGCGCGGCAAATGGGGCTTTCAGGGTTATGTGGTTTCAGACTGCGACGCCGTGAAGGATGTTGCCGCCAACCACCGCTATCGCCCGACCCAGGCACAGGGCGCGGCCATCTCTGTTCTGCGCGGTATGGACAACGAGTGCGTCACCTTCACGGATCGCTACGGCGACCCGGTGGAGAAGGTGTACGTCGATGCTGTTCAGCAGGGGTATCTGCCAGAGAGCGTGCTTGATACATCGCTCATCCGGCTCTTTACCGCCCGCATCAAGCTCGGGATGTTCGACCCGCCGGAGATGGTTCCCTACGCGAAGATTGACGAGAAGGAACTGGACAGCGCGCCTCACCGTGCAGAAGCTCGCCGGCTGGCGAACGAGTCCATGGTGCTGCTGAAGAATGACGGCCTGCTGCCACTGAAAGCCGGCATCAAGAAGATCACCGTTGTCGGGCCCCTTGCTGACCAGACCCGCCCGCTGATTGGCAACTATGCCGGCCAGCCGACGCACATTGTCTCTGTGATGGAGGGCCTGAAAGCGGAATTCCCAGGGGCAGCGATTACGTTTGTTCCGGGCACACAGTTTTTGCGTACCGATGGCGCAGCGGTGCCGGATGCCCTGCTGACCACGCCCGACGGCAAGCCAGGCTTGAAGGCCGAGTACAACGAAGGCATGCGCCGCGGACCGGGATCGGCGGCCAACACAACGCCTTTGGTCAGCCGCACGGAAGCGAATGTGGGCCTGGATGACAAGAGCGTTCCGGCGGAGGTTGCATCGCAGAAGGCTTTCGGTGTGCGCTGGACGGGGTCGCTTACGCCCACTGAGACGGGTGACTATCTGCTGGGAGTTCGCGTGCAGGGATTTGGACGGCTGACTGCGGACGGCAAGCAGGTAGCCATGGCCTTTGGTGGCGGATCGGAAGCGGCATCGGGTGTCGGCCGGGTTCATCTTGAGAAGGGCCGCAAGGTCGAGCTCGAGGTCTCCTACGGCAGCAACAACGGCAAGCACCAGGCCGAGCTCATCTGGTCGAAGGTTGAGAACGAAGTTTCTCCCAAAGCGATTGCCGCGGCAAAAGACGCGGATGTGGTGATTGCCGTGGTGGGCATCACCAGCCAGTTGGAAGGCGAGGAAATGCCGGTCACCGAACCGGGCTTCCTCGGCGGCGACCGCACCAGCATCGATCTTCCCCAGCCGGAAGAGAATCTGGTGGAGGCTGTTGCAGCTACCGGCAAACCGCTCGCCGTGGTGCTGATGAACGGCAGCGCGCTGGCGGTGAACTGGATTAACGACCACGCCGACGCTGTGCTCGAAGCCTGGTATCCGGGCGAGGAGGGCGGCGCAGCAGTGGCCGAAACCCTGAGCGGGAAAAACAACCCATCCGGCCGTCTGCCGGTGACCTTCTACAAGGGCGTTGACCAGCTTCCGAACTTTGAGGATTACGGCCTGGCCAACCGCACCTACCGCTACTTCACAGGCAAGCCGCTGTATGGGTTTGGCTACGGGCTCAGCTATACCAAATTCGACTACAGCGGACTCACTTTGCCCCTGCAGCCGACGGCGGCGGGTCAGGACGTGAGCGCTGAGGTCACCGTTGCCAACAAGGGAGCCGTCGCCGGCGACGAAGTGGTTCAGCTCTACCTCAAGTTCCCCGCGGTGAAAGGCGCGCCGCAAATCGCGCTGCGCGGCTTCCAGCGGGTTCATCTCGATGCAGGCACCAGCCAGACGGTCCATTTCAATCTGAAGCCGCGCGACCTGAGCATGGTGACCGAGGACGGCAACCCCATCGTCGCTGGGGGGGAATACTCCATCAGCATCGGCGGTGGTCAGCCCGATACCGGTGCGCCAGAGGCATCCGGCCACTTCCGCATCGACGGGCAGATTGCCTTGACCGAGTAGGCCGGCGCGCCGCTCGAAACACAAGGCATTACAGCAAATATCCGGGCAGAGACTGGCAACAGTCTCTGCCGCACATCCAAGCAAAAACCGGGATTCAACGCGGGCACTGCGAGATCCCGTCCAGCTCCGCCCATGAGGTTCAAAGCACCATGTTTCCTCGTACTTTTGTAAAGTCCATCGGTTCCGCCGCCATTTTGCTGCAGCTGCTCTTCTGGCTCCCGGCTTGCCGCGCCCAGGTTCAAATGCAGGTGACTGACAAGAACTACCTCAACACCCAGGGCTTCAGCGTCTTTCTCTACGACAGCACCTACCACCCCGTCTTTGTAGACCAGAAGAACACGGCCATGGAGATGATCCTGCATGGCCAGCGCATTGCCACCAACGGAGACGTGCGCCTGATGCCGACGCCCGAGCAGTGGGATTTGGTCGCCACCCTCAAAGGGCGTCACGCCGACAAGGAGAACAGCCGGCTTTCCGCCGACCTTGCCTTCCCGACCTTCGACTTGAGTTACACGCTTGAGGTGGCGGCAGAGCCCGGCGGCGTCCGTGTGAGCATCAACCTCGACAAGCCACTGGCTGAGAAGCTGGCCGGACGTGCAGGCTTCAACCTGGAGTTCCTGCCCTCCATCTACATGGGCAAAACCTACCTGGTTGACGGAAGCCGCGCCGGCATCTTTCCGCGGACTCCGAACGATGCGATGGTAAAAGTGCTGCCGCTGGCCGATGAGCCGAAAAAGGCCTACTACCTGGAAGACTGGGACAAGGCCAAGGGCTACACTGAGCCGCTTCCCTTCGCGCAGGGCAAAAGCATCACGCTCGGCGTCGACGATTCGCTGGCCCGTATCAACGTGAAGTCCGAAACCGCCGACCTGATGCTGTTTGACGGACGCGACCGCGCGCAGAACGGCTGGTTTGTACTTCGCTCCCTGATTCCCGCCGGCAAGACCACCGGGGCGATTGTGTGGCACATCCGGCCTGATGTGATTGCAAACTGGACCCGCCCGCCGATGATCGCGCACAGCCAGGTTGGGTATGCGCCCGATTTCGCCAAACAGGCTGTCATCGAACTGGACCCCAAGTACGATGCGCCCAAGACGGCGAAGGTGTTGCGCCTTGCCGAAGATGGCTCCTACAAGCCGATCTTTGAAGGGCCCCTCACGCCTTCCACACCCTGGCTTCGTTATACTTATTCCAAATTTGACTTCACCCCGGTGAAGGAGCCCGGCCTTTACGTCCTTGAGTATGCAGGCCAGCGCACAGCTCCCTTCCCGATTGCAAAGGACGCTTACGCGAACATCTGGCAGGACAGCCTTGACCATCACCTTGCCGCGCAGATGGACCACGTCTCAGTCCGCGAGGGCTATCGCGTGTGGCATGGCGCATCGCATCTGGATGACGGCCAAATGGCGCCGGTGGTGGGCGAGCAGTTTGACGGCTGGAACCAGGCGACGGCGACGGACGGCAAGTGGAAGGGCGGCGACCACATTCCCGGGATGAACGTTGGTGGCTGGTTTGATGCCGGCGACTTTGACCTGGAAGAGCCCGCCCAGCTCAGCGTCATTCAGAGCCTGGCGCTGGCTTACCGCGAATTCCATCTCAACTACGACGAGCTCACGGTCGACGAAACCACCCGCCAGGTGGAGATGCACCGGCCCGACGGCGTTCCGGATACGGTGGAGCAGGTGAAGCACGGTGCGCTGCTGATTCTGGCGCAGTTCCACAACATCGGCCACGCTATCCGCGGCACCCACGAGCCTGACCTGCGGCAGTACACCCACCTGGGAGATGCCGCTTCCAAGACCGATGGGCGTATCTTCGACCCCAAGCTGGGCCCGAACGAAGTCAAGGGTGACTATTCCGGCAGGCCGGATGACCGCTGGATCTTCACATCCAATAACCCCTTCTTCCAGTGGAACGCCATTGCCGCACTCGCTGCCTCGGCCGACACGCTGAAAGGCTGGGATGACGCGATGGCCAAGGACTGCCTGGATACCGCGATGAAGGCCTGGAGCGAGGAGAAAGCGCATGCCACCGTACCGGCAGGACGTGCCTTTGGCGCAGACGCTCCGGACGGGGCTGAGGAAGGCGGCGTGCTTGCTGCCTCACAGGGTACGGTTGCCGGCGGACAGCACCCCAAGAAAGCCGCGACCACGGCCCCGGCCACACCTCCACCCGCTCCGCCTGCGTTTGATCGTGCTGCGTTTGAAGCCACGATGGACTGGCCTGCGGCGCTTGAGCTCACCATTGCCACCCACGGCGCGGAACCCTACAAATCCCGCCTGCGGGAGATTTTTCCCCGGATCATCACTCCGCAGCAGATGGGCTTCAACGGCTGGACAGCGGTACGGGCGTTGCCCTACCTGGATGCGAGCGCGAAAGACCAACTGCACGAGGCCGTGAAGGCCTACATGGTGGGGGTCGACAAGGAGCTGAACGAAACCCCGTTTGGTGTGCCGCCGAGCCTGGGAACCTGGGGCGGCTCCGGTTCCGTGGTTGACATGGCAATCCGGATGTACTTCCTGCACCGCGCATTCCCTGACCTGGTTGGCCCGGAGTACACGATGCGCGCCGTCAACTATATTCTTGGAACTCACCCGGTCTCCAGCACCTCGTATGTCGCCGGCGTCGGCACGGTTTCGAAGACCAAAACGTACAGCAACAATCGCGGCGACAACGCCTACATTCCCGGCGCAGTCATTCCCGGATACATCGTTATCAAACCCGATTTTCCTGAGCTGATCGACGACTTCGGATTCCTTTGGTTTGAAGATGAAGCGGTCGTGGCGGGGTCGGCAAGCTGGATTGTCGCCGGCAACGCGGCAGACGCTCTGGTGAAGGAAGCAAAGTAGCACCGCAAAGGCAAGCGCCCGGCAGTTGCCATCGCTGCCGGGCGTTTGATTTTCGAGAAGCCTGCTGCTATACGAGTCGCTTTCGCTACTTGGCGGAAATCCTAAGCAGCAAAGTTCCGTGGGCCGGAATCGTCGCGGAATACGCACCGTTCTGCAAGGCCACAATCTGGTGCGTCCAAAGATCACGCACCTGCTTCGCACTCCCCTGGATTGGCAGGTCCTTGATCTCTACGTTTCCGACTGCGGGCGCTGCGCCGAGATTCACAATGCCAATCGCCACTCCACCGTCGGCCAGCGGCTTCACCCACCGCTCAAGCTGGCCCACTTTCACGGGAACAGCTTGCTTGCCCAGCGCATCCTGGTCCACGGCAATCACTTCCTTGTTCAGCAGGATGGATTTCGTCTCCGCAGTCATCGTCCGCACGTCGTTGCCGGCCAGCAGGGGTGCCGCCGTCAGCGCCCACAGGGTGATGTGCGTCCGGTACTCGTCGGCCGTCATGTGCCCGTTGCCGACCTCAAGCATGTCGGGGTCATTCCATCGTCCCGGCCCGGCCCATGGTGCCGTGGGAGCCTGAACGTGAATGTTGGTCATCATGCTCTCCCACTCATCGCGGATGTCATCGGTTGTGCGCCAGAGATTCGCACCAACCTCAGGGCCCCACGTCTCAACCTTTTGCAGCCCATACTCGCACAGGCTGTAGACAATCGGGCGTCCCGTGGCAAGCAGTGCATCGCCCATCTTCTGATAGACGGCATGAATCGCCTCGTCCTTGTAGACGTAGCCGGCGCTGCACCAGTCATACTTCAGAAAGTCAAAGCCCCAGGCAGCAAACATCTTCGCATCCTGCTCCTCGAATCCATAGCTTGCAGGATACCCACCGCATGTCCGCGGTCCAGGCGAAGAGTAGATCCCAATCTTCAATCCCTTCGAGTGCACATAATCGGCCAGCGCCTTCATATCGGGGAACTTCGAGTTTGTGTGCAGGACACCCTTCTCATCGCGCAGGCCTTCCCATGTGTCGTCAATGTTCAGGTAAACGTACCCGGCATCCCGCAACCCGCTCGTCACCATGGCGTCGGCCATCTCGCGGACTGTCTTGTCGTCAATTTTATCGGCAAAGAGATTCCACGAATTCCAGCCCATCGGCGGCGTCTTCGCCTGGCCAATGCTCGCAACCGGATGCAACGCCGGCGGAGCGATTTGCGCTGGAATCACAATGTCATCCTGCGCGCTTGCTTTGTGCCCCACATGCGTCCCGCCCCAGAACGTGATGCGCAATTCCCCGTTCGCCACATCCCCCACCAGAAACGGCTTGGGCTCCTCCACATCCGTGCGAAAGAGTTCAAAATGCGAGTCATGAATCGTGCCCTTGACACCATTCGCCCAGCCAAGAGCAATGATCTGTCCCGTGATTTCCGCACCCTTCTGATTCAGGTCCAGAATCGTCCGCTGCTGCTCTCCGTTATGAAGCTTCTCGCCCGGGAAAACCCACTTCCCCGCCAGTTCCTGGCACGCTGCCACTCCCCACGAAAGACCCACGACGACAATCGCAACAATCCATGCTCTGAAATGAATACGGCTCATCACTACCTCTGATTTCTATGACCATCCGGCCAGTTAGGGTCTCTTGTCCGAGACGTTCCGTTCAATCTGAATCACACGCATCATGTCACGTGCGGCAGCTTCCTTCTTTGCCTTGATTTCGTCAAATCGCGCAGACTGCGCTTCCCGGCGTGCGTCGCCGGTGCGCGCGTACAACTGCAGCAATCCAAAATTCGCTGCGTAGTTGTCCGCATCAAGATCCAACGCCTGCTTCAGTTCCTTCTCTGCGTCCGCAAACTCGCGGCGGGTGACGTAAATCTGACCGAGTTCGGCCAACACATCCGGCTCTTTCGCATCCACTGCCACCGACTGCTTCAACTCCTCGATTGCATCTTCCGCACGCCCCTGTTGCCTCGCAATCCGGCCCAGATAAAAGTGCGCCTCTGCCGCCGTGCGGGCGCCATTCTTCGCCTTGGTCAGCCACACCAGGGCATTCTCATAATCCTTCGCGCGGAAATACGTCGCACCCAAAGCCAGTTCGCCGGCAGACTCATTTGGGCGAAGCTCATGGAACTTCTGCAGCCATGGCAATGCTTCCGATGGATCGCGCGAGAAGCTGATGACCGTACCCAGATTGAAGTTGTAATCCGGATTCTGCGGATCAAGTTCCACGGCATCCGCGAGCGCCTTGCGCGCCTCACCATACAGGCCCTTCTCCGCGCAAATCATTCCAAACTCGTAGGGGAAACGCGCATCCCCGGGAGCAATATCGCGCGCATGCGCCAAGTATCCCAGCGCACCATCTTTGTCCGCTTCCGCAAGAGCCACACGGGTCAAATCAATCAGCGTCTCGGCATCTTTTCCACCGCCTGCGGCAAAGCTCTGCTCCAGCGTCTGCCGTGCCGCCGGCAACTTCGCATTCGCCTCTTGCGCCAGCCCCAGCATGCGCAGCCCACCTGCGCTCAACTCGTGGTGCGAGGCAACTGCGGTATACAACTCCTCAATCAGCTGCGTACGTCGCGCAGCACGCAGTGGCCCCGCGCACTCTTCCGCATCCGCCTCACTGAAATCGTTCTTTGCGGCAAGCGCCTTCACGGCCGTTGCCGCTGCCGGCTCTGTGCCGTCGGCAGCTGTTGCAGCACACTGCAAGGCCAACACGGGTGTGCTCTCTCTGGCAGGGGCGCTCAGGCGCGCAATCTCTGCCAGCACCAACTTCGGTTTGTTCTCCCACGCGAGAAGCGTCGCCAGTTGGTAACGCGATTCATCATCTCCCGGAGTGGCCGCGAGAATCTTCTCGCAAAGCGCCCGCGCCTCACGCCGAATCGCCGCGTCCTTTTCAGCGGTGTCCATATCCAGCCGAATCAGATTCTCAACCGTCCCCAGCGAGCGCGGATTCCATCGCAGCGACTCCTGAAACCATCGCCGCGCTTCCGCAGGCTTTCCGCTCTGCGCGGCAATCACACCTTCAAGATTCAGCAATTCCGCATCATGCGGAAGTCTCTTCATTGCGGCCTGCAACAACTCGTCGGCGCGCTGGAGTTCGCCTGCCTGCAGCGCCTGCTGGATCTCCGCAACGCGCTTGGCGCTGTGCCCCTCAACCTGCGCGGGAACCGGCCGCACGCACACGCCCAGGAGCGCGAGAAAGAGCGCAGATCTTACCTTGAATCCGAATTGCTGAAAACGTAGACTGGGTACCATGCGGTATCTAAGTTCCTCCTGGATTGCCCCCAGCGCCATTCTGCTGTTGGCCCTCTCCCCAATTGCCGGCGCGGAAGTACAACTGCCCTCCGCCGACCCGGCGCCAACGATTAACGATACTGCTTCGCTCGTCCTCGATGCCACCTCTCGCCAGTCCTTGCAGCGGGCACTGGCGGCCCATGATTATCGCAAGGCTGAGGAGCTCTTGTTACATCAGTTGAACTCCCTTCCAAAGTCTTCGATGGATGCATCCCAATCCCTGCGTCTGCTGGGCACGGTATATTTTCTGGATCACGACTTTGTGCAGGCGGCTGTTGCGTGGAAGAAGGCCGAAGCTATCGCCCCACTCCCTGAGGACATTCAGTTTTCGCTCGCCATGGCGTACATTCAACTGGGGCATAAAGACTGGGCACACGAGCTGCTTGCCAAGCTTCAGAAACTCCAGCCAAAAACTGCTCTCTATCCCTACTGGCTTGGCCGTCTTGCTTACGACGACCATCTCTATCCTGAAGCTACCGAACTGCTTCGCACAACTGTCGCTCTTGACGCCAGCATGTCGCGTGCCTGGGACAATCTTGGGCTGTGCCTCTACTACCAGAACCAGAACGAAGATGCGATCGCGAGCTTCCATCGCGCCATCGATCTTGACTCTCACGCGGCACATCCATCTCCCTGGCCGTTTCTGAATCTTGCCATTGTGGAGCAATTTCTCAATCGCGATTCCGACGCTGAAACACACCTGCGCAAAAGCATTTCGCTCGATGAGAAATTCCCTCAGGCGCACTTTCAACTCGGCCTTGTGCTTGAGAACCAGAGCAAGCTGGAAGATGCGATGAAGGAGTTTACTTCAGCCGCTTCGCTTGATGCCGCCTGGGCCGATCCGCACATGGCAATGGCGCGTCTCGCACACAAACTGGGTCACGAAGACGAGGCAAAGCAGCAGGTGCTTCTCTACCGCAAGCTTCATTCCGCGAGTCAGCAGTAGCGCATCCCTTGCCGTTTCCTGGCTCGGAACAGGTTTGCTGCAGTATTTCCAAATCCCTTGGAAAAGTGCACCATCCGGCCCTGTGTGAGCAGCCGGATGGTGGGAGAGAATTACCGCAGGAGGTACATTCTTAGAACTCGAGGCGTCCAGAGAACTGGATGGTACGCGGCGAGCTTACGCTGCCAGTCCAGGTTCCGAAGTTCGAGTTTGAGATGTCCGTATGGAACGCAACGCTGGGGCCGCCGTAGTTGCCACCCTGCGATGCAATCAAGTAGTGGTTGTTGAATGCGTTGAAGAAGTTGACAGCGAACTTGAACTTGGCAAATTCCCGAACGCTGAAGTCCTTGGCGAGGGAAATATCCACGTTCTTGTACGACGGACCGTAGATGCCGGTCACCGCTTTGCCAAAGCCCGTGTAGCCAAACTGGCTGAAGGCTGAAGCATTTTCAAATGCCGCAGCATTCAAGTACGGCGCCGCGCTCTTGGGGTTGTAGCCATTGCGGCCGTGGATTTGCACAATGCCGCCCGGGTTGATTCCCGGAACGCAGCCTTCACGCAGATTCGGCGCCTTGTTCGACGTGTCGCAGTTCGACGAGTAGAACGAATACGGGGTGCCGTAGTCGTAATGCAGCAACGGGGTAACCTGCCAGCCACCCACAATCGCATTCCCAACTCCGCTCTGATTGAGGAACTGCTTTCCCTTGCCAAACGGCAGCTCGTACACGACAGAAAGCTGGACGGTAACCGGTACGTTGTCTGCGGCGATTGACCATGAGCGAGGACCAAGGTTGAACGGGGAGAACTGCCCGTTGTTGCCCTGGTTGCCAGCGCCTGCGGTATTGGTCGACTGCACGGTGTCCGATGCATCTGTATACATCTTCTGCACCGTCAATGCTCCCAGCACATACAAGCCCTTCGACATACGACGCTCAAGCTTCGTCTGGAACGAGTTGTAGATGGATTTGCCATGCTGTTCGTTCTGCCCCTGAAGCATGGAGCAGTACATCGGGTACGGAACCAGCGCCTGTCCAACTGTTGCGCAGCTTCCCAGGTCAGAGACAAAGTTGTCGTAGGGAACGGAAATTCCATCGAGAACCGTCTGTCCGGCACCGAACTGGTCGCCAAGATGATCGCCCAGTGCCTGCACCTTCGGATCATTGGGGTTGAGGATATTCAGCGGGCTCTTGTCAGACGGAAGGTGCGTTCCCTTTGTGCCGACATACGATGCCGCGATGAAGAAGTTGGCGGGCAACTGACGCTCCACTGTCAGGCTCCACATTTGCGAATACGGACGGCGATTGCCATCCAGCGGACGGTACTTGATGCTGTGCGATCCGTTGTCGAATGACGAGCTGATTGTCGAAGCGGTCGAACCAGTCTGTTCGGAGGAGATGCCACTCTGCAGGTAAATCGCAGGAGTCTTGAAATCTCCGGCATTTGCCTGGGTCAGGGTCACAGTCTTGTTGAAGCCGTCCTGCGACATGCCGCCATCCCAGCCGGGATAGAAGGCCTGACCGAAGTAGATGCCGTAGCCGGCGCGAACCACAGTCTTGTCATTGAGGGTGTAGGCAAAGCCCACGCGCGGTGCAAGGTTCAGTTTCTGCGCAAGTTCCGGATAGGATCCACCGTAGCTCGCTGCTCCCCACTTGGTTCCTGCGTAGGCCAGGCGGCCCTTCAGGTTCGAGCTCGTAGCCGAGTTGAATGCGCCAGGGTTGACGCCGCCCGGATCGAAGAAGGTCAGGTTGTTGAGCTTCTCCTTGAACGGGGAGATGTAATCCCAGCGCACCGAGAAGTTTGCGGTCAGCTTTGGCGTCAGGTGCCATTCGTCTCCAACGTGCGCAGCATATCCGTATTGACGAGGATATTCAGCGGTCACGTTGTAGTAGGTGGTCGAGGCAGTCGAAACCGCACCCAGGAAGAACGAGGCCATGTCATCGCCCGGGCAGCCGCTCGGGCAGACAGTTGCGTCAGCGCCGGTGGTGCTGGGCGCAAACGAGAACGTGCCGCCACGGTTGTTGCCTTCGTGGATGCTGGTACCGGCCTTTTTCCATTCGAATCCGGCCTTCACCGTATGCCGTCCATGTACCCACGTGAAGACATCGTTCAGACCATAGGTGCCACGGGTGGTGACATCGTGCGCCGAGCTGGCCGGCGACGAGGTTCCCAACTGCGTGTAGTTCGAGAAGGCCATTGTCGGCATGTCTTCCGTGCTGGCAACGCCCGACACCTTGGGCAGCGACGATTGTCCGTCGAGCTGGTAGTAGCCTTCATTTCGGTTCAGGTAACCGACGCTGAAGTGGTTGGTCATGTTGTTGTTGATTGTGTGCTCCCAATTGAAGCGCTGAATCGGCGCGTTCTCAGGGTTTGCAGGACCGGCATTGGACAACGCCACCGGCAGATCCGAAGCGGCATTGATGCCGGCATACTGCCACCAGTAGGTGTAGTACAGGTGATCTTTCTGGCCAATGTTCAGATCCGCGCGTGCAAAGTACACATTCTCAGAACTGGTCAGCGAACCCTGGCCAGAGTGGGGAATGACGTAGTTGCCGGTTGAATTGGAATTGGTGGGTGTCGGCAGAGCTGCCATCCAGGCCTTTGCAGTCGAATCCTCATAGGCAGGATTGATGACATTCATCGACCCGCCATAGGCAATCGGCTGGCCCGCATCTTCCCCATACTTCACAGGGTCGTTCGGGTAGTACAGTTGCGTCGGCCATTCGCTGAAGTTTCCGGTACGCGCCGCCGTGGATGCAATCGAATCAACCGCTGCAACGGATCCGCCGTGATTCTGGAAACCTTCCCAGTTGAAGTAGAAGTATCCCTTCACGAAGGACTTGTCGCCGTGCATGCCGGGCAGATAGATGGGACCGCCAATGTTCGCGCCAAAGTCATTTTCCTTGTCAGCTGACTTTTTGGCTCCATACTGGGCCGAGTTGAAAAAGTCATTGCGAAGGTACTCGTATCCGGCACCATGGAAACGCTCGGTGCCGCTCTTGGTCTGGATAATCAGCTGGCCTGAGGTGGTGTTGCCATACTGCGCATCATAGTTCGCGGTCAGCACGTGCACTTCGCTCGTGATGTCAGGAGACATGCCAAAGTCAGTCTGGAGCGCAACCATGCCAGACTGGTTCATGTAGCCCTCTGAGGTGGTCACACCGTCAACAATCGCTTCATCCCCTGTGACGATGCCCCCGTTGATACGCGCGTTGAAGGCGTTGTTGCCGCCGGCTGCGGTTACGCCCGGCATCATGGTTGCAACGGCAACCGACGAACGCGGCGCACCGGAAACGACGAGGGGGAAGTCCTGAAGGGTCTCAGGGCTCACACCACCTTCGAGGGTGGCCGATTCGTAGTTGATCAGGGAGGTATCCCCAATCACGGTCACGGTTTCGTCCGCTTTGCCAAGCTGCAGCTTGACGTCGAGATGGCCGGCCTGGTTCACCAGCAGTTCAATGCCCTTCTCGGTCGTCGCCTTGAAGTTGGTGGCATTGGCTTGAAGTTGGTACTTGCCCGGCGTCAGATTCCGGAAGCTGTATCCTCCGGTCGCTTCCGAGACGAAATTCGACTGGAAGCCTGTTGCCTCGTTGGTCAGTGTCAGCTTGGCGCCAGGAATGGCCGCTCCGCTGGGATCTGTTACCGTGCCGCTGAGTGAGGCATTGACGTCCTGCCCGAAGCTCTTGGGTGTCACGGTAAGCAGAAACAGACCAAACAGCACAAGCAGCAGGCAGCGGGTCAAACAAGTTGCCTTGTGTGCCATGTTTGTCTCCTCCTATTTTTGGGTACTCACGTTTGGGTTCGCGCCTCGATGGGCGGTAACCACTGCCAAGTGCCTCCGGAGGCGACGCCGGAAACCCGTCCCTGACCTGCCGCTCGCTCGTTGGAAATCCAAGCGTGGCTATCGCTGGCCATCGGGAAAAATGCAAGCCACGCAAGTGGAAGTTGACGGACTTCTGGCAGGAAGGACGCCGCTTCATTTGGTGCCTGCTTCTCGCTTCTCCCTACATTTACTACTGCGGGTGGCTCAGCAGACGTCTTCGGGTCGGCTGTGACTGTTTACGTTTACAAACTCCGCTGCGACAAACCCCGGCATTCTTCACCGGGTATCCTCTCAGCAGATTGACCTCCAGCCCAGCTTTCTCATTGGCACTGTTGCACTTTGCCCCAACCCGAAAATAGGGATCTCGCGCAACCTGCTTCTCCAGGCCACGGACTACTACGAGGTGTTTCTGCGTAAACACGCAAGTGAGAAACAGTGACACCCTGTTAGTCGCCCCCCCAGCGCCTCCTCCTAACGTCCCGTAGGTCATTCATATTCATACACTTGACATCATTGAGGCCGGGGCGAAAGCGGCACCCCGGCGTCCCCCGTTTGGCGGCAGAATTCCCCTGTTAGTCCCAGGCATCTCTTCGAGTACAATTCCTCCTGTGGCAACAAGAGCCCTCCGCCCGGCCGGGGAACTTCCGCTTCCTGCCCTACCGGGCGATGGCTGCAAACCTTGCCGGTCCGGCTTGGGAGATGCGACCACTGAGCTTGAACAGTTTTGAGTTGTAAAAGCGCGACCACCCCTGACTGCCAAAAGAGCTGACACTGGATGAGCAAAGAAGCAAGACAACTCGATGAGCCCGCCAGCCTGCGTCAACATTTCCCGACACAGCTGTCCGAGGACGCTCCAGGGCAGGACGACATCCTGCGCGAGCTCAAACTCATTCTTGCCAGCGAGGCCTTTCGCCCCAGCCACCGCAGCCAGGAGTTCCTCTCCTTCGTCGTCAACTATCGTCTCGATGGGGCCGCCGAACCGCTCAAGGAACGGGCCATCGGCTTCAAGATCTTCCACCGGTCCGCCGACTACGACACCGGGGCCGACTCTGTAGTTCGCGTCCTGGCCGGCGAAGTCCGCCGCCGCCTCCAGCTCTACTATCAGGCTCCTCCGGCGGGATCGCACATCCGCATCGACCTGCCGGTCGGCTCCTATACCCCGGTTTTTTTAGCTCTCAAGACCGCTCCCCTCCCACCCCAAGCCCCCGTCGCCACTCCCATTCCCGAGGTTCATCCCGGAAACTCCATTGTGGAGCCGTCGCCAACCGGAGCCCAGGCAGTTCCCAAGGCTTCCGGCCGTCGCCCGAGGCAGCGCATCCTCTGGCTCACCGCCGCCCTGATCCTGTTGATTGCGTCCGGTGGCACGGCCTGGACCCTCTTCGGAAAGCGCTCCGACCTTGATCGCTTCTGGGCTCCGTTGTTGGCTCCCGGCCGCCCTGTGGTCATCTACCTCCCCAAACTGCTCGCCTTCCGCGGAACCGATGCGCTGTACAAACGCACCGAGAAGACGCCGGGCGAGTTCAGTGCCGCCTTTGACCGTCTCAATCGCGCCCCGAACCTGGCCCCCGGCGACACCATCCGCTTCGGAGAAATATTCATTGACAACGACCGCGGGCCCGGGGTGGGCGACATCAAGGCCTCCATCCATCTGTCCCGCTACCTCGAGTCACGGCACGTCGACAGCGACGTCCGCATCGGCAATGAGTTCACGTTCGAGGACCTGCGCACATCCCCCTCGGTACTCATCGGGGCTTTCAGCAATCGTTGGACCCTGGAGACCACACGTGGCCTCCACTACTCCTTTGAAGACGTCGGCAGCCATACCGAGATTTGCGAAAACGGGGGAAAGGGCGAGAAATGGATTGCTGAGTGGGACAGCACCGGCGGCACCGCAGCGGACTTCGGACTGGTAACCCGCATTCTGAACCCCAAGACCGGTCAGTTCACCGTCATTGTCGCCGGCCTCGGCTCCAACGGATCCGATGCGGCCTCTGAAATCGTCACCAATCCCGATCTCTTTGCCAAAGCAGTGGCCGGCATGCCCAGCGACTGGAGCAAGAAGAATATCCAGATTGTCGTGAAAGCCTCGGTCACCGATTCCATCAATGGCCCGCCATTGGTCGTCGGAACATACATCTGGTAGCATCCGCATGGATGGGCGGAGATTCTCCGTCGGAAGATCCACCTGGATATCGGCAATGCTGATCGGACGCAGACCATTTCTCAGCAACCTCGCCCGCGCCGCCGGAGCTCTGATGCTACCGCGCGCAGCCCTGTCTGCCCCTGCCACCCTTCCTGCGCCACAAACCGCCGGCTGGTTCACCGACGTTGCCCCCCGCTCGAACCTCTCCTACCGGACGCTGAACGACTTCACCGGCCGCAAGTACTTTCCGCAGCCCATGTGTGGCGGCATTGCCGCGCTGGATTACGACAGCGACGGCTGGATGGACCTCTTCTTCACCAACGGCGCAAAGCTGCCCGAACTCGCAAAATCCTCTCCGCAGTTCTACAACTGCCTGCTCCGCAACAACCGCGACGGCACATTCACCGACGTCACCGCTAAAGCGGGGCTCGATGGCCGGGACCTGGGCTACTGCTTTGGTGTGGCCGCAGCCGATTACGACAACGATGGCTTCCCCGATCTGTTCATTGCCAACGCGGGCCGCAACGCGCTGTATCACAACAACGGCGATGGAACCTTCACCGAGGTGACGCTCGGCTCTGGCCTGGAACACAAGCCGGAGAACCTCCTGTCAGTGGGTGCCGCATGGTTTGACTACAACAACGACGGCCTGCTCGACCTGATTGTCACCAACTACACTTACTGGTCTCCGCAAGCGGACAAGCAGTGCCGCATGGATGCCGAGCGCGAAGAGTACTGCTCGCCGACCGTCTACAAAAGTGTCGAGTCGAGGCTCTACAAAAACCTCGGCAACGGGAAATTCGAAGACGTCACCGAGCAGAGCGGGCTCGCCAAACTTCACGGGAAAGGGATGGGCCTCTCGATCGCCGACTTCACCGGCTCAGGCCGCATGGATATCTTTGTCGCCAACGACACCGAGCCGAATTTCCTCTTCGTCAATCAGGGCGATGGCACCTTCAAGGAGGCCGGCATCGAACTGGGCGTCGCCTACAACTCCCAGGGCGAAACGGTCAGCGGCATGGGTTGCGATGCGCGCGACTTTGACAATGACGGATGGGTGGACATTGTCTACAACGACCTCGCTGGACAGGTTTTCGGGCTCTTGCGCAACGAGGGCGGCAGCTCGTTTGCCGACATCACGTGGTCCAGCAAAATGGGTGCGCTCTCGCGTTCTTCCTCTGGCTGGAGCATCGGCTTTATCGACTACAACAACGACGGCTGGAAAGACATCTACTCCGCCAACGGCGATGTCGACGACCTCATCGCCAACGCCCGCCAGCACGACACCATGTTCCAGAATCTCGACGGCAAAACTCTGCGCGACGCCACCCCGGAGATGGGTTCTGATTTCAACGTCAAGGGTTTTCAGCGCGGCTCAGCATTTGTTGATTTCAACAACGACGGATTCATGGACATCGTCGTCACTTCGCTCGGCGAGCACCCGCGCATCCTGAGGAACAACGCGGTTGTCCACAACCACTGGCTGCTCGTTGATTTGCGTGGACACAAGAGCAATCGCGATGGCATCGGCGCGCGGCTCAAGCTCGTCACAGCCTCAGGTCGCACGCTCTACAACCACGCCAATCCCAGCGTCGGCTTCATGTCGTGTTCTGATCGCCGCATTCACTTCGGCCTGGGCGACGAGCAGAAAATCACCTCGCTGGAAATTCACTGGCCCTCGGGAATTGTGCAAACCATTCCCCACCCCGCCGCCGACCAGATACTCAAAGTCGAGGAGCCTCAACCGCCCGCGAAGCCCTAAGGTTTCGCCGCCGGCTGTTCCGCGCTCTCCACCACGCGCAGCACCTGGTCTGGCTTCACATCCGTCAGCACCTGGTGCACACCGGTGGGCCACCACAAATCAATCCGCTCCACCTTCGCCGCTGGGCCGAGCCCAAAGTGCACACGCTTGTCGCTCGATGAGTTGTAGCCCACGGCCGTCGTAGCCGCATTCCACTGCGGCCCCTCGGCCGTCGTCACCTTCACGCGGGTTCCCAAACCATCGCGGTTATCCCGCACACCAACCAGTTGCAGCTCCAGCCAGTGATTCGCATTGTGCGTGGTGTTCTGCAATATCCGCAGCGGCTCGCCAATCACATTCACCGCGACATCGACGCGCCCATCGTTCAGCAAATCTCCAAACGCGGCCCCGCGATGCATCTTCGCCGCAGTTACATCGCTGCCTGCGCCCGCGGTCACATTGGCAAAGTGAAACTTGCCCAGATTCCGCAGCACCAGATTGGGCTGCAGCGCCGGCCGATGCAGCACCTCCAGCTCGTTATCCAGAATTGCTCCACCCGTAAAAAACAAATCCTTCAACCCATCATTGTCCAGGTCGTACGCGCCCGCACTCCATGCCGTCATCCGCTTGCTCGCTGCCGTCACGCCGCTCGTATCCGTTACGTCTTCAAACTCGCCGCCGGCATTGCGATAGATCGGAAAGGTATCTCCAAACATCGCCGCATGCACCACATCCGGTAGACCATCATTATCCAGGTCACGGAACTCAGCTCCCATGCCCGCAACCATGCTGCCATTCGCGGTGTAGGCCACCCCCGCCTCAAGCGCTGCTTCCTTGAAAGTGCCATCTCCGTTGTTGTGCAGCAGGAAGTTCTGGAATGTATCGTTCGACAGAAATACATCCGTGAATCCGTCGTTGTCGTAGTCGGCAAAGGCCACACCCATTCCCTTCCCGATGAAGCGCGCAACATGCGACTGGTCGGAAACATCCGTAAACGTCCCGTCCCCGTTGTTGCGATACAGAATGTTCTGCGTTCCCTTGAAGTTCCCCGGTGCGCAATAGGTTCGCGCCTCGGCAACCGAGCAAAGCTTGTCCGTCGGCACGGTGTAATCGAGATAGTTCACCACCAGCAAATCCAGCTTGCCGTCATTGTTGTAGTCGAACCAGCCTGCCGCAACCGCCCACGGCTTCGCCCCATTTGCAAACCTGCCCGCGATCTTCGCCTTCTCCGTGACATCGGTAAACGTGCCGTCGCCGTTATTGTGGAGCAGTTGATTCCGGTTGAATCCCGCCACATACAGGTCCTCAAATCCATCGTTGTCAAAGTCGCCTACGGCCACTCCCATCGAGTAGCCAGTTCCTTTCACCCCCGCCTGCTCCGTCACATCGGTAAAGGTGCCGTCGCCATTGTTGCGGTACAACCGGTTCCAGTACTCCGGCCCACTCTTTTCGAGCGAAGGAATCGCCGCGCCATTCGTCGCAAAGATATCCAGCAGCCCATCGTTGTTGTAGTCCAGCAGGGCAACTCCGCCCAGCATGGTCTCAATTGAATACCGCTGCGGGCTGCGGTCATTCTTCAGCACAAACCCGACTTGCGCCGTCCCAGCAATATCCCGGAACTGGATTGGCCCGCCCTCGCCCATCGCCACAGCAGCCGGAACTGCCGGTGCCGGCACAACCGCCTTCTGCTGCCCGCGGGCCAGCCGTGCCCCGCCCGCCAGCAATGCTAATGCGGCTGCCAGGGCGCTCACGCACCGCTGAAGTCTCCGCCGGAACCGGGGCTGCAAAATCACCACCTCAGTATAGCCACCACCCGAGTGCGCTCTCACTCTTCTCCTGGCCCTCACTCCCCAAAACAAAGGCGGCCACGCATGAATCATGGCCGCCGTGCGCATTTCCACGACTGCCCAAAACTGGAGACTTCAGTCCCGCCCTTCATCCTGGTGCTGAATCCCCTACTGGATTGCCGCCGAGCAGTGCATCTCCAACCCCAGCGCCCACCGCCGCTGGAATCCCTTCCAGTAGTCAGCGCCCTCGCTGAACTTTGCCCCCACTGACGCTCCCTGTGGAAGGGGCCATTTGCCGTCATTGGATTTTTCGGGAGCAACATGGAGATACGCTCGCTTGCTCTCATCGCCCTTCAGCGTCAGGTCAAGAAATGCAGTGATGAAGTGCTGGTTGATGGCGGTGATGCGATCCTTGCGCCACGCCGGCTCCTCAAAGAATTCGCGCGTGACAAAGCTTGACAGCGCCTCAGCCGGCGCGGGGTTTCCGCCCACGTTGTGCCGGGCATTCTCGTAGACGAGCATGCATCGGTCAGAGTGTACTGCCTTGTCGAACGCAGGCTTGATGCCATTGGCATAGTCCGAAACATCGTCCTGGTCGCCGGCAATCACCAGCATCGGTATGTGTATCCCAGCCAACCCGGCCGCATCCCACGCGCTGTACGGCGGTTGCGAGCCCCAGGGCGAAATTGCGACCACTGCCTGCACCTCTTTTCGCAGCCGCGCCTGATACTTCGGGCTTCCCGCTTCCCAATCCGCAAAATACCCTCCGGGCACAAATCCGTGCCCCATCGAAGTCGCGCTGTATCCCGCGCCGGCACTTGCAAGCGCACCGTATCCACCCATGGAGTAGCCCACAATCGCCACATGTTTGCTGTCCACAAGCCCGTTCAAGAAATGGCCCGCGTGCCCAGCCAGCTCCTCCAGCGCGTCCACGGTAAACAGTTGATCATTCGCGCGATTCAGCAATGTGCTTTGAAACGCCTTCTCCGCACCAAAAACGGAATCGGTATGGTCAATCGCCGCAACCACGTAGCCTTTGGAAGCAAGGTTCTCTGAGAGATAGGTCAGGAAGTAACGCGAACCCGGATAGCCGTGCGACACCACCACCAGCGGAAACTGGCTTCCCTTCACCGGCGGCGCATCCCGCAGTGCCTTTCCGGGCACTTCCACGGTCTTCGGAGCGCTCTCAAATCCCTTGCCCCCGCTCGGGAAACCCATCACATACAGAGTGCGTTCCTGCGCACCGGCAGGAATCGTTGCCGGGTACCACACCTCAATCTTCAGCGGCCGGTCATAGAGCGGCGCCTTGCCGGTGCTCTTGTCGAAGTTCAGAATATCGACCTGGTTCGGGTTCTTGATTTCCAACGTGCGCACGCCTACAGAGTAGGCCCCGCGCTGAGCCAATTCAGGAGCATCCGCTGAGGGCACGCTGAAGAAACTCTCGGTCTGCGCACCCGCCGCGCCCCCCACAACCAAAAACATCACAGCCAGCAAAGAAATTCGCACTTCGGTAAGGCCCCTTCCCTGGAGAAAACTCCACCCGTAACTCCAACAGACCAGCGTCTGGTTCACGCTGGCAAGCCGGTCCCTTTGTAACAGATTGACGGCTGTTGTGGCTCGACTGTTGTTGACTCCATCGCACATGGCCTTCTGGCGGGCGCGGAAAGCACCGCACAACGGCAGAGCGGGGCTCAAGCACGTCGCCAGGCGTCCCCCGGTTCGTAGTCGCTCCGGCCCGGCAGAGTGTATGCAGTTTCGTTCTCTGCCTGCAACACCAGGAGCTGCGGCAGCGCCCCACTCAAGCTTCCCGCGGCTACTCGATGCGCCAGGCAAAGTTATCAAACAGCAGTCCGTCACCGTGCTGGAAATCAAAGGACACGACCGAGCTTCGGTCCACCCATCCTGTGCGCACATGTTTCAGCTCGCCGGCCTTCACCGTGTAGCTCACCTCGCGCAGCTCCGGGCATCGCAAGGTCACCGTTGCATCATCTTTGCCATTGTTGTACACGTCAAAGCCGTCCAGCACTCGCGGCGAATCAAAGCGGAAATGCGCATGCTCCGCCTTGCCATCGGCCAGCGCAAGATTGAATGTTCCAAAGGCTCCCGCCGGCACATGAATCTGCCATTCGCCAGGTGCCCAATCCATCGCTCCCGAGGGATATTGCCCCGCCAGAATCGTGCCCGCCGCCTGATGCGGATCATCAAAGGTCACAATCTGCGAGGGCGCAGCTCCGCCCGCTCCCTGCACATCCAAATCCCGTTCGCCATCATGCCGTATCCGCAGGACATGCGTCTTTTCATCAAACGTATAGCCGGGCGCATCCAGATCCTTGCGCTCTGCCAGCGCCTTGCCGCCGGCCGTCACAAACTCCGGTTTGAAGTCCACCCGCAGCACTTCCTCCGCATTCGCATCAAAGGTGGAATACGTCACCGCAGACTGCATGTACTTCACCTTGGTCACAACCGACGTACTGCCCAGGATGTGCGATGCATCCTCCGGCGCCCACTCCGGTACCGCGTAAAACGAATCCATCATTCGCCTCGGCCCATCCGCGAATTCGTCGGTAAACCACCATTGGCCCGCAAACGGACTGTGCGCACCTCCGGGCAATCCCTGAAAATAGGTGACCCAGTTGAACGAGCGATACGCGGCATCGCGATAAGCAACGTCGCCCGTCTTCGCGTAGTAGAGCGCTTCCACTGCCGCCAACCGCGCCGTGTGGTCGTCGCAGCACTGGTTGGGCTCGTTGCAGCAGAAGTTCACTCCGTTCCCCTGCTCGTTCGTGATTGTCGCACCGTGGACAATGTACTTCGCCCACTTCGGCGTCGTCTTTACCCACTCAATCACACCGCGTGCATGCTCTTTCCAATCCGGGTCCTTGTCAGGGTGCAGCAGCACGTACCGCGCAAACTCCAGCGGAATCACCTGGTTCATATTGCCCATGGAAGGCACAGTGTCTTCGAAGTACCCCACCCACACATTCTTCGCCAGGGGATACTTCTTGAACCACTCCCAAACTGCCGATCGCACCCGCCCGTATTCGGTTACATTGCCCTGACCCAGCCGCATCAACTCGTCAAAAAGCATGATTGGTTCCACGACGTTGGCGGAGTACGGCCCCATCGCCCCACCCGGCGCCTTGCCATCCCGGGCATACAGCCGCACCGGCCATGGCGAGTGCGCTTCATCCCCCGGCGTCCAGTTCTTCACCAGGGCATCCGCACACCGAATTGCGGCCCGCAGATACTTCGTATTCCCGGTCAGCTCATACAGTCGCAAATAGCCGAATCCGTCCTCGCCCACGACATGCGGCTCCACGTAGTCTTCGCCCAGGTTGCTCCAGCCGCTGTAGCGCTCCGCGCCCGGATTCGCTGAGGCATAGGGAACCTGTGACCAGGCGTACCCTTCCGGCGTCAATCCATGGTTCAGTTCGTAGTCCACAAACGACTGCAGAAACTCAATCGTCCGCGCATCGCCGTTGTACGCATACAGCCGCTCCAGGAATCCCACCATCATCGCCCGCAGATAGCCGGTTGAATTGGCCCAGTGCGGATCAGGCATCATCTCAAACGTCGTGCGGTCGAAATCGAAGCAGCAGTAGTAGTAGTGCAGACGCTGGCGGTTGTACTGGTCCCACAGAATCGTCCACTGGCTCTCGAAATATCCCTCGTAGGAATAGCCAGTGCTCGTCGCCATCGGCCACGGCAACAGCTTTCCTCCAGCATCCAGTTGCACCGGCCGTCCGGCAATGGACTGCGCATCAATCGTCGTCACCGGTTTGAATGGGGGCTGCTGTGCCTGTGCCAGTGCCGTTGTTGCCGCTGCTGCCAGTAGAACTGCCGCCAGTAAGCCATTCCAGATACGTGCCATTGCTATGCCCGCCTCAACTCTTTGCTGGATTTCCGGAGTCCCGGAATCGTTGGTAATCCTAACCCGCCACAGCATCAACCGGCCACACTGTTGCGCGTGTGTGCGCCGAAAGCCCTGCACATGAAAATCAGTCCCCGCCTGACTTGCAGCAAGCGGGGACCAAGGTCACAACATGACTCAGAAGCTGAATCTTGCCTGCAGGTCAATCGTGCGCGATCCCAAGGCACCCTGCGCAAGGCCAAAGTGCGGGTCCTGCGTGTTGTTGTCGATGTTTGTCAGGTTCACGTTGTTGAACAGATTGAACATGTTGGCGTGGATGTCGACGCTGCCGTGGCCGCCAAGCACCTTCATCTCCGGCAGGCCAAACGACTTGCCGATGGTGGCATCCACGTCAAAGTAATGTGGTCCCCTGAAGCTGTTGCGGCCAATTGCGGGTGCGCACGGAATCGGCCCAGGCTGGGCCACGCCATTCACAATATCTGCCATCGTCGGGCCCGCCGTATAGCAGCTCTCATCCACGGGGAAGAGCGTCAGCCCGTCGCTTGCCTGTGTCTTGAAATTCCCGGGCTTGAATCCGCCAGTGTAGTGGAAGGGACGCAGCGGCGAACCGCCGCCGTAGTTGCTCCCGCTTCCCTGGTAGACAGCATCGCCGCCGGTGTTCCCGTCAACCACGGTGAACGGGAAGCCCGAGTGCGCATTCAGAATACCGCTCAACGTCCAGGCACCCAGCAGCTTCTCCGCCAGCCCATGATGGCTGGCAAAGAAGGTTGGCGTCCACACTCCGTACAACTTCTCCGCCGTCTTCACGTCAAAGTCTGACGGGCCGCGGTTCAGGTTCATCGGGAAGTACTCATACGCGCCGCTGGCTGATCCGCAACTGCAGGTGCCTCCCTGCGCCGGAGCATAGTTGTTGGAGCCATCATCGAGGCCCTTGGCCAAACGAATATCGCCTTCCAGTTCAAACTGCTGTCCGAACCGGTGACGGATACCCGCCAGCCCGCCATTGAAGCCGCTGCTGCCCTCGTCGTCGTACATGTTCATCGACTGCACGGAAGGATTAAACGCATCCATCCCGTTGCCCTGTGCCGAGAACTTCGCATAGTCGTACAGCGTGTAGTTGAACAGGCGCGTCTGGTGCCGCGTCTGGGTTCCCTGGTAGCCCAGGGTCGCCACCCACTGGTGACCCAAATCGTATTCCACATCCAGGGAATACCGCAGCGCACGTGTCGTCGGCAATTTTGCCTGGAAGGCCTGCAACGGCGTCAGAGCAAAGTTCTGCCCAGGGACCGGCAGGTTCGTCGTCGGATCAAACGGGGCCGTCGCCGCCGGGTTCGCGGCATACCCGTAGAACGAATGCGAATTCCCAGGGAAGGTGCTTGGCCCGTAGAGAATCTGGTTGCCAATCAGCGTCAGGTTGCCTGCCAGGTACGGAGGATTGTTGCGCCCGTCCAGCGTGTTCGCCTCCTGCATGCCGGTGTAGCCCAGGCCAATGCCGCCACGCAGCACCAGCCGCTGTTTGCCAAATCCGGGCAGCCAGTTGAATCCGAACTGGGGACCGAAATCCGCCTTGTCGGCCTGGAAGAGGTTGCCGCCCTTGCGCACATGAACTCCAGTAATCTCGCTGGTTCCCTGCCCCAGCTCAACCACCGCGAGGTGACCGTACTTCTCGCTCATCGGCCCAAAATACTCATACCGCAGGCCCAGCGACAGGGTCAGGTTCGGCTTCACCTTGTAGCTGTCCTGCGCAAAGAAGCCATAGAGCGTCTCGCGCGTATCCCGCCGGAAGTCCGTCGGCACACCCGTCTGCGCGCTGAAGGTTGCCGACTCTGACACCGGCGCATCATTCAGCATGTCCCACATGTTGTTGAAGTTGTACGTCGGGCGCGCGCTCCACGGTGAGGCATCCAGGAAGAGCAAGCGGCTCACTTCGCCGCCGAGCTTCAGCGTGTGCGTCTTGTAGACCTTGGTCAGCACATCTTTGCCGGCATAGGTACTCTGGTTGAACTCCGCCGGCGAACCCACGCCAAAGTTGTTCGGGCTCCCAATCGATCCAATCGAGTTCACACCCTGCAGGTTGCCAAGCTGAATGATCGGCAAGCCAAACGGTGCATTCGGATTCGAGTTCATCGAGTTCCATATCCACCCGCCGTTGTTCGCACGGAACTCATTCTGCATCGATCCAGAGAACGTGTGGTCCCACAGCATCGTCAACGATCGATTCTGGAACTCTGAGACAAAGGCGTTCATCGGCCTGGCTGCGCCGTTGTAGGAGTTGTTCCTGTTCGGCACGTAATAGCCCACCACCGCCAGCAAATCCTTCTGCGAGAGGTTGTAGTCGAGGCGGCCGTTGAACTGCTGCTCATTGGTCGGGCTTGTGTAGTTCTGGTTCAGATACACGAGGTCAGCCACTCCGTCCAGACCTCCGCCAACACCCGGCGTGCCATTGCCCTCGAATCCGGGGTCGCTCGTTCCCAGCGCTGTCGTGAGCGGGCCGCCAATGTCCAGGCCGCCCGGATAGGTCTTGCAGTTTTCACCTTCCGTCAGTCCAATATCGGCGCAGGTGTGCTGATCTGGAATCGCCACTCCGTTAATCGGTGCCGCTCCGTTGTAGCTCATGAACAGCTTTGCAGCGCTGTTGGCGGGCGCCAGCGCGCGATAGTCCGGCGTCTCCCACCAGCCCTGCGCATTGGCCGCTCCATTGGTCTTGATGGTCTCGTACGAGAAAAAGCCAAAGAGCTTGTTATGGACAATCGGCGCTCCCACCGATCCACCGAAATCATTCAGCTGCGTGTTATTGCGCATCGGAGAGTTGCCCACACCGTCGTACTTCTGGTAGGCGTTCAGTCCCGGCCGGGCTGCGCGCCAAAAGAACGAGCCATGATAGCTGTTGGTGCCATTCTGTGAGGTAACCTTCACCTGTCCGCCGCTGTACCGTCCATCTTCAGCGTCGTAGTTGTTCGTCACCACATTCACTTCTTTCACTGAATCCATATTCGGCGTGATGATCGCGGTTCCTGCCCAGGCCACGCTGGTCACGCCGATGCCGTCAATCTGGTAGTTGTTGACTTCGCGGCGTCCGCCGCCGATAGAAACCTGTGGGCTGTTCTCGATGGCAAAAATGCCCGTCGCCGGCCCTGCGCCGCCCGGCCCGTTGTTGCCCGGCAGATTGCTCACACCACCGCCGGCCGACTGCGCTCCATCGCCAAACGCACCCGGAGCGAGCTGCAGAATCTGGTAGACGTCACGCCCAGGCGCAGGCATGTTCTGCACCTCCATGGTGGAGATGGTTGTGCCCAACTGAGCGTTTTCTGTATCGAGCACGGGTGCGACATCGGCGCTTACCGTCACGGTCTCGGATGCCGTGCCCACCTCCAGCACAACATTCACCGCATTCTCCTGCTCGCCCAGCACTTCCACATTGGCAAGGACCTTCTTCTTGAAGCCTTCCTTCTCCACCGCAAGCTGATAGTGGCTTGGCGGCAGGCCACCGATTCGGTATGCGCCGGTCTCGCCGGAAACCGCCGTCAGCACGCGGTTTGTCTCCAGGTCAGTCAGGGTGACGGCTGCGCCGGGAATCGCCTTGTTCTGCGGGTCGACAATGGTGCCCTGTACTGAGGCGCGGTACTGGGCAAACGCGCCCGGTGCCGAAAGAAGAATCGCCGCTGCAGCCAGAAATGCCGTACAGATGACATTGGTCCATCGAATTCTCATGCGTAATCCCTGCCTCCACTGAATCTTGTGCTGATTTCTTTCCGTCACTGCCAGCCCGCTATGAGGCCACCAGCACCGTGGTCAACTGCTGCAGCCTCAGCAGGTCTTCGCGCGCGATCCCGCTGTCTGTGATGATCATGTCGCACTTCTCCACCGCACACAGCCGATACACCGCCTCGGTGCCAACCTTGGTGCTGTCCAGCACGAGGATCCGTTCGCGGCCGGCCTTGAGAAATGCCCGCGGCATCTCCGCGTCAAAATTCATCACACCCTTGCTGAAGGAAAGCGCCGCAGCGCCAAAGAAGACCTTGTCCGCGTAAAGACCCGACAGATACTCGGTCACCGCGCCGCCAGAGAGGTCATGCCCCGTCCGGCGGTACTCGCCGCCAGTAAGGCGGACATGGACGCTCGGGGCACCGGCCAACTCCTCCAGCGCCGCCAGGGATGTTGTCACCACGGTCACATCCCGCTTCAATGCCAGGTTCCTCGCCACATAGCGGGTGGTGGTGCCACTGTCCAGAACGACCGTCTCGCCATCCTTCACCAGCCTTGCGGCCTCGCGGCCAATCGCTTCCTTGGCATGGGCCATCTTCGCTGCGCGCTCCAGAAAGCTCTTTTCCATGGAGCCAGTAGGGGCAACCATCGCTCCGCCGGGCGTGCGAATCACCAGGCCCGACTCTGCCAGGCGCCCCAGCACCCGCCGAATTGTCATTTCAGACACGCCATGCGCAATCGCCATTTCAGCAATCGTCGCCGTGCCACGCTCCTTGACATACAGCAGAATCTGGCTCTGCCGGTCTTCAGGACTTCGAGATGGGGTTTCGTTAGTCTTTAACATTTCGTTGTGATTTAACAACAACACCACAGAAACGCAAGAGATGTCAAGAATTTTTCTCCCCGCCCCATTCCGCCTCCCACCCCAAGAGATAACGCTTGAAATGGCCCGATATTGCCCATACACCTGCAAGCTTTTCAGCAGGCCCTCCAACCCGACCAGCCTTTGCCGCTGCCCCAAAAGAGAATTTGACAGCTCCCGCCATCTATGATTCTGTTAGTAATGCACATCATCGATGTTTAGTTTTGCCATCATTGGCAACCGACTGCACCCGCAATTCCAGACGATTTCCGTCTGCCGCGGTCACCGCCCGCGGGCGGATTGCAACTCTCTTTCCTGCTTCGTGAGGTGGCAAATGACAGCCCATGGAATTGCCAAGCCAGTACTCCTCATCCTTGGCGCTCGCGGCTTTTTGGGCAGATTTGCCGCGGCGGCCGCCGAGAGTTCGTTCCGCGTCATCCGAGCTGACCGTGATATCAGCGACCCCGCCACAGATATCCGCATCGACATCACAGACCCAGCCAGCGTCTCTGCGGGCTTTCTCAGCGTGATGCCGAGCGCCGTGCTGCTGCTGGCCGCCATCTCGGATATTGACCGCTGCGAACGTGACCCTGCCGTGGCGCAAAGGGTGAACCTGGAAGGCGCGGTACATGTTGCGAATGCCTGCGCAACCCATGGGGCGCGGCTGCTGTTCACCTCTACCGGCGCAGTCTTTGACGGTACTCAGCCCGAGTACCGCGAGGCCGACCCGCCCACGCCGCTGAGCGTCTACGGCTGCACCAAAGCCGATGCAGAAGCCGCCATTTGCTCCGCGCTTCCGGCTGGAATCGTGGTTCGTGTCTCGCTCGTGCTCGGCCGCTCAGGCCAGGCGGGCACCAACTCGCTCGTGGATGGACTCATCCGCCGATGGCAAGCTCAGGATGTCGTCTCCGCTTCCACCACGGAAGCGCGCAACCCAATCGACGCCCCCACCCTTGCCGCCTGGTTCGTGGAGCTGCTGCAGAACCGCGATGCCTCCGGCATCTTCCACGCCGGCTCGACCGGCATGATGACCCGCCTCGAAATTGCTCAGGCGCTCGCGCAGGGTCTTGGATTCCCCGAATCCCTGGTGCGCGCTGAAACCACCCCACCCCCCGGAAGAGCCCCCCGCGGCGCTCGCCAGTTCCTGATTCCGGAGCGAATCGCACAGTTTTGCCGGACCCCCGCACCCACCTGCGACGAAGTCCTGAAAAGGAGTTTGCATGAACCTGCCCAAGGCAATCCACGAGCTTGAATTCGGCCACGGGTCAATTTACGGCGACGAAGAACGGAAAGCTGTTCTGGAGGTGCTCGATGCCTCGGCACCCTCCTGCGGTCCAAAGGTCAAGGCCTTTGAAGATACCTTTGCCGCTTACTGCGGCGCGGAGTTTGGGCTTGCCGTGACCTCTGCCACCACCGGGCTGGAACTGGCCATGATTGCCGCCAACGTCGGGCCCGGTGACGAAGTGATCACCACCCCCATCAGTTGGATCTCCACCGCCAACGTCATCTCTGCCCGCGGAGCCAAGGCGGTTTTTGCCGACGTCGAAGCGGGCACACTCAATCTCGACCCCGCTTCAGTTGAGCGCCGCATCACGCCACGTACCCGCGCCATCCTCCCAGTCCATCTCTACGGCCAGTGCTGCGACATGGACGCCCTGCGCACGATTGCCGACCGGCACAACCTTGTGCTGGTGGAAGACGCCGCCCACGCCGCCGGCGCATCCTGGAATGGCCGCAAGGCCGGAATCCTCGGCGACATCGCCGTCTTCAGCTTCCACCAGCAGAAGAACATGGTCACCCTCGGCGAAGGCGGCATGGTCACCACCTCCAACCGCACCTTCTATGAGCGCATGCTCTCTTACCGCTCCCTGTGCTGCCGCACCTACGACCCCAAGGGGAAATATCTACCCATCGATGAGTCCGTTCATCCCATGGGCAAGCGTTACTGGCATCTTGAGTTTGACGGTATCGGCTTCAACTTCCGCATGACCGACGTGCAGGCCGCCGTTGGCCTGGTGCAGCTTGGCCGCCTGGATGGGATGAACCAGCGCCGCCGCGAAATTGCCCGGCGCTACGCCGCAGGTCTCAGCGGCATCGCCGGCATCCAGCTTCTCGCCGAGTTGCCCCAGGCCTACCACGTCTTTCACATCTTCGGCATTCTCATCACCGCAGGGTTCCCCCTCAGCAAGGAAGACTTCATGTGGCAGATGTATACCGGCCACCGAATCAAGGTCTGGTCCCACTACATGCCCATCCACCTCACTGAGGTTTACCGCTCGCTCGGCCACGCTCCCGGCGAGTGCCCCGTCGCCGAAAGCCTCTTCGACCAGTACGTCAGCATCCCCATCCATCCCCGCATGACTGACGAAGCCGTGGACTACGTGATTGACAGCATCCGGGAATTGGCCGGCAGCGGAAAGGCGCAATGAACGATTTCCTGCAGACAGTCGCAACCCTCCGCGAACCCGGCAACCTCCTCGCAGGCTCCAATCCCGTCTTTGTTGCCCGCGCCCCGGGCCGCCTCGACGTGATGGGCGGCAACGTCGACTACACGGGCGGCCTCGTGCTGGAAGCCACCATCCGCGAAGCCACCTGGGCTGCCGCACAACTGCGCACGGATGACCGCATCCTCCTCGTCAATCCGCAAATGGAGACAAGCGGCTGGCAATCTCGCGTCGAGGTCTCCCTCGACCAGGTCGCCACTGTCCAAGGCACCAAATCGCTCGTCAATTGCGACCCTGCAGTTCGTTGGACCGCCTATGTCCTTGGTGTCTTCCACCTGCTCGTCACCCGCTGGCCCTCGCTCGCCAACCGGGGCATCACCCTTTATCTTGACTCCCAGGTTCCGCTGAACAAGGGTGTCAGCTCGTCGGCTGCCGTGGAAGTGGCCACCATGAAGGCCGCCACCGCTGCCTACGGAATCCCGCTCCTGGGCATCGAGCTCGCGGAAGCCTGCCAGTGGGTGGAGAACGTAATCGCCGACTCTGCCTGCGGCATCATGGACCAGGCCACCAGCGTGCTCGGCACGGAAGGCCACATGCTGCCGCTTCTCTGCCAGCCGTGCAAGTTGCATCCCCTGGTCAAGCTACCCGCAGGCCTCGCCCTGTGGGGCATCGACTCCGGCGTGAAGCACGCCGTCAGCGGCATGGAATACGAGGCAGCCCGCGCGGCCGCCTTCATCGGCTACCGCATGATCTGCGACTGGGAGGGGCTGCCCGTCCAATTCGACCCATCCGGCGGCATTCCGCGCTACACCGATTCGCGCTGGAACGGCTACCTTTCGATGGTCCCGGTCTCCGTCTTTCGCTCGCTTTACGAACCCCGGCTCCCGGAGCTCCTCACCGGCCCGGAAGTCCTCGCCTCGGGAGCGCCGCACTACGACCCCTTCACCCAGATTCGGCCCCAGGCCCGCTACCACGTCCGCGCCTGCACCAAATACGCCATCGAGGAACAGAACCGCATTGAGCTCTTTGTGGAGTTGCTTGGCAACCTTGGCCCTGAGCCAAGCGAGAGCGCGTGCCGGCTTCTCGGCGACCTCATGCTCCAGTCCCACTGGTCCTACTCCGAATGCGGCCTTGGCAGCGCAGCCACTGACCGGATCATCGAGCTGGTCCGCCAGCAGATGGGCCCCGGTCGCCTCTACGGCGCAAAGATCACCGGAGGCGGCGCCGGCGGGACCGTTGTCGTCCTTGGCGATGCCAGCGCCGAGCCGTGCTTCCGCAGTGTCGTGGAAGAGTACGGCGACGAGACCGGCTCCGCACCTTATGTCTTTACCGGCAGCTCCATTGGGGCTGACGCCTTCGGCATCCGGGTACTCGGGGGTCGCTCATGAGCGAAACCCTGCCGGCCCACAGCTCACGCCGCAGCACACTGTGGTACTTCTTCCTGCTCGCCCTGGCCTCGCTCATGTGGTCTGGCCAGGGAACCGCCGTCAAGCTCCTTGACCCCTTCCTCGGCCCCATTGCCATCACCTTCCTTCCCTTCTACCTGACCACGCTGCTCGCCATTCCGGTGCTGGTGCGCATGCGCCGCGGGCAAGCCGACCGTCAGCCCATCAGTCGGCGCGACTGGATTCGCTTCGCCATCGCAGGCATAGGCGGTCAGGTCCTGGCCCAGCTCGGGATGACCTGGGGCGTCAGCGTCTCGCTCGCTTCCAACGGCGCAATCCTGAATCTGCTCATCCCCGTCATCAGCGCTGTGCTCGCCTCCTTCATGCTGGCCGAACGCATCTCCGCGCTGCGCGTCGCCTCGCTTCTCATCGGCCTCGTCGGAGTCGGGCTCATGTCGCTCGGCGACCTGCATCAGGCCTCGTTCTTCCAGTCCCGCTTCTTCATCGGCAACCTGCTCATCCTCGGCGGCACGGTCGGGTCCAGCTTCTACAACGTCTACTGCAAGGGCCTGATGCAGCGCTTCAGCGAGCTGGAAATCCTGATCTACAGCTACTTCACCGCCTCCATCGCGAGCATCCCCCTGCTCCTCTGGGCTGAGCCAGTTCCCTGGCACAACTTCCTGCGCTTCGACTGGAAAGCCTGGGCCGCCTTCGCCTTCCTCGCACTCTTCATGTACGGCGCGTCCATGCTGCTGTTCTTCGCTGCCCTGGTCCACCTCGACGTCACCACCGCCTCAGTCAGCCTGTATCTGGTGCCGGTCTTCGGCGTCATCCTCGCCATCACCGTCCTGGGAGAAAAGCTGAACCTCCCGGAGATCATCGGCGCGGCTATCGTCCTCATCGCCACCCTGCTCATCGTCCGCTACGACAACCCTTCCTGACCCCAGACTGTCAGGCGGCAGCTTCGGCGGGAAAGCCTGCGAAGTCCGCCGGAGTCCAACTGCTGCGGTGGTAGCGATGGATCTGCGACTGCCCGGGTTCAATCTGAAAGAGGTGCAGCCAGCCGTTCTCAACCAGGTTGCGAACCATGGCGTGCTTCTGCAGAATGCCATCGATTGCGCTGCAATCAGCTTCAAGGAAGACACTGAGGCGGAGCGGGGTGTGGCGGAGGCTGGTGCCGTCATGGAGCGACTGCAGGGGCAGTCCAATCCGCAGGTCGCCGCCGTTGCCTTCAAAGACGCCGATGTGGCCACCGACGACATTGTGGAGCACCTTGTTTCCGCTGCCGTAGAGGCGGTTGTCGACGGTTGAGGCGTAGTACTGCATGTTGATCCAGTTGGTGACCAGCATGGGTGCGGTCATGATGGATTCGAGGACGCGGGCCGTGGGGTCCAGGGCGGCATCGTACTCGTGCAGAAAGACGCGCCCGGCCAGGTTGAGTCCAACGCTGCGCCGGCGGGGAGCGACGAGAAAGGCTGCGTTGTTGACCAGGCCCCACTCTGGCCGGACCTGGGACCAGTCCTGGGTGCGCCGTTCAAAAGCTGCCAGGAGCTGGTCTTTGTCGAGACCGGCCGCTGCGGGGATGCCGAGGGCGGCGGCACGCTCTGTGCGGGCGAGGTGGCCAGCCTGCCGCAGCCACAGCTTCAAGCGAGCGACGTCGGCGGTGTGAGACGGGGGGGTGAGATCCGTGTCGAAGAGGGTGACGACGTCGGTGGTGGTGTTGTGCAGCCCGGCCACGACGTGAGTAGCGGCAGGCAGGTGGATGCCGCGGGTTGCGAGCCCGGTGCGCATGGCGGGTTGGTTCAGCAGACTGGCGAGCAGCCGCGCGTTGACCTCACCGGTTTGGCCACCGCAGGCACCGCAATCGAGCCCGGCAGCGTGGGGGTTGTTGAGGCTGGCGCTGCCATGGCCCACCAGCAGCAGCAGGCGGGCAAAGTTCCGCGTGAGGCTCATGCCGGCGAGGATGGCTGCAAGCTGATCGCAGAGCCGCCCGGTGGCCGCGGCGTCCTGGGCTGACAGGGGTGCCAGGCAGGGCCGCAGCTTTTCGGGATTGCCCAGAGCAGCCTGGGTGGGCTCGGATGCGGGCTTGCCGAGAGTGTTGCGGACGAGGTCGGCGGCGAAGAAGATGCCACAGGACTCGACGAAGGTGAAGGTGGAACTGGCCGAGGAGCGGAAGTCCTTCCAGATGGAGCGCAGGGCGAGCTTCCAACGGCGAGTGCCTTTGAGCTCCTCGTCGGCCGCAGTCAGGCCACAGCTTTCCGTGGCATGCATGGCCGGTGCAAGAAGACCCGGCAACTGGGGTCGAGATGCATTGGCGCCAAGCGGAGTATAGGCGATCGGCAGGCCGAAAAAGCCGGCAAAGCCGAGGGTCTGCGCCTGGTTTGTGGTGGCCTCAAGCGCGCGGCGGACGACCTCCGAGCGGACATCGATGCAGAAAGCTGCCTGCACCGCAACTGTTCCGGCGTCGCCGTTGGCCGCGGGCAAGTGCTGGGCTCCGACGGTGGAGAGTCCGTGAATCAGCCGCGTCTGGTATGCCAGTTCAAGCGCATCCTGGAAGAGCCAGTCGCGCCGGGAATTCTCCTCATAGGCGGCCAACTCGCGGGGCAGGCTGCGCCAGGCTTCAGTCCACTGCGGCGGAGCGGTAGAGCGGAGAAGGTGCACGAAAGCGAAGGTCTCCCAGGCGGCACGGATGGCGAGCAACTGCACGATGTGGTCGTCGTGCTGGTGGGAGAGCCGGGCCTGCCAGCGCTGATAAGCGCACCAACTGGCCCAGCCGTTGATGCTCATCAGCAGCGCGGTGAGGTAGGAAGACGAGTGTTGTTGCGGGACGGGCAGGGTGGCGAGTGCGAGGTCCAGCATCGCCATGGGATCGGTGGGGAGAGTGCGGGCAAAGCTGCGCAGCATTCCCAGGCCCATCAGCAGGCGAGGGGTGCGGTCTTTTTGCGCGTGTCGCAGCCAGCTCTGGTAGAGGTTCGCCTCAGGCCGGGGCTGCCAGGTTGCCTGGGCGTGATCGAAGTAGGCGGCGCAATGCTGGCTGACGTTGTGGGTGACGAAGTCGCAGATGCTCATGCCATGGACGAGGTCTCGGCGAGTGTCGGCAAGCTCGGTCATGCGCGGAATGCGGGGGCAGGAGGGACTCTGCTGGTCCAGCTCTGCCAGGAGCGACTCCACGGTGGCGGAAGCGTCGGCCGCGTGGATAGCGGCAGCCAGGTGTTCCCGCTGAAACGCGCCGGCCTGCCACTGCCGGCGGAAGTATGCGCGGGGCATGCGCATGGGCGAGCCGCTGCGGGATTCCAACTGTACTGCTGCGGTCTGGATGGGCAGTGCAGCAAGATTCCAGTAAGGATTGACGGCGATGAACTGGTCCAGCGGCCAGGTGGGCGCGATAGCCTGGCAGGCAGCGCTTACGGCGTCTTCCAGAGCGAGATTCCGGGGGATGGCAGAGGATTCCGTGAGGCTGACAGTCATGGCGTAACTCCCCTGGGTTCCAGGGCTTGTGCGGCATCCCGGCGAAGCGGGCGGGCACCGGTTTGGCGGGCGGGCCACAGGCTGAAGGTGGCGCGCGTAAAGAGCTCGTCCAGGTAGAGCCCGGCGTAGAACCAGGGATAGGCGGCGGAGGCGAAGCGCCCCTGGGGCCGGGCGCGGACGATGGTTTGAATGGCGTAGAGGCCGAGAAAGGCGGTGACCGCGAAGGTCAGGGCCAGGCGGTCCTGCCAGGCGGGAGCCAGGGCCGGGGCATCTGGCAGGAGGGCGTGGAAGAGCCGCTCAGCCCCGAAGTAGAGGGTGACCACCAGCAGGGCGATTGCCGGCAGGGTGAACCAGGCGCGGGCCGAGCCCACTGCGGCAGTGGAGGCGAGCAAACCGGCGACCGCCAGGCCGGTGACACCGAGGCAGAAGAGCGAAGTGCCCTGCCAGGGAGCGCTCTGCTGCCAGAGGATGGCAGCGAGGGCGGCGACCAGAAGTCCACAGCAGGCGCTGAGTGCGGCTGCGCCGGGACCGGTGCGGGGGCGGGTGGGCGTCATCGCCTTCATTCGGGCCAGGTTGACGGTGCCGCCGGAGCCGAGGAAGGCGTGTGCCTTGTAGAGCGAGTGACCGAGCAGGTGGAGCAGGGCGAGGTCGTAGCGCCCAAGCCCGCACTCGAGGAGCATGAAGCCCATCTGTGCGCAGGTGGACCAGGCCAGATGCACCTTGATACTGATGCGGGTGGTCATGACCAGCGAGCTGATGACGGCGGTGAGCGTGCCGGAGATTACGAGCAGCAGCCGTGCCCCGGGGGCCATGGCCAGCACCGGCGCCAGGCGGATGAGCATGAAGCCACCGAGGTTGACGACCCCGGCGTGCAGCAGGGCCGAGACCGGCGTGGGGGCTTCCATCACCTGGATAAGCCAGCCGTGGAGCGGGAGCTGCGCGCACTTGATCATGGCGCTGAGGGAGAGCATGACCGCAGCGGCGGAGAGCCATGCCGGAGGAGAGGAGACACTGGGGATGCGAGCCAGGACCTGATCCATCTCAAAGCTGCCGGTATGTGTTCCCAGGAGAAGGATCCCGAGGAACAGGGTGAGATCGCCGAGGCGGCTGGCGAGGAATTTCTTGTGCGCGGCGATGACCGCGGGCTGTCGCTCCGGGTAAAGGGTGAGCAGCCCGTGCAGGGAGAGGCTGGTAAGCACCCATGCGGCCAGAAAGACAAGCAGGTTGTTGGTGACCACCAGCAGGCAAACGGCGGCCAGGGTGTACATAAGCTTGCGCAGGAACCGGGGCTCTCGGGGGTCGCCCGCCATGTAGCGGCAGGAGTAGTGGAGGATGACCCAGCCGAGAAAGGTAACCAGTTGAAGCATGAGTGCCTCCGCGACATCGCTGCGAAAGCTGAGGACAATCGGACCCCACGCGCCCATGGCAACAATGGAGGCGGGCCGGGTTGCAGCGCTGATGAGGGCCCGGATGAGGCCAGCGGTGGCCAGCAGCGTGGCGCAGGTGCCGGCCAGCAGCGCGATTGGCCAGGCGCCGCGAGCGAGGCGGGCCGCGACCAGGCCGGCTGCGAAAAACAGCGCCGCCGGAGCGCACAGCAACGCAAGCGCCAGCGCAGCCCAGAGTTGTGGAAAGAGAGCCATGATTCGTTCCTTTCTCCTTCCACTTTCGGGCATGCTGACACTTCTGTAAAATGCATATATTGGAAGATATCGTTCTATAAAAAGGATTGAATCCCGATGCGGCTGAACTATCACCATCTGCACTACTTCTGGGCGGTTGCGAAAGACGGAAACCTGACCCGTACGGCCAACCAATTGAATGTCTCGCAGTCTGCGCTCTCGGCCCAGATCAAGACGCTGGAGGATGACCTGGGGCAGCCGTTGTTTTTGCGCGAGGGGCGAAGGCTGCAACTGACGGAGGCGGGACGGCTCGCCATGTCGTATGCGGATACGATTTTCACCACGGGCAATGAGCTGTTTGCGCTGATGACGGATGGAGCCTTCCGCACGCGGCAGACGGTGCGAATTGGTGCGGTGGCCACGTTGTCACGCAATTTCCAGGAGAATTTTGTGCGGCCGCTGCTGGAGTTGCAGGATATTGAGCTGGTGCTGCAAGCGGGAACGCTGAGCGACCTGCTGACGCGGCTGAGCCTGCACAGCATTGACCTGGTGCTGTCGAACCGCCGGGTGCATCGGGATGCGCAGAACCCCTGGCAGTCGCACCGGATTGCGCGCCAGCCTGTCAGCCTGGTGGGCAGGCCTCGGCGCAATCGCGAGCCGTTTGTCTTTCCCCGTGACCTGAGCGGATATGCCTTGCTGCTGCCGGGAATGGAAAGCGAGGTGCGCGCAGGTTTTGACTTGCTGTGCGAGCAGCATCGCGTGACCTATCGCACGCTGGCCGAGGTGGATGACATGGCGATGTTGCGCCTGCTGGCACGCGACAGCGATGCCCTGGCACTGGTGCCGACCGTGGTGGTGCAGGACGAGCTGCGCAGTGGCGCGCTGGTGGAGTACTGCGTGGTTCCCCAGTTGTTTGAAGACTTCTACGCCATCACCGTCAAACGGCACTTCCAGTCGCCGATTGTGCGATCCCTTTTGCGGCGCCGGGAGAGCGACGTACTGGGGGAGGCGGTTTGACCTTTCCCCAGAATGTGTACTCCAAATTGTCTGGGGTCTAGGGTTGGGACAGGTTTCATGGAACGCGCGATGTCTTCCACCGGACCGAGAAATTTACCTCCAGTAAAGTGCAACATCGGCTCAACCACGCGAAGACCAACATCCCCATCGACCTTATTCCCGTTGGGGGAGTGGACAGTCGCGGTGCTGTCCCTTGCCGACAGGGCGCATTGAGGAGACTCTTGCCACGGAAAAGGCTCGAGAGGCGGAGAACTATGGGTGGATGTTTTCGCGGCGGGCCCGCGCTGCAATCAGCTTCCACCCCAGCCCGTCCGCTTCCTGAGCAAGACCGGCCAACTGCCGGCGGCGCTCCTCCCCCATCCCGGCACTTGCAGCCAACGCAATCCGCATCTCCATGGCAAGCGGCAGATACCCGTGCGCCTCGGCTGCCTTCAGGGCGCTGCGCAGTCCCTTGCGCGCATCCTCGCTCTTCTTCTGCGCCAATTCAGCCCTTGCCACCGCCAGATCGGCCATTCCCTGATACTCTGGCGCGAATTGTGCCTGGGCTTCCCTGCTCGCCTTTGTCGCTGCCTCCGCTGCTTCTTTCAAATGCCCGAGGTCAAGCTGCACCTCTGCCAGCTTTGCCAGGGCCATGGCGGCCTGACCGTGATTTCCGGAGTGCACAAAGCTGTCCCTCGACTGCTGCAGGAATGGAATCGCCTTTTCGGCATTTCCCGCAGCCCATGCCGCCGCCCCCCGCGAAAACAGCACATTCGCGCTGACCTCGGTTTCATCCCGTCCTTCGACGGCTTTTGCAGCCAGCTCATACTGGTGTTCGGCAGCGGCAACATCGTTACGCGCGAGCAAAACATCTCCATGCCCAATCCTGGCCCAGGCAATTCCCCGCAGGTAGCCGATATTGGTTGCGATTTCAGCAGCGCGGTCAAAGTCCGTCTGAGCCGCATCAAGGTTTCCGCGCTCCATTTCAAGGGCACCCATGTTGGCGAGAGTGTCGCCGGTTCCGCGCTTGTCTCCGGAGGTTTGAAACAGTGCCAGCCCTTGTTGGTTGCTGGCCAGCGAACCGGGAATATCCCCCTCCGCGTCCTGCACATTGGCGAGATTTCCGATGGCACTCGCCATTCCTGCTTCCCAATGAATCTGCCGGTATATTGCAAGTGCCTGCTGGTAGGCCTTGCGGCTCTCTGCCAGCGCCCCCTCACTGTAATAGGTGTTGCCAATGCGCTCCACGCAGGTTGCGGTATTGCGCAGATGCCCGATGGCCTGGAAGATTGCCAGCGAGCTTTGGAATCTTGTGAGTGCCTCGCCAAACTCAGCCTTGTCGTACAGCACATCGCCGGCAACCATGTTGGCCACCGCTTCGCCACGCTTGTCGCCAACGGAGTGGAAGAGCGCCTGAGCCTGTTCGGCAGCGCTCAGCGATTCCGGCAGATTGCCCTGGCGGTCAAGCGCGCGGGACTTGATCCACAGAGCCTCAGCCTGCACCTCGGCCAACCCCAGTGCTTTGCCCAGGGCGAGTGCCCGATTGGCCGCCGTGACCGCCTGCCTGGAATCACCTGTCCGGAGATTCGCATTGGCTTCCGAGTTGTCGATGCTGGCCTCGTCTGCGCGCGCCAGCCCCAGCTTGTGCAGCGACGCAAGCGTTGCCAGGCCGTCCGCGGGGTTGTCGCCCAGATACTGCGCGCGGGCAAGGCGCAGTCCGTACTCGGCACTGTCCGGATAAAAGGTGTAAAGCGACCGGAAGATTTCCCGCGCCTTGGGCCAGTCATCGGACAGCATGGCGAGTTGCCCCTGCATCTCAAGCAACTCGGGCCGTGGCAAATCGGCTCCCAGTTCCACGGCGCGGGCAGCCTCAGCCCGTGCCTGGTCCTCGAGGCCAATCGCGTGCCAGGCATCGGCCAGCGCCAAATGCGTCCCCGCGTGGGTGGGTTCCAGTTTGGCTGCCTTCAGCAGCAGGTCGCGTGCTCCCGCCGCGTCAAAGCTGCGCAGTCGGCTCAGGCCTTCGGCATAGAACTGAGCGGCTACGGGGTCTCTTGGCAAGGTGCGGCGAACCGCTGCGGAGGACTCCGATGAAGCTTCACCCAGTCCAAAGCGCTGCCGCATCCCGGTTCCGCTTGAGGCAACAAGGGTGAACAGGTCTGCCGCGGAGCCCTCTTCCACCAGAGCCATGGGTGGGGCATCGGAAGATAGGTCTTCTACGCGAAGGTCGAGCCTGAGCCGGGGAGCCAGCTTTCCAGCGGGGTCGCGGGAAACCAGATAGGAGCCGTATACGATGACGTTGGCGCCGAGGCTGTTGGCGTATTGGGTGAGAGTCTGGTGCGAGGGGCTGGTGGTTGGCGGGGCAGACAAACCTGCGCGCGCCACTTCTTCCCCAGAGATGACACGGATGCGATCGCTCACCGACAACTCAGTTGAGAGCATCTCAGAGAGCGCGGTGGAGAGCCACTGATCCTGCGCGACGCCGTTGAGGTTGCGCAATCCAAGGACGGCAATGGACTTGCGCAGGACCGGATGGGCATCTACCGGCTGACCGCCCGGGGTGTGCGGGCTGCCCCGGAAGAGAGTGAAGGTTACCACAGCGAGGACTGCTGCTCCCGCAGCCAAAACTGCAAACCAGGCAGGCATCCTGCGGATGAGCCGGTGCGGAGTGAGGGCCTGAGAGGTGACCGGCGGGGGGATTGCCTGAGCCGCCGCCATGGGGCCTCCGGAGGACTGTGGGCGGAGGCCGGAAGGGGGTTCCGTGGTGACCGTCCGCACGGACGCAATGAAGCGATAGCCGCGGCGAGGAATGGTCTCGACGTAAATCGGGCCGGTTGCCGAGTCCCGCAAAGCCTCGCGAAGCTTGCTGACCGCAACCCTCTGGCTCTGGTCAAACTCCACATTGGTATTGGCGGGCCACAGATGCGCCTGAATTTCCTCTCGGGAGACCACCGCGCCCGGCCTTGAGAGCAAGAGGAGGAGCAGGCGAAAGGGCTGGTCCTGGAGGGGAACCGTATACCCCCGGCGCGTCAGGATTCCTCTCTCCTGGTCCACGGCATACTCGCCAAACTCAATGGTGACTGGCATGAATAGCAATCCTCAGCTAGGGGAAGGAGGGGAGTGATTGGACTCAGGATACTCGGAGCATACCATGAGCGGCGATATGGTCGACCACAAGGCGACCCTTAAATGAATGCAGACAAGAGTGTTAGCTGTTAACATCCGGTTCACGGCCTGATAACTTGACGGTCTGGCGCGCAGGCAGCGAAATGGGTGTATGTTGCCTGTCACCGCTTCCCCCTTTGGCCGCCGCACTCTCGTCCCCCACTACGCTACGGCGATTCCTTTTGGAGCTTCAGGAGTTTCCCGCCGCGCCGGATGCTCTCTGAGGCGTCTCGGGGGGGCTGTGGGCGCAATCGCGCTTGTGCTTTCCCTGGCTGTCGGCAACGCCGCGCTGGCGCAAGCGCCGGTGTCAGGTTCCGCCTCGGAGGTCTCCGCAGAGCCCGCGGCACGGGCAGTCTTTCTGGGTGCGACTTCTGCCACACCGCAGGCACGCCCGGCTCCCGCCGTCATTACGGCAAACCCCACTGCAGCTGCGGCGATTGCGTTCAATCCCGCTGCAATCGGCCTTGACCCGGCCACAGCACAGCAGATCACCGCCTCGTTCCTGGTCTCAGGCTATGCCGGCAACTTCACTCCGACGGCCAATCTTCATTACGGGCACGACTACGATTTGTCCCCCGTGACCTGCGTGCCCAGCGGTGCCAATGAGACCTGCTCCACCACGGTTACCTTCCAGCCCACCCTGCCCGGCACCCGCAAGGATGCGATCTTCCTGATGAACGGCAGTACCCGACTCGCAACCGTGTTGCTGACCGGTGTGGGCCAGGGGCCGATGTCGCTGGTGCAGCCAGGAGCCTTTACGACGAGCGTACCCAGCAGTGGTCTCGGTACCTCGTATTACATTTATCAATCGGTAACGGATGAGAACGACACGGTTTACCTTCTGCCAAACGGCAACACGAATTTTCTTTTCAGCGTGACCAAAGCAGGCGTGGTCACGCAGATTCCGCTCGTTGCTGCGCCCTATTTCTGGACCATAGGCATCGACGGCGCCGGGGTACTCTACCTCTTCGACGAATCCCAAACCATGACCACCTATGATACGGTGCAGGGATTCCAGGGTAGCTATCTCATTCCCTCCCCAAATGGCGATACGAGCTGGTATCCGGGAACTTTGGACGGGCTGGGCAACTTCTACATCGTCGATCAGGTATCCAATAACGGCTTGATTTACGAATTCAACGCAAACCGGACGAGTAACTATCAGGCAATCCTGAATCCGGGGGTTCTGCAACCCAACACAATCGCGGTAGACAGCCAGGGCAACGCCTTCGTTGGCGGGTACCAGATTGACAAGATTACGCCCACAGGTGCCACCAGCCAGGTCAATACAGTTGGTGCTTCAGATGGCCTTGCCGTGGACGCCGCCGACACCCTGTATGCGACCCGCTACAACCCCACCGGCGGCGTCGCCGAACTGCCAGCCACCGACTACACCACCCCCATCGCGGCAATTGACCACGGCTCCTCACCGCTGGGTGCATCCGTAGCCTCAGATGGCACGGTGTTTGTCTCCAACTATGTCAATCTCGATGTCTTCGACCGCTCCACCACGGAGACTCTCGATTTTGGCGAGGTCAGTGCTACTCAGTCTGCGACGAATTCTTCGGCGACTATCTACAACGGTGGCAACCAGCCCCTCACGCTCTCCAGCTTTCTCCTCACTGGCGATGGATTCGCCATGGATTCCTCGCAGCCCAATCTCTGCTCCCCCGGCATCGTCCTGGCACCGGGCGCCCTCTGCCACGCCCCGGTCATTTTTACGCCTGGTCATGCGGGCGCCTTCTCAGGCACCATCGCCATCGCTTCCAACTCGTTGAATGGCACCAGCATCCAGCAGACCATCCAGTTGACGGGCATTTCCGACGGCAGCTATGACGTGCTGAGCCCGACTTCGCTCGCCTTTCCGCCGCAAGCCATCGGCACCAGCAAAACCCTGCCCGTCACGATGACAAACGAAGGCAGCTTTTACTCGTCCACCATTTACAGCATCAAGGTCGATAATCCGGCGTTCACCGTTACCCAGGGCGACTGCATCAACAACCCCATTGCACCTGGGGTCAGTTGCCAGTTGCAGGTAACCTTCCTGCCCACCGCCGCCCAGAGCTACTCCGGAACCGCCACCATCGTCACGTTTGTTAACGGCACCCTGCTGCCCAGCCAGACCCTCACGCTCGGCCTCAGTGGCTCGGGCCCTGTCGCGGCCACTCCCGTCTTCACTCCCGGCACCGGGACCTACACTTCCACCCAGTCCGTTACTATCGCCGACGGGACTGCAGGTTCCACCATCTACTACACAATTGACGGCTCAGCTCCAAGTTCCGCTTCCAGCCAATACACGGGCCCTGTGAGCGTAGCAACCAACCATACCCTCCAGGCCATTGCCACCGCCCCCGGCTACCTGCAGAGTGCGGTTGCTTCGGCCACCTACACCTTCCAGGAGCCTGTTGCCTCAGCCACTCCCGGATCACTCGCGTTTGGCAACCAGATTGTCTCCTCGCCCGCGACCACCCAAATCATCACCCTCAAGAACACTGGCCAGGGAACTGTCAAGGGCGGCGTAAAAGGGAACCACTGTGGCGGAGTAAAAGGGAGCCAGTAGAGGGTTGAGTCGGGCATTTCGGGGGAGGAGGGGCGCCGGAGCGTAGCGGAGGCGGCCCTCCTCCCCCGAGGCGCG
>CAIVDV010000072.1 GCA_903904755.1 uncultured Acidobacteriaceae bacterium | reverse complement strand
TCCGACCTCACTCCAGCCTGAAAGCGCTCACGCCCGATCAGGTATACTTCAACCGCCTGCCAGAAGCCGTGGCAGCCTAAACAGAGAACAAGAACTTCCACCTAAGAAACAGCAAAAACTGTCCGAACAACCGGGACCACCTCACCGAGACCACAGAATTTACTGAAATGCGTTAAAGGATGTCTGCCCCATACATCCGCCACAGCTCCACAAAGCTCTTCAGCCGCACTACGTGGAAGTAGTCGCTGGCCACCAGCCACAGAATCGCAATCAGCACATAGAGATAGCGCAGCGAATCCGTCCCCAGTTGGTCGCTGAACGGCAATGGAGCCGACGAAAACACCAGCGCCAGCACCAGCAGCGCGATGCGCACAATCTGCATCACCAGGTTGATCTCTGCCAGCTTGGAACTGAACTCCCGCCCCAGCCGGAAACTGCGGCCCACCGCGTTCAGCAGGGAGCGCCGCTCCCAAAGCAATACCACCGGGGCCACCGTCAGCACCCAGCTCACCGCCGCCCAGATCACATAGAGCGCGAGCGAAATCAGGATGAGCCAGACCAGAAAGCCTTCCAGATCCGGCTCCGCGGCACCGGTTGCGCCAATCAGATGCTCGTGCGCATCCCAGGCCACCGTACCCAGCCACAGCCGCATCACCCCAACAAAAGCCACGGCCCAAACCAGTTGCAGCAGAATGACGGCTGGAATGCGCTTGAGGAATCCCGCGCCCGAGCCGTCGGTCTGCCGCGCCATCCGCGCCAGAATCACGGTTCGGCCCAGACCCGACAGCACGCTCCAGACCACAATTCCCACAGGAAGCAGCCAGCGCATCACATCCGTCGCCGCCGGCGAATACACCTCGGCCGCATTCGCCAGCAGATGCGACGACAGCCACGGATTGGTGAGCACCAGCTTGTCCAGCCCGACGGAATCCGGCGGCGTCTCTGCGGCAACCCGGGTCACCTGCTGCCAAATCACCAGCAGAAGCGGAATCCCGAAGAGCCAGCGCCAGGCAATCTCAAGCCCCGCGAGCGCCGGATGCCGCCGGCAGAAGCCCATGTGCGCCACAAAGTTCTGCGTGGCCCGGACCGGAGCGGCCACTACTTCACCACCAGATTCACCAGCTTGCCCGGCACAATGATGGTCTTCAACGGAGCCTTGCCCCCCAGCCACTCCTGCACCTTGCCATCCGCCAGCGCCGCCGCTTCAATGGTTGCGCGGTCAGCCTCGGCGTGCACCTTCACGACGGAGCGCAGCTTGCCGTTCACCTGCACGGGAATCTCTATCTCGTTCTCCCGCGCCAGTTCAGGATTCGAAACCGGCCACGGCGCACGCAGAATCTCGCTGGTCTCGCCCAGTTCCGCCCACAGCTCCGCCGAAAGGAACGGGGCAAAAGGCGCCAGCAGCAGCGTCAGCGAAGTCAGCAACTCCCGCACCACGCTGGCCGGAACCTCACCCGAACCCAGCGAAGCCTCAGCCGCCGTCAGCTCGTTGACCAGTTCCATGATGGCCGCAATGGAGGTGTTGAAGTGCCAGCGCCCGCCAAAGTCCTGCGTCATTTTGGCGATGGTCTGGTGCAGCTTGCGCAGCAGGCCTTCCGCCACCGGGCCAACCGTGCCGCCAGGCTCTGCCGTACGGGCAACCTGCGCGAAGCGCGTCACCAGCCGCCAAACCCGTGCCAGGAAGCGGCTGATGCCCGCCACACCATCTTCCTGCCAGTCCAAATCACGGTCCGGCGGCGCGGCAAACAGCGCGTACATGCGGGTCGAGTCCGCGCCGTAGCGCGTCACCATGTCGTCGGGAGAAACCACGTTCCCCTTCGACTTCGACATCTTCGCGCCGTCCTTGATGACCATGCCCTGGGTAAACAGGCGCGTAGCCGGCTCGGCGTTGGTGATGAGGCCCAGGTCGCGCATCATCTTGGTAAAGAACCGCGAGTAGATCAGGTGCAGAATCGCGTGCTCCACCCCGCCAATGTACTGGTCAATCGGGAACCAGTACTGCGCCACGGCCGGGTCAAAGGGAGCCTTGTCATTCTTGGCGTCGGTGTAGCGGTAGAAGTACCAGCTCGAGTCCACAAAGGTGTCCATCGTGTCGGTCTCGCGCGTGGCTGCGCCGCCGCACCTGGGGCAGGTGGTATTCAGGAACTCCGGCACACGGCTCAGCGGCGACCCACCCTGCTGGGTAATCGCAATCTGCTCCGGCAGCAGCACAGGCAACTGCTCATCCGGCACCGGCACCAGGCCGTCGACCGGGCAGTTGATCATGGGAATTGGGGTACCCCAGTAGCGCTGGCGGCTCACTCCCCAGTCCTTCAGCCGGAAGGTCACCTTGGCCTCGCCAAAGCTGCCCGCCGCGGCAATTTCCTGCAGCTTTTTCTCGGCCGCCGTGCAGCTCAACCCGTCAAACTCGCCAGAGTTCACCAGTACGCCGTCTTCATTGCAAAACGGCAATGCAGGCTCCTCCGCAGCTGGGTCTGCCTGCGCAATCACCCGCCGAATCTCCAGCCCGTACTTCGTCGCAAACTCAAAATCCCGCTCGTCATGTCCGGGCACGCTCATAATCGCGCCCGTGCCGTAGTCGGCCAGGATGTAGTTGGCCACCCAGATGGGCACCTGCTCGCCGCTGTAGGGGTTCACGGCAAACGCGCCGGTCGGGACGCCGTGCTTCTCAATTGCGCCAATGTCGCCAGCCTCGCGCGCCTGCTTCTGCTGCTCCAGCAGGCCTTCCACCTCAGCCTTCAGGGCCGGGTTGTTCGCGCTCAGCTTTGCCACCAGCGCGTGCTCGGGCGCCAGTTGCACACTCGTCGCGCCAAAAATCGTGTCCACGCGGGTGGTAAAGACGCGAATCTTCTCGCTCGCATCTCCGGCGAGGGTGAAGTCGACTTCGGTGCCTTCCGAGCGGCCAATCCAGTTGCGCTGCATGGTGCGCACCTTCTCCGGCCAGCCCTCCAGCTTGTCCAGGCCCTCAAGCAGCTCATCGGCATAGGCAGTGATGCGATAGAACCACTGCTCCAGATTGCGCTGCTCAACCAGCGTGTCTTCGTGCCGCCAGCAGCAACCATCCACCACCTGCTCGTTGGCCAGCACGGTGGCGCACAGGTTGCACCAGTTCACCTTGCTCTGCTTGCGGTACACCAGCCCGCGCTCGTACATCCGCAGGAAAAACCACTGGTTCCAGCGGTAGTAGTCGGGCAGGCACGTCGTCACTTCGTTGGCCCAGTCATAGGCCAGGCCAAGCCGCTGCATCTGCCGCTTCATGGCGACAATGTTCTTCAGCGTCCACTCCCGCGGCGGCGTATTGTTCTTCAGCGCGGCATTTTCCGCCGGCAGTCCAAACGCATCCCAGCCCATCGGATGCAGCACGTTATAGCCCTGCATCCACATGTAGCGCGCCAGCGCGTCGCCAATCGAGTAGTTCCGTACGTGGCCCATGTGCAGTTGGCCGCTCGGGTACGGCAGCATCTCCAGCACGTAGTACTTGGGCTTGGCTGTTCCCGCCGGCTCGGCACGGTACAGCGCCGGATTTGCCGCCCACTTCTCCTGCCATCTGGGCTCAATCTCAGCCGGCGTGTAGCGGGGCGGGTCGGGGCGTGCGGAATCGGGACGAGGGGCGTTTTCAGGGTAGTTCGATGCATCAGACATGGCTCTTCCAGTGTAACCGCCTGAAGATGGGCCACTGGCACCGTTGCCCGGCGTGTAGTGCTAGCCCATACCGATCGGCAAAGGAAGCTGCCCCCTAAGCCACCGGTTGCAGCGCCTGCGCCCGCTCAATCCGCTCCCTGCGCCGGGGCGTGTGCAGTGCCTCCCAAAGATCCATCCGCCGCTGCATATTCAGCCAGAACTCCGGCGAATTTCCAAAAACCCGCGCCAGCATCAGCGCCGTATCCGCCGTAACCGCCCTCCGGTCGTTGCACAACTCATTGACCAGCCTTCGCGGAACCCCCATAGCCTCGGCCAGCGCGCTCTGCGTCAGTGCCATCGGCACCAGAAACTCCTCTGTCAGCATCTCACCTACGCTTACGGGCCTTCGCTCAGTCTGCAGCACATCAAATCTCCCTCCCTATCAGACACCATCGCCAGAATGACACACAACCAGCCACCCGTCTAACGCCGCTAGCTCCGCTAACCCCGCTAACTCCGCTACCCCACCAACCCCTTCAGCACCCGCACATTCCGCAAATCATCATCGTCTTCATCCACCGGCGTCTCGGCGATAAAGGCGCAATGGTCAAACCGCGCATCGTTCAGCAGACGCCGGAAGGGTTCCAGGCCCATCGTCCCCTGCCCGATATGTTCGTGCCGGTCCAGCTTAGAGCCGCGCGCCGCCTTGGCGTCATTGCAGTGCCACACCTTCACGGTTGCCGTGCCCATCGTCGATTCCACCAGCGCAATCGTCTCTTCGTACCCCTCCGGCGACACCAGGTCATAGCCCGCCACATGTGTATGGCAGGTATCCAGGCACACGCCCATCGGCGCCACCGGTCGCAGGCGCTCGACAAGTTCGGCAACCTGCTCAAAGCTGCCGCCCAGGCTGAACTCCGCTCCGGCCGTGTTCTCGATGAGGATGTGGAAGCCGGTTCCCTGCCACGGGAGCCCGTCAATGGCAGCCGCAATCGATTCGGCCGCCAGCCGCAGGCCCTCCTCGCGCGTCAGCCCCTTCCAGCTTCCCGGGTGCAGCACCAGGTACTCCGCACCCAACTGCAGCGCCCGCTCAATCTCTCCGCGGAAGGCATCCACGCTCTTCTGCCGCACTTCCTCGTTCTGGCTGCACACATTCACCAGGTAGCTGGTGTGGATGGCCAGCGGGCCCACGTCATACTGCGCCCGCAACTCCCGCATGCGCACGCACTGCTCGGCCGGCACCTTGGGCGCGCGCCACATGCGCGGGCTGGAGGAAAAAATCTGAAAGGTATTCGCCCCTATCTCCCGCGCCCGCACCACCGCATTCGACGCCCCGCCAGTCGTTCCCAAATGAATCCCAATTCGCTTCGTCATAGACCCCAGTCTACCCGCCTCCCTCACCCTGCCGGCAACCTGATTTCGCCCGGTACTTCCGTACCTTTACCTAAGTCATCAAGCCATTTCCGGTTTTCGGGGCTACAATCCACCCATGCTTGAGAACCGAATCCAAAGCATCTCCGACGCGCTCACGCAGCTTTACCGCCTGCTGGTCGAGTCCATTGTCCCGTCCCTCAAATCCATCCAGGACAACCAGACGGAGCAGCGCCAGCAGTCCGACTGGCTCGCCGAGAGCATTGAAGACTTCCGCATGGAGATGAACACCCGCTTCGCCGAGCTTCACGCCGAGCTGGCAAGCTGTCGCGCACAAATCGACGATGCCATGGCCGCCATCCGCGAGAAGCGCACCCAGACGCCGGGACACAAAACGCTGATCCACTGATACCGCTCCAGCTTGCGCACCGACCAGGTCTGCTGACTCCGCTTCCCTTGCCACCTCCACACTCCCCCTGCAATCATGCCCCCATGCGTACTCAGGTAACCGCCGCGTGGCTTTGGGATGGCCAGCGCCTCCTCGCCGACCCCATCCTCACTCTCGAATCCGGCCACATCACCGGCGTCGCCAGCCGCGCCACTGCCGCGCTTGACCCCACCGCCCAGCACCTTGACTACCCCGGCGCAACCCTCGCGCCCGCGTTTTTTGACGTGCACATCCACGGCGCCGCAGGCCATGACGTGATGGAAGCCACGCCGGAGTCGCTCACCGCCGTCAGCCGTTTCCTCGCCTCCCGCGGCACCGGCCGCTTCCTTGCCACCACGGTCACCGCCCCACTCGACGCCATCCTCACCTCTCTCTCCGGCCTCGCCGGGCTCATCCGCCAGGCCGAATCCACCCCGCTGCCCGGCGCGCAGCCCGTCGGCATCCATCTCGAGGGGCCCTTCCTCTCGCACCTGAAGCGTGGCGTCCATCCGCCCGCCCACCTGCTTGAGCCGGACATCGCCCTCTTCGACCGCCTCTACGACGCTGCCGAGGGCTACATTCGCCTGCTCACGCTCGCCCCGGAGCTGCCCCACGCCGCCGAATTCGCCGCCCACGCCGTCAGCCGAGGAGTCCGCATTTCCGTCGGCCACTCCAACGCGACCGCTGCGGAAACCCGCGCCGTCCTCGCCGCCGGAGCAACCTCCGCCACCCACACCTACAACGCCATGCGCCCGCTGGACCACCGCGAACCCGGCATCCTGGGCACCATCCTTACCGACGACCAAACCTACGCCGAGCTCATCTGCGACGGCATCCACGTTGCGCCGGAGCTGGTCAAGCTCTGGTTCCGCGCCAAGGGAAACCAGCGCGCCCTGCTCGTGACAGACGCCATGTCCGCCACCGGCATGCCCGATGGCGAATATCAGCTCGGCGGCTTCGCAGTCCAGGTGGCCGAGGGGCGCGCCATGGCCGGCGGAGTCCTGGCCGGTTCCGTCCTCACCCTCGACCGCGCCCTCCAGAACTTCCTCGCCTTCACCGGAACCCCCATCGCCGAAGCCCTTCCCCTGCTCACCACCAACCCCAGCGCCATGACCGGGCTGGCTGAGCCGACTGGGACATTGCATGTCGGCGCGCGGGCTGACTTCCTGGCGCTCGCGGCAGAGGGTAAGTTGCTGGCCCACCACCACCCAGGCCAATCGCTCTAGCCCCCTCCCCAAACGCAAAAAGCCCCGGAGAATCACTTCCAGGGCCACCGTCCCACTCGTGCCATCAGGCCACTAACCATCCTCGCCGCGATCCTCCCGCAGCATCTCCAGCCACAACTCCATCGTCAAATCTTCCCGCTTCGGCACTCCAAGCTGCCAGCGCAACTCCACCTTGTAGCGTTCCTTCAGCACATTCAAATCAAACGGAATCTTGCGCGCCAAAAAACCGCACATCGTCGCGGTCTTTCTGGCTGTTTCTCTCCAACTTGGATAGCGCCAAATCGTATGCATCCGGTGCCATCAGACGCAGGTGACTGTATGCGCGCGGGAGCATCTCCACCAGCCTTTCCTCGTAGTTTTCCGGAATAGCAGCAACAGCCACTCGGTCGAGATATATCCGGTGCTTGCGGTGCAGCTGACCGCCGAAAATTCCGAGGCTCATCATCGTGTCTGCGGCGGCGCGCGGCGCCAGTTCAATCACATCCACATCCGCCGTTGGCCTGCCGAGCCCGTACAGCAGCGTCACGACGAATCCGCCAATGCAGTCCAGCCGCAACGTCCCATCCACAGCCGCATCCAACTCCTTGGAAAAGGCGTCCCACGGCTCCGGCTGTCGCTTACGCTCCAACATAGCTCAATTGCTCCACCGTCAAGTCCGTCAGCAGATTCCAGTGATCCGCCAGCTTTCCCCGATGTACCCGCAGCCAACCCCGCTCGGCGCTGGTCATCGACTCACGGCAGAGTGTATCTTCCTTCGCCAGCCGCGACGGCTCCAGCTTGGCAACGCGGGCAGCCAGTTCCGCCTCCAATTGCAATTTCCCCGTACGTCCCGCCGCCTGCCGCCCTAGCTCCACCACATAGCCAAGGCGATTCTGCCGGTCCGCCAGCTTCGCTTGCGCCGTCAGCCAATCCCAGGGCATCGTGGGAAACTCCATCGGCAGCCACGCCAGCGCTTCCGTTACCCGCGCATCCAGATCATCCGTGTCCAGCGCTGCCATCAGGACTTCAGCCGGATTCCTGAGCGCCCCCGCCCCCAAGCAGGCAAACCCCGGGTACCCGAGACTCGCAAGCGCCGCCTGAAAGAAACCGTGCTCACGCCCGGGCCGCAGATACTCGCCCACCGGCAAGGCTGTCGCCGGAAGGTCCATCACTTCCAGCACACGCGCGCTCAACTCGGCTGAAACGGATCGAACACCCCGCTCCACCATCGACAGATACGCCTGAGTCACTCCGAGCCGAGCCGCAGCCTCAGCCTGCGTACACCCAATCTCTCTGCGCGCGGATTTGAGGTCAACACCAGTCACAGGTTAAATATAACACTATTTGTTATATTTTCAGCTCCCTACGCCACCTCATCCCCCAGCCGCCGTCCCAGCTTCCACATCACCATTGCCAGGACAGCACAGGCTGCGAGGCTCAGGCCGCCATCCACGAGGTACATCCGCGCCAGCCCGGCTGCCCCGTACACGCGCCCATCCAGCACGCCCATGTAGGTAATGGGCAGCACGGTAGCCGCGGTCAGCAGACTGAACTGCGTTCCGGCCAGCGGATTGTTGCGCCCGATTGTCGCAAAGCAGATGGCGACGGCCGCCGTAAAGCTGAGCGCCTGGACTGAATTTTCGCCCAGGAACGCTACCGCAAAGGTCCACTCGTTCCGTGGCAGCAACAGCAGAAGAAGGGTAAAAACGCTGCCCGCCACACCGATCCCCAGGTACAACGGCAGAGCCTTTACCCGCCTGGCCAGCACCGGCAGCAGCAGGCAACTCAAGCCACCCGCCACGGTCAGAATCATCCCGCCAATGCGGCTCAGAAAGGCTTCCGGCGCGTGGAAGTCGGCTGCGACGCCACCCAGCTGGTTGCTCAGAGCAAACGACCCCGTCGGAGCCAAAAACAGCGCCAGCGCCAGCAGCACTTCCTGCCGCTTGAACAGAACACCCAACTCGCGGAAGAGCTTGCGGAAGCCCTCTCCCAGCTGCCCCAGCACACTCCCCGTCGCCTCAATCAGCAGCCGCTCACGCACCGGGATAAACGGGAAGATTGCCGCCGGCAGGACCACCAGCGCACCCAGCAACACCGCCGCCAGGCCCAGCGGCAGCTCGCGCAGAGCTTCCCCGGCCAGCCCGGCCATCAGCCCATTGCCAAGGAAGGTGCCCACCTGCGTCCAAGCGCTCAGCTTGGCGCCTTCGTGGTTCGAGGTATCCCCTTCGGCCCCGGCCACTTCGGGAATCACACCGGCGAGCCACCCGCCCAGCGCATTGGAAGCCATCACCGCCGCCGTGTAAGAGAGCATCAGAGCAATTTCAAGCCAGAGCAAATGGCCCCTGCACAGCACTGCCACCGTCAGCAGAACCCCCGCCAGCACAGCAAACAGGGTCGCATACCACCGCCGGCTGAAGCGGATATCCAGCACCGGCCCCAGCAGGAACGTCCAGAAACCCGGCAGGAAACACGCCGCGCTCACTGCGGCAATCTTTACCTCGGGCACGCCCTGCGCCGCCAGCATCTGCGGCAGCGGCAGCACAATAAAGCCGCTCACCAGCCCGAAAGTGGTGTTGGAAAGCCCCATTAACCACACGGGGGCAATGCGTTTTTTGCCTTGGCTGGGCATCAAAACCTGGGTGGACATGGAGACAAGTGTACGTCAGGTCGCCAACGGAAACCCATGCCTTTTCTTCGGTTTCACTGCACTTACCCCTGCTCGGCCAGTCGTCGCGCGCGCCACAGCGCCCCTTCCACACCGTTCACCTCGCTGGTCGCCACCTCCATCAGCGGAGCCTCGGCCTTCAGCAGTTCGGTAAACCGCTCCAGCACCCCAGGTATCTTCCCAAGCACACTGCCAATCCATGCGATGGGAACCTCATCCGTCAGCCCGTGCCGCTCCCGCAGCTTGCGCCGAACCAGAAGGACAAACTCAGCCAGGTCCGCAGCCGCCTGATCCAGCAACCCCTGACACAGCGCATCACCCTCGCCCGCCAGTTCGGCAATTACCGGCGCCAACGCCGCAAAGTCAGGCCCCGGCGTCGCGTTGCCCACGTTCACCAGTTCATCCAGTGTCGTCGTGCCCCACAGCTCCGCTGCCCGCTCCAGTACAGGCGTCGGCTTCAGCTGGTCATATGCCTTCAGGCTTCGTCGAATCGCGTGCAATCCGAGCCAATATCCCGACCCTTCATCGCCCAGAGTCGAGCTCCACCCCCCCGCACTTTCCCGTTCCCCGGTCGCCGTGCGGCCAATCGTATTGGACCCCGTCCCGGCAATCTGCAAGATCCCGGGGCCGCCCTGAAATGCTCCGTCCAGCGCAATCACCTCATCACCGACGATCTCACTCTTTGCGACGTGGAATTCTTCCAGGACAGCCGAAATCCACTCTTTCACACCGGGCATGGTTGCGCTCGCCACTCCCACCGTCGCCGTATCGACCCGATCCACACCGCTGATATCGTATACCTCGGCCAGCAGCGTGCGAAGATTTGCTTCCGCCGCCTCGGCACCCACACGCAGTCGTTTGATCGATCCGCCGTGCGCCCGGCCGAGCACCGCGCCATCCCGCTCAATCACTGCCCGGGTATTCGTTCCTCCGCCATCTATGCCTAGAATTACGCTCACTGTTTACTCCTTCGTCTCACCATTATCCCGCAGCGTTCCTGCCAGCACATTCAGATTCCCGTCTGTCTTCCCTGCCGGCAATCCCAGAATATGTGCAATCCAAGGGTAAATGTTCACGTTATCAAATGGCTCCACTATTTTGCCAATTACGATGTCCGGCCCGGCGGCAAAAAAGCTCGCTTTCATCTCCGGCATGGTCCTGGGGTCAAACCCATGCGCCCCGGCACTCGGCGGTGAATCCGGCTTGCCCGCCGCGGGCCCACGCGCCCGAATCGCGTAGGGCCCGGTCGGCACCACCACCGGGTCACCCTCGCGCGGGTTCTCGTTGTAGTGCAGTTCCGCCGGCACGTCCTTTCGGCGATACGCGTGGAACTTCTTGCTTGCCTTCTTCAACTGGTCATAGAGGCGCGCCCGATCCGCCTCGGTCTTGGCATACAGCAGCGTACCCGCCGTCTCCACGCCGGTCAGGTCGGCAAACTGGTCCAGCGTCACCCAGTTCGGGTCCAGGTGCACCATCCCGTGATCGCTCACCACCACCAGATCCACGGGTAGCCCCGTCCCCGCCAGCGCCGCGCGCAGCTTTCCAATCAGTCCATCCACGTGCACCACAGCCGCCGTGGTCTCCGCCGCATCCGGCCCGTACTCATGCCCGGCGTGGTCCACGTTCGAGTAGTAGAGCGTAATCAGGTGAGGGCGGGTTTCTGCCGGCTCGCCCAACCACTTCACCACCTGGCCAATGCGCGCCTCTTCATCCACCTTGTCGTCAAAGTGCAGGTACTCGCTTGGCAGCTCCCCGGCAATCTTCGCCTCAGAGCCCGGCCAGAACAGACATGCCGACCGCATCCCCTGGCTCTCCGCCAGGCTCCACAACGGCGTCCCGGAATACCAGCTTCCATCCGTCACGATCTTGTTTTCGCTCATGTTGTAGCGCGCCTGCTTGCCCTCGTCCCAAAAGCCGTTCGCCACCAACCCGTTGTGCTCCGGATACAACCCGGTCGCAATCGCGTAGTGGTTCGGGAAGGTCAGCGACGGATAGCTGGGATACATCCCCTTTGGTGCCCACACGCCCGCCTTGCCCAGCGCGAGCAGATTGGCAGCCTTGTCCCGTGCCGCATAATCCCACCGGAAGCCGTCGAGCGATACCAGCACCACGTAATGCGCCTTCATCGCCGCTGCGGAGTTCGGCCCATGCTCGGTGTGAACCACCGTAATCGGATGCCCACCTGCGCCCGCGGCATCGCTGCGCATATCTGCCTGCGCCAACCCGGCACGCATTCCGCCCGCAAACAGAAGCAGTGCAAATGCACTGGCTACCAATCCACTTCGCAATCGCGTCTCTCGGGGCATCCAATTCTCCTCGGCAACAGCTTATCAGCCGCAATCGCGCTTCCACGTCAATCCAGCGTCCGCTGAAATTCCTTCCCCTTGTCGCGCCAACTCGCTACCATGGCACCAAGCCGTTCCCAGCCCATTTGCAGGAGCCCCCGTTTGCACGTGCTTCCCCCCAAGCCCCTCATCTTCCTGCTTCTGCTGCTGGCCGCGGCCGCGCCCACACTCGCACAAGCCCCCGCCATTTCACCGGTACCAGTGCTGAACACCAGCTTTGGCCCGGGGCAATCCGACCTCGCCGACGCCACCTGGCTCTTCCACTTCGGCGATGACACCTCACTCTCATCGCCCGACTTCGCCTCGCCCAATTTCGACGACCGCGGCTGGCAGCGCATCTCCCCCACCACACCGCTGGCGAAATACGCGCCCGTCCAGACCAACGCCGTCTACTGGTATCGCCTTCACCTCCGCATCCCCGCCGGCGCAAGCCAACCCGCCTTCCAGGCCTACCTTATCTCCCGCGCCTACCAGTTCTGGATCAACGGCAACCGAGTCGCCCAGTTTGGCGGCAGCCCCGGCCACGAGTACCCCACCTACCAGCCGGTGGAATACTACGACCTGCCAGCCTCGTCTTCCCATCCCACCGAGGTGGTCCTCGCCTTTCGATGCCGGCTGCTCGGCAACGCCACCAGCCTCACCCATCCCCTCATCGGTCCCGACAAGCTCACTTTGGGCCGCCGCGATGACCTCATCGCCAGCCACCAGCGCGACGTCCTCAGCTTCAGCGGCCCGTACTACGCCCTGAACCTCCTCCAGTTGCTCGTCGGCCTCCTCGCCCTCTACCTCTATCGCTCCCAACCCTCGCAGCGCGACTATCTCTGGATTGCCATGCTCGCCTTCCAGCAGGTCCTGCAAGGCGCACTCAACATTGCCGACAACTCCATCCCCGTCGAACGGGATTTCGCCCGCATCACCCAGGGACTGCTCGACGGTGCGCTCAGCGTCCTCTATCTCGTCTTCTACGCAGATCTCCGCCGGCACCATGTCCGCTTCTGGAAGCGCCTGGCATACGTCGGCGCATTCGGCGTCGCCACACTGGAAATCCTCAATGGCGAAACATCCCTGCTGCCCGACTCCATCACCACCGCGCTCTTTCTCCTCTGCTGGGTGCCTCTACTCCTTTACCCCTTCATAACCATTCGTCAAATCGGCTGGGGCGACCTCCGCGAAGGCATCCTCATGCTGGTCCCCTTCTCCTTGCTCGGCCTCGACTTCCTCTTCCGTTTCGGCTCTGAGGTGCTCGTCAACTTCGGCCTTCTGCATCACCTCCCGGCGCTAATGAACGGTATCCTCATCGGCGGCATCCGCATTGACTCCGGCTTCCTTGCCAACACGCTCTTCTGGGTCTCCATCCCCGGCATCATCGTCTACCGGTCCACGCTGCTCAGCCAAGAGAATGCCCGCGTTGCCGCGGACCTGGAAGCAGCCCGCCGCGTCCAGGCACTCCTCGTCCCTTCCACCCCCCCGGCCACGCCAGGCTTCGCTGTCGAAACCGTCTACCTCCCTGCCCAGGAAGTCGGCGGCGATTTCTTCCTCGTCTCCCCCGCACCAGACAACAGCCTCCTGCTGGTCGTCGGCGACGTCAGTGGCAAGGGCATCCAGGCCGCGCTGGTTGTCTCCACCATCGTCGGCATCCTACGCAACGAACCCTCCCGCGAGCCCACCACCGTGCTCGCCCACCTCAACCGCGCTCTCGCCGGGGTCATCTCCGGCTTTGCCACTGGCCTCTGCGCGCACATCTCCGCAGCCGGCACACTCACGCTTGCCAACGCAGGCCACATTGCGCCCTACCTCGACGGCGCAGAGATCAGCCTTCCCGGCGCACTCCCCCTGGGCCTCGCCCCAACAGCGGAGTTCGACTCCATCACCTGCGAACTCACCCCCGGCAGTCGCCTGGTCTTCGTCTCGGATGGAGTTGTCGAAGCCGAATCCCCCACACGGGAACTCCTTGGCTTTGATCGAGCCCGAGAGATTTCCACCCAGCCCGCCAAGGCCATCGCGAAGGCTGCCCAATCCTTCGGCCAGTCTGACGACATCACCGTCGTCGCCATCACCTGGCAACCCTGACTACCAGTGACTGACCCCTGACCCCTGAATGTGGTATACGTTTTCCCATGCTTCGTCGCAGCCTTTTCTCCGCCCTCTGTTTCGCACTCGCTTCCGTCGCCACTCTCGCCCAGGCCCCCGCCGGCCCACCCATGGGCTGGAACAGTTGGGACGCCTACGGTCTCGCCATCACCGAGAGCCAGTACCGCGACAACGCCCAGGTCCTCGCCACGCTGAAGGACTACGGCTGGACGCTGGCCACCATCGATGAAGGCTGGTTCCTGCAGAATCCCGAGGCCGCCGAAAAGCCCGAAACGCTGACCTACACGCTTGACGCCAACGGCCGCAACATCCCCGCACCCAACCGCTTCCCCTCTGCCGCCAAAGGCGCCGGCTTCAAGCCCCTCGCCGACTGGACCCACGCCCAAGGCCTAAAGTTCGGCATCCACATCCTCCGCGGCATCCCCAAGCTCGCCGTCAAGGGCAACCTGCCCATCGCCGGCTCCAGCTTCCACGCCGCCGACGCAGCCGACACCACCGAAACCTGCCCCTGGAATCCCGACAACTATGGCGTCCCTGACTCCGCCGCCGGCCAGGCCTGGTACGACTCCCTCTTCGCCCTCTACGCCGCCTGGGGCATTGACTTCGTCAAAGTGGACTGCATCGCCGACCACCCCTACCGGGCCGCCGAAATCCGCATGATTGCCTCGGCCATCCACAAAACCGGCCGCCCCATCGCCCTCAGCCTCTCCCCCGGCCCCACGCAACTGGAGAACGCCGCCGAAATCGCCAAAAACGCCCAGATGTGGCGCATCGCCGACGACATCTGGGACGGTTGGGAGTTCCCCAACCAGCAGTGGCCCAACGGCCTGCTCTCCGCCTTTGACAACCTCGCCAAGTGGGCCCCCTACAACAAGCCCGGCAACTACCCTGACGCCGACATGCTCCCGTGGGGCTACCTCGGCCCCAACCCCGGCTGGGGCAAACCCCGCCAGTCCAACCTCACGCAGGACGAGCAGCGCACCCAGTTCACGCTGTGGGCGATTGCCCGCACCCCGCTGATTTTGGGTGCAAACCTGACCAAACTCGATGACTTCACCCGGTCGCTGGTCACCAACAAAGACGTGATCCGCATCCACCAGCGCGCCTGGGCGAGCCAGCAGCTCAAGACTCCCGCCTCGCTCCCGGCAACGATCCGTGTATGGGAAGCCGACGAGGAAGCCTTCGCCAACCCGCCCATTTACCTCGCCCTCTTCAACCTGGAAAACAAGGCCGTAACCATCCATACAGCCCTCAAGGACTTCGGCGGCCTCATCCCCCATCACGCCCGCCTGCACAACCTTTACGACGGGAGCGCGAGCCCCTCCACCGACCAGCTCACAATCACCGTCCCACCCCACGGCAGCGCCCTTTTCCACTTGGAATAGTCCCGTCTCGAAACACAGTTCGGGTGCCCGGTGCCCCCGGTCTCGCATCTGAGAGCGGGGAACCCAAAACTCCATGGCACCAGCAAATTCCTGGAATATATCCAGTGCAAGGCTAGTGGCTACCAGCCACAGCCCCCCGCACCTGCCCCTCCAACTCCCGAGCCGCCCCATGGCCCCGCCAGGCCACCTTCCCCGCCGCATCCAGCACCACCACATAGGGCTGCTTGTCATCTCCAACGCCAAACCACGCCCGCCACGCTGCCTCGTCTGCACCCAGTACCAGGAACTGCTCCTGCTCTGCCGGGGACAGGCTCTTGCGCAGGGCGGACTTGATAAGCCCGCGGATAAACCCAGGGGCTGCTGCCAGCATGGCGCCGCCGTACACCGGCACCCCAGCCAACGACGAGTCCGCCCGCAGCGCCCGTGCCCACTCGTTGCAACCATCCCCGGCATCTTTGCTGAAGCCCATGACCAGCACCGTCCGGTGCCCGCGGGCTGCCTCAGCCACCACTACTTTTTTGCCGCTCAGCGTCTCTGCCTCGCTTGCGGGCATTCCCCCCGGCGTTTGCGCCACCACTCCGCCTACCGCCAGCAGCACCAGCAGCACCGCCACACTCGCCCGCATCCGTACATTCTTCGTCGTCATCGCACTTCCATCTTTCCATATCCTCCACTCCACTTTCCCTTTCGATGCGCAACAACGCTCGTGAATCCGGACCTTCGTGAGAAACTGTTTATGAGGCCAACGCGGGTCCTCCGCCGCAACGGGCTATCCCCCCAGGAGCAATGCCTCGTGCCCCTTCTTCGTTCCGCTCTTATCGCGCTTTCTACCAACAGGACGCTACGCAACTTCTGCGAGAATTCTGCCTTCGGCCGCCGTCTCAGCTCCCGCTTTGTTGCCGGGCTAGAAATCGAAGACGCTCTTCGCACTGCGCAGCGCCTCAACCAGCAGGGCTTTCTCGTCACACTCGACTCGCTCGGCGAAAGCGTAACAAGCGAGGAAGAGGCCCAGCGCGCCGCTGCCATCTACCACGATCTTCTGCACGAAATCCTGGCCCGCGATATCAACGCCAACATCAGCGTCAAGCTCACCCAGATGGGCCTCGAACTCGACCCCGGCCTGGCCATGAAAATCGCCGCTGGCCTCACCGAGCATGCCACCGCCACCAACAACTTTGTCCGCATCGACATGGAAGGCTCCAGCCTCACCCAGGTCACTCTAGACCTCGTCCGGCACCTGCATGCCCGCGAGGAATATCACGGCAATATCGGCATCGTCATCCAGGCGTACCTCTACCGCTCTGACGCTGACATCCGCCAACTGATTCAGGACGGCATTCGGGTCAGACTCTGCAAGGGCGCCTATCAGGAACCCTCATCGGTTGCCTTCCCCAAGAAACACGATACTGACACCAACTACGTCCGTCTCGCCGCTCTGCTGCTGGAAAGCCCCCTCTACCACGGCCTCGCCACCCACGACGAAGCCATGATTGAAGCCGCCAAGACCTTTGCCAACAACAACGGCATCTCGCCTGACCGCTTTGAGTTTCAAATGCTTTATGGGGTCCGTCGCGATCTCCAGCGGCGTCTGCTCCGCGAAGGCTACAACGTGCGCGTCTATGTCCCATTCGGCCGCGAGTGGTATCCCTACTTCATGCGCCGCCTGGCCGAGCGGCCGGCAAACGTGCTTTTCCTGGCACGCAACCTCTTCCGCTAGCAGTGTACGGGTCTGCGAAGCTCTACGGCTGCACCGGCTCGTACGGTTCCACCCGCAGCAGGTTCGACAGAATCCCCCGCTCCTGCGGTGTAAAGCTCTGCTGGTACCTGCCGGAATTCAGCACCGTTTCGCGCTGATCCATCGGCACGCCCCGCAAATCCCGCCACGCACGCCGCACAATCGTCTGCCTGTCCGGAGCCAGCACTGCCAACTGACGAGCGCTCTCGGCCACCTGCAGTCGCTCCACCGGCGTCAGACGTTCCAGCGCTTCACTGCGCGCGAGGCGCCTTTGGCGCTGCTCTTCCGGCAGCGTATTCAGGCGATGCAACTGCTCCATCGCCCGCTGCTGCGCATCAGGATTCAGCCGATTAAAACCCGGCTCCTGACGAAGCAATCGCTCCTGCTGGTCTGCCGGCAATCCGTTATGCTGCGCCAGCCATTCCGGCAGGTGCCCGGTTGGCCCTGGCGTCGGCCGGAAGCTCATTCCATTGTTTCCCGGCACATTCTGGCTTCCCGGCATGGCCGGATACCCAGGCCTGCTCGGAACATTCCGAGATCCCGGATTCATCTGCGTTCCACCGTAATTCGGGCGCATCCCGTTGCCATTCCCGCCCGGCTGAATCCGCACCGGCTGGCCGTTTGCCCCGGCACCATACGGTCCGCGCACCGGCGGCATCGGGCGCATATTCCCCGACTGCGGCATCGGCCTCACCTGCGGGCTCTGCCGTGGTTGTGGCATTTGCCGCGGTTGTGGCATTTGCCGTGGCTGCGGCGCATTCCGCGGAGCCGAATTCGTACTTCGGCTGGGCCCCTGGCTTGGACTCTGACTTGGCCGGCTCGGCTGCTGTCCCCCCCCATGCTGCTGACCGTGCTGCCAGCCGCCAGCCCACACCGGCGCACAGGTCATCATCAGCAAGCCCATACCCGCTGCCGCCACCCTGCTCCGCCTTGTCGTTCCTTTGCTCATTGCTCGCTTTCAGCCCTTAATCGTCATTCTGATTGCTCAGCGTTTCCAGTTGATCCAGCAGTTGCGCATTGCTATCAAGCGCCTGCAGGTCGTGCACCACCGGCGTCGGTGCCGGCGCAGGTGTCTGGTCCCAGCCGCTCAGCCCCAGGTACGCGCCACCGCCCAGCAGCAGCACCACGCTCATCGCCATCGCCGCCACCGGTCGCAGCGTGAACCTGGATCCATACATCAGCCGCGCCCGCAGCCGCTCTATCCAACTCGCCGGCTCGGCCGCGCGCTCTTCCTCCAGCCGCACCTGCATCCGCGTCAAAAAGTACAGATTCGGCTCAGGAGCTTCCCAACTGTCCAGCAGATTCATCGTCGCGCGCAGCTCATCCAACTGATGCCGGCATGCCGTGCAACCCGCCAGGTGCGCATCGGACTCTGCCCGCACACTCTTCGTCAAAACCAAGGCATCCGCTTCCGGCTCCAGCAGCAAATCCGCCATTCTCGTCTGCATCTCGTTACAAGTCATCATCACTTCCCCCTTTCCCCGCCGGTGTCTCCCGGCTTTCTGCTTCCCTCAAACAAAACTCTTCAACCGCTCCCGCAGCGTCTGGTAGGCCCGGAACAAGAGCGACTTTGTCGCCGACTCGCTCAACTTCAGCACCTCACCAATCTGCCGGTAATCCATCTCCTGGTACTTGTGCATCAGCACCGCCAACCGTTGCCGTTCCGGCAGTGCCGCAATCTCAGCCCGGATCGCCGCCATCCGCTCTTCCCGCAGCATCCGCTGTTCCACATTCGCTTCGCTGTCGGCCACTTCCGGCCTTGAGCCCGACTCTTCGTCCGGCTTGTCCAGCTCCAGTGTCTGTGCCGTTCGCTCGCTCTTCGTATCCCGGGCGTGATTCACAGCCAGATTCGTGGCAATCCGATACAGCCAGGTGCTGAACTTCGCCTCGGCCCGGTAGCTCTCCCGCGAACGGTACACGCGCAGAAACACCTCCTGCGCCAACTCCTCGGCAACCGACTCATTCCGAACCATCCGAAACAGGAAGTGGATAATCTGCCGGTGATACTTGCCCACCAGGTAGGTGTATCCGGCCTCATCGCCCTGCGCCACGGCCAGCATCACTTCGGCATCGCTGCGCTCGCCGCTGGTGGCTTCCGGTCGCAATCCCGTCGCGCGAATCGGGCTTCCAAAGCCTGCGCTCCGGCTGCTCTGCCCTCCCGGATTGTCCATCACCAGGGTTGCCATACCCTCCTCAACCCCGTCCACAGCGATTTGTTGCGCTTCCGAATGAATTTCCGGATTGATTTTCCCGCGATTTCCGCTGCCGCCTGCCACACGCACACCGGCCTCGCCGTCCCCTGCCGGGAAGCGTGCTGCCAACCGCATTGGTCGCCATCCAAATCGCATGCAATTCTGCCCGGCGGGCTGCAATTGCCGCCCCCGGCTTCTTGATGATAATCTACCTTTGCTGGCACATTCCTGTGCCCACAACCCAGCCAGGCTCCCAACGCCTCGGACGGGCGGTTAACTCAGCGGTAGAGTGCCACCTTCACACGGTGGAAGTCGCAGGTTCGAATCCTGCACCGCCCACCAGAAATTCCCCTCCCCAATTCTCCAACTGCCAAAGCTCACGCGGGATACCTGCGCGCGCCCCTACCCCTGCCGAGCCAATGCCTTCACCCACTGCAGCGTCATATCCGGCCACGGCTTCCAGCAGTACATCCAGGCGGCAACGTACAGGCACGCCAGCAGGGAGATAGAAGCAATCACGTGCGAGCGGATAAGTCTGCGCTTATACAGGTCGAAGCCCAGCATCAGCGCAACAATCAGAACATTGCCGTAGAACGTATACAGGAAGTTGAAGAACGGTGTCTGCGGATCTGCCGGGTAGATATAACCAATGGCGCGATTGAAGCCGGGATCTGCCAGCGCGACGGTTGAGAGAATCATCATCCGCTTGTGCGCCGCGGGGTTCTTCCGAAGCGCAATTCCGATTGCCAGCAGCACCAGGAAGCCACCAATATCAACCGCATGAACAGCGAAGAACGGGTAGGGGAAAGGCCCGTGTGCCTTTACATTCATCATCAATGCGGTGTACACCCCGACCGGGCCCATCACGCCCATCAGGCAGGCCCACCCGACCAATAGCCATCCCAACCTGCGGTGCAAATCGACCCGGTCCCGCACCACCAGCAGCACCTGCGCCGTCAGCAGAAACATCCAGATGGTGAAAACTGCGGCATGAGCATGCAGCAGCAGGGGCGGATGCTGACCCAGGAATGACTTCGCATCCAGGGCGAAACCGGCAATCATGCCAATCCACAGAATGCCCAGCCACACCGCAGAGGGAATTCGGTCTTCCCGCACGCTCCAGTTCCCGCGCACATGCCACTTCCAGCGTGCAGCCTTCTCCACGTTGTACCTTCCAGAGGTTTCCTCAGTCTCCGGAGACTCTCAGGGCAATGGAAAACTGTCAACGAAAATCACGCCGGACTAACCAGTATTCCGAAGACTTCAACGAACTCCGCACAACTCCCAAACCAAACCGATGCCGGGCAACTAGCGAAGGCTCTCCCGCTTGAGCAAATGCAGCACAAACTCGCCCGCACCATAGCCCACCATCGGCAGCGCGCCCGTGGGGTCGCCCACCTTGCCCGGAAAAAGCTGGCACGGCAGCGAAACATACATCTCCGGCAGCAGATTGTGGTCTGCTGCGGCCTTCTCCTCAATGCGCTTCAGAATCGCTGCCGCCTCGTCGTCCCTGCCCAGGCGCCACTGCACCTCGGCCAGGCTGAAGTCCACAAAGACAAACTCCTGCCGCTCATACCAGTACTCAAAAATCGCCGGGTCGGTGTAGTTGCTGCGCACCCGCCGGTAGCCACCGCTGGCCACCTTCAGCAGTTCCATCCGCTCCACCGTATCCCGCAGTAACGCCGGATCCGTAACCACGCCGAAATCCTCAATCGCCAGCAGCGCACCGTCGATATCGTTCTTCTCTCCCTTCTCGCGCGTCCCGTGCAACTTGCCGTCGCGGACAAAGGCATCCACAAAGCCTGTCTCCAGCGCCTTGACATGCCCAAGCACAGCATCCCTCCCGGCCACATCGCCAATCTGCGCGGCCATCTCGGCAAACCCCTTCAGCCCCACAATCGCCAGTGCCGTGGACCAGGCAAAGTGCTTCTGGTCCTTCTGGTGCTCCTCCCAAATCGAGGTATCCGCCGCCACAATCCGCCCGCCCGCCGCCCCTTGCGGCTCGGTATTGGCCACCAGCGGCTTCACCACAAAATCTCTGGCGCTGGCATACACCGTGCCGCGATAGCTGGCCGCCTTCAGCAAATCGGCATCCTGGTACTTCCGCTCATACTCGCCCAGCGCCCACAGCACCAGGCCCCAGTCATCAAACTCGATATTCGTTGCGCCCTCTTCGGTGAAAAACGGCTCCTCCTCCCCATCGCCGTAATACCGCACCACGCTCACCTGGTAATCCGCCCCCGCTGTCTCCGCTCGCATCTTCCCCGTGGGCTGCGCATTGAAGTAGGCCATCAGCCCGGCCCTTGCTTCAGCCTGGTGGCCCATCTGCGCCAGCGCCACCACAGCATAGGCCATATCCCGCACCCACGGCGTAAACCACAGCCCATCGGGCAGGCTCGCCACAATCAGCCCGTTGCCGTTGCGTCCCGGCCGGTTCGGCTCGCGGCACTGCGCAATCCGCAGCATCACCTCGCTCTGCCGCCACAGGTGCCGCTCGGGCTCACCGGTAAAGTGCACCGCCGGCTGCACCCGCCAGCGCTCCAGTTCGGCAATCTCGCGCTGCGCCAGCGCATGCACTCCCAGCCCCGCCCGCCACCGCGCAAACTCCCGCGCCGCCGCCGCTGCATCCTCATTCTTCTCCAGCGAAATCAGCGCCCACGCCCGGCTGCCCCCCAGCGAATTCCCGTCCCCTCCAGCCGCCTTTCCACCAATCGGAATCAGCAGCAGAGCCTCGCGAATCCCCTCAAAGCGCAGCACCTCAACCTCTCCGCCCTGCACCCACAGCAATCGCCGCGACGCTACCGGGCGGTTCCACTCCACCCGCAGCCCGCCGGGCCGTGTTTCCGCGGCACCCGCCTCCCAGCCCACCACCAGCGCAGTGCGCCCCAGGCCAAAGGGCATAAACACCAGCCCCTCGCCGCCCCGGCTCCGCGCCCGAATCACGTGCGAGTCCTGCACATACTCCGCCCCGGCACCCTCAGTCCCCGGAACGCCCCAGCCAATCTCCTTCACAAAATTCGCCGTCGGCACGCCCTCGCTCAGCGGCTTCCCCGGCTCTGCCCGCTCAAAGCTGTAGGGACGCGCGTAGAACTTCGTCACCGCTCCCTGCGCCGGCGCCACCACGGCAAAACCGTAGCCATTGCCCGTCACCAGGTTGGAAGCAAACGCCGGCACGGCAGCCAGCACACACGCAATCACGACAAAACAGCGGACCATTCGCATAGCCCACCCAGTCTCATCCACCTGCAAAGTTTCCGCAAGCTATCCGAAGAGCGAGCCCTGCGGTGGCGCGTCCGGCTCCAGCAGAGCCGCATCGTTGTTGCGCACGTTCCCCACCCGGTCACTCACCGCCCAGGCCCGCATCTTCTCTGCCGGGAAGGGCCGCAGCAAATCCACTGGCGGCCTGGCCGCATCCCCCGCAGCAGCGTTGCCGGAATCCAGCCAACGCGCGTAATCCTTCGGCTCCACAATCACCGGCATCCGGTTGTGAATCGGTGCCATCAGCTCGTTCGGGTCCGTGGTCAGAATCGTGAAGCTCTCCAGCGGCCCCTGCGCCGCTGCATCCGCAGGCTCCCAGCGCTCCCACAGCCCGGCAAAGGCCACCGGCTCCCCGCTCTTCAGCCCAATCGCAAACGGGTGCCGCGTCTTCGCATCCGGTCGCTGCCACTCATAAAACGCGTCGGCTGGAATCAGGCACCGGCGCTTTTTGAAGGCATCGCGAAAGGCCGGCTTCGCGGGTGCTTCCTCAGCCCGGGCATTGATGGTGTTCAGCCCAATCTTCGCATCCCGCGCCCAGAAGGGCACCAGCCCCCAGCGCTGCATCGCCACCTCGCGCCCGCCCGTGTCACGGTTCAGCCGCACCACCGGCTGAAAGCTCTGCGGCGCGGCGTTGTAAGTGGGCGCAAACCACGGCATCTCTTCGGCCTCCAGGTCAAACCAGGCTGCCAGCACTTCCTGCGTCGATTTCCGGGCAAAGCGTCCACACATGGTGGCACCAGAATAGCGGATTTCCCACACACGAAAGCTCTTTACAAAGCACGGATTTCGAGCGAAGATAGGCGAAGAAAAGGCGAATATATACCGCATGGGCACCGCTGCCGCTCTCCGCATCACCCTCGAACGCTCGCTTCAGCACCGCTTCCCGGCGGCCTTAACCCCCTCTGCCCGAACCATTTACGAGACCGCCTCCACCGGCATACCTGTGCTTGACTCCCTGCTCGATGGTGGCCTGCCCGTTGGTGCCATCAGCGAAATTTCCGGGCAGGAGTCCTCCGGACGCACCTCGCTCGCCCTCTCCTTCCTCGCCCGGCGAACCCAGGACGCCCAGGTCTGCGCCTGGGTCGATGCCGGCGACGCCCTCGACCCCGAGTCGGCTGCTGCCAACGGGGTTGATCTGCGGCGGCTCCTCTGGGTGCGCTGCGGAACACCCGCCGCAAAGCCCCAGCCCAGCAAGCCAGGCACCCCAATGGCCGCCACCAGCGCCCTCTCCCAGCTTGACCAGGCTCTCCGCTCCGCCGACCTCCTCCTCCAGGCCGGCGGATTTGCCGCCATCGTCCTCGACCTCGGCTCCATTGACCCAGCCAGCGCCATGCGCATCCCGCTGGCCACCTGGTTCCGCTTTCGCCAGGCTGCCGACCACGCCCGCACCTCCCTGCTCGTCCTGGGCCGTGACAGCTACGCGCAGTCCAGCGCCGCGCTGGTGCTGGATTGCGCCCCCCTGCGTGCCCGCGCCGCCGGCAAAGCCGCTCACCAGACCGTCCTCACCAGCCTCGAATTCCACGCAGAACGTGGCCGCCAGCGCTTCGCCCCGGCACCAACCCCCATCCGCAAGCCACCGGCCTCGACCTGGTCGGCTAACTGCACCTGGGACATCAGCACCGCACCAGCGACCGAGAAACGCGCATGACTCTGTACGCCTGCCTCCATCTCGCCGAGTTCCCCGCCCAGGCGCTGCTGCGCCTGCAACCCACGCTGCGTGCCCAGCCTGTCGCCGTCATGGAAGGCCGCGCGCCTCTCGAAGCCCTCTGCTCGCTCAACCGGCCTGCCCGCCGCCTCGGTGCAGCACTCGGCATGACCCGCCTCGAAGCGGAAAGCATCCCCGGCCTCAAACTGCTCGCCCGCAACCCTCAAATCGAGTCCGCCGCGCACAACGTCCTCTTTGAGGCCGCCGCCCGCTTTTCCCCCCGGATTGAAAATCTCGGCACCACCACCAGCTCCACCCTCATGCTCGACATCACCGGCACCGAACGCCTCTTCGGCCCGCCCGACGCACTCGCCCAGCGCCTCAGCAAGGCCCTCACCACCCTCGGTTTCCGCGCCTCCATCGCCATCAGCGCCAGCTTCCACACCGCCCGCATCCTCGCCGCCGCCACGCGCGGCATCACCCTCATTCCCACCGGGCAGGAAGCCCCAACCCTCGCGCAGTTGCCTCTCGCTGCGCTCAACCTCCCTGCCGACGACGCCCAGACCTTCGCCAACTGGGGCATCCACACCCTTGGCGAGTTGGCCGCGCTGCCCCAGGACGAGCTCATCGCACGGCTCGGCCAGCGAGCCCTGCTCTGGCATCAGCTTGCTCTCGGCACCGCGCCCCACAGCTTCCAGCCCGTCGAGCCCGCCTTCCAGCTTCAGGAGTTCTTCGAGTTCGAGACCCCCGTCGCCGACCTCGATTCCCTGCTCTTCCTCGGCGCGCGGATGATCGATTCACTGGTTGCCCGTGCCTCGGCCCGCGCCTTCTCGCTGGCCCGGCTCATCCTGCACATGGAGCTGGAAAAAGGCGCGGTCTGCCGCCGCGTCATCGCCCCCGCCATCCCCAGTATCGACCGCAAGTTTCTCCTCAAGCTGCTGCAACTGCAACTGGCCGCCAATCCCCCCAGCGCCGCGGTTCAGCGGATCACCCTGCGTGCGGAAGCCGGCCAGTCCAGCAAGGTCCAGCTTGGCCTTTTCGCGCCGCAAACCCCTGAGCCCTCGCGGCTTGACGTCACCCTCGCCCGCCTCAAGGCCATCGCCGGAGAAGACCGCGTCGGCTCCCCCGTACTCGAAGATACCCACCGCCCCGGCAGCTTCCACCTTGCCCCCTTCGCCGTCTCAGCCACCCCACAAAAGCCCTCCAATGCCTCCAGCCGGCGCACCCATCTGGCCCTGCGCCGCATGAGGCCCCCCATCCCCGTCCGCGTCACGGTTCAGGCGGAAAAGCCCACCGCCTTCCGCGACCGCCAGCACACCTACGCCATCTCCGCCGCCTACGGCCCCTGGAAGACCAGCGGCGCATGGTGGGCTGCCGAGGGCTGGGACCTGGCCGAGTGGGATGTCCTGGCCCAGGCCACCAGCGGAGAATCCCTCGCATGCCTCCTCGTGGAAGACCGCCAGACGCGCGCCTGGCATCTGGAAGCCTTCTATGACTGACGCGGCAGACTATGTCGAGCTGCACGCCTCCAGCGCCTTCAGCTTTCTCGCAGCAGGCTCCCAGCCCGAGGCCCTCGCCGAGCGCGCCGCAGAACTCGGCATGCCCGCCATCGCCTTGGCTGACCGCAATGGATTCTACGGCTCTGCGCGCTTCCACACCGCCGCCGTTCGCGCCGGCATCCGCGGCCACGTCGGGGCAGAAGTCGCCGTCGCCGACCTGCCCGGCAGGCTCACCCCATCCGCATGGCTCCCGCACAGCGTCCCCCAGGAGCCCTCCCGCCTGCTGCTGCTGTGCGCCACCCAAACCGGCTACCAGAACCTCTGTCAGCTCATCACCCGCATCAAGATGCGCGAAGGCCACAAAGCCGAGGGCGCAGCCACCCTCGCCGATCTCGAGGAATTCTCCTCCGGGCTCCTCTGCCTCACCGGCGGCAGCGAGGGGCCCGTCGCTGCCGCGCTCAACCAGGGTGGCCAACCCGCCGCACACAGCCTCATCGACCGCCTCGCCTCGCTTTACGGCCGCGGCAATCTCTACCTGGAGCTCCAGCGCCACCACCAGCGCGACGAGGAGGTCCGCAACCAGGCTCTGCTCTCGCTCGCTGACTCCCTGCAACTGCCTATCGTCGCCACCAACGGCGTCACCTACGCCCTCGACCACGACCGCGAAATCATGGATGTGCTCACCACCATCCGCCATCACACTTCGCTCGACCGCGCCGGACGCCTGCTCAACGCCAACACCGCCCGCGCCCTGCGCTCTGCCCGGCAAATGGCCACCCTCTTCCGCGATATTCCTGAGGCCATCGCCAACACCCGCATCGTCAGCGACCGCCTCGACTTCTCCCTGCGCGACCTCGGCTACCGCTTTCCCGAGTACCCCGTGCCCCACGGCGAAACCATGGACAGCTTCCTCGCCCGCCGCACCGAAGAGGGCGTCACCAAACGCTATGGCTCCCCGGCCAAGCGCCACCTGCTCGACAAGGCCCGCGCACAGGTCGCCCACGAGCTCAAGCTCATCGCAAAACTCGGCTTTGCCGGCTACTTCCTCATCGTCTGGGACCTCATCGGCTACTGCCGCCGCCAGGGCATCCTCGTCCAGGGCCGCGGCTCGGCGGCCAACTCCGCAGTCTGCTACGCCCTTGAAATCACCGCCGTTGACCCAGTCGGCATGGAGCTGCTGTTTGAGCGATTTTTGAACGAAAATCGCGGTGAATGGCCCGACATCGACCTCGACCTGCCCTCCGGCGACCAGCGCGAGCAGGTCATCCAGTACGTCTACCAGCGCTACGGCTCCCTCGGTGCAGCCATGACCGCCAACGTCATCACCTACCGCGGCCGCTCTGCCGCGCGCGAGGTCGGCAAGGCGCTCGGCTTTGAGGACGAGCAGATCGCCCGCCTCTCCACCCTCGTCGGCCACTGGGAGTGGCGCGGCGAAAACGACACCATGGCCCACCACTTCGCCCAGGCCGGCTTTGATATCCGCCACCCCCGCATCGCCCGCTACCTCGACCTCTGCATGCGCATGCAGAGCCTCCCCCGCCACCTAGGCCAACACTCCGGCGGCATGGTCATCTGCGCCGGTATGTTGAATCGCGTCGTCCCCATCGAGCCCGCCTCCATGCCAGGCCGCACCGTCATCCAGTGGGACAAGGAAGACTGCGCCGACCTCGGACTCATCAAGGTCGATCTCCTCGGCCTCGGCATGATGGCCGTCCTCAAGGACTCCATCGAGATCATCCCCCGCCACTACAACCGCCAGCTCGACCTGGCCACCCTGCCGGAAGACCCGCAGGTCTACGAAACCCTGCGGAAGGCGGACACTGTGGGCATGTTCCAGGTGGAAAGCCGCGCCCAGATGGCCTCCATCCCGCACAACGCGCCCACCCGCTTCTACGACCTGGTCGTCCAGGTGGCCATCATCCGCCCAGGCCCAATCGTGGGCAAAATGATGCACCCCTATATGCGCCGTCGCCAGGGCAAGGAGGAGGTCACCTACCCCCACCCCTCGCTTGAACCCGTCCTCAAGCGCACCCTCGGCGTACCCCTCTTTCAGGAGCAGCTTCTCCGCATGGCCATGACGGTTGCCGACTTCAGCGGTGCCGAGGCCGAGGAACTCCGCCGCGCCGTTGGCATGCGCCGCTCCATGCAGCGCATGAAAGACCTGGAAGGCCGCCTGCGCAGCGGCATGACCCGCAATGGCATCACTCCTGAAGCTCAGGACAACATCGTCCACAGCATCTCGTCCTTTGCCATGTACGGCTTCCCGGAGAGCCACGCTGCCAGCTTCGCCCTCATCGCCTATGCCTCGGCCTACCTCAAGGTCCACTTCCTGGCCGCCTTTACCTGCGGCCTGCTCAACAACCAGCCCATGGGCTTCTACTCCCCCGCCGTGCTCATCAAGGACGCGCAGCGCCACGGTCTCCGCGTCCGCCCGATCCACATTCATCGCTCGCAGTGGCTCTGCACGCTTGAATCGGAGCCCGACGGCTCGCTCTCCCTGCGCATCGGCTTCAACTACGCCAAGGGCCTGCGCCAGTCCACCGCCGAGCAGATCCTCGCCCGCCGCAGCACCCACGCCATCCCCGCGTCCATTGACGAATTTGTGCAGCGCATCCCCGGCATCAACCGCCGCGAGCTCGTCACCCTGGCCACCATCGGCGCGCTCAACCCGCTGGACGGCGTTGCGGACCGCCGGGATGCCCTGTGGCAGGTGGAGCGTGCCGGCCGCCCGGTGGGCCCGCTGCTGCAGCACATGCGGGAAGCCGACGCAGACGAGCCGGCCCATCGCAAATCACAACCCGAATCCAGTCACAAATCTCAGCTCAAATCCATGACCACCGAGGAGCGCCTGTCGGCAGATTTCAGTGGCACCGGCCTCACCACCGGCCCGCATCCCATGGCCTATCAGCGCGAAATACTCCGCAGCCAGGGCATCCTCTCCGCCGCCGACCTGCTCCACTGCCGCACCCGGCAACTGGTCACCATTGCCGGATGTGTCATCGCACGCCAGCGCCCCGGCACCGCCAAGGGCTTCGTCTTCCTCTCTGTGGAAGACGAAACCGGCATCGCCAACGTCATCCTTGACCCCGACACCTTCGAGGCCAACCGCACCGTCGTCACCCGCACGCGTTTCCTGCGCATCCACGGGCCGGTGCAGAATCAGGACGGCGTCATCCACGTCAAAGCGCGGTCCGTCGCCCCGCTGGAAGTGGCCTTCCTGCCCATCCCCTCGCACGACTTCCACTAGTGCAGCCCGCGGCTACTTCCGGTGCTGGAATGCCCCAATATCCAGCCTGCCCTCCGGCAGAGGATTCCCCCAGAAGTCCCGCCCGCCGTGGTTCGCAATCGCAATCCCGCGGCCCAGGCACGGCGACTCTGGCCGCAGTTGGTACCCGGCCAGGGTATCCAGCCCCTGCCCGCCTTGCCCCGGCGCAACAAACAGCGGGTCGTAGGTGTTCGCAGCGCGGTTCGAGTCGTTCGGCCCGTCACCCAGCCATGGCCCAAAGTAGCAGTTATCCAGGAAGAGCCGATTCGCACCGGGCGTCGGATCCGGCAGTGTCGGCGAAGCATACACCACCTGGAATCGCCCCTGACCCGTCGCATAGAAGATGTTGTTTCGCAGGGGAACGCCCAGCTTCTGCAGATTTCTGGCCTCGTGTTCGTCGTCGCGCATCTCAATCAGCGCCGTGCCGTAATCCACATAGAAGACGTTGTTGTGAATCAGGTTGCCATCCCCAAGATCAGGCCGCAGCGCCAGAATGTGCGTCTGGTCGTTTTCGCTGATGTTGTAGCGGGCAATGTTCCCGCTTGTCCGCTGCATCAGCAGCATCATGCCGTGATTGTTGCTGCTGTAGTTGTACTGCAGGATGCAGTCGTGGCAATCGAGATCGATGTCGTACCCTTCGCCGTCCCCATTCAGCGCCGCCCGGCCCGTGTCGTAGACTTCGTTGAATTGCATGATGCCGCGGCTGCACGATGCCAGCCAGATGCCTGCGGAATGCTGGTTATCTTCCTTGTGATCGCGCACAATCTCCGGCGTCCAAATCACCGGATCCCCGGTCCGCAGACAACTGCGATGCACCACATTACGCTCCACCAGGCAATCGTCGCAGCCAATCGGCACAATCGCATCGCCACCCAAGTCGGCAATCCGGTTGCGCCGCACCACCAGACCCTGCTTGCAGTTCAGCGCAATCACGCCGCACCGGTCCACGCGCTCAATCCGGTTGTTTTCCACCAGCACCGTGTATCCCGAGCCCACAGCCCCATGTGCGTTCCACGAGCCGCCAACAAATATCGCCGAGCTGAAGTACTGGTCCCACGGCCCGGCGCCCAACAGGGTTCCCCAAATGTCGTGCACGTAGCAGTCGTGCACCGCGATGTTGTGCAGCTTGCCCTCGGCGGTCGCGTGCAGCCCAATCCCCTGCCGCCCGCGTGCCGGGTCAGGGGGTGCGCCGCTGGTCACTTCCAGTTCGCGAATCACCCACCACGACTGGTCTTCCAGCTTCACAGCAGCGCCCTCGGCCGCGCCCATATCCACCACCGGCAGCCGCCCCGTCCCGTAGCGGCCCAGCACAATCGGCCGGTTTTCCGTGCCGGAGCCCTGTGGCCGCAGTTGCCCGCGAAACACATCTCCCGAGCGCAGCAAAATCGCATCCCCAGCCTCAAACGGCACGCGGTTCACGCGCTCCAGCGTCTTCCACGCCGCCTGCGGAGTGCGGCCTGTGGCGTCATCGTTGCCGCTGGTGGAAACATAAAACCGCCGCACTGCGGAGCTGGCCACCGTCTCCGCCGCCCAGGCAGAATCCATCCTGGGCAGCACCAGTGCCGCTGCCAGCGCACCGCCGCCCTCCCACAGAAAACTCCGGCGCGACCGTGCGCCCATCAGATACCGGTGAATCCCCGTCATGTTCTCCCCGCTTTTCCGCTGGCCAGGCATGCCAGCCCGCGCCAAACTGCCGCTTCCCTGCGCGCTACACGCGTCCCAACCTCGTACCCCGGCAGGCGTGGGAAGTATAACCAACCCACCCCGGCGCAGGCCCCCCTGTCCCACCGTCTAAACTATCTCCATCGCCCGGCATCCGCCGGCAACCATCCCTGACCCACGGAGACGCCCCGCATGACCGCCCCAACCGAACGCACTCACTCTGAAAAGCTCGATCTCCTCGCCCAGGTTGCCATCCGCGTCGGCCTCGGCCTTCGTCCCGGCCAGGAACTCGTCATGACCGCCTCGCTCGACTCCCTCCCGCTGGCCCGCCGCATCACCGAGCAGGCGTACCGCGCCGGAGCATCGCTGGTCACCACGCTCTTTACCGACGATGAATCCGCCCTCCTGCGCTACCTCTACGCGCCTGACGAAAGCTTTGACCACGCCGCCAGTTGGCTCTACGAAGGCATGGGCGCAGCCTTCCGCAGCGGCGCGGCACGGCTCGCCATTGCCGGCGGCAACCCCAGCCTGCTCTCCCAGCAGGACCCCGCCAAGGTCAGCCGCGCCAATCGCGCCGTCTCCAAGGCCTACCGCCCGGCGCTGGAGCTCATCACCCGCCACGAAATCAACTGGACCATCGTCGCCGGTGCCACCCCCGCCTGGGCCGCAGCCATGTTCCCTGAGGATGCCCCCGAGGTCGCTCTTGAAAAGCTCTGGGAGGCCATCTTCTTCACCTCCCGCATCAACACGCCTGACCCCGTCGCCGCCTGGCGCCAGCACGACGCCGGCCTGCAGTCCCGCGCCGCCATCCTCAACGAAAAGCGCTACTCTGCCCTGCGCTACAAGGGCCCGGGCACCGACTTCACCCTCGGCCTGGCCGACGACCACCTCTGGATGGGCGGCGGCACCGTCGCCGGCAACGGCCAATACTGCATCCCCAACATGCCCACCGAAGAGGTCTTCACGACTCCCCACAAAGACCGCGCCGACGGCATTGTCACCGCCAGCAAGCCCCTCTCCCACCAGGGCACGCTCATTGACGGCATCCAGGTCCGCTTTGAGGCAGGCCGCATCGTCGAAGCCCGCGCCACCCAGGGGCAGGAAGTCCTCCAGCGCCTCATCGACACCGACGAAGGAGCGCGCCGCCTCGGCGAAGTCGCCCTCGTCCCCCACTCCTCGCCCATCGCCCAGAGCGGCCTGCTCTTCCTCAACACCCTCTTTGATGAAAACGCCGCCTCGCACATCGCCCTGGGCCAGGCCTACACCAGTTGCCTCAAGGACGGCGACAAGCTCACCCCGGCCGAGCTAGCCGCGAAGGGCGCCAACGACTCCCTCATCCACGTCGACTGGATGATCGGCTCCGGCTCCCTCGACATTGACGGCATCACGCAAGCCGGTACCGCCGAGCCTCTCATGCGCCAGGGCGAGTGGGTGTAAGCAGCGTCTTCCTCTGATTTGTCCTTCAGAATGAAGGGAAGAAAATGTCGGGTGCCCCCGGTCTCGCTTCTGAGAGCGGGGAGTAACCACCGTCCCAACCACCACCCCAAACCGCCATCGAGCGCAGCTCGATCCAACTGATCTCTGACCCCTGATCTCTTACTGCGCCAAAAACTCCCTCGTCCGTCGCGCCACTTCCAGCGAATCGCACAGCATAATCAGGTGCGCGCACTCCCCGCGCGAGATATACGTCGGCGCGCCCAGTGCCGTCGCCCACTCCAGCGCCGGCTGCGGATTCACCAGGTGGTCCTCTGCCGACACAATCACCAGAAACTTCGCCGTCGTTCGCCGCGCCGCCTCCGCCATCGGCCCGGTCCCCACCACATCCTGGGTCATGATTGCCTTCAGTTGCGCCATGCGGTCGTTGGCGTCAATCGGCTGCGGAGCCTCGGTGGCCTGGATAAACTCGCCCAGAGCCGCGCGCGAGGTCTCCCGGTTCCGCCACGCCGGGCTGGTCACCACCAGCGAGCCAAAGAGATTTGCCAGCCCCAGCTTCGGCTGACGCGTGTAGCGCCCGCCCAGGAAGCCCGGATCGGCCTCAATCGTCTCCACCATGATCTGCTTCACTTCCAGGTCGTAGCTGGTCAGCCGCGGCGTCCCCAGTATCGGCACCGCAAGGTCAAAGAAGCCGGGATACAGCACCGCCCAGTCAAAAGTCTGCTCCCCGCCCATCGACAGGCCCAGTACGGCGTGCAAATGCTGCAAACCCAGCGTCTCGGTCACGAGCCGGTACTCCATCCGGGCGATGTCCTTCATCGTCATCGCCGGAAACGCCGACCCCCGCTGCCCCACGCTGTTTGAGGGCGACGAACTCACCCCATTACCCGGCGTATCCACCGCAATCCCGAAAAACTTGGTCGTGTCGACCAGCACCCCGGCCCCGTCCTTCGTCGCCGGATTCCCAAACAGCCCCGCCATCCCCTCTGAACTGCCATACAGCCACGTCGGCATCAGCACGGCATTCGTTTTGGCGGCATTCAGCTCACCGTATGTCCGGTAGCCCAGCCGGCAGTTCTCAATCACCTGCCCGCTTTCCAACTGGCACTTGCCCAGCTCGGCAAACTGCAACGCCCCGTTGGCCGCGTACGCCGCGCCGGAACACCCCGCTACCAGCAAAACCACTCCCAACATCCGTCGCAAGTTCATCCTCATCCCCATCTCCGGCAATGCCCTACCGCCAAACACCCATCCAGCTCCGCAGCACCTTCTGCGCCGGCTTCTCCACAAAGTGCAGCGTGAGCAAGCCCAGCGCAACCAGCAGCGCATAGCTCAGCCATGGGTCAAAGCGATCCAGACCCAGCCGCGGCAGCAACCCGCTCTGGTGCAGCATGTTCCACAGGTTAAAGTGCAGCAGGTACAGGCAGTAGCTCGATTCGCCAATAAACACCAGCACCCGGAAGCGGAAGCACTTACTCAGCCAGTTGTCCCCGGCAAGCCCCAGCACAATCGCGCCAAACAGCGGAATCAGCAGCCCGTCGTGAATCATCGCGTACGGCACCTGCGGGCCCATCATCAGGATGCCGTAGACGCCCAGGAAACCGGTCAGCCCCAGCACCACCCTCAGCCGGGCATCCCGCCCAATCGCCTCATCCAGGTTGGCCAGCAGCACGCCAAACACAAAGCTCGGCAAGTGCGGCAGGGGGGTGTACTTGAGCACCTGCAGCCACGGCCCCCAGCTGAATCGGTCAGGATGCGCAATTCCATCCGGGCTATAGTGCACATACAGCCACCCCGGAATCATCGCCAGGCCCCACACCAGGGCCATCCGCAGCAGCAGCCGCTTGGTCGAAGGCTTCTTCCACGCCGCCACCCAAGGAAAAATCACGTAGTAGAAGGCTTCCGCCGACATCGTCCAGGCAGGCGTATTCCAGAAAGTGGCAACTTCAGGCACCCAGCCCTGCATCAGCAGCGGCGTCAGTCCCATGCCCAGCCAGAACATCCAGTGCCGGTGCGCCCCGTACTCGACGGAAATCATCTGCCAGCCCAGCACCAGGCTTAGCAGATAGACCGGGTACAGCCGCGTCCAGCGCGCCTCCCAGAAGCGCAGCTTGTCCAGCGTGCCCACCCGCGCCCGGCCCGCGTAGTTATACGCCAGCACAAAGCCGGAGAGCATAATGAAAAAGCTCACCGACAGGTATCCGGCATTCACCACTGGCGCAAAATTCGCCACCAGCTGCACCGGATGCCCCACTCCCGGAAAGTGATAATTCCCGCGAAAATTGAACCAGTCTGGATTGGAAAAATGGAAAAAGACGATATTCAGCGCCGCAAAACACCGCAGGCCTGTCAGAGCTTCAAGCTTCTTCGGTTTGACGATTTCCGCAACAGGCGCTTTCCGCATCGCGTGTCCGCCCCTGGGGTCAGGCCGTTACCAGCGAACCGACCTTCTCGCCCAACACCACCCGCTTGATGTTCCCCGCACGGTTCATGTTGAAGATGATCATCGGCAGGGCGTTGTCCTTGCACAGGCTCACGGCCGTCAGGTCCATCACCTTCAGCCCCTGCTGCAGAATCTCCATGTAAGTAATCTCGTCGTACTTCACCGCGTCCTTGAACAGCACCGGGTCAGCGTTGTAAATGCCTTCCACCTTGGTCGCCTTCAACAGCACGTCGGCCTTGATTTCCATCGCCCGCAGGCTCGCCGCAGTATCGGTCGAGAAAAACGGATTGCCAATGCCCGCAGCAAAAATCACCACCCGGCCCTTTTCCAGATGCCGCACGGCACGCCGTCGGATGTAGGGCTCGGCCACCTGATCCATGGCAATCGCAGTCATCACGCGGCAAGCAACGCCCTTTTTCTCAATCGCGTCCTGCAGGGCAATCGCGTTGATTACGGTCGACAGCATTCCCATGTTGTCGCCGCTCACGCGGTCCATCTCCTTGGCCTGCTCCGCCACGCCGCGGAAGAAATTTCCCCCGCCGACCACCAGCGCAATCTCCACGCCGAGCCCGTGAACTTCCACAATTTCCGAGGTGATTTCAGAGACAATATCGGCATCCAGACCAAATCCACGCTGGCCCGCCAGTGCCTCTCCTGAGAGCTTGAGAACAATCCGCTTATACATATCCTAACGAGTATCGCACACGGGTCTTTTGCTGCGGTATCCCCAAATTCGCCCCGCAACCGCCCCGCTACACGTCTCGTCCCATCCCGCGAACACCCCGCAATCCCACAAATGCTATCCTCATCTCAGATTCGTCATTCTGTGTCTTCCCTCGTTCCAACCCACTATCGTCGCACCCCGCCTGGCCGACTCCCGGTCACCGCAGTCCTGCCCGTCTTCATTCTCCTCGTCGCTTTGGCACTCTCCGGCTGCCATCGCCTCCACTCGGACGCACACGAATACGTCTACGTCGCAGCTCGACAGGTCTATTTGCACGACCGGGTTGCCGCAGTCTCCAACCGTGTAGCACTGGTCACCAACGGTCAGCGCCTGCTTGTTGTGGAGCGCGGGAAGCGGTTCTACAAAGTCACGACAGACCAGAACCAGACCGGCTGGGTGGAAGAGCACGCCGTGATCGACCAGGACCTCTACAAGCGCTTCCAGGACCTGGCCGAAAAGCATGCCCAGGACGTTGTGACCGCCCGCGCCCAGCTCCGCGACGAGCTGTTTGTCCATGTGCTGCCCGGCCGTGAGCAGGACCACTTTTACCTCATCCCGGAAAACACCAAGGTCGAACTGCTGCAGCGCGGCACCGTGGAAAAGGTCACGCCCGGCCAACCGGCACTGAAGCCCAAAGCGCCCCCAGCCCCCAGCCCCGCCCCCGGCCCTGCCGCACCAAACCCGGCAGCGGCCGGCAAGACAGCCCCCGCCGTTAGCCCATCGGCAACGGTTGTTGCCCCTGAGCCCCCGCCCATGGAAGACTGGTGGCTCGTCCGCGACCCTCAGGGCCACGTCGGCTGGCTTCTCGCCGGCCGCCTCGATGTCGAGATTCCCGACGAGGTCGGTGGCTATGCCGAAGGCCAGCGCATCGTCGCCGCTTTCCCAATTGCCACCGTCATCGACAATGGCGAAAAGCCGAAAAAGCCCGAAGACCGCGCAGGAAAGCACGGCAAGGCCAAGGCTGCTCCCGAACCCGCGGCGCCTGAAGCCCCGACAGCCCCCATCGACCCGCGCCACACCGAGTACGTCACCCTGCTCACCCCGCTTCACAACGGACTGCCCTATGACTTTGACCAGGTTCGCGTCTTTACCTGGAGCCTGAACCATCACCGCTACGAGACCGGCTTCCGCCTCCGCGGGGTGCAGGGCTACCTCCCCTTGCGCATCTCCGAGGAAACCGTCAACGGACAGAAGGAACCTGTCTTCAGCTTCCAGATTGCAAACGGCCCCAACGTCTCCATTGACCCTGATACCGGCACCGCGCACCCACTCAATCCCCGCACCATCTCCTTCCGGCTTGAGGGCAACATGATCAAGCGCACCGGTGCCGACCAGGGCCCCATCCAGCTGACTCACGCCGCCGAAACCGCCAACAAGCCCTCTCCCAAAAGCAAGAAAAAGAAGCACTGACGGCCCATTCCCGGCCCGCCTGAATTTTTCTTGCCCGGCGTTTGCCGATAATTTCCACCTTTTCCGGCACAATCACAATCAGGCGAGAAATGGACATGTGATCTCCAGGCGGACGGTCGCGCTGACAAGCTGTTTCCTCAGTTCTGCGGCGCAACTGTCCGTCCCTTTTTCCGCTCGGTTTTCATCCTGGTAAACTCCGCTTCCGCTGCCCCGAAACAAACGATTTGCCCCACCCTGCCCCGTGCTATAAAGGCTAATCGCGGCTGTTCTCCTTCTTTTCACCGCGAAACGGAGTTAAGGATGCGTTCGATGATTTCTCTCACTGCGCTTGCAGTCTTTCTCAGCTGTTCCCTCACCGGCTGCGGAGGCGGCGGTGGCTCCACGGTCACCATTCCCCCTGTATCCCAGGCATCCCTCCCCACCATCAGCACCACCGCCGCCCAGAACGGCGCGGTCATTGTCGCGATTGCTGACACCACCCCCGGCGCATCCATCCACTACACAACAGACGGCTCTGCCCCCGGCAGTTCCTCGCAGGTCTACGAAGCACCCTTCCTCGTCGCCGCCAACCTCACCGTCAACGCCATCGCAACCGCCCAGGGCTACACTGCCAGCAATGTCGCCTCCAAGGCCTTCACCCCCAACATTGCCTCGGGAACTCTGGTCTGGGCCGACGAGTTTACAAACACCAGCGGCGCCAACGCCCAGCCCAACCCCACCGTCTGGGGCTACGACACCGGCGCGAGCGGCTGGGGCAACAACGAGCTGGAAGACTATTGCGCCTGGGGCTCTTCCGCCAGTCCATGCAATCCCGCCAGCCCCAATGCCTTTGTCGGCACCGACGGCTATCTCCACCTGGTCGCACAATCGCTAGGAGGCAGTTCCTACACTTCCGCCCGCATCAAGACCGAAGGCCTCTTCAGCTTCCAGTACGGCCGCATTGAGGCAAAAATCTGGGTTCCCGAAGGTCAAGGCATCTGGCCCGCCTTCTGGGCACTCGGCAACAACATCACAACAGTGAACTGGCCCGCCTCGGGCGAAATGGACATCATGGAGCGCATCAACGCCGCCGGCTCCTCCCCTGCCGGCGGCGGAGCCATGCTTCCCCCCGGATCACCCGACTGGAACGAGGGCTCCATCCACGGCCCCGGCTTCATCGGCGGCACCGGCCTGGGCACAGTCTACAACTTCCCCGCCGGCCAAACCGCTGCCGGATGGCACACCTACGGCATGATCTGGAGCAAGAACACCGTCTCCTACTACATCGACGACCCTTCCACCCCCTACGTCACCTATACCAACCCCGCGAGCCTCAACGGCCTGCCGGGTGCTGTCTGGCCCTTTGATGCCGGCCAGGGCGTCTTCCTCATCTGCAACATCGCCGTCGGCGGCAACTGGCCCGGCAACCCCAACAACACCACCCCCTTCCCGGCCGAGTTGCTCATAGACTATGTCCGTATCTACACCAACTAGCTGCCAATCTTCGGGAATCCCCCTCCCACCAATCTCCGGGTGCCCCCGGTCTCGCCCTTGAGACCGGGGAATCCCCGCTCCCGTCTCTCCTTCCCCGCCCCGCTTTTTGCAAAACCTTAGCGCGGCGTTTACCGTCATGTCGTAAATGCCGCACATACTCAGTCTCGTGAGCTCTCCGACGGCTTCTTACCCTCTCGCAGGTACCGCCAGCAGCAACCGCGGCCTTTCTGTCACCACACGGGTCGCCGCCCCCTCAGCCGGCTTGGAGCTGCTGGAGTTTCCCTCCCTTCCCATCGCTCCGCCCGTTCCGCGCATACACGCACAAGTCGGCCGCTACCGCCTGCGCCTTGCCTCCTCCTCCCACGACCGCGACGCCGCCTGCCGTCTGCGCTTCCGCGTCTTCAACCTGGAAATGGGCAAGGGCCTCGACGCCAGCTACGAAACCGGCCTCGACACCTACCCCTACGACCCCTTCTGCGAACATCTCCTCGTCGAGGACCAGACCCAGGACAACCATCTTCGCCGCATCATCGGCACCTATCGCCTGCAGACCGGCACGACTGCGGCCGAAAATCTCGGTTACTACTCCCAGCAGGAGTTCGATTTCGCCCCCTACGAGCACCTGCGCCCCGAAATTCTCGAGCTTGGCCGCGCCTCCATTGACCGCGAACATCGCACTCCCGAGGTGCTCACGCTGCTGTGGAGGGGTATCGCGCAGTATGCTACCGATATGCAGTTGCGCTACCTCATCGGCTGCTCCAGCTTGAATACGGCTGACCCGCGCGAAGGCTGGCAGATCTTCCGCCAGTTGGAAAACTATCGCGCTGCGAGCGAGCTCCAGACCCGGCCCACCGACGCCTTCTTCTGTCCTCCGGAAGATGCCGCGGCGCCCGAGTCTCCCGATGCCGAACAGCCGAGACCGCCCAAACTGCTGAAAACCTATCTGGCGATTGGCGCCCGCATCTGCAGCGCGCCGGCTTGGGATCGGGAGTTCGGCACCATCGACTTCCTGACGCTGATGGATCTCCGCTCGATTACTTCCTCCGCGCGGAACCGGTTCCTGGCCCCCCTGACCCAGTGACCGCCGCCACCGCTGACGGCGGGCTTACCAGAACCTTCCGAACCATCTGGCGCACTGCCGTCCTGGTCTTGGGCATCTGCCTCTGCTTCCTGCGCTACGGCTACCTGCGTCTAGCTGCGCTTATCCGCCGCCGCCGCTTCACCGCCCACCAGCGCGCCCTGTGGCTCCAGTTCTGCGCGCGGCTCGCTCTGGGCTCGGTCGGGATACGCTCGCGCGTCATTGGCGTCATCCCGGAGGAAACCACACTCATCGTCGCCAACCACCTCAGTTACCTCGACATCCTCATCTGCGCTTCTGCCCTGCCATGCACCTTTGTCGCCAAGCGCGAAATCGCCCGCTGGCCAGTCTTCGGCTCCCTAGCCCGGCTCGGCGGCACCCTCTTCGTCAACCGTGAAAGCCGCCACCGCTCACGCGAAACCGCGGAAGAAATGGCGCTCCGGCTGCGCGAACACGTCCCCGTTCTCTTCTTTCCCGAGGGCACCAGCACTGACGGCTCAGAACTCCTCCGCTTCCATCCCGCTCTTTTTGACCCCGCCGTGGAAGCCCAGCTCCCCGTCACCCCCGCCGCCATCTTCTACGAAACCACCCCGCCGCAAACCGAGCGCGACCTCTGCTGGTACGGCGATGAATCTTTCCTGCCCCACCTCTTGCGCGTCCTCGGCGGCCCCTCCTTCACCGCCGTGGTCCAATTCGCCCACTCTGAGACCTTCCCCGACCGCCGCTCTGCCGCCTGGCGCACCCACGACACCATCGAACAAATGCGCAACCGCCACCACTACCTCACCCAGCGCTCCCGGCACCACCAGATGGTCTCCTAGAGCATCTCAGGCACAAGAAAAACGGGGCAGCCACCCGGCCGCCCCGCTCATTCGCAAGTCCCTCTGTTCCTACTCCCTGGCAGCCGGCTTCGCCGTACTGTTCCGCACCACCAGGCTCGTCGATACCAGGAACTCGCGCTGAATCACTGCCCCGGCACCGTTCTCCGCCTGCAACTGCAGGGCATCAAAGGCAGCCTTGGCCAGATCCACCCGCGACAACCGAATCGTCGTCAGCGGCGGAAGTGTGAACTCTGCAAAATCAATATCGTCGAGCCCAATCACGCTCAGGTCTTCCGGCACCCGGAGCCCCGCCATATACACCGCGCGCAGCACGCCAATCGCCGTCATGTCGTTGGAGCAAATCACCGCGGTCGGCCGCTCCGGCAGCGCCCACAGCTTGGCAAATCCCGCCACGCCGCCCTTCAGCGTATGGTCACAGCGGATAACCCACGGCTTCTCCACCGTCAGCCCGGCATCGGCCATCGACTGCTCAAAATTCTCCAGGCGCGTCGTCGCCGAGTGCAGCTCTTTCGGGCCGGCCAGGAAGGCAATCCGCGAGTGCCCCAGCTCTGCCAGGTGATTCACCGCCGCATGAATTCCCGCCGAGTAGTCCAGCAAAATAGTCGAAATCTTCGGATCTTCCACATGGAACTCAGCCAGCACCATCGGAATGTTGTGCACGCTCAGTTGGTCCAGCACGCTCTCTTCACTGCCGAAGGTCAGCACCGCCACGCCCTCAACCTTCCGCTCCAGCATTCGGCGGACGCAACTGGTCAGCTGGCTCGGCGAGTTGATGTTGGTCGAACTCACCAGAATCTCGTACCCATGCGCCACCGCAATCTCTTCGAAACTCGAAATCAGTTCCGGAAAGAAGGGATTGGTAATGTTTTCAACAATGATGCCAAGAATCCGGCTGCGGCCTGAAACCAGGCTCCGTGCATGAGTGTTGGGGAAATAGTTCAGCTCCTCAATCGCCTGCCACACCCGCTTGGCCAGCTTTTCGCTAACTGCCGGAGAGGCGTTGATGGTCCGCGATACCGTCGCAATCGACACCTTGGCGTGCGCGGCAACCGTGCGGATATCAGGTTTAGTGGGATCTGTACTGCGACTTCCTTTTCGACTCACGAAGCCATGGTAATTCGTTTTGTTACAACCCTCCAAGTGGAAGCAAAAAAACCAATAGAAAAACTGAGCTCCGGCACCAATCGCGGCAATCCCTTGCTCCGATTTGGCGGTCCAAATGCAGAAAGGGCGCCCGGTTCCCCAGGCGTCCTTTTCTTCCCTGCTTCGCTTACTTCGGTTGCGGAGCCGTACCCACCACTGTGAAATCCACCGCAGCCTTGGCCTGCGCCTCAGCCGGCTGCGCATCCGCCAGGGTCAGCGTATACTTGCCGGCAATCACCGCACGCTCGCCCTTTTCGTCCACGCTCGACAGCGCACGCGGAGCCAGCGTCAGTGTTACCGCGCGGCTTTCCCCCGCCTGCAGGTGCACACGCTCAAAGCCAGCCAGCGAAGCATTCGGCCCGCCCACCTGCGGCGTCTTCAGGTACGCCTCCACCACTTCGTCACCGGCCACGGCGCTCTTGTTCGTCACCGTCACCGTCGCCGTCAGCGGATCGCCGGCCGTCAGTTTCGTGCTGGAAAGCGTCACCGCGCCCAGCTCAAACTTCGAGTAGCTCAATCCAAATCCGAAACCCCACTCCGGCTTGCCCGTGTAGTAGCGGTAGGTCCGCCCCTTCAGCGCGTAATCGGTAAAGGCCGGCAGGTCATCCACCGTCTGGTAGAAGGTCACTGGCAAACGTCCTGCCGGATTGTTCTCGCCAGCCAGCGTCTTCGCAATCGCCGTGCCGCCTTCCACGCCGGGGTACCAGGCTTCCAGCACCGCCGCCGCATGACTCTGGTCCAGGGAAACGGCGCTGCCGCTTTCCAGAACCACCACCACGGGCTTGCCGGTCGCTTCCACCGCTTCCAGCAGTTTGGCCTGGGCCGCAGGCAGGTTGATCTTCGTCCGGTCGCCGCCGGCAAAGCCATCAATCTTGATGGGCATTTCTTCGCCCTCAAGCTGCGGAGACAGGCCTACAAACGCCACCACCACGTCGGAAGCCTTGGCTGCCGCCACCGCCTCATCCAGCTGCGCCTGTGCCGGTGCCACCCACTTCAGGTAAAGCCCGCCGCCTGACTGGTCCACAGAGTGGCTGTACTCCACCGTCAGCGCGTGCGGATTGGTATCGGTAAAGTCCACCGCAAACTCCGGCAGATGTCCAAATCCCATCACCGGCGGGGCCGTCGGGCTGGCACCCGGAGCCGCGTGGAAGTTGCCCATCGCGCTCATGTCGCCGCCCGTGCGCATGTTCCCTTCCACCAGCACCTTGCCGTCCAGCGTCACCCGCACCGTGTCCTTCGGCGAGTATGGGAAGCTGTCTTCCGCCTCCACCTTGAAGCTGTAGTGCCCGGGCGCAGGCGCCACCAGCGCGCCCGTGTAGCGCACCGAATAGTTGTGCGTATGCAGTTCAGGCGTCGGCAGCGAATCGCCCCAGCTATCCTGGATATCCGCTTCGGTCCGCGTCGCCACCGGGCGTCCCGTCCAGTCGGTCGTCGCAAAAATCTCAGTCTTCAGCCCGCCCGCAAAGGCCGTCCGCGGCACCGGGACAAATGCACCATCCGCCAGCGTCGAGCCCTGCGCGTAGTGAATCGTCGCGCCCGCAAACTGCGCGGCAATTCCATCCACCGGCTCCACAGGATGCAGCGGAATACCGTTGTAGTTGCCCGTCAGAGCCGGCAGCAGATCCGCATTCGGCCCCACCACCGCAATCGATGCCGGCTTCTTCAAGGGCAGCGTGCCATCGTTCTTCAGCAGCACAATCGCTTCTTCGGCAGCCTTCAGTGCCTGCTCGCGATTCGCCGCGCTGGCGTTCACGCTGTAGGGCAGCTTGTCCCAGGGATTTGACCCCTGCGGGTCAAACAACCCAAGCTGGAAGCGCGCGGTGTACAGACGCTCGGCCGCACGCGTAATCACCTCTTCCGTCACCAGTTTCTGCCGCACAGCATCGGCCAGCGTATTGAAGCCCGGCGCCCAGATGCTGCACGACAAATCCGTCCCCGCCTGCACACTCAACGCAGCCGCGTGGGTGATATCCGGAGCATTATGGTGCCCTGCGCTCACATCGACGATCGCCGCGCAATCAGAAACCACAAAGCCGTTGAAACCCCACGCCTTGCGCAGGTGATCCACCAGCAGATTCTGGTTCGCGCAGGCACCAAACGTGTCAATCGCGTTGTACGCGCACATCACGCTCTTCACGTGCCCATCTACGACCGTCGCGCGGAAGGCCGGAAGATACGTCTCTTCCAAGTCCCGGGGGCTGGGATGCACATCGAATGTGTGCCGCTGGCTCTCAGGGCCGGAGTGCACGGCAAAGTGCTTGCTCGTTGCCACCGCTTTGGGGTGCGCCGGATCCTCGCCCTGCACGCCCTTCACAAAGGCCACGCCCATCGTCGCGGTCAGGAACGGATCTTCGCCGTAGGTCTCCTGCCCACGTCCCCAGCGCGGGTCGCGGAAGATATTGATGTTCGGCGACCAAAACGTCAGCCCGTAGAAAATTCGGTGGTTCCCCTCCTGCTGCGCCTGGTTGTACTTTGCCCGCGCCTCGGTAGAAATCACATCGCCCATCGTATGCACAATCTTGGGATCCCAGGTCGCGGCCATACCAATTGCCTGCGGAAACACCGTCGCATACCCGGCTCGCGCCACGCCGTGCAGCGCTTCATTCCAGGTCTGGTAATCCGGCACTCCTTGAGCCGGTCGCGCAAATTCGGACAGGGGTATAGGTGGGAGTTCTGTTCTTCCGCAGCCTAAAATGGCTGGGATGAGGAGAGCATATGAGCAGACGTCCGCGTCGGAACCACACAGCGGCTTTCAAGGCGAAGGTGGCCT
>CAIVDV010000071.1 GCA_903904755.1 uncultured Acidobacteriaceae bacterium | reverse complement strand
CGTTCGCCACTGCCACTTCAACCTGCCGAAGCAGCGTTACGATTTGCTCCGGTGTGTGCTTCTTTCCTCGTGCCATTCCAGACTCCTCTCATACCAGTTTGTCTCATTGACACTGGTACAAAAGTCGCCGGGCACTCCACCTGCCCTCTGGGGAGGAACCAGCCGGTTCGCGCAAGGAGAGGCCATGCGAAATCTGTTGAGTTTTCTGCGCACTCAAGGTGCCGCATTCGTTGTGTTTAACCTGATCGTTGGCGCAATCAGCATGAGCCTTCTGGGCTGCGGTGGGGGAAGCAGTTCCCAACCTGTCACCGTGACGGTAACCGCCAGTGCCAGCAATGTGGATGGAGCGGACAAAATCACCGTTTCAGCGACAGTTGCCAACGACAAGGCCGGGGGAGGCGTGACATGGACGCTCTCTGGTGTTGGCGCGCTCTCCGGGAATTCCTCGACGTCCGTTACGTATACGGCGCCGGCGGCCACTTCTTCTGCGCAGACAGCGACAATCACGGCGACTTCCGTGAGTGACAGCACGAAGGCGGGTTCTGCCTCGATTACGATTCCGGCAGCGCCGGCTGTCACCACATCTTCTCTGACTGCGGGTGCGGTTGGGTCGTCGTACTCTCAGGCACTGGTGGTTACGGGCGGTATTCCCCCTTACAAGTGGGCACTTGCGTCAGGAACATTGCCAAGCTGTATCTCTATTGTCACCTCAGGCAACAACACGACGCTTACCGGAACTCCGAATGCCGCATGTGCGGGCACGTACCCGAATATCAGCTTTACGGTCACCGATTCAGGTACACCGACCGCGCTGACGGCAACGACAGCTGCCTTTACATTGACAATTGGGGCCGCGCCTGCCATCAGTTTTGGTGCAGCCACCCTTCCCGCTGGAATTCTGAATACCAGTTATACAGGCAGCGTGACGGCTTCGGGTGGTGCTGGAGCGCTGACCTACGGCCTTTCTGCTGGGTCGAGCCTGCCGACGGGGTTGACGCTGAGTGCTGCGGGTGCCATCACTGGTACGCCAACGACAGCTGGGACTAAGTCCTTCACCGTGGTTGCCGCGGATGGATTTGGTGATTCTGCGACACAGACTGACAGCATTACCGTCAACTATCCGACCCTTACCGTGACAGCGGCAACGCTCGGCACGGGCTACGTGGGGACCAACTATTCGCAAACCCTGGCCGCGACCGGCGGATCGGGCACCGGATACACCTGGACTCTCTCTGGTGGAACGAGCTTGCCTGCAGGATTGAGCCTGAGTGGGCCTGGAGCAATTACCGGCAAGCCCACCACGGCAGGCACCACCAACTTCATCGTGCAGGTGAAGGACTCAGCAAATAATACGGCTACGGGGAACTTCTCGATTACGGTCAAGGCGGCGGTGAGCGTGACAACGAACTCGCCGTTGCCTGCAGGTTATGTGGGGGCGAACTACTCTCAGGCTCTATCGGCGACCGGTGGTTCTGGGTCAGGCTACACATGGGCACTCAACAGCGGTTCAAGTCTGCCGACTGGGATCTCGCTGAGCAGCAGCGGGGCCATTACGGGTAAGCCGACTGTGGCTGGCACAACCAGTTTTGGAGTGACGGTTACCGATTCGGTGGGTAATACTGCGACCGCGACGCTTTCAATCCTTGTGAATGGAGCGGTGGCCATTACGTCGGAGGTCCTGCCAAACGGCTATCCTGGAACGGCTTATCCCGGTACGACACTTGCTGCCACGGGTGGTTCCGGTTCCGGATACCAGTGGAGTTGGGCTGCAGCCAGCGCTTCTTCGCTGCCCAGCGGACTCTCCCTTTCGAGTGTTGGCGTGATTACCGGGACTCCGGCAAACGCGACGAACACATCTGTGACCTCGAACATCGTTGTCACGGTTACGGATTCGGCCAGCAACACAGCCACGGCAAACTTCAGCATCACAATTGATGCTGCGCTGACGATTACGAACTCCGGGACACTGGCGGCGGGCTATGTCGGGTCGAATTACAGCCGCACGCTTACGGCGGCCGGCGGTTCTGGCTCCGGCTATACCATGGCACTGACCGGTGGAACAACTCTGCCGGCGGGACTCACGCTTTCAGGCGGCACCATCAGCGGGAAGCCAACTGCCGCGGGAACGACGAACTTCAAGGTTCTGCTGACCGATGGGGCGAGCAACTCGGCAACAACCAACTTCAGCATCACGGTGAACGCCGGAGTCAGCATTTCAACCGCAACAACACTGCCTGCGGGCTATGTCAACAATAACTATTCGCAGTCGCTGGCGGCGAGCGGCGGCTCAGGGACGGGGTACACCTGGGCAATCAATGCCGGCTCAAGTCTGCCAAACGGGCTGACGCTTTCGGGCAGCGTTCTCAGCGGAAAGCCTACGGCCATCGGCTCATCGTCGTTCGGTCTGACTGTGACCGATTCGGTCGGCAACACGTCAACAGCAACGTTCTCGGTGACCATCAACCCGGGCATTTCCATTACCCCTCCCGTGTTGCCGGCAGGGTACAATGGAGCGTCTTATGGGCCGATAACCCTTGGGGCGACGGGCGGTTCAGGGTCCGGGTTGACGTGGAATTGGGCTGCGGCGAGCGGATCGTCGCTGCCGAGTGGACTCAGCATCTCGAGTGGCGGGGTCATCAGCGGGACGGCAAGCAATGCGACGAATGCCTCTGTAAGTTCGAACGTGGTAATTTCGGTTTCGGATTCGGCGGGCAATTCCGGGAGCTATAACGCAAGCATTACGATCGAGGCATCGGTGGCAATCAGCACGGGCACATCCTTGCCAACAGCCACAGTGAATGCGCCGTACTCGGTAACCTTGGCAGGAACTGGCGGAAATGGCGTTTATACCTGGAGTACGAACAACGGGGGCACCATCGCGCTGCAATCGATGAACCTTTCGCTGTCTACTGCAGGGGTAATTTCAGGAACTCCATCGTCGACGGGCACCATCAGCGTTCCCATCACACTGCAGGACGGCCAGAGCCACATCTCGAGCAATATGTTCACAATCACCGCGACCAATGCGCTGACAGTGACCACTTCGACACTGCCGCTTGGCTACACGAATGCGGCATACTCGCAGACACTGGCGGCGGCCGGAGGGTCGGGATCCGGGTATACGTGGACCACCACCGGCGCGAGCAACCTTGCCACTTTCAACCTCTCACTTTCCGCGGGGGGTGTACTCTCTGGAACTCCGGCGTCAACGGGTACGGTCAGCTTTACGGCAAAAGTGACGGACTCGGCGAACAACACAGCGACGCAGGCATTCTCGTTTGTGATTGATGCGCCGCTCTCAATTACTACCTCCTCAACTCTGCCGTCGGGGTACAACGGACTGTCGTACTCGCAGGCGCTGGCTGCGACTGGCGGCTCCGGCAGTGGGTATACATGGGCGCTTGCCAACGGGACCTCGCTGCCGACTGGGCTCAACCTTTCCGGGAGCAGTATCAGCGGCACTCCCACGGTCACCGGAACGGCGAATTTCACCTTGAAGGTTACGGACTCGGTTGGCGGGTCGAAGACCAGCAATTTCTCCATTACGGTCAAGGCAGGCGTCAGTATCACGACAGGCGCCACGTTACCTGTGGGCTACGCCAACCTGAACTACTCGCAGACGCTGGCTGCAACTGGCGGCTCCGGGACTGGATTCACGTGGACGCTGAACAGCGGCTCGACTTTGCCTTCTGGCATTACGCTCTCCTCGGGGGGCCTGCTGAGCGGCAAGGCGCTGGTGCAGAGTTCGAGCAGTTTTGGCATTACGGTGACGGACTCGGTCGGGAATACCGCGACCGCGACCTTCTCACTCACGATTCGTGCCGGCATTACCATTACGCCGCCATCACTGGCGGTGGGATACAACGGTGCGTCTTACGGACCTGCTACGTTCGCCGCATCCGGGGGATCGGGATCTGGCCAAGTATGGAGCTGGGTTGCTGCGAGCGGATCGTCGCTGCCTGGTGGACTCTCGATTTCGACAAGCGGTGTAGTAAGCGGTATTGCCAGCAACGTGACCAATGCTTCGGTTACTTCGAATGTGGTTGTCTCGGTCTCGGATTCGGCGGGCAACACAGCTACCTATAACGCCAGTATCACGATTGAGGCGACCCTGGCGATTACGAACAGCGCGACACTGCCGAATGGCGTGGTGAACAACCTCTATACGCAGCAGTTGGCGGCAACAGGCGGCAATGGCAGCTATACGTGGGCCATCTCCAATGCAAGCAACATGGATAACCTGACTCTGTCGAATACCGGGCTGCTGACTGGAACACCCACGACTGCGCCGGATACCGCGACGTTTACGGCAACGGTGACGGATGGGCAGTCGCATACCGCCAGCGTGAATTTTACGGTCAACATCACCAACGCACTGACGATTACCACGCCGGGGTTGCCGATTGGCTACAGCGGTGTTTCGTATTCGCAGACGCTTACTGCTGCGGGCGGCACGGGAACTGGTTATACCTGGAGCACGACGGGCGCCAGCAACCTTGGCACGTTCAACTTGACGCTCTCCTCGGCGGGCCTTGTTTCTGGAACTCCGTCGAGCACTGGTACCGTCTCATTTACCGCGAAGGTGACGGATTCTGCCAACAGCACCGCCACCCAGTCGTACAGCTTCAATATCAATCAGCCTCTCAGCATCCCGCTGGCCAACCCGAATCCGTGGCCGAGCGGGACGGTGAACCAAAGCTATTCCGGGGTAATCTCCGCATCTGGAGGCAGCGGCGTGGGTTACACCTGGACGATTAACGGAGCTACGGTCTCGGGTGGAGGAATTTCGCTCGGCGACAATCTGACTGCGACTGTGAATGGCAGCAACCAGCTAACGGTGAACGGTACGCCGAATGCGATTCAAAGCGTGGCACTGAACAATGTGCAGGCTCAGGATAGCCTGGGGAATCTTTCCGGTACAGTGAGCTACTCGATCCAGATCAACTCGGCAGGGTCTCAGGTTTCCGGGCAGATCTTTATCAACAGCTGCAACGTGCCCAGCTATCCAGTCTTCACGGTCAAGTTGATGCAGGGGGCGACGATCATTCAGACAGCGACCACGAATAGTGGAAACTACAGCTTCAATGGTGTGCAGAATGGGACCTACTCGATTGTGCCCTCGATCAGTGGTGCGTCCTCTGTCTTCTATCCAGCGACAATCACCAATGTGGTCGTGAATAACAGCAACGTCAGCGGTGAGAACTTCAATGCCAATACCGGGGTGACAGTCTCTGGAACGGTGTCGTATGCCGGATCCAAGACCGGGCAAGTTTACCTAGTCCTTTCCAACAGTTGCGGAGGCAGCAATCCCAACGGAACCAGCATCACGGACGCGCAATTGTTGTCGGGCGGCGCATTTACCATTCGCGGTGTGCCTCCTGGGAACTATACGTTGACGGCGGGGATGGATATGTTTGGCCAAGGCTCTCCGAACGCGCTGGATCCAGCCGGTAGCTCTTCCGTCAGCGTTGGCACATCGAATGTGACAAATGCTGCGGTTACCATGGTTGATCCCACGGTCGCCACGCCGGGTAGCGGCCCCAAACTGGGGGCCATCAGCCCGACCAATCTTGGGGTTGTCATCAACTACGGTGCCATAACAAACAACAACAAGGAGGAAGATGTAGCCGGCTACACGGTTCAGTGGAGTACTTCAACAACCTTCACAGCCACTTCGAGCTATTCGTTTGCTGCGAATGGAACCAAGGCTCCAGTGTGGATTCTCCACAATGGGTTGACCGGGATGACAGGCTCCTTCAGCAACGGAACCACCTACTACTTCAGGGCGCGTGGTGAGATGCCGGGAGGGGTGCATACACCGTGGACCTACTACGGCAGCCAGGCATCACCCACGGGAGTCACGGTCGGGGCACTTGCGGCGTCAGGCAGTACCTGGACAGTCTCTGGTTCGGTTACGGTGCCGGGCACGGTCACTCCGAGCGGGCCACTCTATGTTGGTTTCTTTAACCAGAGCAATGGCCAAGCCTATGCAGCGTACATTGCGAGTCCGTCGAATGTTTCGGCAAACGCCTACTCCTTCAATGTGCCCAACACGTCTGCTTCGTACTTCTTCTTTGCGATCATGGACCAGAACAACAATGGCCTGATTGACGTGGGAGATGTCACGAATACGGGAGACAACAACAGCGGAAGCGTAACGGTTACAGGGAACGTGAGTGGCCAGAACCTAACGCTGCCGGCTACAGGCAGCGATGCAGTGGTGACAACCGGGTTCTTCAAACAGATTAACCAAAGCGGAACGAGCAGCAATTACAACCTGAACTTCGATGTTCGGGGGCAGATCAAGCTGCCGGTTGCGGTGGCGCTGACCGCAGGGAGCAACTTGAACGTAGTTTTGCCGGTGGATATCGGTGCCTGCTACTACTGCGGGAATCCGCAGTTCCAGTCGTACAGCAGCATCGGCTCAACCAAGCCGAATGTCGGCGACACGTATACCTTCTCGGTTACGTACAGCGATGGGAGCACGGGCACGGTAGTTGGGACGGTTACGGCTGTGCTGACGGGGGCCAATGCTGTCACCAACATGGCACCCAGCGGCAACAGCAGCAACAGCACGACACCAACGTTCACGTGGACCTACCCTGCCAACCCCAGTAACTACACGTACCAGTTCTACATGAACGACAACAATGGCAACACGGTGTGGCAGATTCCGGGCAACAACTCCAATCTCAACGGTTTCCCAAGCACCGTACCGAATATTGTTTGGGGAACCGATCCGACGGGGGATGGCAGCAACACGCCGAATGTCCCGAGCCTGACCACGGGAGCGACGTACTACTGGCAACTGCAGTCAATCGATGCCAACGGCAACCAGGCTGCGGTGCAGGTCTACTACATTCCGTAGTCACTGGGTTGTTCCAAGCCATAGAGCGGCCACCTGAATCAGGTGGCCGTTTTTTTGTTGCAATCTCAGGCTTGCGGAACCTCTGGGGCACCGCTTTTTGGTGAGGTAACCACTCGCAAAGGGGTGGGGGGGGGTGCATTTTTGCTCGAAAATCTCTTCTAAGTGATTGATGGGGTTGGTGTTGCGGGTTGGTTGCCGGGGGCGTTTTGTGCCGTTTTATGGCGCTTTTTGTGGCTTTTGGGGGAAGGTAGCGAGGTACAGGCGATCTGAGCGCCGTAGAGGAGGCGAGTGCCTTCTGCGCTGGGGATGGCTCCGACAGCCATGCCGTGGACGACGCAGGCGATGAACTCGCGGATGCTCTTGAGGCCGGTGAGGCGGGGCATAACGGTGCAGTATGCGATCTGCCCGATGCGGGCGAGCTCCTCCCGGCTGGGGTTCTTTTCGCGAATCTTCTCCCTTGCGGCGAGGTAGGAACTGCAGCAGACCTCTACGGCGACGTGAGGGACGGGGTAGATTCCGGAGAGCCTGCCTATTTTCTGGGCCAAGTGCTTGAGCTGTTGGGGTTCCTGGGGGCTGAGGCGCTCGGCTGCTGCAAGGGATTTCTGGGCCGCCTCGACGATTTTCTGGATTTTTTCTTCCATGGAAGTGCACTCCCCAAGGTTTGCTTTGATTGTGCGCTTTTTGGGGGAAATGGAATGCAAGGGCGGGGATGGATTTCGAGGCGTGTATGTGATTTGTTTTGTGCGGTTTGGGGGTTTCTGGGGAATTTTGGGGGCTTGACAGAGGATTGGGGTGACCCCCCTGGAGTGAGACAGACTGGTTTTTGACAGGTCGCCTGGGATGCTCCACTAGAAGATTGCAGAGAGGGCCAGGAGGGCAACACCGAGGCCGATGAGGAGGCTCATTTTGTCGGTGAGTGCAAAGATTACCGGGTCTTCGTCGAGTTCTCCGCGGCCAGCCAGCAGCCATACGTGGCTAATCCAGAGGATGAGCAGGGGTGTGATGAGCCACATGCGGGCGGGATGGCGGTAGAGCTGGGTAACGGCCGAGCCATTGATGTAGAGCGAGAAAACAACGATGGACGCGTAGGCGCTGGCGGTGCCGGCACTGCGAAGTTGCTCAATGTCGGTGAGCCGGTAGCCGCGGCCGTTTGAAGGGACCTGGCCGCGTTCGCGAGTGTTGTGCAACTCGCTGAAGCGCTTGACCATGGCGAGGCTGAGGAAGAAGAAGATGGAGAATGCTGCGAGCCAGGGGGAGATTTCGATGCCGGTTGCGGCGCCGCCGGCGAGAATGCGGAGGGTGTAGAGGCCAGCGAGGAGGATGACATCGATGGAAGCGAGACGTTTGAAGTAGAAGGAATAGGAGATGGTGAGTACGAGGTACACGAGCAGCCAGTGGAGGAAAGCTGGTGCGAGCGTGTATGCGCCGAGCAGAGAAAGGAAGAGAAAGCTGAAGGAGATGGCTGCGCCGGTGACGGGGGAGAGGTTGGCGGCGGCGAAGGCGCGCAGCCGTTTGCGGGGGTGACGGCGGTCGGCCTCAATGTCGAGGAGGTCGTTGAGGATGTAGGTGGCCGATGCGCTGAGGCCAAAGCAAAGAAAGGCGGAAAGCGCGGTGATGATGTGCGCGAGGTCGAATTTGTGAGCGAGGAGGAGAGGCAGGAAGAGGAGTACGTTTTTGGCCCACTGGTGCCAGCGGAGTGCCTTGGTCAAGGATTTTGCCAGGGGAGCACGATCGAGGAAAGTGAGTGCGGGATGGATTCCTTCGCGGGTAAGGGCGCGAGTGAGAGCTGAGTCGGGGTTGGCGACCATGGGCGCGGCAGAGGCGCGAAGCATGGGCAGGTCAACGGTAGCGTTGCCGATGTAGTCGAAACCGTGGGGGAAGCGGTCGCGGAGGCCGGCGAGCTTTTGTTCGCCGGTGAGGTTGGTGTGTCCATCGCTGGCGAGGACACCGCTGAAGAGATGCAGGTGATCTGCAACGCGGCGTGCCAGGACGGAATCTGCGCCGGTTGCGAGATAGATGGGGCGGCCGGAGGCGTGCTGGCGCTTGAGGTAGTCGAGGAGCGGGGTGTTCCAGGGCAGATGGGCAACGTCGAGGTAAACGTGCGAGGTTACATAGGACTTGAATGCGGCTTTGCCCTGGCGCAGCACAGCGGGCAAGCCCAGGGCTGCCTTGGGGTACTTGCGGATGAGGACGAGGAGGGAGTCGACGAGCGTGTCGCTTTTTACGAGGGTTCCGTCGAGGTCCACACAGAGGGGGCGTAAATGTGAGCCATCCTCAGTGGGCATCGCCAAGTGACCGTCTTCCATTGGTTCTTCCTCGTCCATAGCCAGTTCAAACCCGCTTCGGAGACCCAAGTTGCGTGCTTGATTGAGCGGGCTGCGAAGGCTTGTGCAGGTTCGAATAGAAGTCATCTCATATATGGCATCCCAGTTTCGCGGAAGCTCTTGAGCCCCGCTTTGGTTGCGGGTTTCACTCGAGGCGCTTTGAGCTGTTCCGTGTTTATGAGATGACTTCCAGTCTCAAGCAATCCTAGCGGGATTCTATAACAGTGGTGGTAAGGGGTTTGGGACGGGACGCATTCAGAGGGCGCGGGCTGCGGCAACGGCGGAGGCCCATGCCCACTGAAAGTTGTATCCGCCGAGGTGGCCGGTGACGTCAACGACCTCGCCGATGAAGAAGAGGCCGGGGACGGCGCGGGCTTCGAGGGTTTTGGCGTTGAGGGCAGCGGTATCGACGCCGCCGGCGGTGACCTCGGCTTTGAGGTAGCCCTCGGTTCCATTGGGGTGAAAGGCAAAGCTGTGCAGGTTGGCCTCTGCCGCTTCAATAGCGGAGTTGGACCAGCCGGAGGGTGGTGCGACGGTGGCCAGATGCTCGGCCAGGCGGGTGGGGAGGGCGTCGCGGAGGGCCTGGCGGAGAACACTGGCATCGCGGCGCTGGCTTTTGAGGCGACCGAGGAGATCCGCGCCGGGAGCGAAATCGACGTGGATGGGGGTGCCGGGCTTCCAATATGACGAGATTTGGAGGATGGCGGGGCCGCTGAGGCCGCGGTGGGTGACGAGGAGTTTATCGTCGAAGGTGACCCTGGTGCCGGGAGTGCTGATGCGGACGGCAGCGGAGACACCGGCGAGGGAGGTCCAGTTACCCTGGGAGCCGGCGAGGGTGAAGGGGACGAGGGCGGGGCGTGGCTCTACGATGTTGAGACCGAACTGGCGGGCGAGGTCGTAGCCGAAGCCGGATGCGCCAAGTTTAGGGATGGAGAGGCCGCCGGTGGCGATGACGAGGGCGGGGGCGCGAAAGTCGCCGATGGCGGAGGTGATGCGGAAGCGGCTGCCGTCGTGGGTGACGTGGATGCTGTGGGCGTTGGCGAGGAGTTGGACGTGGCCGCGTTCGCACTCGGCCAGAAGCATGTCGAGGATGGCGTGGGCGGAGTGGTCGCAGAAGAGCTGGCCGAGGGTTTTCTCGTGCCATGGGATGCGGTAGCGGGCGACGAGCTCAAGGAAGTGGTGGGGGGTATAGCCGGCGAGGGCGGACTTGGCGAAGTGGGGATTGGAGGAGAGGTAGCGGTCGTGGGCGGTGTGGATGTTGGTGAAGTTGCATCGGCCGCCGCCGGAGATGAGGATTTTGCGGCCGGGGAGTGCGCCGTGGTCGAGGATGGCGACGCGCCGGCCGCGCTGGCCGGCGAGGGCGGCGCAGAAGAGGCCGGCGGCGCCGGCACCGAGGATGATGGCGTCAAAGTCACGTGGGTCACGGGGCTGGTCGGTCATGGGCGCTCCTGGTGGAGCGGGAAGGTTTGGACGATGAGGGCGAGGGCTTCTTCGGTGGTTGTGATGCGGCCTTCGAGCTGGGCATCTTCGGCGGCGTGGAGCATGGATTTGAATTGCGCGCCGGGGCGGTAGCCAAGGGCGATGAGGTGGTGGCCGGTGAGGAGGGGGGTGGGGTGGACTTGCTCGGGGGGGAGGGAGTGGAAGCGTTCGCGGACGAACTCCCAGTAGCCGAGGTAGCCGCGGGAGGCGAGGCAGTCCATGCGGTGGAGTTCGAGGTGCTGCTGGAAGTGGGGGAGGCGGAAGAAGCGCTTTAGGGTGGAGTCCTTCATTTTAGGGGCGTCGCCGAAGCGCATGTGGTTCTGGACGAGGGAGACGATCTGGGCGGTTTCGTCGTTGGAGAAGCGGAAGCGGGTGGCGATGTCGGCGGCGATGCGGGCGCCGACCTCGACGTGGTTGTTGAAGCGGATGCGGTCGCCCGGTGCCTGGGGAGGGGTGAAGGTGGGGGGCTTGCCGACGTCGTGGAGGAGGGCGGCCCAGGCGAGGGTCATGGGGCAGCCGGCGGGGAGCTGGTCGAGGAGGAGGAGGGTGTGGGTCCAGACATCGCCCTCGGGGTGGTAGTCGGGGGGCTGGGCGACGCCGATCATGCGGGCGACCTCGGGGAGGAGCGCGGGGAGGAGGCCGGTTTCGGCCAGGAGCAGGAAGGCGCGGCGGGCCTGGCCTTCGGTGAGCATGCGGGTGAGCTCGTCGCGGAGGCGTTCGCGGCTGACAAGGCTGACCCTGGAGGCGTGGGAGCGGATGGCGGCGAGGGTGCTGGGCTCCAATGTGAAGTTGAAGCGGGCGGCGAAGCGGACGGCGCGGGCGAGGCGGAGGTGATCCTCGGCAAAGCGGAGGGCTGGGTCGCCGATGGCACGGAGGATGCCGGCGTGGAGGTCGGGGAGGCCGCCGACGTAGTCGAGGACGGCGTCGCGGAGGTTTGGAGTTGGGGCGAGGGGGTCGAGGAGGAGTCCGTTGATGGTGAAGTCGCGGCGCTGGACGTCCTGCTCGGCGCTGAGGGTGTATTGGACGGCGTCGGGTCGGCGGCCGTCAGAGTACGCGCTGTCGGAGCGGAAGGTGGCGACTTCGGTGAGGGTGGCGTGGCCGTCGATTTCCTGCGAGACGAGGACGACGCCGAAATGTGCGCCGACGGCGAAGGTGCGGGGGAAGAGGTCGAGGACGATGGAGGGTGGAGCGCTGGTGGCGACGTCGTAGTCCTTGGGATCGAGGCCGAGGAGGAGGTCGCGGACGCATCCGCCGGCGAGCCAGGCCTGGTAGCCGGTTTGCCGGAGCCGCTGGAGGACGGTGAGGGCGGCGGCGGACTGTGGCGTGTTGGGCAGCATGGTGCTGGTAATAGGGTACGACAGGGGGACAGAGGATAGGGGTCAGGGGTGAGGGGTCAGGGTTCAGGGGTGAGGGGTCGGGGGTTGGAAAGAAGCGGGGTTAGCGGGGTTAGCGGGGTTAGGAGGTTGGCTGCGGCTGGACCGCGATGGCGGGTTGGCGGATTGAGGTGGCTCGATGTTGTGGTGGGAGCGGGGACGGGTTTTGGAGATAGTATACCGGGGTAGGGTATTTTGAGAATGTTTTGACTGGCGGGTTGACGGGGTATGTGTATGACGGGGCGGGGGTGCGGGTGGCGGCGGGGAATTTGACGGGGTTCAGTTGCAACTTTGCGTCGAATGGGTATGCGACGAAGAAGAGCTGGGTGTTGGGGCCGGGCGGGGAGCAGGTGACGGAGTACTCGGTCTCGGCGGGAGTGAGCAGTTGGGCGCATACGAATGTTTTTGCCGGGTCGAAGTTGGATGCGACCTATAATGGGGCCGATACGTATTTCGCACTGTCGGACTGGCTGGGAACGAAGCGTGTGGAGGTCGATGCGGCCGGGGCGTGTGCGACGGGGTATCGGAGTTTGCCGTTTGGGGATGGGTTGGCTTTGGCGGCGGTGACGGTGGGTGGGGTGGCGGTGGCACAGTGTGCTACGGATGCCACCGAGCAGCACTTTACCGGCAAGGAGCGGGACGCCGAGAGCGGGAATGATTATTTTGGGGCGCGGTATTTTGCGAGTGCGATGGGGAGGTGGTTGAGTCCGGACTGGAGTGCGAAGGAAGAGCCGGTGCCATATGCCAAGCTGGATGATCCGCAGACGCTGAATTTGTATGGGTATGTGGGAAATAATCCGGTGGGGCGGGTGGATGGGGATGGGCATGCATGCGCTGTCATGGATTCTTGCTTGTCAAAGCTTGCTGCACAGGTCGTTGCAAAGGTTGAAAAGCTTGTCTCAGCCATTACGGGACCTTTGCCAGACGCTCCAGCTCCCGCGCAAGCTAGTGTTCCCAAGGCACCGGGCGTTGTCAATCTCAATGGCCACACAGTATCAAATGGACGCGTAAAATCGGCGCTATCGGCCATTTCGCAGCAGTTCGGAAGCGCACCGGTAGAGGTGACGAGTGGTGATCGGGATTTCATTCCGAAAGGGGGTTCCGTGACTAGCGCTCATCTTGACCACAATGCCGCTGATTTTCACGTGAGTGGATCAAGCGACAGCCGGGTGGATAGTGAACTAAGGAGCGTTGACTCACCAGTAAAAACAGGATTCAACGTAATTCAACATGGGACTTACACTGCCACCGAGGGCCCGCACATTGAGCCGGTCGCGCAAATTCGGACAGGGGTATAGGTGGGAGTTCTGTTCTTCCGCAGCCTAAAATGGCTGGGATGAGGAGAGCATATGAGCAGACGTCCGCGTCGGAACCACACAGCGGCTTTCAAGGCGAAGGTGGCCT
>CAIVDV010000070.1 GCA_903904755.1 uncultured Acidobacteriaceae bacterium | reverse complement strand
TGCTTACCGGCCGGAATCGGCCTCACTGAAAGCTTGAACCCCGCACACCCACGGGTCTCAACTCAAACGGCGACGATCATCGCATCAAGTCCCGATGCCGGAACTTCTGGAATTCAGCTACTTGCACCACGGGCTGCTAGGAATTAACCGTTGATTTTTATGGCTTCTTCGGTATCGTATTTCTAACTTCGAGGGATTCAACCCCCAAATGGACCACTCGAAGGATTCTGGGACTTCTCTCCATTTCCTTTTTTCAGGCTGGAGCCCTAGTGGCTACCACCACACAACTCCCGGGTTTTGATGCACTTCAAAGCCAACGGGAAATCCCTATTTTGCGAGGCGCGCCACTGATGTCTTCGATTCGATGCTCTTATTCCAAACTCCTGCGACTGCTGGCTCTGCTGGCTTTCGCTGCGCTGTGTACCTCTCCAATGCACGCACAGCAGACCCTCGGCGGCATCACCGGCGTGGTCACCGACGTCTCCGGCGCGGTCATTCCAGATGCTGATGTCACCGTCACTGGTGAGGAAACCGGACTGACCCGTTCCGTCAAGTCCAGCGGCGATGGCCAATATCTCTTCGTCAATCTGCCCATCGGCACCTACACCATCAGCTTTTCTGCCAAGGGCTTCGAACTCCAGAAGACTCCCCACATCGCCATCCAGGCGGACCGTACCCTCACCGTCAGCGCCAAGCTCAAAATCGGCTCCCAGGCTGACACCATCGAAGTCGATGCCACCCCCCTGCTGAACGCCGTCGACACCACCAATGGCTACGTTCTCGACACCGCGCAAATCGAGGAAGCACCCCTTCCCACCGGCTCCTTCACCGGCCTCGCCACCCAGTCCACCGGCGTCAATGCCGAGCTGCCCGGCGGTACCGGCGCAAACTCCGGCCTCGGAAACGCCCCCATCTGGGCCAACGGCCAGCGCGATACCTCCAACTCCTTCTCTCTCAACGGCGTCGATGCCAGCAACCTCTTCAACGGCAAAAGCACCTCGCAGGTAAGCTCGGCCCGCGTCATCAACTCCACCGGCGTCTCCAGCTCCACCGGTGCCGGCGGCGTCATTCCCTCGGCCGCCTCCGTCTATCTCTCCATCGGCGATGCCATCCCCACCCCGGCTCCCGAGACCATCCAGGAAGTCCATGTAAACGCCTCCATGTACGATGCCACCCAGGGTTCCACCTCCGGCGCGCACATTGACCTCGCAACCACCTCCGGCACCAACTCCTACCACGGCAGCGTATACATGCACCGCGGTACCAGTTGGCTCAACGCCGCTCCCTTCTTCTTCAATCAGGACAATGACATCCCCGCCAACTCCAAGGTTCCGCAGCTCCATCGCTACTCGCTTGGCGGCACCGCGGGCGGTCCACTCATCAAGGACAAGCTCTTCTTCTTCCTCGCCTACCAGCACCTGCACGTCTCTGACCAGGAAATCGGCGACTCCCTGCTCGACGTTCCCGTGGGCCTCTCCGATGACCGTTCCGCCGGCGCACTGGCCGATATCACCAACGCCTCCTTCGGCACGGAGCTCAGCGCGGCGCAGATCGATCACACCGCCCTGGCCCTCTTCAACGCCCCGGCGCTGCCCGGCGAGGCCGGAAAGTGGCTCATCCCCAACGACTCCCGCAACGGCGCTGCCCCCACGGTCCAGCACGTTGACAACGCCTTCATCCCCGGCACCGGACGCTTCACCGCCGACCAGGCCGTTGCCAATATGGACTACAACGCCTCCAGCAAGGACACCCTGTCCGCCAAGTACTACTACCAGCACGACCCCACCCTGGCGCCCTTCTCCTACTCCAGCGTCCCCGGATTTACTGAGCATCTCGACGCCGGCGCACAGGTAGCCTCCATCATCAATACCCTGCTGCTCCGCCCCAACCTCTCCACCACCCAGACCCTCGGCATCCTCCGCGAAAAGATCTGGGCCGACAATGAACAGCCCTTCGGACCCGATGCCATCCCTGGTGGCGCGGTCGGCAATGGCTCCATCAATGTCTTCGGTTCCAAGTACTTCCCCGGCGTCTCGGTCTACAACGTCCTCGGCAACAACCAGCCCCAGGGAACCAGCTCCGCCATCCTCAACATCGGCCCCAACGCTGAAGGTCAGGCTCCCAATACCGGCGTCTTCCAGAACCGCATCGCCCCCTCGGCCAGCGCCATCTGGACCATCGGTCGCCACACCCTCACCTTCGGTGCCAACTACACCTACACCCAGCTCAACACCATCGACAAGCGCACCGGTACCGGCACCGTCGCCACCGACGACTTCAGCCAGATGATCCAGGGCTTTGTCACCCCCGGCAGTTCGGCCAGCGGCTTCTACGTCTCCAGCTTCCTCCAGGGCGACGCCAGCCGCTACTACCGCGCCAATCAGCTCGGCAGCTATGTTCAGGACAAGTTCCAGATCTCTCCGAACATCGCCATCACCGCCGGCATTCGCTACGACTGGGATGGCGGCCTCACCGAAAAGTATGGCCGCATCTTCAACTTCGACCCCAAGCGCTACAGCTACAACGTCGGCTCTGACGTCATTGAAGACCCCGGCCTCATCATCGCCGGCAACAACAAGAACGGCACCTCCGGCGTCTCCTCAACCACCCTCACCGGCCGCCAGTGGGGCATCAGCCCCCGCATCGGCGTAGCCTGGCAGCCTGCCAAGTTCAACCAGAAGCTCGTCGTCCGTACCGGCGGTGGCCTCTACTACGACCGCGGCGAGCTCTTCACCTACTTCTCGCCCGGCTACGCCATCGGCACCGTCACCGGCGGTCCCTTCGGCGTCAACCAGCAGTTGCCCTTCGTCAACGCCTCCAGTTGCCCCTCCACCACCCAGTCACTCTACGAGTACTACCTGCCCACCTGCGGCGGCGATGGCGGTTTCGGTCCTCCGCTCCAGGCCCCCACCGACGAGGAAGGCAATCTCTCCAATCCCTACGGCACAACCCTGCAGTTCGCCCCGCCAAACAATCCCAAGGCATCTGACCTGGTCAACTACCTGCCCAACGCCTATTCCATCGTCAATCATGGAACCGGCGCCGCTGGCATGATCAACAACGGTCAGCCCATCTCCCTCGGCGTCTACGACCGCACCAACAAGCTGCCCTACACCATCAACTACACGTTCGACCTGCAGTGGCAGCCCCGCAACGACATCGCCATCTCGGTTGGCTACGTCGGTAACCTCGGCCGTCATCAGGTCATCCCGGTGCCCTTCAACCAGCCCACCATCGCCTCTCCCGCCAACCCCACACTGGCCGGCGGCGCCTACCAGCAAAACTACTCCTACGGCTACACCGTGGGCGGCGCCTCCCTGCCCGATGGCTCCGAATACCAGGCAAACTACGAAGGCGGCAACGTCGATCTCCGCGTTCCCTACATGGGCTACGCGGCTGAGTCCATCGCCTACAAGGCCGCCGGCGTCGATGCCTACAACGCCCTTCAGGTCCACATCGACAAGCGCATGAGCCACGGACTCCAGCTCGGCGTCTCCTACACCTACTCCCACGCCCTCGACGAACAGTCCGGCCTGGGCCTCTTCTACAACGGCAACAACCCGCTCAACCTGCGCTCCGGCTACGGCTCGGCCGACTTCGACCGCAAGCACGTGCTCAACTTCACCTACATCTACAAAATCCCCAACGTCGCCGCCAAGCACTCGCTCGCCAGCTACGTTACCAACGACTGGAACCTCGTCGGACTCACCGTCCTGCAGAGCGGCCAGCCCTACTCCATCATCGACTTCTCCGGCGCCATCGGCTCAATCTTCTACTCCACCGCCGACGGCATCACCAACCCCATCGTGCCCCTCGCCAAGGGCTGCACCCCCAAGAGCGCCAAGACCGGTACCTCCGGCGCATGGACTCCTGGCGGCAGCAAGGCGGCTCTCAACCCGGCCTGCTTCACCCTTCCCCTGCTGCCCGCTGGCGGACTCGGTGGCGCCATCCCGGACTCCGACCCCTACGAAACCGGCTTCACCGTCGGCCAGCGCAATATCTTCCGCCAGGATGCCCAGCGCCGCGCCGATGCGTCGCTGGTAAAGGAAATCGAGATCAAGGAAAAGTACAAGCTCAAGTACACCTTTGATGTCTACAACCTCACCAACACCAGCTCCTTCGACGTTCCCGGCAACGAAGTCAGCCAGAACGCCTATTACAACGCATTCCCAGGCGCGGGCCAAACCCCGCTCCCAACCGGATGCACCGACACCGGCGCCCAGTCCAACACCAGCTTCTACAACTGCCCGGCTGGCCTCGGCATCGTCACCCACACCATCGGCGCTCCCCGTCAAATCCAGATGTCGCTCCACTTCGACTTCTAGTCTGACCAATCGCCAATCACCCAAGGGGCGGCCCACTCGGGCCGCCCTTCTTCTTTTCCCCCAAACTCACCTCCGTCGTCCAAGTTCCCTGCTCCCTCCGTCCCCTCGTCCCTGTGTCCCTGCGTCCACTGCGCCCTCCCTCGCGAATTTCCTCCCTGAAATCATTCCACCCCGCTTACAACCGCCCGCCCAATGCGGTAAACTTCTCTCGGTTCTGCGGAAGACAAATCGTTTGCTTTGTGACTCCGCCGTTCCCTTCGCCTCCACAGGAGCCGCCGCAACCGTCGCAGCTGCCCATTCCTCCGCACCTTCAGCAGGGAGCAAATCCAAGTGAAATCCGTCCAGAAACTCTTCGCATCCGGCATGGCTCGAATTGCCGCCGTCGCCCTCCTCGCGGTTTGCGCCTCCGCGGCCAGGGCCCAAAGCGTCCCCGTCGTTACCGGCGATACCCGCGTTGACACACTCCTCAGCCAGATGACCCTCATGGAGAAAATGCGCCTCATCGATGGCACCCACGAGGACCCCAAGGTCTACCAGGGTCAGGCTGGCTTTCTGCTCGGCGTTCCCCGTCTCGGCGTCCCCGGCCTCCGCTTTGCTGATGGACCTCCCGGCGTGCTCACCCGCCATCCCTCCCATGCGGAAACCGCCACCATGGGCGTCGCCGCCACCTTCTCCCGAAAGACCGCTGAAGACAACGGCATCACCATCGCCCGCGAAGAGCGCGCACTCGGCATCGATGTCGCCCTCCAGCCCTTCGTCAACATCGTCCGCGACCTCGAGTTCGAGCGCGCCTTCAACACCTTCGGCGAAGACCCCCTGCTGACCTCCGAGATGGGCGTTGCCGAAGTCAAAGGCATCCAGAGCCTCCACGTCATGGCCCAGATCAAGCACTTCGTCGGCTACGACTCCGAAAACTTCTCCACATGGATTGACGAGCAGGCGCTCCACGAAGTCTACCTGGCGCCCTTCGAGGCCGCCGTCAAGCGCGCCGATGTCAGCTCCATCATGTGCTCTTACAACAAGCTCAACGGCACCTACGCCTGCGGTAACAGCTCTGTACTCACCAAGACCCTCCGCGACGACTGGGGCTACAAAGGCTTCGTTACCTCCGACTGGGGCGCGGCACATGCTGTTGACTTCATCAACCAGGGCCTCGACATGGAAATGCCCGGCGAACCCGGCGGCGGCATCTCCGGCTTCATGGCCAGCTATTTCGACTTCAAGAATCCCCCGCCACCGCCAAACCTCAACACCCCCGGCATCGGCGACATGATGGAAGGCTTCTTCGGCCATCTCCCCGAAGAGCCCCGTCCCGCCGGCTTTGACATGGGCGCCATGGGCGGCGCTCTCAGCCCCAAGAAGATGCCCGAAGCCATCTGGGACGGCAGCATCTCTGAGGCCACCATCAACCGCGCCGCCGGCCGCGTCCTCTACGAAATCATCCACTTCGGCTACATGGACGGCCAGCAAAAGCACACCGTCACCGCCCAGGCCGTCGAAGAAAACGCCAAGGTCATCCAACGCACCGGCGAAGAAGCTGCCGTGCTGCTCAAGAACAACGGCGCACTGCCCCTCACGGCAAAGCAGCTCGACACCACAGTCCTCATCGGGCCCACCGCCCGCCAGGTCGACTCCATCGGCATGAGCGGCGAGCGCTCCACCGGACTCCCTGAGCGTCAGGTCGGCCCCTACGACGCACTCAAAAAGATCACCGGCAACACCAAAATCCAGCTCGCAATCGCCAGTGACCAGGAAGGCCAGACCATCCCGGCGACCCTGCTCTCCCACGACGGCAAACCCGGCCTCGTCCGCGAAGACTCCACCGTCGATGCCCAGATCAACTTCTCTACCAAGGGCGCGAACGCCCTGCCGGCCAACTCCAAAATCACCTGGAAGGGCTCCCTCAACATCCCCGCCGACGGCGAATACTGGATCTACCTCCAGGCCATCGGCACCAACGCCGGCGTCAAAATTGACGGCAAGCGCGTTGCCCACACCGGTGCTTTCCAGGGCGGCGTCCACGGCGACGTTCAACTCGCCGGTCAGGACAACATCTTCCCCACCCTCGATGGTCTCGACAACGTTCGCCGCGCCGCCGACCTCAAGGCCGGCCCACACTCCATCGAAGTTGCCGTCGATCCCGATACCTCTGAGGCACCCGTTCAGGTCCGCCTCAACTGGTACACCCCGGAACAGCGCAAGGCCGACCACGACACAGCCATCGCAGCAGCCAAAAAGGCCAAGACTGCCGTTGTCTTCGCCTGGACCCGCCTCCATCCCACCTTCGGCCTCCCCGGCGATCAGGACAAGCTGATTGAAGAGGTCGCGGCCGTCAACCCCAACACCATCGTGGTGCTCAACACATCGCTCCCCGTGGCTCTGCCCTGGGAAAACAAGGTCAAGGCCATTCTCGAAATGTGGTGGCCCGGCGACGAAGGCGGCTGGGCCACCGCCAACATCCTCACCGGCAAGGCCAGCCCGGCCGGACGCCTCCCCGTAACCTGGGGCAAGGCACTCACCGACTACCCCGCCACCGACCCCAAATTCCCTGAGCGCTCCAAGAAGGGCGTCGACGGCAAAACCACCTACTCTGAAGGCGTATTCGTCGGCTACAAGTGGTTCGACAAGCAGAACATCGTCCCCCTCTACCCCTTCGGCCACGGCCTCTCCTACACCACCTTCGCCTACTCCGACCTCAAGGTCGCCAAGTCGGCTGACGACGGCTACGACGTCTCTGTCACCATCAAAAACACCGGCAAGGTTGCCTCCGACGAAGTTCCCCAGGTCTACCTCGGCGCACCGGGCTCGGCACCTGCCGGCGCTCAGTTCGCCCTCCGCTCCCTGGCCGGCTTTGACCGCTTCACCTTCCAGCCCGGCGAGTCCCGCACCGTCACCATCTCGGTCGCCCCGCGCGCACTCGAGTACTGGTCCACCACCGACCACAAGTTCGTCCGCACCAGCGGCAAGCGCGAACTCGCCGTCGGTGCCAGCTCCCGCGATCTCCGCCTCAAGGCGGAGGTCGAGTAACCGAGCCATCAACCCAAAACCTGAGAGGCCGGGGATTTCTCCCCGGCCTCTTCCATTTCCCGCCAGCTTCGCTCGGCTTACCGCGTCAGCGTCACCGTCAGCCGCTCCACCGGAGCCCCATAAAACAGGTGCTCCAGGTCACGCGAACTGCCAAACAAATGCCCCGTCACGTGCCGCGCCGGGAAGCTGAAAGTCAGCCGATCTTCCGCAAACGGCCACGGCGTCAGCCGAAAATATCGCTCACCCAGCGGCTCCACTTTTACCTCGGACGTATGCCCGTTATTCAACGGCAGCGGATGCAGCAGCGTCGCCGGCCGGTCAAACGCAACGCACGTCAGCAGGCTCAGGTTGTCGCACGCCTGCAGCAACCGGAAGTTCTCCTCAACCCGCTCCTCGCTCTTCTCCACTTCCATCAGTAGCGAGTCTGCCTCAATGTTTTCCAGCAGCATCTGCTGAAAGCTCAGCAAGTCATCCAGAAACTCATCCAGCAGGGGCAACTGTTTCGCGGCAATCGTGCTGCGGTCCGCCCGCTCAGTCAGCAGGTTGTACGTGTGCATCGCAATCAGCATCGCAGCGTACGCATCGCGCTCGGCAATAATCTGCACTGCCTGCTCACGCACCGCCAGGTAGTCTTCCAGGTCAATCTCTTCAAAGGCCGAGTACTTGCCCACCAGCTCAATGGAAAAAGCCGATGGCTTGCCTTGCCGCGTAATCTGCGGATGCTCGTCGCGCGCAGCCCATCCGTTGTCGTGGCTGGCAATGCCCAGCAACACCCGCGTTCGGGGCTCGGGACGCCGAAACTGCTGGTTCCCCCACGCCCTGGCAAACTCTCCTGCCAGTTGTGCATGATCCGGGTGCGTAATCAACCACCACCCCGTTGCAGTTTCCAAGCGAAGCATAATCCCCCCGTACGTTTACCCTAGAGAAAACTTAGCACTATTCCTGTGTCTCCAACCGGCTTCCTTCGTGCCAGTTGTGCAAAAAGTACCACTCCAAAAACATCCCGGCAAAGAAAAACACAAACCCCAGTACCGCCGCCGCTGCCACCAGCGCAAATAGATAATCCGTCTCCAACTGGCCGCTCGCGTACAAAATCGAGTACCCCAGTCCGCCCTCGCCCACCCGGCTCGATCCCGCAAACAACTCGCCCGTAATCGCCCCAATCACCGCAATCCCGGCCGAGATCCGAATCCCCACAAACAGATTCGGCAAGGCATGTGGCAAACGCAACTGCAGCAGCACCTGCATCGGCGTCGCCTTGTGCATCAGAAACAGATGCACCAGATTCTCCTCCACGCTCACCAGCCCCTGCGTGGTGTTGGCAATCATCGGCGGCAGGCATATTAAAAACGCCACCATCGCCACAGAAATCAGACCCGGCCCCGCCCACATCAAAATCAGCGGAGCAATCGCCACAATCGGCACCGTCTGCAACAGAATCGTATACGGATACAGCACCCGCCGCAGCAAACTGAACTGCGCAAACATTAAGGACACCGCAACTCCCACAGCAATGCTCGCCAGCAAGCCTACCACGGCTTCTTCGGCCGTCAGCAGAAAACTCTGCTCCAGCGACCCAAAACGCTCCACCACCGCCCGCGCCACCGCCCGCGGCCCCGGCAGCATATACGCCGGCACATGCAGCGCCTTCACCGCTACCTGCCACACCACCAGCAGCAGCAGAAACACCACCAGGCTATTGGCTGCCAGCCACAGTTGCCGCTTCATGCCACCTCCCTGGCTTCGCCAGACTTCACCCCGCGCAGCAGCCGCGATATCCTGCCCACCTCGTGCTCAAACTCCTCTGTCATTCGCGTCTCCTCGGTCCTCGGCCACGGTAGCCGCACCTCTTCCACATGCGCCACCCTCCCTGGATGCGGCGCCAGAATCACAATCCGCGTCGACAAAAACACTGCCTCCGCCACCGAGTGCGTCACAAACATCACCGTCCACTGCTGCTCCAGGTACAGCCTCAGCAACTCCTCATTCATACGGTCGCGGCTCATCTCGTCCAGCGCCGCAAAGGGCTCGTCCAGCAGCAGAATCCGCGGCCGGCTCACCAGCGCCCGCGCAATCGAAACCCGCATCTTCATCCCACCCGACAACTGCCGCGGATACCGCTTCGCCACCTTCTCCAGCCCCACCACCTTCAGCATCTGCCGCACGGTCTCTTCCCGCGTCGGCCGCGCCACCCGCTCCAACTCCAGCCCCAGGCCCACATTCCGCTCCACCGTCCGCCACGGCAGCAGCGTCGCATCCTGGAAGATAAAGCTCACCAGCTCCCGCGCATTCTTCGGCGTCATCCCGTTCACCGTCACCGTTCCCTCGGTCACGCTCGAAAGCCCCGCCACCAACTTCAGCAGCGTCGACTTCCCGCACCCCGATGGCCCCAGCAGCGAAACAAACTCGCCCTTCTCCACCCCAAACGACACATTCTCCAGCGCCGTCGCCCCCTCCCGAAACTTCTTGGTCACACCTTCAATCGCAATCTCGGGAAAATTGGCCGCCAGCTTTACCGGCCGCTCCACTTGCGTTACTTCAGCCATTCGCCCCCCTCCAGCACCGGCAGCAGCAGCGCGCTCGGCCACTCCGCCGTATGCGCCACCTGCTGCGTCGACCGCGCCCAGTTCCAGTTGTCCGCCAGCTCCGCACTCACCCCGGTCGAGGGATTTCGGTCATACAGCGGAAACGCCGAACTCGCCACTTCCAGCCCAATCCACTCCTCTTCACCAAGCACCAGGGACGTCGGCTCCAGCTCAAACTCCCAGCACTGCACCCGGTCCGCCTCATACCCCTCCCGGAACAGCCAGCTCGACCGCGCAATCCCAATCGACACAAACTCCACCCGGCCGCCTGCCATCCCCCGCACCAGCTTCGCCGTAAAATCCGCACTCCCGGCACTCGTCGCCGCCCACAGCCTCACCCTCGGCGTGCCAAAAACATGCACCCGCCCGCCCAGCTCCGCAGTCCGGTACACCAGCAGGTTGTTCCCCAGTTCCATCGCCGCCTGGTCCCGCGGCCCGTTCAATCCATCCACCCCGCCCGGCCCCATCACCGGAACCTCCGGGTCGTACACAAACTCATCCCGCGGCTCCTCGCCGGCCGGCTTCCCCGCCGCAAGCCTTCCATCGCCCTTGCGCGAATTCGCTCGCCCGGCACTGTGCAGATACAGGCTGACCTTACCCGCAGCCGGCCACTCCTGGGCCTCATGCCAGCGGTTCTCCCCCAACGCAAAATGCTTCACCCGCGGCTCATCCCAGCTCTTTCCGTCTTTGAGCCAATGGTCAAACCACTTCAGCAGCAACCCATCCGTATCCAGGTTCGCCGCCGCACCCAGATCCCGGTCGCCCACCCGGTCACCCCACGGAATATGCACCCACGGCCCGGCCAACAAATACTGGTTCTCCCGCGCAAACTCGCTTCCCGCCCCAGCCCGCAGCGCCAGGTACCCCGCCACCGACCCCGCCAGATACAGGTCATACCACCCCGCCACATGCAGCGCCGGCACCTGTATCCGGTCCAGCCGCGTACTCACATCCAGCTCGCTCCAGAACCTCTGCCCATCCCCGTCCGGCATCCGGTGGCTCATCCAGTCCCGCACATACCCCGGCAGTTCCGGATCGGCAATCGCCGCATGGCTGCCGTAAGGCACCGTCAACGGCTGCTCCCTCATCCGCGCCCACGCCGCCTCCAGCCGGTCGCTCGCCGCCCGCAATCCCCGCCGCCGCGCATCCTCCCGCAGCATCTGTATCCCCCACCCCAGCGCCGAGCCCAGCCGCAGCGCCCCCTGGTGATACATCCACCCGTGGTACAAATCCACCGCCGCCATATGCGGCGCAATACACATCAGCCCCTCCGGCTGCTCCGCCGCCGCCAGCAACTGCGTCGCCCCCTGGTAGCTGAAGCCGTACATCCCAACCTTCCCATTCGAAGCCGCAAGCCCCCGCACCCAGCCAATCGTCTCCGCCCCGTCGCGCCCTTCGTTCCGGAAAGCATAAAAATCCCCCCCGGAATCCCCGCGGCCGCGCACATCCTGAATCACCACGTGATACCCGCGGCTCGCCCACCATACCGGGTGCGCGTACACCACCGTCGAGGCAATGTCCCTCCCATAGGGCTGCCGCATCAGCAGCGTCGGCCACGGCCCTCGCCCATGCGCCGGCCCCGGCAGATACTGGTCCGCCACCAGCTCCACCCCGTCCGTCATACGGCACCGCAGGCCTCGCTCCAGCCGAACTCCAGCCCCGCAATCCACCATCCCGCTACACCCCATGCTTCGGCTCAAACGCATACATCGCCAGCAGCCGGTCCGCGATCCCCCGCGCCGCCTGCAGCACCCACTTCTCGCCGTTTTCCGCCGTCGCCGCCGTCGGGTCGCCCATAACCCCGCTCGGCGCAATATCCCGCGTCAGCCAGGCAAAATTCGCGCTGCTCCCCTCCGGCTTCAGCAACTCCGGTTCATCCACCCGCGCAATGTAGTTGCTCGTATACGCCGTCGTATCCACCAGCTCCGGCGTGCCATACAACAGGTAAGCCGTCTCAATCTCACCGGCGTGGAAGCCATACGTCCGCTCCTGCTCGCTCACCCCGTCAAACTTCGCCCCCGGCGACCCAAACAGCGAAAATGTCCGCAGCCCAAACTCCGCACGCAGATCCCGCGCCATCACATCCACCAGGCTCGTGTTCCCCCCGTGCGAGTTGTACAGCACCAGCTTCTGGAATCCCCCAGCCGCCAGGCTTGCCCCCAAATCCCGAATCACCGCCATAAACGTCGCCGCAGAAACCGACAGGGTCCCGGGAAAACCGATGTGCTCGTTGCTCTTCCCGTAGCAAATCGGCGGCAGCGCGTAAATCGGCACCTCCGCCGGAATCAGCTCCAGCGCCTTGCCCAGCAGCAGGTTGTTGCACAGCGTATCGGTGGCCAGCGGCAAGTGGTGCCCATGCTGCTCCACCGCCGCCGTGCCCAGCACCAGCAACGTCTTCTCTCTGGGCAGCGCATCCACCTGCTTCCAGTTCAAATAAGCAAAATTCCTCGCATCCGGTACCCATGTCCGCATCGCAACTCTCTCCTCACTCCCACCTGTACCCGGCGGGGACCCCCGGCGGTGCCCACGGTCCCTCGCACTTGGGGACCGGGGAACCACCACTACGCTAGCTCCGCTGCACTTCAAAGCTCAGCATCTTCCCCGGATTCAGCAACCCCTTCGGGTCATACTTCCTCTTCGCCGCCAGTTGCACGTTGTCACTCCGGAACCGCCCGCCATCCTCCAGGTTGTTTACATGCGGATTCGCAATGAACACCCCAATCTCCCGGCAGTATGCAATCATCTCTTTCAGCCGCTCATCCGTCGTGTAGTACACCAGCGGAATCCCGCCCGGCACCACCACGCCCTCGCCGTTCTTCATGAACTCGATATGGAAGAGGATTTCCTCTCCATACTTTTCCCGCAGCAGCCGGAACTGCTCCATGCACCGCTCCGGCAAGAATCCCGCCTGCAGGTACGTCCACTTCGGGTCCGCCTTCATCGCCCACAGCGTCGTGTGGTTCCAGGTGTAGTCGCTCATCAGCGGCTGCGACTTCGGCCCCGTATACGGCCCCACAAACGTCACCTTGCCGCCCGCCTCCTCGGCCGCCAGCTTCAGCGCACCGGCCTGCACGTTGGCAATCATCACCAGCACCAGCGTCTTGCCTTCAGCCACCACCTGCTTCACCGGCGTAAAAAAGCTCGGAATCGGCCACTCAAACACCGTCACCAGCCGCTTCTGCCACCGCTCGCTCTCCGCCACCTTCCGCGCAAACCGAAATCCCTCTTCGTACGTGAAAAAAGCCGCCGTCACCTGCACCCACTCCACCGCAGGCGTCAGCGCAAACCACGCCCGCGTAATCACCCCGTTCGTGCCCCAGCTGTGCAGAATCTCCCTTACTGCCTCCCCCTCGTGCTTCACCACCCTGGGCTCAGCCTCCATCGTCACCACTTCCACCGCCCGCACGTTGTCAAAATCCCGCAGCCCCCCATGCGTCACGCTGCCAATCCCGCCCGATCCCCCCGCCAGAAATCCCCCCACCGTCGCCTTCGCCAGCGTCGAGGGATACATCCGCAGCTCCCAGTCCTGCCTGCGCGCCTCCACCTCCAGCGGAGCCAGCCGCAGCCCCGGCTGGCACACCGCCACACCATCCGGCGTAATCTCTTCCAGCTTGTCCATCCGGCTCAGGTCCAGCACAATCCCGCCCTCCAGCGGAATGCACTGCCCATAGTTCCCCGTTCCCGCGCCCCGCACCGTCACCGGAACCCCGGCAGCATAGGCAAACCGCACCACCGCCACCACTTCTTCCGTCGATACCGGCTGCACCGCCACATCTCCGGTCTTCTCCTCAAGCTGCCGCTTCAGTATCGGCGAGTACCAGTAAAAATCCTTGCTCAGCTTTTCCAGAACCGGCCGCGCCGTCAGCACCCGCTCCGCGTCCTCCAGCAACTCCACCAGCTTGCCCGCCAACTCCTCTGCCGTCATCGCCACTCCTTTTGCGCTCAGAGTCCTTCTCTATTCAGTCACCTTTTTTGTCGACCACGTGGCAAACGCCCGCAGCATATTCGGGTGCGTAAACAGCGCATAACATCGCTCGCCCAGCACGGGCCCCTCCACCGGACACGGCATATCGCTGCGCCTGGCAACCTCAGCCGCTGGAATCTGCACCTGCCGGCAGTGCCGGTTGCATTCCTCAATCGTCACCCCGTACACCACCCGGTCCACCCCCGCCCACAACGCCGCCGCCATGCACATCGGGCACGGCTCGCAGGTCGTATACAGCGTGTATCCGGCAAGGGAAATCGAATTCAGCTTCTTGGTCGCCAGCCGTATCGCCCGCACCTCGGCATGGGCGCTGGGGTCACACTCCCCGGCCACGGCATTCAGCGCATCCAGCAGCACAGCCCCCGTCGCCGTCTCCACAATCCGGCAGCCAAACGGCACCGGCCGCTCCGTCTCCAGCGATTTCGCCGTAAACTCCGCCAGTGCCGCCATTTGCAGCTCATCCGGGCTCAGCGCGCCGCCACTCTTTACCTGTCCTGCCTCTGTAGCTTTTGGGGAAGTCTCGTCTCGTACAGCCATGGAAAAAGATAGCAAGCCAACTCATGAGTTTTCCCCTGCAAATTCCCCGGAATCTTCCACTTCGCTTCCATCTGATTACAATTGCCTCCATGACCACTGCTCCGGAAGCCTCCCACTCTGTGCTCGAAACCCGCCGCGCCCTCGCCTCCGGAGCCCTCTCTCCTGTTACCCTGGCCGAATCCGCCCTCTCCCGTGCCAACACCAACCAGAGCCGCAACACCTACCTCTGGCGCGACCCCGAGTTCACCCTCGCCCGTGCCCGCGCCCTCGCCGCCCTGCCCCCCGCCACCGGCGGCCGCTTCGGCGATGGCCGCGAGGCCCTCCACGGCATCCCCGTCAGCCTCAAAGACTGCTTCGACCTCGCCGGCGCACCCACCTCCTGCGGAACCCACTTCTACCGCGACCTCAACGGCCCCGCCACAGCCAACTCCTGGCTCGCCGACCAGCTCCTCGCCGCCGGTGCCGTCCTCACCGGCAAAACGCACCTCCATCCCCTCGCCTACGGCATCACTGGCGAAAACTCCGACTTCGGCGACTGCCTCCAGCCCCTCGACCCCACCGCTCTCACCGGCGGCTCCTCCTCCGGCGCAGCCGCCAGCGTCCAGGAAGGCTCCGCCCTTGCCGCCATCAGCACAGATACCGGCGGCTCCATCCGCGTCCCCGCCGCCCTCTGCGGCCTCGCCGGCTACCGCGCCTCCATCACCCGCGGCCAGTGGCACGGCGCAGCCCACCTCGCCGAAACCTTTGACACCATGGGCTTTCTCTTCCGCGACCTCACCGACGGCCCGCTGCTCGGCTCCATCTTCGGCTCCACCAACCCCCGCGCCGCCGCCCTGCCTAGCCGCTTCGCCATCGTCCCCGACAGCTTCTTACACGACTGCGACCCCTCCGTCGCCGCCGCCCTCGACCGCTGCCGCTCCGAACTCGAATCCCTCGGCCTCCAGCCCACAGAAGTCGACCTCGACTGGTGGGCCGACTCCATGGAAATCTTCGCCCCCCTCCAGGCCGCCCAGGCCGCCCGCTACCACCGCGGCCACTACGACCACTTCCCCCCCGACATCGCCGACCGTCTCCGCTGGGGCGCATCCCTCACCGACGACCAGATCCGCGCCCTCATCGCCCGCTGGTACGCCTTCCGCGCCCGCATGGACGCACTCCTCGACGAGCACCAGCTCCTCCTGCTCCCCGCCGCCCCCGTCGCCAAACTCCCCGCCGGGGCCGACCATTCCCAAACCCGCCAGCGCCTCCTCCGCTACACCACCCCCGTCTCTCTCGCCGGAATGCCCGCCGTCACCATTCCCTTCTCCCACGGCGGCATGCAGCTCGTTTCCGCCCGCGAAGACGACCCCCGCCTTCTAGCCCTCGCGGCAAATCTCGGGCAGCTCCGAAAATCTTCAGGGAAATCCACCAGAGCCTCGTGGTAGCTTTTCCCCATCGCAGCCGCTCGCGCACCCATCCGCCGCGGCTCTCAGGAGGTAGCGCCCGTGCCCCGGTTCCCGTTCTGTCCCCCAGTCTTCGCCGCTCTCCTGCTAGCCATCGTCCCCATCGCCGGCTGCCATCGCAGCCAGGCACCCGCCGTCGCCAACGGCCTCACGCCCATCCGCATCCAGGCTGACTGGTACCCCCAGGCTGAGCACGGCGGCTTCTACACAGCCCTCGTCAAGGGCTACTACCAGGCCGAAGGCCTTGACGTCTCCATCCTCCCCCTCGGCCAGTACACCTCCGCATTTCAGGTCGTCGCCTCCGGTCAGGCCGAGTTCGGCCTCGGCTCCAGCGACCAGATCCTCGAAGCCGTCAGCAACGGACTGCCGTTGGTCGCCGTCGGCGCCACCATGCAGCACGACCCCCAGGCCGTCATGGTTCACCAGAACTCCCCCATCCACACCTTCCAGGATCTCGAAGGCCACGCCGTCGCCTGCCAGCCTGGCGCCACCTGGTTCAAATACATCGTCGGCAAATACCACCTCCAGAACGTCCGCGAGGTCCCCGCCACTCACTCCATCGCCAACTTCCTTCAGGACCCCAACTACGTCCAGCAGATCTTCGTCACCTCCGAGCCCTTCTTCGTCACCAAATCCCATGGCGATTTCCGCACCATGCTCATCTCCGGTGCCGGCTACGACCCCTACCGCGTCTACTTCACCCGCTCCGACTACGCCAAACAGCACCCCGACGTCGTCACCCGCTTCGTCCGCGCCACCATCCGCGGCTGGCAGGAGTATCTCCGCGACCCCGGCCCCGCCAACTCCCTCATCCTCCGCATCAACCCCGCGCAGAACGCCGAGCAAATGCAGTACACCCTCCAGGCCCTCAAGGATGGCGCATTCATCACCGGTACCGACCCCACCGGCGCGCAAATCGGCCACATGTCCGCCGCCCGATGGGCCACCACCAACGACCAGCTCACCCAACTCGGCGTCATCCGCAAACCCATCGACCCCGCCCGCGCCTTCACCCTGAACTTCCTGCCGCAATAAGCCTTCTCGGCAAATCAAAGGGCGCCCCATCCGGAGCGCCCTCTCTCATCTCTACGTCTCTGTCCCTCAGTCCACCAGCGCCGCAACCTCGCGCATCTCCGCCGTCTGCCCTGTCCCCGGCAGCACAAACACACTCGCCATCGCCAAATGCCCGCTCGTGTACCGATAGCAAACCCCCTGCCTCGGATCAATCACCCAAATCGCGCCAACGCCCATCTGCTCGTACTCTTCCAACTTCTCCAGCGTCCGCATCATCGAGTCCTCCGGCGACAAAATCTCAAACACCGCCAGCGGAGGATACGTCACCACCTGCTCCACAGGATTCGCACGGCTCAGCAGCGTCACATCCGGCACTCGATAACGACGAGCTGAAACCTGCACCCGCAGTTCCGGTCGCACCCTGATGCCCCACTCCTTCTCCTTCATCCCAAAGAACCGCACCAGCGCGGCCTGCCAACTTGCGTGATCGAACTCTCCCTCAATCCGCTCCTCAACATACCCGTCCAGGTACTCGCAGTCCGGCGCATAGCTCGTCCGCAAATACTCTTCCACAGGAACCATTACCGCACTCGCCGCCATACACCCCTCCTTTCCCCTACTATCTCCATGCCTCCAGATTGCCTCTCCTTCTAAGCCGAAATCCATAATCTCCCGCCCGGATTTCCCAACCGAAACGCAAAACCATTCCCACGGAGGCAACTACTTTCCCTGTGTCCCTACGCCCCTGAGCCTGCGCCCCTATCCCCGCACCCCGACCCGCCACAGCGTATAGCTCACCACCTCATGCCCCACCTGCTGCCACTCCGCCATCCCCCCGCTCAGCGCGTGCGCCCGCGGCGAGGTCAGCACCTCCAGCCCTTCGGCCGCGCACACCTCGTGGATCCGGAACATATGCGTCGGGTCGCTCACCACCACCGCCCGCTTGAAACCATTCCGCCGCGCAATCCCCGAAAGCATCTCCGCCTGTTCGGCCGTGCTCCGGCTCACCGTCTCGGCAATAATCGCCCGCTCCGGAACCCCATGCGCCATCAGGAAAAGCTGCCCCACCCGGCCTTCGCTCGTCTCGTCCCCAGGCTGGCTGCCGCCCATCGTCACCATCACCGGCGCAATTCCGCGCTGGTACAGCTCCAGCGCATGGCTCAGCCGCGCCCAAAGCACCGGGCTTGGCTTCCCGTTGTACTCCGCCGCCCCCAGAACGCAAATCACATCCGCCCGCTCCGCCTGGTCCAGATGCGCATAGTGCTCAATCTGCCGATACACCCAGCCAGTCCACACCAGGCACACCACCGCCGCCAGCAGAAAAAATCCCAGCACTGCCCGCCAAGCCATTTTCACAGCTCGTCCCGCGCGCTTCACTGGCCTTCTGCCCATAACGGCTACCCCTGCAATGCCATCACAATCTCGTGCGTCGGAATCGCGCCTTCGCGCAGAATATTCCAATGCCCCGGCCCCCCCGACAAATCCACAATCGTCGTCGGCTGGCTGCGCCCACTCGGTCCCCCGTCCACAATCAGCGGAATCCGGTCGCCAATCTGGTCCCGCACACAGGCAGCGTGCGTACACTCGCTGGCGTTCTGCAGATTCGCCGAAGTGGCAGTAATCGGCAGACCAAAGGCCTCCACCACCGCCCGCGGAATCGCCGCATCCGGCACCCGCAGCGCCACGTTGCCCGTGTCTCCGGTCGACCGCAGCGGCAGCTTCGAACCCGCCCGCACAATCACCGTCAGCGGCCCCGGCCAGAACCGCTCCACCAGCCGGTCAAAGCGGTCATCAATATCCCGCGCCAGCTCGTACGCCTGCGAAACGTTGGCAATCAGCAAACTCAGCGGCTTGTTTTTCTGCCGGCTCTTGATCTGGTAAATCTGCTCTACCGCGTGCAAATTCACCGGATCCACCGCCAGACCGTAAAACGTATCCGTGGGCAGCGCCACTACATCGCCCTTGCGAAGACACGAAACGATATAAGCGATTCGCTCCGCTTGAGGCTCATCGGGATGAACACGCAAAATCTCGGCGGACAATCGGGTCTACCTCAGTTCCTTAATTTTCTATTCCAGGGACTACAATCGCCTAAGGTTCTCGTATCAACCCACAAGAATGGCTATCCGCATTGTACAGAGTAAGTCGAATCCCGGGGTGAAGGAACTCCGAGCAGCCCTCCGCCACCCCGGCCGCAACCCCGGCGAAGCCGTCGGCCTCGAAGGCGTGCACCTCGTTGCTGAGGCCCTCCACAGCCGCATTCCCCTCTCTGCCATCTACATCATGGAGGGTCGCGAGGCCATCCTCGATGACCATCTCCTGGCCCCCTGGCGCCTCGCCCGCACTCACGAGGTCATCGCCCTGCCGGAAGATCTCTTCCGCGCCGCCGTCTCCACAGAGTCGCCCCAGCCCATCGCCGCACTCTCCCGGCCCCGCACCCATACCTGGGAATCCCTCCTCACCCCCGCCCCGGCCCTTATCGTTGTCCTCGCCGGCTTGCAGGACCCCGGCAATCTCGGCACCGTCCTCCGCTCTGCTGAAGCCTTCGGCGCAACCGGAGCCATCCTCCTACCCGGCACCGTCTCCCCCTGGAACCCAAAGGCCATGCGCGCCTCCGCCGGCTCGGTCTTCCGTCTGGCCCACCTTCACGCCTCGCAGGACGACTGTCTCGCCCGCCTCGCCGCCCACGGCATCCGCACCTTCGCAGCCATGCCCGACGCGCCCCTGCCCCTGGCCTCCACCAACCTCTCCCAGCCCGCAGCCCTCGTCATCGGCTCTGAGGGTGCCGGCGTCCCCCCGGCATTTGCCGAACGCTGCCACGCCCGCATCACCATCCCCACCCCCGGCCCGGTCGAAAGCCTCAACGCCGCCATCGCCGCCTCCATCCTTCTCTACGAAGCCGCCCGCCAGCGCTCCGCCTCCGGAAGCCGCCCATGAGCCTCTTCGACTCCGCCCCCGCCTCCGCGCCCTTCCGCCACGCCCCCCTCGCCGAGCGCATGCGCCCCCGCAACCTCGACGAGTACGCCGGCCAGCAGCACCTCATCGCTCCCGGCAAGCCCCTCCGCGTACAAATCGACCACGACGACCCCGCCTCCATGATCTTCTGGGGCCCTCCCGGCGTCGGAAAAACCTCACTGGCCAAGATCATCGCCGCAACCACCGGTGCCAGCTTCCTCGAGTTCTCCGCTGTCCTCTCCGGCATCAAGGAAATCAAGGCCATCATGGCCCAGTCCGAGCAGGCCGCCCAGCTCGGCTCCCGCACCATCCTTTTCGTCGACGAAATCCATCGCTTCAACAAGGCCCAGCAGGACGCATTCCTCCCCTACGTCGAGCGCGGATCCATCCGCCTCATCGGCGCCACCACTGAGAATCCCTCCTTCGAGGTCATCGGCGCACTCCTCTCCCGCTGCCGCGTCTACGTCCTCGAAGCACTCACCGAAAACCACATCGTCGGCCTCCTCCAGCGCGCTCTCACTGACCCCGACCGCGGCCTCGGCTCCCTCAACCTCACCGCCGCACCTGAAGCACTCGAGCTGATCGCAGGCTACTCCAGCGGAGACTGCCGCTCCGCCTACAACGCCCTCGAGGTCGCCGCCCAGCTTGCCGGCGCCCGCGCCACCCCGGCCCAGCCCGCCCTTATCACCCGCACCCTCGCGGAAGAAGCCCTCCAGCAGCGCGTCCTGCTCTACGACAAAGGCGGCGAAGAGCACTACAACCTCATCAGTGCCCTCCACAAATCCGTCCGCAACTCCGACCCCGATGCTGCTCTCTATTGGCTCGGGCGCATGTTCCTCGCCGGCGAAGACCCCATGTACCTCGCCCGCCGCGTCATCCGCATGGCCGTCGAAGACATCGGCCTGGCCGCTCCCGAAGCCCTCAACCTCTGCCTCTCCGCCCGCCACACCATGGAGTTCCTCGGCTCCCCTGAAGGCGACCTCGCCCTCGCCGAGGCCGTCGTCTACCTCTGCCTCGCACCCAAATCCAACTCCGTCTACACCGCCTGGTCCGCCGTCCGGGCAGACATTGAGGCCACCCGCCAGGAACCCGTCCCACTCCACCTGCGCAACGCCCCCACCCGCCTCATGAAAGACCTCGACTACGGCAAGGGCTACCGCTACGCCCACGACGAAGAAGGCAAGGTCGCCGCCATGGATTGCCTGCCCACTTCGCTGCTCGGTCACCAGTACTTCCAGCCCACCCAGGAAGGCCGCGAGCGCCAGCTCGCCCAGCGACTCGACGAAATTCGCCGCATCCGCCAGGCCAAGCGCCAGCAATAGGTACACCGCTTCGGTCCAGCTTTCTCAGTTTCCATTCAGCCTTCAGGCACCCCACCTTCCACACCCGACTCCCCGCGCAATCGAAGATATCTATCTTATTTTTCAATTTCCTGGATAATTTCACTCCGGCGAACGATTTGGATAGGCAAATGCTCATACTTATTCCATGAAAAACTTTGAGAACTCTCGCTCCCCGTTGCCTGTGAATTCCAACGCATCCGCAGACCTGGAATCCACTGCCCCTCCTGCGGATGAACCCATCACCTGGACCGTTATCATCGCAACCCACAACCGCCCAGCCATGCTCCGCCGCGCCGTGGAAAGTGCTCTCAACCAAACCCGCCCGTGCCAGATCATCGTTGTCGACGACGCATCCACCGACGAGACTCCTTCCCTGCTCGCCACCTTCCCCGACGTTCAAACCATTCGCACCGAATCCAGTGTCGGACAAAGCGCGGCCAACAACCTCGCCTTGCCCCATGCCACAGGTACCTGGATCAAATTCATCGATGACGACGACTGGCTTACTCCAGACTGCCTGGCCACCATGGCGCATGGCCTCCTCCAGGCACGCCGCGCAGGACAGTCCCCGGTGATCGTTACCTGCCGCGCTCAAGACATGACCGAGCAACTGCAGCCCCTCTCCATGACCCCAACCATTGCCTCTGAGCCGGTTGTCATGGCATCACGTCAGCTGCTCAATCACATGCTGCGCGATCAGGCACCCATCGGCACTCCCATCCAGGTTGCCTGCCATCGCGACACCCTCCGCGCCATTGGCGGCTGGGGGCTCCGCAACAAGGATGGCATGACTCGCTCCATGGACACCAACCTCTGGATCCGACTTGTCGGCGCCGGCGACGCGCTCTTCCTGCCGAACCAACTGGCATATCGCACCCGCTGGAACAACTGCATCAGCATGAGCATTCAAACCCACATCTACTACCGCGTCAATCTCTGCAACAAGATACTCATCTGCGAGCAGTTGGGTGTTCCCTTCTCTGCCATCGTCGAATCCGCTCTTGCACTCCATTGGAGCCTGGTCTCCGTGAAGCGGCGGGAGATTGAGAGCATCCTCCGCCTCTCGTGGAAGTGGCTCCTCCGCCCGGCAGGCATCCTCCACTACCTCAGGAACCGCATCCCGGCAAACCTCGCCGCCGACCTCATCCCAATCCAGGCCACCCCAGCTCAAACCTTTCCCACTCCGGCAATGGCTGCAGCCCGAGAGGTCTCCCTTCCCATTTCCCAAGCCGCTGCATGAGCATCTCTTCTGCATTCCAGATTCCAGACTCTGTCTGGAGTCTGGAATCCAGACACACAAGCCCGCTATCTTTCCCTGCACTTGGGGGAAATTCAGCCGTAACTGATTGCAAAAAATAGCCTTACGAAATCCACAGCCCAAGCGCAGCAAATGGCACACCACTTGCTAATAATGACTGCGTAAGAGCTACCCAGTCACCCTGGCCTGGCTTGAACTCGTTTCGAGCTCCGGCTTTTGCCGGGTCTCTATCTCCTCTCACCAAGGGGGCCAACCGAGAGGTTGGATGGTGAGAGGAGGTAGAGGTAAAACGCTCCTCAGCTTTCCACGGGCTCCCGGTTCTACCGGGTTCCCTATCTGCTCCCATCAAGGGGGCCATCCGAGAGGATGGATGGTGGGAGCAGATAGGGATAAGAATCTCCCCAGGTTTGCGCCGTCCCCCGGCTACCAAGATCCCGGTTCGCCGGGAACCTCTATCTCCTCTCATCAAGGGGGCCAACCGAGAGGTTGGATGGTGAGAGGAGGTAGAGATTAAAAGTTTGGGCTCCCGGTTCGCCGGGCCCCCTGTTTCCCGCATAAAAGGGGGCCATCCGCAAGGATGGTTTATGCAGGAAGCAGGGTAGTTTTGAAGGAAGTGTGCTCGCCTTCCCCGGTAAAGTTCGCTTCCCGGTACGTTCTGTCCTCCGGCAGGAAAGGGGGCATCGACAGTTCGCTGTCGGTGATTTCTGACGGAGGACAGATCGATCATTGCCCGTGCGGGGAGTGCTCAGGCAATCGCGTAAAAACTTCTATATGCTCCCGGTGGCTATGCCAGCGGGCTCCAATCTCCCGGCATCAAGGGGGCCATCCGCAAGGGTGGATGGTGTCGGAAGGTTGGGTCAATGCTAAATTCTTACCTGCCTATCTTGTCCAGCGCATCCAGCACAATATTTTTCGTCAGCACTTCCGGCAGCAGCGTCGCATCCCCCGTCGTTCCAGTTCGATACAACGCATACGCCGGCACGCCGCTCCGCCCCATCCCCGCCAGCGCCTGCGTAATCGCATCATCGTGGCTGGTCCAGTCCGCCTTCAGCAGCGCCACATTCTTCGCGGCAAACGCCGCCTGCACCTCATCGGTCCTCAGCGCCACCCGCTCGTTCACCTGGCAGCTCAGGCACCAGCTCGCCGTAAAGTCCACAAACACCGGCCGCCCCGCCGCCCGGTACTGGTCCACCTTGGCCTGTGACCACGGCTCCCAATTCCCTGCTGCGCTCCCGGTTTGCGCCTCGGCCGTCACCGGGCTGGCCAGCTTCACTACCCCATATACCGCCACCGCCACGCCCGCAGCCATCACCAGCACCGCCACAGCCGCCGGAATCCGCTTCCCCGGCCAACGCCCCAGCACCCAGCCCGCCACCGCCAGCAGCAGAAACAGCCCCAGCACTGCCGCCACGCCCGTTGCCCCGCGCGTCTGCGCCAGTACCCAAACCAGCCAAATCACCGTGGCAAATATCGGCACCGCCGTCGCCTGCTTCAGCACTTCCATCCACACGCCCGGCCTCGGCAACAGCCGCGTCCACGCCGGCTGGAAGCAGAGCACCAGATACGGTGCCGCCAGCCCCAGCCCCAGTGCGGTAAAGATCGCAAAAGTCACAACCGCACTCTGCTGCAGCGCATAGCCCACCGCCACGCCCATAAACGGAGCCGTGCACGGCGTCGCCACAATCACCGCCAGCACACCGGTAAAGAAGCTGCCCGCATACCCTTCCTTCTGTGCCAGCTCCCCGCCCACGCTCGTCAGGCTCAACCCAATCTCAAACTGCCCGGCCAGGCTCAGCCCCAGGAAAAACAGCAGCCCCGCCATCAGCGAAAGGAAGACCGGCGACTGAAACTGGAATCCCCAGCCCAGCGTTGCCCCCGCCGCCCGCAGCCCCAGCAGCGCCGCCACCAGCGCCCAGAAGCTCACCACAATCCCAGTGGCATACACCTCACCATGCCCGCGAATCTTCTTCCTGTCCGCCGCCGACGAGTTCACCAGCGCAAGCCCCTTCAAAAACAACACCGGAAACACACACGGCATCAGGTTCAGGATGATTCCACCCAGAAACGCCAGACCCACCGCCTTGCTTAGCTCACCAAAATTCACCGCCGCCCCAGCCGCCGGCACCTTGCCCGCCACCGCAGCAATCTCATACGCCCGCCCGCCGCTCAGCTCAATCACCCCGGCCAACTGCGTTGCAGCAGCGGTCGCCGTCGCGTCCTTCTTCAACTCCAGCACAAGGCCGCCATCCACCAGGCTCACCTTCTGCGCCGCCGGATTATCAATCACTCCCTGATCCGCCGGGAAAAAGGAAGCAGTCGTCTCCTTCTGCCCCGTCAGCACCGCCAGCTTGTACCCCGTCGCCGTCGCCGCATACACCGCCTTCGCACTCGCGGGCAACGCAGTCGGCAACCTCCCCGCCAGCCGCGCGTACAGTGCGTTGTCTGGCCCCAGCATCGGCGCATCCTTCAGCAAATGGTCCATCACCATCAGCTTCCGCCCCAGCTCAGCCTTGCCTGGGATGCAAACCTCCCGGCACACCAGCCACTTCACTGTCGCGCTTGCCACCGCTTCGCCCGGCTTCGTTGTCTGAGCCACATCCAGCGCAAACGGAAACAGCACCTCATCCTCGTACCCAAAATCCATCAGCGGCCCCAGCGGCAACCGCTTCGGTGCAGGAAACTGCAAGCCCTCCGCCGTAATCCCATCCGGCAGCGTCCACTTCATCCGCGGCGCCTCACCCGAGTCGCCAGCATTCTTCCAGTACACATGCCAGCCCGGCTCCAGCTTGAAATACAGCCCGCCCTCGGTCTTCTGACCCGCCAGCGCAAGTCCGCCGTAGGGAACCACCAGTTGCACATGCACATGCGGCCCATCCGCCTCGCTCGTCACCGTCTGCGCTCCCGCCCAGCCCGTCAACCCCAGCGCGACCACCGCCGCCAGCAAAAGCTTCACCATCCGCATGCCCACTCCCTTAACCCCGCGCCGCGTGCTGCCGAAAAATGCAATCATTTTGCACGCACTTCACCCCGGCAGCCTCAGCCTGCGCCACCGCCTCGTCGTGCACAACCTCATCCTGCAGCCACAGGTACTTGATCCCCAGTCGCACCACATCCTCCACAATCGCCGGCACCGCATCGCTCGCCCTAAAAACATCCACCAGATCAATCTTCGCCACCGCCTGCGCCGCATCCAGCGTCGGATAACACTCCACTTCCGCCTCGCCCACCTTCACCCGGCTCAGCACAGGATTCACCGGCAACACCCGGTACCCCACCCGCGCCAGATACGCCGCAATGTTGTGGCTCGCCCGCCACGGCTTGTCGCTCATGCCAACCACCGCAATCACCTTCGACCGCGTCAGCATCTCGTCAATCAACGTCTCGTTCCCAGCCATTCCCGTCCTCAGTCCCTGCGTCCCTGGTCCCTGGTCCCTACGTCCCTAGACGTCCAGGTCATCCCCACTATCCGATGCCACAGCCGTACCCCTCCGCTTCATTAAAAGGAAGCCCCGCAGAAACGGCTCCAGATACCCATCCAGAACCTTGTCCACATCCCCCACTTCCACCTTCGTCCGGTGGTCCTTGGCAATCCGGTAGGGCTGCAAGACATACGACCGAATCTGCGATCCAAAATTGATCTCCAGCTTCGCGTCCTCCAGAATCTTCGTCACGGCCTTCTTCTTCGCCAGCTCGTACTCATAAATCCGCGAACGCAGCATCTTCATCGCCTTGTCCCGATTCTTGATCTGCGACCGCTCGTTCTGGCAGGTCACCACAATCCCCGTCGGCAAGTGCGTCATCCGCACCGCAGAATCGGTCGTATTCACATGCTGCCCGCCCTTGCCGCCCGACCGGTAGGTGTCAATCCGCAAATCTTCCACGCGGATATTCACCTCAATCGAGTCATCAATCTCCGGCGACACATACACACTGGCAAACGACGTGTGCCTTCGCTTCGCCGAGTCAAACGGCGAAATCCGCACCAGCCGATGCACGCCCGACTCGCCCGCAAGCTGGCCAAACGCATACTCCCCAAGAATCGTGAACGTCGCAGACTTGATGCCTGCCTCGTCCCCGTCCTGCAGGTCGTTCATCTCCACTTTGAAGCCCTGCTGCTCGGCCCAGCGCAAATACATCCGCATCAGCATCTCGGCCCAGTCCTGGCTCTCCGTCCCGCCCGCGCCCGGATGCACCGTCACAATCGCGTTCAGCGGGTCGGTCTCCCCGCTCAGCATCGTCTTGGCTTCCAGCGCCTCGCAGAACTCGCGCAGGCTGGCCATCTCCCGCTCCAGCTCAGGCAGCACCTCCTCAGCGCCCTCCTTCGCCAGCTCGAAATAGGCCTCTATATCCCCCAGCCGGCTCACCAGTGCCGCATCATCGGCTATCAGCAGCTCCAGCCGCTTCCGGTCGCGCATCAGCGGCTGGCTCGCCGCCGGATTCGACCACATCGCCGGATCCGCAAGTTTCTCTTCCAGTACGGTTAACTCCCGACGCAACCGCGCCGGGTCAAAGATACTCCCGCAGGTCGCGTACCGTATCGCGAAGGGGAGCGAATGCAAATTCCAAATCGTTCAAGGACGACATATTCGCTTCAGGACCTGACTTCTTTTGAGATTTTTTAACCCACGTAACGAACCTTAGACTATCACCGCAAGTCCCTCAGCCCGGCCGCACTACCGTATGCCCTTGCCTCGCCGCAAATTCGCACAAGGCCCTGTCAAAGGTGACCAGCCGGGAATCAGTCGCCTGCGCAAACGCCAGCAGCCAGCAATCACCCACACATTTCGAGGCTGCTTTGCCGGCAAACGGCTCGGTAGCTTAACGAAAGCTCTCTTCCACTCCCCGCGGCTCCGTGCAAAACTCCACCTGCGGGTCCCCAAGCCATTGGTCGTAAACCGCCGACGCCTTGCCAATCGTCAATGTCTGGTCACCCATCACTGCCCTGTTGGTCGGCAGGCGAAGAATCCCGAGTTGTGTATATCGGGAAATCAGAATTCGATCATCCGCCCGCAAAAGCGTCTTCCAATTCCATCCCAAATTGTTGTGAGGATGAGCAAGAACGGAAAGCGCAATCCAAACGTTGACATCAGGAAAGTATGAGGTCATGCGGATTCTCTTCCACCGGGAAACGAGGTCCCAGTTTCCCGGTTCCCGTAATCATCGGCCCCGTCACCGGCTTCCCCATTTGGGGCTCCGCATAGGTCTGCTCCACCGCCCGCACAATCAGCGCCCGCACCGACACGCCCGCGCTCCGTGAGCGCTCAAGCGAGCTCTCGTACAGTGATTCCGGCAGTTCGATCGTGGTTCGGGCTGGCATGAGTCGATTATGCCACTACTCCAAAGAAACAAAAGCAATCCCTTACCCTACCCTCGCCCCGCCTCCCGCCACAGAACCTTCCTCATCCCCAGCACCATCGCGCCCCCTCCCAACACCAGGCACCCCCACGCAAACACATCCCCGTGCACCGTATACCAGGTCAACTCGCTCTCATACCCAAACTCCGCAGGCAGCGCATCCGCCCGGTGCCGCGGAATGCTCTGCCGCACCGTCCCATACGGGTCAATTGAGGCCGTCGTCCCGTTGTTCGTATCCCGCAATATCCAGCGGTGGTTCTCAATCGCCCGCATCCGCGCCATATTCAGGTGCTGCCACGGTGCGCTCGTGTCCCCATACCACCCATCATCGCTCAGGTTCACCAGCACCTCGGCCCCCATCCGCGTAAACTCCCGCACCTCATCGGCAAACACGCTCTCGTAGCAGAGAAAAATCCCGTACCGGTGCGCCGTCCCATCTCCCGCCCCAATCCGGAAGGTCTTTCGCACCTCGCCCCTCTGCAAATCCTCCAGATTCTGCGTCAACTGCTTGGCAAAAAACAATAGCCCCCGCGCCGGAATGTACTCCCCAAACGGCACCAAATGCATCTTGTCGTACCGCCCCACAAAGTTCCCTTCCCGGCTCACCACGCTGGCACTGTTATAGATCCGGTAGCTCTGGCTCGCCGCATCCAAATCCATCCCCACATTGCCCACCACCACAGGAGCCCGGTCCGCCTGCACAATTCCCTCGATCGCCGCCCGGAACTGCGGGTCCGCATCTCGAAACGGCGCCGGCGACTCCGGCCAGGCAATCAGCGCCGGCGGCTCCGGCACTGGCCCGCACTCCACCTCACCCAGCGGCGCACCTGTTTCCGGCAACCCCGCAATATATTGCTTGCAACCCTCCCCGGCCAGCTTGCGAAACTCCGCCAGCTTCTCTGTCCATCGCGCCGCCGTCCAGGTATTGTCCGCAATCACATCCAGATTCGGCTGCACCAGCACCGCCGTTGCCTGCGCCGCGGGCCGCGGCTTTTCCACCCGCATCCCCGCCACGCCCAGCCCGCCAACCAGCACCGCGGCAACCACCACCGCACCCGTCGGCCCATGCTTCAGCCACCCACCCCGCTTCTCACCCGCCAGCGCCTCCACCACCGCCCACGCCAGCAGCGCATTCACCCCCGCCAGCACAAAGCTCACCCCATACACCCCCGTCCACGGCGCCAGCCGCATCAGCAGACCGTTATCCACCTGGGACACCCCAAGCTGGTCCCACGGGAAACTAGGCACCCGCGAAATCGCCAGCTCCATCGCCACCCACAGCACCGGCATCATCGCCGCAGCCACCCCGCGCCGATTTGTCGCCAGCCGCACCACCACCACCGCCAGCCCCAGCAGCGCCCACCACGCGCCCAGAAACAGGCTGAACAGCACCAGGCACACCGCCGCCATCGCCGGCCCCATATCCCCATAGGTATGCATCGTGCCGTACACCCAGTAGCAGTTCAGCCCGTACCACACCGCCCCTGCAGTCCAGCCCACTCCCAGCGCCCAGCCCAGCCGCCACCTCAGCCCCCGCTCCGGGCTCTCCGCAATCCGCAGCAGCGCCACCATCAGCGGCACCAGCGCCAGCCACGCAAACTGCGCACGCCACGCCGGCAGCGGCCCCGCCAGAGGAAACGGCAGGTCCAGCAGCGCCGCCGACAGCACGCCTAGCGCCATACTCAACCTTGGCATCCTTCGCATCTCCGGAGTGTAGCAAAATTCATCCCCACTCCCGCGTCCGTTCCCGCCCTTGACCCAAAATTCATCGCCATGAAAGCAAAGCACTTACAAATTGCGCAGAAAATCGCTTTCCTTTTCTTTTTCACATCTCGCATTCCACATGGAATCCACATGGATTTATTACGTTTTCCTCACTACAATCTCAGCTATGGCACTTGGTCTGTTTGGCATGCACGTCCTTGACGTCCTGTTTTTTGTCGGGATGGCCGGCTCCGCTGTCGTCGTCGTCATCAGCTTCATTGAGGACGCGCAGGAACTCTTCGAGAAGGACTAATCCCTTCAATCGTCACGAACGGGTAACTCAACGATGCAGAACTCCGGCAACTTCAGTCTTGGTGTGCGACTCCCTCGCGCCTCTGCCCTGCACAACGCGGGTCCGCTGAAGTTTTCACCGCTTTTCCCTTCCCAACTCCGCCCTTCAGCTTTTTCCCCTAAAATCCTTCCCCCGGCTTTGACCGCTTCCCGGACCCCCTCCGTTTGCCGTCTCAGTCTTACCGCGCGCCAATTCGCGCCACCCTCCTGTCCCCGGCAAAAATCTTCTCAACACGAAAGTTAGCCCACTACCTATGGCATCTACCCGCACCACGCACGCACCCATGTCCAACCGTGTCCGGTTGGTCGTTGCTTCCTCGGTCATGCTCACTTTCATCTCCTTCTGGCGGGCGGCAGCCATCGTGCTCTGCGACCTCGGCTCCTCGGCCTTCTACGCCGGCGGCATCGCGGAAGAAGCTGTCGGCAAGGCTGCTCCCTGGTTCATCCTCGGCGTCATGCTCTTCTCCTTCGCCGTCCGTGCCGTATACGTCGAAAGCTGCTCCATGTTCACCCGCGGCGGCGTCTACCGCGTCGTCAAGGAGGCTCTCGGCGGAACCTTCGCCAAGCTCTCCGTCTCCGCCCTCATGTTCGACTACATCCTCACCGGCCCCATCTCAGGCGTCTCTGCCGGCCAATACATCGTCGGACTCATGAATGAGCTGCTCGATGTCTCCGCCTCTCACGGATGGCTCCCGGCTAGAATGGTCGATGTACACGCAAACATCCCGCTCTTCCACTTCCCCATCAATCAAACCTCCGCTGTTTTTGCCGCCGCCGTCACCATCTACTACTGGTGGGAGAACCTCAAGGGCATCGAAGAGTCCAGCGAAAAAGCCATGCAGGTCATGCAGATTACCACCATCATGGTCATCATCCTGCTCGTCTGGGGCATCTACTCCGTCTTCGCTCAGGGCGCTCACCTGCCCCCGCTGCCCACCGCAAGCAACATGCACTTCAGCCAGGACGCGCTCGGCTTCCTCAAGGGAACCAAATTCGTCCCCGTCCTTGGCCTCTTCGGCATCCTCATGGCCTTCGGACACTCCGTCCTCGCCATGTCCGGCGAAGAATCCCTCGCCCAGGTCAACCGCGAAATCGAGCACCCCAAGCTCAAGAACCTCAAGCGCGCTGCCATCGTCATCGCCATCTACTCGCTCATCTTCACGGGCGGTGCCACCCTGCTCGCCTCCATGCTCATCCCTGAGTACGAGCGAACCCACATCTATCAGGACAACCTCATCGCCGGCCTGGCAATGTTCATGACCGGGCCTCTGATGATTAAAATCGGCTTCCGAATCTTCGTCGTCATCGTCGGCTTCCTCATCCTCTCCGGCGCCATCAACACCTCCATGATCGGCTCCACCGGCGTCCTCCAGCGCGTTGCTGAAGACGGCGTCCTCACCGATTGGTTCCGCCAGCCCCACCGCCGCTTCGGCACCAGCCACCGCATCATCAACCTCGTCTTTGCCCTGCAGATGTTCACCATCATCATCACCAGGGGCAACGTCATCATGCTCGGCGAGGCATACGCCTTCGGCGTTATCTGGTCGTTCACCTTCAACTCCCTCGCCATGCTCGTGCTCCGCTGGAAATACCACGGAGAGCGCGGCTGGAAGGTTCCGCCGAACATCCGCATCGGCAAAACCGAATTTCCTGTAGGCCTCGCCTCCGTCTTCCTGGTCCTGCTCACCACCGCCATCGTCAACCTCTTCACCAAGTCGGTCGCCACCGTCAGCGGCATCATCTTCGCCGGCGTCTTCTTCATCATCTTCTCCATCTCCGAGAAGCGGAACGCCAAGCAGCACGCCCTCAACGCTCGACAGATGAAGGAGCACTTCCAGCTCGATCATCAGGACGAAATCAATCGCGAAACCGTAGCCATACGCCCCGGCGGCGTCATGGTCACCATGCGCGATGCGGCCAACCCCTTCGCACTCAAGTGGGCTCTCTCCCGCACCTCAACAGACGAGCAGGACGTCGTCGTTCTCACCGTCCGCATGATGGCTGCCGGTGGCCCCGAGTACCTCACTCCAGAAGACCAGACCTTCTCGGAACACGAGCAGATGGTCTTTACCAAAGCCATCTCCGTCGCCGAAAGCTTCGGCAAAAAGGTCTCTCTGCTCGTCGTACCCGCCAACGACATCTTTGCCGCCCTCATGCGCACCGCCATGGCACTTGAAGTCGATTCCGTCGTCAGCGGCCTCTCCACCAAAATGACCCCCGAGGATCAGGCCTTCCACATCGGCCAGGCATGGGAACAGGTCCCCGAACCCAAGCGACAGATCACCTTCTACGTGGTCAGTGCAGACGGCAACTCCCGCGTCTATCACCTCGGCCCTCACTCGCCCAACCTGCAGCCGGACGATGTCCACCTCGTCCATCGCCTCTGGCTCAACCTTCGCCGCGATCCATCCATCCAGGATCTGCACCACTCCGACATCATTACCTACGCGCTCACCCGCCTCGCCAGCCAATATGCCCGCGACAAGCAGGAGATCGTCCAGGACCTGAAAAACTACAAATCCAACAATCTCAATGCCCCCGACTCCGGAAAGGCTGGCGTGCTTCCCTCCCCGGCCACACCGGCGTCGGCACTTGGAGACAGCACCCGCCCCTGATTCTCCACAACAAAAACAAGAACGCGGAAGCTCTATCCTTGAGCTTCCGCTTTTCTTGCTGCCATCCCTTTCAGCCCACTCACCTTCAGAACTCCTTCCCAAAACAAACTCCCGCGGCCTGCTCACTCCCCCCTGCAATCTCGCGGCCTAACTCCCTTCCTGACTCCCAATCTCCCCCACCGCCCCGCCAATCCACAATTGGCAACTGACTTGCTATGTAACCGGTAAGTCCTGTCCACTGCCACGCCCCATCCGCAGATGACGACCGGCAATCTCAGGAGGATACATGCAGCTTTCCCAAATCATCATCGCAATTGACACGGAAATCGCCCGCCTTCAGGAAGCCCGCGCACTGCTCGCCAGCCAGTCATCTGCCCCGGTGCGCAAACCCCGCGCCATTGAAAAGTCCAATAAATCCGCAGATCCCAAGGCCAGGAAGACCCGCAACCTCACTCCCGAAGGCCGCAAGCGCATCGCCGAAGCGGTCCGTCGCCGCTGGGAACGCCAGAAGAGCGCTGCCAGGTAGCAACCTCCTGAAGCAAATGGCGGAGCCGGGGAATTTCCCCAGCTCCGCCTCTTTTTGCCCGCTCACAAACTCATCTCAAGTCCGGAATTCAGACAAACTCCCGTCCCCGATCTACAAAACTCCGCCACTTACATCGCCTCCCCCGGCTCCACAATCACCACCCGCTCCGGCGCGTCAATCAGGGCCGCCAGTTGCTCCGGCCTTCCTGCCAGTTGCGGCATTGTGCCCCAGTGCAGCGGCAGTATCTTCTTTGGCGTCAACAGCCGCACCGCCACCGCAGCCTCCTTCGGAGCCATCGTATACCCCCCACCAATCGGCAGCATCACCACCTCTGGGGCGTACAGCTCGCGAATCAGCGCCATATCTCCAAACACCGCTGTATCTCCTGCGTGATACAGCACCGGCCCGTCATCAATCGTCAGCACATAGCCAGCCGGCTCGCCCAGATACACAAACGTATCTCCAACCTGCAAGCTCGACGAGTGGAAGGCCTGCGTCATCGTCACCGCAACATCGGCAATCCGCACTGTGCCGCCAATGTTCATCCCCAGCGTCTTCTCCACGCCCTGCGCCGCCATATACAACGCCAGTTCGTAAATCGCCACCACCGTCGCGCCATGCTTCTTCGCCACCGGCGCCGCATCGGCCGTGTGGTCAATATGCCCGTGCGTCAGCAGCACAAAGTCAATCTTCGGCAGCTCAAAACTCTTCGGAAACTTGGGGTTATGCTCCAGGAACGGATCAATCAGTATCCGCGTCCCCTTCGCAGTTTCCACCAGCACCGTCGCATGTCCCAGCCATGTAACCTTCGTCCCCTTCAGCAAACTCATCGCACCCTCCCCTGTCTCTTCTCAATGTTTTCTTTGCCGTCTGCCCCATCCATCGCCACCCACTCTGCGCCATGGGTGGGATAACCAAATCCCGGCGCCCCTACCGCGTCATCAGCGCCTCTGAAACTCCATCCTTGGCCAGGAACTGCTTCAGCCCATACCACCGGTGAAACAACTGCTCTATCCGCCTGTTGGTCAAGGCGCGCTGCAACATCACCGGCTGTGCCAGTTGCAGTTCCACCTCATCCGTCTCGGTCAGGTGAAACCGGTAGTGCGGCGACTGCTCCGGTTGCATCTTCATGTTGAAGACTCCCAGAAGTTGTCCGCCCGGTGCCATTGCCTCGCCCAGCGCCTCCACCACCGGCGCAACAAAGGCCTCCGGCAGGTAATCCAGCGTCGTCCACAGCAGCACCATATCAAACTGCCGGCCTGAAAAATCCAGATTCCCGCTCCGGAACCCATCCACATCCCAAATCTTCTTGCCGTCCTCATCCTCGCCCCGCGTCCAGTCTTCGCTGTACGCATCGTGAATCAGATCAGCCATATACACACTGTGCCCCATGCGGGTCAGCAGGTTGATATTCGCCGCTGAGGTCGCCCCCACATCCAGCACCCGCAGCCCCTGCTCCCCCAGCAGCCGCTGGCGCAGCAGTGCCCACGCACCCGAGTGCCGCGTAAACTTGGGCCCGCTCAGTGCCTGCCGTGAGGACGAACTCTCCCTCGCCGGCTGACGGCCAAACAATCTGCCCAGCATCCTGCCTCCAATGTCCCGTGCCGGTTGGTGCCTGGGTTAATCCGCCGTCGCAATTGGTGCTGCCTCGCCCGGCTTGGCCGGTGCCTGCGACAGATCCACTTTCCCGCGAAAGACCGCGTTGTCTTCAATCGCCAGCCGCATCGCGCGCACATCTCCGCTCACCTGGCATCCTGCGCGCAGTTCCAGCCGACCAGTCGCCGTAATGTTCCCTTCCACCGTGCCCAGCACCAGAACATCCCGCGCGCTCAAATCCGCCGCCAATACCGCATTCGGCCCAATCGTCAAACGGCTCTCCGACAGGCTGATGGTACCTTCCACCCGGCCGTCGACATACAGGTCTTCGCTGCCCCGTACTTCTCCTCGAATCACAACCGTCTTGCCAATGCGTGCCGGTGTATTTTCAACAGCCATTCTCTCGTCCCCTGGGACGGGTCCACTGCCGGGACCCTGCCCGCACTATAACAACACCACCCCCGGCGCGCAAAAACCAGTACCCATACGGGTACATAGTGCCTTTTTCCCAGCAGCATCAACATTTGCAACTACTCGCTCCTGCCCGCGTCTAAACTCTCCATAAGCCCAGTATCCCGGGGCCGCCTGCCAGGAGCCTCCCGCCATCCTTTTCGCCACCGGCACAATTCGACCTCCCGCCCGGCACGCTCAGTTGGCCCTCTCGCTCCTCGTCTCCGCCCTGCTCCTGCCCGCCTCGCTCCTGGCCCGCCCGTTGCCCCAGGCACCACTCACCCCGGCCCAAACCCAGGAACTCGTCCAGCGCGTCCTCCGTACAGAGATTGCCGCCACCCAGGACGCATCCCACCCCTTCCACTACACCCTGCGCAAAACCAGCCCGCGCCTCTCCACCACCAAGCTCATCGCAGAAACACGTGACGGCGACGTTGCCCGCCTCATCCAGCGCAACAACGCCCCCCTCTCCCCCCAAGACGAAGCCGCCGAACACACCCGCCTCCAGAGCCTCCTCGACGACCCCAGCCTCCAGCGCCACCGCCAGCAGCGCGAGCAGGACGACTCCGAACACGCCCGCAAAATCCTCCGCGCCCTGCCCGACGCCTTCCTCTACTCCTACGCCGGCACCGTGGATACCCCCCACGGCCCCAGCTACCGGCTCAGCTTTCAGCCCAACCCGTCGTTTGACCCGCCCGACATCGAATCCCAGGCCCTCAAAGCCATGGCCGGTGAGCTGTGGATTGACGTCGCCGAGCAGCGCGTCACCCATCTCGAAGGCCACCGCCTCCACGACGTCGATTACATGGGCGGCCTGCTCGGCAAGCTGGAACAGGGCGGAACCCTCCTCCTCGACCAGGCCGATGTCGGCAACCACCAGTGGCGCACCACCCGCATGGTCCTCGTCATGAATGCCCGCATCCTCTTCAAATCCATCAAGCTTGACACCACCCTGGAGATCAGCAACTACTCCCCCCTGCCCCCCATGGACTACCGCCAAGCCATCCAGCTCCTCGAATCCCAACCAAAGTAAAAAGGGGCAGCATCAGCCACCCCCAGCATCCCCGGCTCCCAGTCCCTGCGTCCCTGCCCTACCGTATCCGCCCCGGACTCGCCGGCGGAGGCGTCTCCCACGACGAAGCCTCCGGGAATCCCACATACTCAATCTTCGTAATCCCCATCTGCATCGCGTGGTGCCCAATTGCCGACATCGAAAGTCCGCAGCGCTCGCACACAATCATCAGGTTGTCGTCCCCGTTCCACTCCAGGCTCAGCCGACCGCAATGCACCGGCTTCATCACCACTTCATCCTCGGGAAAATCCACTCCCGCCGGATAACGCGGCTCCCCGTGGTCATCGCTCAGCAGCACATACGTCACCGGCGGATTGTCATCGACCCGCCCGTCAATCACAAACTGGCGCACGATGACCGAAGCCCGCCGCGTGTGGCTTACATTCGTCACGCTCTCCATCAGGATGTCCCGGCTGTCCAGCCCGCGGCATCCCGTCACAACACAAAGCGCAATCGTCAAACTCACAAAACCAGCAAAACGCAGCATAGCAGCCCGTGGTGCAAGTAGCTGAATTCCAGAAGTTCCGGCATCGGGACTTGATGCGATGATCGTCGCCGTTTGAGTTGAGACCCGTGGGTGTGCGGGGTTCAAGCTTTCAGTGAGGCCGATTCCGGCCGGTAAGCAC
>CAIVDV010000069.1 GCA_903904755.1 uncultured Acidobacteriaceae bacterium | reverse complement strand
TCCAGCACACCAACAAGAGGAAACCAAACTCTCAGAACCAGACACTCGATGGGAAATGATGACTACACCTCGATGGTCTCGCTAAAAAATGCCTGGTGATCACAGTCGGCAAGCTGTGGTGAGAAATGCGGGCTAGCGGATTGCGATGTCATCGTCCTGGTCGCCAATGGGCTGGCCGGGGGGTGTGGGCAGGGCGGGCGGCAAGGTGAATTTTTCAGGGTCTTTGTGGAAGCGCTCGAGGGTGGCGAGGGCGGCGGCGTAGTGCGCCTGGAGGTCGGGTGCGGCGGCTGATTTTTGTGCCTGGAGCCAGGTATCGAGGGAGTCTGCGGCGGAGCGGGCGAGGGCGCGGGCCTGGCCGGAGGCTTCAGGGCTGGTGGCGAGTGCGAGGAGTTGGCGGAGGATGATGTCGTCGACGGCGAACTGGGTTTGACCGGCGAGGCCGGGCTGACGGGGTGCCTGCCAGGTGGCCGTAAGGATGGCTGAGAGGACGCCTTCGAGGGCGGGCTGGGAGGCTTCGCGGGCGTGGTGCTCGACGAGGCGGCTGGCGCGAGAGGGCTCAAAGAGGAGCGAGGCAGTGAGGTTTGCAGAGGCCTCGACGGCGCCTAGAGGGTCAAAGGCGAGGCCGGTGTGGGCGGCGAAGGACTCGCGGGTGCGGTCATCCTCAGGTGGGCGGGGCGGGAAGAGGGTGAGGAGGGATTCGGGAAGGGTGAGGACCTCGGGCGAGAGTGTGTCGAGAACGGCGGAGAGGGCGCGGTGCTGGGTGTCGGGCGGGAGGAGGCGGGTTACGAAGGAGCCGTCGCCGCGGACGGCATAGCGGTAGTCGAGGCCGCCGATGGATTTGGCGGCAGCTTCGGTCTGGTAGCGGTGGAGGAGATAAAGGGGGACGAGGGTGTCTTCAAGGTCGGCCATGGGCTGGCCGGGCTGGATGGCGTCTGCACCGAAGCGGGCGAGGGCGGCTTTGCGGACGGCAAGGAGACGGGTGAGTTCGGCGGCGGAGTCGGGGCCGTTGTCCCAGAGGTGGGCCCAGGGGCTGAGGCTGCCGAGGGGGCGTGCATCGGCGTCAGTGAGGTAGCGGAGGCCGGCGGACTCGCTGGCATTGAGGAGGGCGTCGAGGGAGTGGGCCTCGTCAGCACCGGGGGCGAACTGGGAGTAGCCGTAGCGGATGGCTGCGATGTCCCAGGCGCCGACGCCGGTGGTGTAGGCGTGGTTGAGGGTGGGCTTGCCGAGGGGGTCGAGGGTGACGAGGGGGTGGGGGTAGTCCATGACGGAGGTGCCCTGGGAGACGGAGGAGGCGGCGAAGTTGTGCTGGAGGCCGAGGGTGTGGCCGACCTCGTGGGCAGCGAGCTGGCGGGTGCGGGCGAGGACCATTTCGAGCATATCGGGCGGGATGGGTTTGCCCTCGGCGTAGGGAGCAAGGAGGGCTTCCGCGATGCGGTAGTCCTGGCGGGCGCGGAGGCTGCCGAGGGTTACCTGACCTTTGATGATTTCGCCGGTGCGGGGGTCGGTGATGGCTTCGCCGTAGCTCCAACCGCGGGTGGCGCGGTGGACCCATTGGATGATGTTGTAGCGAACATCCATGGGGTCGGCGTCGGCAGGGAGGACGCGGACCTGGAAGGCGTTTTTGAAGCCGGCAGCCTCAAAAGCGGCCGACCACCAACTGGCGCCTTCGACGAGGGCGGAGCGGATGGGCTCGGGTGCGCCGCGATCGACGTAGTAGACGATGGGGTTTACAGGCTCGCTGAGGGCGGCGGCGGGGTCGCGCTTGATGAGGCGGTGGCGGACGATGAGCTTTTGGTCGAGGGGCTTGCCGAGGGGAACGGAGTAGTCGCGGAAGCGCTGGCCGAAGAATCCGGAGCGGGGGTCGAAGCTGCGGGGCTGGTAGCCGGGGTCGGGGAGCTCGATGAGGGAGGTGTGTTCGCGGACGGTGATGGCGCGGGGGTCGGGGGTGACGTCGCGGACGAACTCGCCGGTGGGTGCGCCGTCGGTGGTGAAGGTGAGCTGGGCCTCGACCTCAGTGTTCTTGGGGAAGTTCTTGGTGGCGTCGAGGGCGATGGCGGAGCGGGAGGGGTCGAGGTGGTAGGTGCCCTGGTGGGCGGCCTGGAGGGCTTCGGTGACGTGGTGTGCGTCGCGGAGGAAGAAGTCTGTGGCGTCGACGAGGAGGATTGCGGGATGCGTAGGGGTGGCGGGGTCCTCGGCCTCGACTTTGAAGCCCCAGAGGACGCTTTCTGCGAAGGACTGGCGTACGGCGAGGCGCTCGGCGGGATCCGGGGAGCTGGAACGGTAGTCGAGGTTGGGCTGGACGAGGAGGATTTTGCTGCCGACGCGGGAGAAGTGGACGACGCGGCCGGGGCCGAGCTGGCCGCGGTCGAGGCCGATGTCGTTGGAGCCGAGGCCCCAGGGGAGCTGGTCGAGGAGGAGGAAGTCGTGGTCGGTGGCGGGGAGTTCCATGAAGAGCTTGCCGGCGCGGGGATCCCAGAAGAGGGGGAAGAGGCCGGGGCGCGCTTCGAGGCCGGAGGTTTTCTCTGCGACGGAGGGGGTGGGCGGCGGGACGGCTGGCTGGGCGGCGGCAGGCAGGATGGCGAGCGCGGAGAGGAGGAGCAGGGTGGGGAGTTTGGCGGCGAGAAGAGGCTGCATGAGTGCCAGAGTAACGCAGGAATGGGGTGGAAATGGGAGAGCGGGCGAGAGTTTTCCTCTCGCTGATGGGGCCGGACGGGCTATTCTGCGATGTGAGGTATTCCATGAAGCAGCAAGCTACCCCTGAATCGATTGATGAACTTTTCCGGCTGACCCTGGTTGGCGACTATGACAACGAGGACGACGAAGGCGGCCCGTGGGAGGCAGTGAGCAAGCTGCAGGCGATAGGGACGCGAGAAGTGTTTGACCATGCGGCGGCGTGGGCGCGGAACAACAAGCCGGCGAAGCGGCGGCGCGGGATCGATATTCTTGCGCAGTTGGGCAAGAGCGAGACGCAACCGCAGGTGACGTTTGCCGCGGAGACCTACGCGATCGTGGTGGAGACGCTGGAGACGGAGCTGGACCCGCAGATTATCGACAGCTGCCTGGTGGCGTTTGGACACCTGGAGAATCCGGCTGCGGTGCCGCTGGTACTGCCGTACCGGAAGAACGAGGACCCGGATGTGCGTTTTGCAGCGTGCTTTGCGCTGAGCTGCTTTGCCGATGATCCGCGGGCGGTGGAGGCGCTGCTGGCGCTGACCGAGGACCCGGATGACGATATTCGCGACTGGGCGACGTTTGGGCTGGGCGTGAAGAGCAATGCGGACAGTGAAGCGATTCGCGAGGCGCTGGTGGAGCGGCTGGACGACGAAAACCAGGACACGCGGGAGGAAGCGGTGGCTGGGCTTGGCAAGCGCGGGGATTTGCGCGCGCTGCCGACGCTGATTGACCTGCTGCACGAAGAGGAAGTGAGCTTTGGCGTGGTGGAAGCGGCGTGCCACCTGCTGGAGATGACGGAAGTGGATGAGGAGTGGACCGCGGACGACTACATTCAGGCGCTGCACGAGCGGTATGCGGGAGAGCTGGAAGCGGAGTAGTCCAAGGGGGCACGAATGTCGCAGGTTTGGGTGTGGGCAGTTGGAATTGCGCTTCTATTGGTGCTGGTGGTGATGAAGCGCCGCGGGCGGATTGCAGCGCCGAAGGCGGAGGAGTTGCTGCGGAACGGGGCGATGCTGGTGGATGTGCGCAGCGTGGCGGAGTTCCGGGGCGGGCATCTGGCGGGAGCGGTGAATGTGCCGCTGGATGAGTTGGATGAGCGCTTTCCGAAGCTGGTGGCGGACAAGGGGCGGGTCATTCTGCTGCATTGCCAGAGCGGGATGCGGAGCGGGATGGCGCAGCGGAAGCTGCGGGCCCTGGGGTACGCGGAGGCCTGGAATTTGGGATCGTATGGGCAGGCGGCGGCGGTGGTGGAGCGGGGGAAAAAGAGCTGATTTAGCTGGCGGGTTCGGAGTTGTCCTGGTCGTCGCGCATTTCACGAATCCAGAGATTGATTTCGTCGAGGCTCCTGAAGGCAGGGAGCACGCCACACCACCGTTGAAGAGGGTCAAGCGGAGCGAGGCTGCCGGGGCCACTTGCAGGCGCTGCAACCTGAGCGTTTATCGTGATTTGGCTTTCGGGCTGGTGGTCGGACATGGCTCGCCACTGCGGAGTCTTCCTCTTCTTTAACGGTACGCCGGAAGCGAATTGTGCGACAACCGACAAGCCACGGCTGGGCAATCTATCATCTAAGACAGTATGGACAAGGAAATGGTACGAGTGCGGTTTGCGCCATCGCCGACGGGGATGGTGCATGTGGGGAATGCGCGGACGGCGCTGTATAACTGGCTGTTTGCGCGGCGGATGGGCGGGAAGTTTCTGCTGCGGATTGAGGACACGGACCTGGAACGGTCTGAGGCCCGGTATGAGACGCAACTGCTGGAAGACCTGAAGTGGCTGGGTTTGGACTGGGACGAGGGGCCGCAGTCGACTTTGGAGGCGAAGACCGGCAGCGAAGGGCCGAGCGCGCCTTACCGGCAGAGCGAGCGGCTGGAAATTTATGCCGCGCATACGGCGAGGCTGCTGGAGGAGGGCAAGGCGTACCGGTGCTTCTGCACTCCCGAGGAGTTGGAGGCGGAGCGAGCGCTGGCGGTGAAGGAGCACAGGCCGCAGGTGTACGGCGGGCGGTGCCGCAGGCTGGGGCGGACAGAGATTGAGGCGAATCTGGCGGCCGGGAAGCCGTTTGCGGTGCGGCTGGAGATTGGGCCGGATGCGCTGCGGTTCCGGGACATGGTTCGGGGGCCGGTGGAGTTTGCGGCGGAGACGGTGAGCGACCCGATTCTGGTGCGGTCGGCAAGCGGAGTTTCGGCCGGAGTGCCGGTTTACAACTACGTGGTGACAGTGGATGACGCGCTGATGGGGATTACGCATGTGATTCGCGGCGACGACCACTTGTCGAACACGCCGAAGCAGGTGGCGATTTATCAGGCGTTTGGGTGGAAGGTGCCGGTGTTTGCGCATCTTTCGACGATTCTGGGCGAGGACCGGGAGCGGCTTTCAAAGCGGCACGGGGCGACTTCGATTGCGAGCTTCCAGGAGATGGGGTATTTGCCTGAGGCGCTGGCGAACTACCTGGCGCTGCTGGGCTGGGGCGCGGAGGACGGCAAGACGGAGACTTTTACGCTGACCGAGCTGGCGAAGATTTTCACGCTGGAGCGGGTAACACCGTCGCCGGCGGTGTTCAGCTTTGACAAGCTGAACTGGCTGAACCGGCACTATCTGAAGCAGGCTGCGCCGGAGCGGGTGGCGGAGCTGAGCTGGGGATATTTTGCGGAGAAGCTGGGCGCGCGCGAGGCGGCAGGGGCGGAGCTGGTGGCGTGGTTCCAGCGGCTGTTGACGCTGCTGGTGCCGGCTGTGGACCACCTGAGCCAGTTGCCGACGAAGGCTGGACTGCTGTTTACGCATGATCCTGAGGCGGCGCGAGCGGTGCCGGAGAATGTGGAGGCGCTGGGCGTGGAGAGTGCGCGGCTGGTGCTATGCGAGTTTGCCGACCGGGTGCGGGCGCACTCTGGCGCGGTGACGCCGGAGGACTTCAAGGGCTGGATGAACGAGGTGAAGGTGGCGACGGGGGTGAAGGGGAAGGAGCTTTTCCACCCGGTGCGGATTGCCTTGACCGGGGGGCACAGCGGGCCGGAGTTTGACAAGCTGATTCCGCTGATGGAAGAGGGCGCGGCGCTGGGGCTGGGGATTGCCGGGGTGCGGGAGCGCATTCTGGGATTTGTGGGAGCCTGAGCGGGATGACCGGGGTGCATGAGGAGTTTGCGCACAACTGGAAGGCCGAGGTGCTGCGGGGGCGACCGCTGATACTGCCGAGCCGGCACTATACGTATCCGGCGGTGGTGGATGAGGTGGAGCGTGGCGCGCTGGAGGTGCTGGTGACGCCTGCCGAGGGGCTGCCGTTTCTGGCGACGTGCGCGCTGGGGTTTCGCGACCCGGCGGTGCCGACCGGGGTGTGGGCGATGCCGGATGCGGAGTGGCTGTGCGCGGTGAGCGGCGGGTATTCGTATCTGATTGATACGCGGGTGCCGGAGCAGTTCAAGCAGGTGGCGTGGCGGCCGGTGCTGGGGGTGGAGACGATTCCGGAGTTGGGGCTGATGCTGTTTGTGGGGCATCATGCGCTGGTGGCGTGGGATGCCAAGGGCGAGGCGTGGCAGAGCGATAGGCTGTCGTGGGAGGGAGTGACCCTGACCGGGCGGGAGGGGAATGTGCTGCACGGGGTGGGCTGGGACCTGATGACGGACCGGGATACGCCTTTCAGCCTGGACCTGACGACGGGCAGGCGGGTTTCCGGGTAAGGCGGGCTGGAGCCGCGCTATACTCCTTTGCATGGCGAGTTTTCGCGAAGATATGGATACCCTGACGCGGAAGTGGAGCTTCCGCATGATGGTGATTCTGCTGCCGATGGCGGCGGCGTGCTTTGCCGCAGAAGCGATGATGGCGGTAGAGTGGGCGCACAAGCAGCAGCCCGTTCGCTTCATGGTGGACATGGTTCCGGCCTTCAGCGCGTTGCTGGTGGGAGCGGCATTTGTGTATGTGCTGCCGGCGCGGGCGGCGTGCGAAGGACGGAAGCCGGACCGGACGACCTGGCTGTACCTGGCGGCGGCGACAGTTCTGGGATTGTGGGCCGGTTGTTGCGTGGGCCAACTGGCGAACCTGCATTCCGCAGCGCATGCAACGAAGGATATCGGCGAGATGTTTTCAAAGGTGTCCTGCTACCTGGCGTTTGGGCTGAATACGCTGGCGGATGTGGCGATTGTGCGGGAGATTCTGCTGCGGGCCCCGGTGAAACCCGACCAGAGCTGCTGAGGTGAGCGATGGATAACGAGCGGGTACGGGCGATTTGCCTGGGGTTGCCGCACGTGGCTGAGACGCTGAACTGGGGGCACTACCCGGTGTACTGGGCCGGGGACCGGGATATTGGCGGAAAGATGTTTGCCATGACGGACCTGGATGGGACGGGTACGGGTGTACTTGGGTTTCATGCGGGTGGGGAGCGGTTCCATGAATTGCTTGAGATTGAGGGTTTCATTCCAGCGCCGCATTTGGCACGGGCGCACTGGGTAACGATGCTGCGGTGGGATGTGCTGCGGGCGCGGCAGGTGGAAGAGGAACTGCGGATGGCGCATGCGCTGATATATGCGAGGCTGCCGAAGCGGACGCAGACGGTGCTGGCGCTGCCGGATGCGGAGCGAAAACGTGTGATAGCGGAGCGCAAGCGGACACTGGCGGCGAAGGCCGGCGGCGCGGCGAAGACGCGGGGGAAAGGCTGACCCGGGGGGAACATTCCGGCTGGAGGAAGCGTATTTGTGAGCAGACCGGCCGGGCGAGGATGCCGGGGCGGGAAGGGATTATGCCATGGTGAAGTTTCTGCTGTTTTTGCTGCTGTTCTTCCTGTGCTGGCCGCTGGCGTTGGTAGGGCTGGTACTGTACCCGATTGTATGGGTGCTGCTGCTTCCCTTCCGGATTGTGGGGATTGCGGTGGGCGGCGTGCTGGAACTGGTGAGCGCGATTGTGTTTTTGCCGGCGCGGGTGATTCGGGCGATTTGATTGGGGCTTGCCCGCTGCTGTAGGGTGGGCGGATGAGCGGTGTTTCCCTTGGGCTGGACGGCAAAGTTGCCTTGATAACGGGTGGTTCGCGCGGGATTGGCGCGGCCACTGTGCGGTTGTTCCGGGAGGCCGGGGCACGAGTGGTTTTCAGCTATGTACAGGCCAGGGAGCGGGCGGATGCGCTGGTGGAGAGCTGCGGAGGCGATTCGGTGTGCCGCGCGGTGGCCCAGGAACTGGCGAGCCCTGCGGATGGGCGAGCGCTGGTGGCAGCGGCTGTTGCAGCGTTTGGACGGCTGGATGTGCTGGTGGCGAACCACGGGGTTTGGCCGCCCAATGATGCTCCGATTGCCGGGATGGCGGATGCGCAGTGGCGGGGGACGCTGGGGATTAATCTGGATTCGGTGTTTGGGCTGACGCAGGCGGCGGTGACGCAGTTTGAGCGGCAGGGGCGGAGTGGGCCGGGGCTGACGGGCGGGTCGATTGTATTTATCAGCTCGACGGCAGGGCAGCGGGGCGAGGCATTCCATGCGGATTATGCAGCGAGCAAGGGTGCGCTGATCAGCCTGACGAAGTCGCTTTCAAGCGAGCTGGCGCCGAAGGGCATCCAGGTGAACTGCGTTGCGCCGGGATGGGTGGCGACGGAGATGTCGGCGGGGACGCTGGAGGACCCGGAGCTGGGGCCGAGGGTGGCCGCGCAGATTCCGGTGGGACGGGCGGGACGGCCTGAGGAGATTGCCGGGCCGGTGTTGTTCCTGTGCACGCCGCTGGCTGGTTTTGTTTCCGGAGAGATTTTGAATGTGAATGGCGGTGCTGTGCTGGTGGGCTAGCACCCGGCTGAATGCGGGCCCGGTGACGAAGCGCGGTTCTGAGAGTCTGATGGGAAGCGGGCGGCCACAGGCTGCCGGTGAGAGAATGGGAGCCGATGCGTATCCTTGGCACGATTCAGACCCTGTTGCTTTGCGGCGTGATGGCGGCGGTGCCGCTGTGCGCCCAGACGCCTGCGAAGGCGGAAGACCCCACGGCAAAGAATGCGGCGCAGGCGCGGGCACTGCTGGATGAGATGGTGAAGGCGTTGGGCGGGGACGCGTGGCTGGGGATGAAGAATCGCGAGATTCGGGGGACGACTGCGGCGTTTTACCAGGGGAAACCGTCGAGCGGGACGACGGAGTTCTGGGAGTTCCACGCATGGCCGGAGCATGACCGGATTGAGATTACCAAGCACCGGGACTATGTGCAGCTGTATGTGGGCCGAGACGGGTGGGAGGTTATCTACAGCGGAAAGAAGGAGTTGCCGAAGGAGCAACTGGAGGACTACCTGCGGCGGCGGGACCACTCGATTGAGACGGTGGTGAAGGTGTGGCTGAAGGATCCTCGGACGCTGCTGCTGTACGGCGGGCAACAACTGGCGGGGCGACACCTGGCAGACGAAGTGACGCTGATCTCCGCGAACAACGAGACGGTGACGATTGACCTGGATGCGCAGACGCACCTGCCCCTGAAGCGGACGTTTACCTGGCGGGACCCGCTGTACCACGACAAGAACGAGGACAGCGAAGAGTACGCGGACTATCACCTGCTGGATGGGTTTCCGACGGCGTACAACGTGACGCGGTCACGGAACGGCGAGCAGGTGAATGAGCGGTTCATTCTGGGAGCGAAGTACAACCAGGAGCTGCCGGCGGACTTCTGGGACGTGGACGCGATTGCGCGGAAGATTGTGAAGAAGTAGCGATTGCGGATGGTGGAGTCGGGGGAGTGAGGCGCGATTTATAATCCACAGTTGCGCGGCTTTCGCGGAAATCCACCGTAACGGAGTTGTTGATGAGCTCTCAGACCCTCGATATTGGCCAGATCATGGAGTACCTTCCCCACCGCTACCCGTTCCTGCTGATTGACCGGGTGGTGGAGTTTGTTGCGGGGTCGCGGATTGTGGCGATCAAGAACGTGACGATCAACGAAGAGTTCTTCAACGGGCACTTTCCGGGGCACCCGATTATGCCGGGTGTGCTGGTGGTGGAGGCGATGGCGCAGGCGGGTTGCATTGTGCTGCTGCAGCAGATTCCGGACCGCGAGAAGAAGCTTGCGGTGTTTACAGGGATTGAGGGCGCGAAATTCCGGCGTGCGATTACGCCGGGCGACCAACTGCGGATTGAGGTGGAAGTGCTGAGCTTCAGGCCACGGGCGGGCAAGATGCTGGGGCGCGCGTTTGTGGATGGCAAGCTGGCGTGCGAGGCGACGCTGACGTGTGCGGTGGTGCCGAGGCAGCGGAGCAGCGCGGCAGCATCGGAACCGGCAGAGAATGCAGGTGCGCAATCGTGAGTGTGCATCCAAGTTCGATAGTTTCTGAGGGCGCGGTGGTGCCGGAGTCGTGCACGGTTGGACCGTTCTGCACGATTGGCGCTGAGGTTGTGCTGGGCGAGGATTGCCTGCTGGTGTCGCATGTGGTGCTGGATGGACGGACGCGGATTGGAGCGCGGAATACCATCTACGCGTTTACGTCGATCGGGATTACGCCGCAGGACCTGAAGTATGCCGGTGAGCCGACGGAGACGGTGCTGGGCGACGACAACACAATTCGCGAGTGCGTGACGATTTCGCGCGGAACGGCGAAGGGTGGCGGGATTACGCGGGTGGGTTCGAATTGCCTGATTATGGCGAATGCGCACATTGGGCATGACTCGCAGGTGGGCAGCCATTGCATATTGGCGAATGCTGCGACGCTGGCAGGGCACGTGGTGGTGGAGGATTTTGCGACGGTGGGAGCCTTCAGCCCGGTGCACCAGTTCTGCACTGTGGGCGCGCATGCGTACATTGGCGGCGGGTCGATTATCACGCAGGATGTGCTGCCGTTTTCACTGACGTCGGCGCGCCGGGAGAACAAGGCATTTGGCATCAACAAGGTTGGATTGTCGCGAAGAGGCTTCAGCGCGGCGCGGCTGACGACGCTGCAGAAGGCGTACCGGCTGCTGCTGGCGGCGAAGCTGAACACGACGGCGGCAGTGGAGCGGATGAAGGCACTGGAAGTGAACGACGCGGAAGCGAAGGCGGACGTGGAGCAGCTGGTGAGCTTTATTGAACGCAGCGCGCGCGGCGTGGTGAAGTAGCCGATGCGTGCGACACCTGCGCTGCCGGATGTGCTGGGCCTGATTGCCGGCAATGGGCGATTTCCGTTTCTGATTCTGGAGGCTGCCCGGGCGGAAGGCCTGACGGTGGTGGTGGCGGCGATCAAGGAAGAGACAGACGAGGAGATGAACGCGATTGCGGCTGCGGATGCGAAGGTGCGCGTGCACTGGCTTTCGCTGGGTGAGTTGTCGCGGCTGATTGAGACGTTTCACCGCGAGGGGGTGGGGCGCGCGGTGATGGCGGGACAGGTGAAGCACAAGCAGATTTTCTCGTCGATAAGGCCGGACTGGCGGCTGGCGAAGCTGCTGATGAGCCTGCGGACGCGCTCGACGGATATGCTGCTGGGTGCGGTGGCGAAGGTGCTGGGAGATGAAGGAATTGAGCTGATCAGCTCGACGGCGTTTCTGGAGCCGCTGCTGGCGACAGAGGGCGTGATGACGGAGCGCGCGCCGAGCGTTGATGAGCGGCGCAATGTGGAGTATGGACTGACTGTGGCGCATGGGTTGTCAGCCTTTGATATTGGGCAGACGGTGGTGATTGCGGCGCAGGCGTGTGTGGCGGTGGAAGCGATGGAAGGCACGGATGCGACGATTGCGCGCGCCGGAGAGCTGATGCGCACGCTGGACGAGGAAGCGAGTACGCTGGATCGCGGGCTGACGGTGGTGAAGCTGCCAAAGCCGAAGCAGGATATGCGCTTTGATGTGCCGGTGATTGGCCTGCGGACGATTGAAGCGATGGAGGCGGCGGGCGCAACATGCCTGGCGCTGGAGGCGGAGCGGACGCTTCTTTTTGATAAGGACACAGTGATTGCGCGCGCGAACGCTGCCGGCATTGCCATGGTTGCGCTGCCGAGACGATAATCGCGCTACGCGGGCGCTTCCCCAGATGGGCCGCGAGGTGGAGGAGTATCGGATGCGTTTGAGCAGAATTCTTTTGGTTGTGACGGTAGTGGCGGTGTGCGCGGTGGTGGGTGTGTCAGCCTTTGCGGGTGGGAATCCGCTGACTGCGGGTGCGACGGCGCCGGGGTTTACGCTGCCCTCGCAGGACAACACGCCGGTGAGCCTGGCGGACTACAAGGGCAAGTGGGTGGTGCTGTACTTCTACCCGAAGGACCAGACGCCGGGGTGCACGGTAGAGGCGCACAACTTCCAGCGTGATTTGGAGAAGTTCGAGGCGGCGAATGCTGTGATTCTGGGCGTGAGCCTGGATACCGCGCAGAGCCACCAGAGCTTTTGCACGAAGGAGAGCCTGACCTTCAAACTGCTGGCCGACACCGAGCACAAGGTGATTGATGCGTATGGCGTGCCGATCAAGAATTTTGGGATTGTGAAGATTGCGCTGCGGCAGACGTTCCTAATTGACCCGACGGGCAAGATTGTGAAGACGTGGCCGAATGTGGATGATGATTTGCGAAACCACTCAACGAATGTGCTGGCGGCGATTGCGGCGGCCGGGAAATAGAAGAAGAGCAAGATGCAAAAGACCCGGCTGCGGAGGAATCCGCGCCGGGCCTTCTTTTGTGTTTCTGCCAGAAGAAGGATGAACTAGCTTGCGGCGGGCTTCTTCGCAGCGGGCTTTTTCGGCGCGGCCTTCCTGGGTGCGGCCTTCTTTGCAGGAGCCTTCTTGGCTACTACCTTTTTGGCGGGTGCTTTCTTGACAACGGCCTTTTTGGCAGGGGCCTTCTTCGCGGCTACCTTCTTCGCAGGGGCCTTCTTGGCAGGGGCCTTCTTGGCGACGGCCTTCTTTGCGGGAGCCTTCTTCGCAGGAGCCTTCTTGGCGACAACCTTCTTCGCGGGAGCCTTCTTGGCGACGACCTTCTTGGCAACGGCTTTTGCTGCGGCCTTCTTTGCAGGAGCTTTCTTGGCCGGAGCCTTCTTGGCGACTGCCTTCACTGCCGGGGCCTTCTTGGCGACGGCTTTCTTTGCGGGAGCTTTCTTTGCTGCTGTTTTAGCTGCCACTGGTTTACCTTTCTTTGTGGATTTAGCGCTCTTGACTACCACAGCTTTTTTGGCTGCAGCAGACTTTTTGGCGGCGGGCTTGGCCGCGGTCTTTTTGGCAACTGCCTTTTTGGCGGGCGCCTTGGCGGCGGGCTTTTTGGCAGCGGGTTTCTTGGCAGCCTTTGCAGGCTTCTTGGCGGCAGGCTTCTTTGCAACTTTCTTCGGAGCCGGCTTTTTTGCAGCGGGCTTCCTGGCGGCCTTTTTGGCCGGTGCTGCAGGAGCAGGCTCGGCGATGACGACCGCTTCAATCACCGTTGAGCTGAGGATGCTTTCCTCTTCCTCATCCTCGAGTTCAACTTCCTGCGCGAAAGCATTCTCGACAGCCTTTGCCGCTTCTTCAGAATCCCCTTGTGCGTACATCCGAATGTTTTCCATCATGCTTTTGCCTCCAGCGCACTGCGCGCTGTTTTGATTTGTGCAGTGTTTCGCACGAAGTAGATCGTGCAAATACCTACGGCGCACATTTTAGCAATAGCGTGGATGAAATGGAGAACAAATACGCGCACTTAATTCTCCAGAAGGACGTCATCGCACTGCTGCGCACTACCTGGAATTGGTTTTCCTTTTCTTAGCAGGGGACTTTGCGGGAGTTGCGGGAGTACTGTGAGCGGCATTTGTGCCGTGATGAGCAGGTGCGCTGGGAGCCGCATGATTCCTGGGCTTTTCGCTAGCCGGCTTGTTTTGCGTCTGGCTATTCTTTCTGCTGGTTTGCAGAGCGGGCTGTTGCGCTTTGTTGGTGGTTGCTGTCTTTTCTCTGCTCTGCGCAGGGGCCGTTGCATGTGTGGTTCGCGAGCGATCACGCAATTGCGGAGCAAGGCGCAACGGAGCCTGAACGCGTATCTTCTGGCCTGCGGCGATGGTGTTTGTGGTGAGGTGATTCCAGCGATGAAGTTCTTCGAGCGAGACACCGAAACGATCTGCGATGGTGACGAGCGTATCGCCGCGGCGCGCCTTGTACATCTCAGTATGCGTGGCCGTCACAACCGGAGCGAGAGGGATTACGAGACCCTGGAGATTGCCGATGGAGTCGTCCTGCTGCAGTTGATTGGCAGCGGCAACCTGCTCGACGGAGAGGTGATAATTCTGCGCGATGGAAGCGAGCGATTCCTCTGGCTTGATGCGGTGATAGCGCCACTGCGTGCGCCTGTCCTCAGGAACAGCGGCGATGCGCTGCGTGTAGAGCGCGGCCATGCCTTTGGGAAGATGGAGATCAAAGGGCTCAGAGAGTGTTGAGGGTGGTGGGGTGGCAAAGCGGAGAAGGCCGGGGTTGAGTTCGACAATCTGCTGCGGCTGAATGTCGAGCACGTCTGCAACGAGGCGAATGTCGACGGAGTATTCGATGGGCACGCTTTCGATTTCGACAGCGGGATCGAACTCGACATCGTCGAAGCCGTACTGGGTGGGATTTTTGGCGATGATGATTGCGGCAAGAATTTCAGGGACGTAATTTTTGGTTTCGCCGGGAAGGTTGTTGCGCTTGTAGAGTTCCCAGTAGTCGGCGTATCCGGTCTTTTGCACGGCGCGCTGGACGTTGCCTGCGCCCCAGTCGTAAGCGGCCATGGCGAGGTACCAGTCGCCGAGCTGGTTGTAGAGGAACTTCATGTAGCGGCCGTAGGCGCGCGTGGACTTGACGGGGTCAAAGCGCTCGTCGACGTAGGCGTTGCGGGTGAGGCCGTAGTCGCCGTGGGGCATGAACTGCCACATGCCGCCGGCGCCGGAGCGGCCGTTGACGGCCTGGGGCTGGAAGCCGGATTCAGCGACGGCGAGATAGATGAGATCCTGGGGGACGCCTTCATCGCCAAGGACTTTCTGAATCATGGCCTTGTAGCGACCGCCGCGCTGGAGGGAATGCTTGAGGGTGTTGTGGCCCTTTTGGGAATTGGCAAAGAAGTTGATGAAGCCGGCGACGTAGTCGTTGATGACGAGAGGGAGATCGGACTTGGTGGTGGCGAGTTCTTCGCGGGCCTTGGCGACGAGGTTTGGATCGACTTCAAAGGTGACATCGTTGGCGACATCTGCGGGTGCGGGTTCGACGGTCGGTGCGAAGCCGTTGCCCTGCTTGAGCGCTTCCATCTCGAGCGCGTTGATGGCGTCGAGGATGCGATTGAACTCGTCGTTGAGGATGGGGTCGCCCTTGAGGTCGAGTCCGCTGGCGAGCATCATGTCGACGGCGGAGTCGAAGTCCATTTTGGCCTGGACGAGCTGGCCCTTGTGATAGTGGGCGTCGCCGCTGCGGAAGGCGCGCTCGACCTGTTCGACGAGGGATTGGACACGGCGCTGGTCAGCGGTGAGCGGCAGAGGCTGCTGGGATGGGGCAGGGGCGGGGGCAGGGGCGACGGGCGGGGCAGTTTCCACCGCAGAGGCGGGCGGCGCCGCGGGAGAGCCCGTGGAGGGGGCGCAGCCTGCGAGGCCAGTGGCCAGTGCGGCAGCGAGAACCGGCCCAAGCCAGCCGAGGTTGGAAGAAGAAACAGGGCGCATAAGAGAGAGGCGCGGCAGACAACGCATGGGAAGGCTCAGTGGTGTGACGGGAGCCAGTCACCCGCCGCTCGTCCGCGACTTCTCCGATGATAAGCTATGGGCTGGGGCCAGTGCGTTTTATCGCGCCAATGGAGCCCCACCCGAGATAACTGATACCCACCATGGAAATGAAGCAGCTACGGAATTTCGCGATTATCGCCCACATCGACCACGGCAAGTCGACGCTGTCAGACCGTTTGCTGGAGATGACGGGATCCCTGACGGCGCGGGAGATGCAGGCCCAGGTGCTGGACGCGATGGACCTGGAGCGGGAGCGCGGAATCACGATCAAAGCCCATGCGGTGCGGATGATGTACAAGGCCCGGAATGGGGAGACGTATCAACTGAACCTGATTGATACGCCGGGGCATGTGGACTTCAGCTACGAGGTATCGCGGTCGCTGGCGAGCTGCGAGGGCGCGCTGCTGGTGGTGGATGCGAGCCAGGGCGTGGAAGCGCAGACGCTGGCCAACGCGTTTCTGGCGATCAATGGAGGGCTGGAGATTATTCCGGTCATCAACAAGATTGACCTGCCGTCTGCGGACATCACGCGTACGCAGGAGGCTATTGAGCAGGCAGTGGGGCTGGACGCGACTGATGCAATTCCGGTGAGCGCCAAGACCGGCCAGGGGATAGAAGACGTGCTGGAGGCGATTGTGCACCGTTTGCCGCATCCCAAGGGCAAGGTGGAAGCACCGCTGCAGGCGCTGGTGTTTGACTCGTGGTTTGACCCGTACCGCGGCGTGGTTGTGCTGGTGCGCGTGATGAACGGCCGGATGAAGCAGGGGCAGACGATTCGCTTTATGGCGAACGACCATGCTTACATCATCGACACGATGGGCACGATGACGCCGAAGCCGGTGGTGATTGGCGAGCTGACGGCCGGCGAAGTGGGATTTTTTACGGCATCAATCAAGAACGTGGCCGACACGCAGATTGGCGACACGGTGACGGATGACCAGAATCCGGCATCGCATGCGCTGCCGGGCTTCCAGCACACGCTGCCGATGGTGTTTGCCGGGCTGTATACGGTGGACTCGCACGAGCATACGCTGCTGCGGGATGCGCTGGAGAAGTTGCGGCTGAATGATTCGTCGTTCTTCTTTGAGCCGGAGAGCTCGGTGGCGCTGGGATTTGGCTTCCGCTGCGGGTTTCTGGGTCTGCTGCACATGGAGATCATCCAGGAGCGGATTGAGCGCGAGTACAACCTGGACCTGATTACGACGGCGCCGGGGGTGCGGTACCGCATCACTTTGACGACGGGCGAAGTGCTGGAAGTGGACAATCCTTCCCGCTGGCCGGACCCGACGAACATTGAGAGCATTGAAGAGCCGATTATTGACGCGCGCATCCTGACCAACGAGGAGTATGTGGGCGGGATTTTGAAGCTGCTGGAAGAGAAGCGGGGTCGGCAGAAGAACTTTGAGTACGTTTCGTCAACGCGGGTGATGCTGACCTACGAGCTGCCGCTGAACGAGATTGTGCTGGACTTCTATGACCGGCTGAAGTCGGTGTCGCGCGGGTATGCTTCGCTGGATTATTCGCTTTCAGGCACCTGGGTTTCCCCGATGGTGAAGATGGACATTCTGGTATCGGGCGAGCCGGTGGATGCGCTGTCGATTATTGTGCACAAGGACCTGGCGTACGACCGGGGCAGGGCGCTGGTATCGAAGATGCGGGAGCTGATTCCGCGGCAACAGTTTGAGGTGGCGATTCAGGCGGCGATTGGAGCGAAGATTGTGGCCCGCGAGTCAGTGGCCGCGCTGCGCAAGAACGTGATTGCCAAGTGCTACGGCGGGGACATCAGCCGCAAGCGAAAGCTGCTGGACAAGCAGAAAGAGGGCAAGAAGCGCATGAAGCGGATTGGGAAAGTGGATATTCCGCAAGAGGCGTTTTTGGCGGTTCTGCGCGTGGGCGAAGACAACCAGGGGTAGCTGGATGTGGTGTTTTTGCTGGGGGGTGTCACAGTTGGTTCACACGAAACTGTGGAAAGTAGTGAAAACACAGGGGCTTGCGGAGATGGAGCGCGAGGGTTGCGGGGGTTTGGGTTGCGTACTCTAATGCATTGAATCTGTTGCACTTGCGGGTGGTACCAGATGGAAAGCTCTCTTGGCAAGAGAAACATCCCCTGTTTTTTGTAGAAATCGACAAATTTCTTCCACAGTTTTTTCCACAGAAATGGGGAAATTGACATGACAACTGTGGAGAACCGTGTGCGAGTGCCTGGGGGCCGGCTTGGAAGTGGCTGACGGGGCGCAGAAGAGGGTGGAAAAAGAGAAAGGCCCCGCAGGTGCGGGGCCTTTCTGCGTGAGCCGGACAGGGCTTAGTTCTTGGGAGCAGGCTTGGCAGCCGGCGCGGCGGGCTTGGGAGCAGCTGCAGCGGGAGCAGGAGGAGCCGGAACGCCAGATTTGACGTTGTAAGCATCGACGACGGCCTGGGTGATGTTGGTGGACTCAGCGGCCCAGAGAACTGGGCTCTGCTGCTGGCTGACGTCAACGACGAGGGTGTAACCCGAGTCCTTGGCGTAGCTGGCGACGATCTCGTAAACCTTTGAGGCCACGGTGTTGTACATTTCCTGGACTTCGGTCTGGAAATCGTTCTGAGCGTCTTCGGCCGAGCGCTGGAGCTGCTTGGACTTGTCGTCAATGGTCTTGGTGCGAGCAGCGCTCTCGGCGGGGCTGAGCTTGTCGCCCTGAGCCTGGAGCTGCTTCTTGAGTCCGTCGATCTCATCGCTGAGGGATTTGAGCTGTGCGCGCTTGGGCTCGAACTTCTTCTGGATGTCAGAGAAGTCGCGCTGACCCTCGTTGGTTTGAGCTACGGCGACCTGGAAAGCAATAACGGCAACCTTCGCCGGTCCTGCGGGGGCAGCGGCCGGAGCCTGCGCCGCGGCGGTCAGGGCAAGGCCCGACGCCATCAAAGTTGCAATTGCAAAGATACGCTTCATTGGTTTTGAAAACTCCTTCAATCGTCCTGGTCTGTGCCCGAATTCCTTCGGGGGCCCGCATTGCTTCCGGGAAGCAATACGGTGCCTCCTGTGAACCCTCTCAGGTCTTAACGGGAGTCTGCCCAGCCGGAACAACAGCAGCGGAACAAGAGGAAAAGACGCGGACAGAGACGTCAGCAGGAACTATCTGGATTATAGGAGCGGGGGGGGTCTTGGTCAAACCATGAAGTGGTGAAAAGTACGGTAAATCAGGGTTTTCCGCGAATCAGGGGTGTGTGGAGGGGATGGATGGCAGCAGGCCGAAGCGGTGGGCGACGACGGCAGCCAAAGAGAGGGTGGTGACGAGGATGACGATGCCGCCGAGGACGTAGAAGGGGATCTGCAGGACGGGCCAGAGGCGGGCGGGGAGCTGATCGACGAGTTTATCCACCAGAGTCTCGTTGAAGCGCTGGGGGGTGTCCTCATCGGGGCCGGCGGGCTTCCACTCTGAGGCGAGGAAGGCGGCGCGGAGATTTGTGAGCAGGATGGCACCGAAGATGAGCGAAGGGAGGCCGGGAAGGCTGCCTGCGGCGAGGGAGGTCATAAGGCTGATGCCATAGGCGATGGAGACGACCAGCGCGGCGGGCCAACTGCCCTGGCGCACGCCTACACCGCCAAGGAAGTAGAAGAGGGCCGAGAAGAGGCCCAGGAGGGCCACTATGGGCGATCCGGGAAAGAGGGACCAAAGCAGGGTGGCGACGGCGATGAGAAGACAGATCCAGAAGCCTTGCTGGCCGAGGTAATTGACATCCCAGGCATTTTCCACGGTGGGCCAGAGGAGGCTCTTGAGCCATCCGTCGGAGCGGCGGTTGTTGCCGGAGAGATTGAGGGATTCCATGTGGGCAAGGTTCGCCGGAAGAGGCGATTCTGTCAAGGGGCGAGGCTGGCGGCTAAAAAAGAGGCTACCCGTTGGGGGCAGCCTCTGGTGTACCCATAGAGCCGGTGAGGGCTAGAAGGTGGTGGAGACGGTGAGGCGGAATGTCTTCTTGGGCTCGCGGAGCTGATAGCGGGAGCCGTAGGCCTGCATGGCCTGTGCGTAGGAGTAGTCTCCAGCGCCGCCAGCGGGGAACATTTCGCGGGTGATGAGGTTGTAGCCGGGATCCTGGCGGTTGAGCGCGAGGGCGTTCCACGCATAGTAAACGCGAACGGGGGCGTTGATGACCGGCATCATGACCTGGAGTTCCGCGCCAGTGGACATGCGCGGGAAGAAGTTGGTGCCGGAGAGCGGGCGAATCTGGTTGTTGAACTTGACCTGAACGCCGCCCTCGCAGGTGCCGTTGTTGTAAACGGGGCAACCGTAGAGAGGGGCATTGAGGGCAGCAGCGCCCTCAGGGCTCTGTTTGAGCTGGGACTTGACGAGGGATGCATCGATGCCGAGGTCGTTGAAGATGGCGAAGGTGACCGGGCCGGCGATGGGGATGCGGTACTCCATGTTGTTGGTGAGGTTGGTATCACCACCGATGGAGACGATGCTATAGACGGGCAGCGGCACCTGGATGCACTGGTTGAGCTGCGGGTTGTTGGGATCGCGCGGGACGCAACTTCCATCCGGATTGGTGAGGTTGAAGAGAATCCGGTTGGGGATGTAGGCGAAGGGGGTGGTGCTGCGGATGTCGAAGCCTCGGATATCGGCTTCGCCACCGGCGTAGAAGCGGTTGTTCGGGGGGGCAACGTCGCCGCCCCATCCCTGGATGTACTTGAGTTCGGTACGTATGCCGAAGACGTTGTGTCCGGCGGAGTCGGGCAGGAAGTACTTGACCGGGATGTAGGCCTTGTAGGCGAGCGCCGGGAAGATGTATCGGACGTTGCCACCGATGCCGGCGAACTGCATGACGGCGGAGATTTCCTTGCCGCGATTGGGGCGCATCGGGTTGTTGACGGTGTTGTAGGTATAGCTGAAGGATGCCGAGCTGCTGACGATGCCGTTGAGGGCGTTCTGGCCCTGGATGCCGGAGCGGAAGTTCAGGGTTTGGAAGAGATTCTGCGAGGCCGAGCTGAAGGCGGTGATGGAGGACTTGGTCAACGAGTAGGTGAAGCCGACGCGCTGGAAGTTGCGGTGCGGCAGCGGGTAGCTCATGGAGTAGTTGAGACCGATGGACTCGTTGTTGTAATTCTGCACCAGAGACTGCTGTGCGGCGGTGAGGTTGGCGGCCATGCCAGAGGTTCCGTAGTTCTTGGCGGCGTTGTAGTCGGACTTGGTGTTGAAGAGCTGGAAGCCGATGTTCAGAGGCCGATTGCGGAAGTAGGGCTGGGTGAAGCCGAACTGGAACTGGCGCTGGACGTTGCCAAGGTTGGCCTGGAGGCTGAGGGTTTCGCCGAGGCCGAGGAAGTTGTTGGTCTGGTAGTTGAGCCCGAGGAATGCGCCGGAGAGGCCGCTGACGCCACCGTTGAGGCCGATGGAGTTCTTGCCCTTTTCCTTGACCTTGAGGAGCAGGTCGACGGTGCCGTTTTCGCTGTCCTGATGGGCTTCAGAGTCCTGTTCGACTTTGAGGGGATCGAAGTAGTCGAGCTGGTTGAGGCGCAGGAGGCTGTACTCCCAGAGTTGGGAGTTGTAGACGTGGCCTTCATCGAGGAGGAGCTCACGACGGATGACGCGATCGCGGGTGAGGGTATTGCCGGTGATCTCGATGCGGGAGACGTAGAAGGGCTTGCCTTCGTCGATGTCGATGGAGAAGGAGACGGTCTTTTTGGCTTCGTCAAAGGTGGCCTTGGGGATGGCGCCAAAGTTGATGTAGCCGAGTTGGCCGTAGGCCTTCTTGAGATTTTCGAGACCCTTGCCGAGCAGGGTGGCGCTAAAGATGTCGCCATCCTTGACGGCAAATTGGCCGCGGAGACCCTTGACGTTGTTGACAGCCTTGTTACCGGTGAAGGTGATGCTGCCGAGGCGATAACGATCGCCTTCTTCGATGGGCATCAGAATATCGATACGCTTGCCCTTGCGGGGCTGGAAGGTGATGAGGGAGAGGCCACCTTCATCACGAATCTGGGTGCGAGGCTCTTCGACAGCGGCGTTGTAATAGCCCTTGTCGCGGTACGCCTGACGGACGCGCTCGGCGTCTTCTTCGAGCTTGGTGCTGTCGAAGGTCTGGGAAAAGAGGTTTTCCAGGAAGATGGAATATGGGATGCCGATGGGTCGCAGATTCTTCATGGAGCGGCGCAGGAGCAGGCTGGAGATGTGCTGGTTGCCAACGAACTTGATTTGGCCGACTTTGACGGTCGGACCTTCCTTGATGTTGAAGTTGACCTGAACGCTGGCCGGCGGGATGGTCTTGACTTCAGTCTTGATGGTGGCGAACTGGTGGCCATGCTCGGAAAGGAGCTGGCGGATGACAGTTTCCGCGCGCTTGATGCGGGTGGGGTCGTATTGGCTTTCCACGGAAAGGCCGACCTTCTCCTTCTTGAAGCGGTCCAGAACGTCGGACTGGGAGACGGAGTTGAGGCCCTTGTAGTTGATTTCGCGGATATTCGGCTTTTCCTTGACGACGATGTTGAGGATGATGCCCTGCTCAGAGTCCTCGCGCTCGATGCGGAGGTCATCGAAGTATCCGGTGTTCCAGAGGGAGTTGAAATCGCGCTCAATGGAGACGGGGTCGAAGTTGTCGCCGGGGTGGGTGAAGAGGCGGGCGAGGACAGTTTCCTTGGGGATGCGGCGGTTGCCGATGACGCGAATCTGCTCGACGGTGAGGGACTGTGCCCATGCCGAACCGGCGGCGAGAGCGAGAACCAGCAGTACCAGGATATGGAGGATTCCAATGCGGGACGGGGCGGAAACCTGGCGACGATGCGTCGAGGTTTCGGCGCCATGGAGGTGGCCCGAAGCGCAGAGCTGCGCGCTTGCATTGGTGCTATACGGTGCGTTGTTCGACTTGACGGGAAAGATAAGCACACCCTCACTGCTGAAAAATCGATTCTGGTCCGCGCCTGGTTCGCGAATCTCTGATTATATTGCCCCGCACCTTCCCTGCCCAAATGGCGAAGGAGGGATGCAAGCCAGAAAGACGCGCGCCTTGCCCGCCCCGGAGCCCGTGTGAACCATGTCCCGGAAGATGCTGGAACGGTGGGTTTGACGTGCCCGGCTACGGCTTTGCAGTATCCGGCCTTACGGCATGGAACCGCACCTGCAAACTGCTACCGGAAGCGAAGGCATGTGGATTCAACTGGATGCCTGCGAATCTCCGGCTTTTTGCTGTTGCTGCTACCCTTCAGTCTATCGGAAGCAACCCCGGTTCCAAGGGGAATCCCGGAGCTTTGCTGCGTCAAAGACAAAGGGAACAGCATCTTTTTAGACGAAGCAAGTTGAATCTAGTGAGGAATGCACCATGAGTAGGGCAACAGAAGGAACGATCTACGATTTCACGGCTCGGGCGCTGGATGGTCACGAGCTGCCGCTGGCCCAATTCCGGGGCCGGGTGGTGCTGATTGTGAACACGGCGAGCAAGTGCGGTTTTACGCCGCAGTACAAGGGGCTGGAGGAGCTGTACCAGCGGTACCGGGAGCGAGGGCTGACGGTGCTGGGGTTTCCGTGCGACCAGTTTGGGCACCAGGAGCCGGGGAGCGAGGGGGAGATTGGGGCCTTCTGCGAGCGGAATTATGGGGTGACGTTCCCGCTGTTTGGCAAGATTGAGGTGAATGGGCCGGGGGCGCATCCGCTGTACCGGTGGCTGAGCGAGCAGAAGCGCGGTCTGTTTGGGTCGGCGCGGATCAAGTGGAATTTTACGAAGTTTCTGGTGGACCGGGAGGGGCGGGTGGTAGCGCGGTTTGCGCCGACGACCACGCCGGCGGGCCTGGCGAAGCGGGTTGAGGCTTTGCTGTAAGGCGGCCGGGGATGAGAAGTGAGGGCCGGATGAGCCGAGAGCCGAGTGGGGTGGTGGAGCTGGCGCGCTATTTTCTGCGGCTGGGAGCTACGGCGTTTGGCGGGCCGGCGGCGCACCTGGGGCTGATGCAGCAGGAACTGGTGGAACGGCGAAAGTGGCTGACGCGGCAGGAGTTTCTCGACCTGGTGGGGGGATGCAATCTGCTTCCGGGGCCGAGCTCGTCGCAGGTTGCGATGGCAATTGGGTATAAGCGGGACGGTTTGCCAGGGCTGGCGACGGCGGGGTTGTGCTTTCTGCTGCCGAGTTTTGTGGCGACGCTGGGGCTGGCGTGGGCGTATGTGCGGTTTGGGGCGCTGCCGCAGGCGGGCGGGCTGCTGTGGGGGATTCGGCCGGTGATTCTGGCGATTCTGGCGCAGGCGGTGTGGAATTTGCGGGGGGCGGCGGTGCCGGGGGAAAAGCGGGAGTGGGTGCGGCCAGTGCTGGCGGTTCTGAGCCTGGCTGCGGCGCTGTGGGGCGCCCCGCCGGTGGCGATTCTGGCCGGGGCAGCGGTGGCAGGGCTGGCGGTGGAGCAGGTAAGAAGTGGGCAAGCCGGTCGGCTGACGGGGTTCGGATGGATATTGCCGGGCGGGATGACGGCGGCGATGACTGGGACTGGACTGGTAGGGATTGCGCTGGCGTTTTTGAAGCTGGGGGTGGTGGTTTTCGGGTCAGGTTATGTGCTGGTGGCGTTCCTGAAAACGGATTTAGTGGACCGGCTGCACTGGATAACGATGCCGCAGTTGCTGGATGCGGTGACGGCGGGGCAGGTGACGCCGGGACCAGTGTTTACGACGGCGACCTTTGTGGGCTATCTGCTGCACGGGTACGCGGGCGCGGCGGTGGCGACGGCGGCGGTGTTTTTGCCATCGTTTGTGATGGTGGCAGGGGTGGGCTGGCTGACACCGCGGATACGGCGGTCAGCGGTGGCAGGCGCGGCGCTGGATGGGGTGAACGCTGCAGCACTGGCGCTGATGGCGAGCGTGCTGGTGACGCTGAGCCGAGGTGTGCTGGGCGGGCCGATGGCGGGGTTGGCAGCGGTGCTGGGGGTGGGATGCCTGGCGGTGCTGCTGCGGACGAGGCTGAACCCGACGTGGCTGATTGGCGCAGGGGCGGTGGCGGGGTGGGCTCTTGGAGCAGCTATTTGAGCTGCTCGACGAAGAATTTGGCCATGGCGTGGTTGGCTTCGAGGGCTTCAGGGAGCTTGGTGGAGTACCAGAAGGCGTGGGGCAGGCCGTCGTAGACGATGAGGCGGGCGTCGTTGCCGGCGTTGAGGAAGGCGCGGTGGAGGTTGACGGTGCCGGAGAGCAGGAGGTCGCGTCCGCTGGTGATGAAGAGGGTGGGCGGGAGGCCGTGGAGATCGGCATAGATGGGGGAGAGGACGGGGTCGGTGGGATCGGTTTTGCCGGTGTAGTAGGGGTCGTGGGGGCCAGAGTCCGGAATATCGAGATGGCCGGAGAGACCACGGAGGGCGTACATGGCCTGGGAGTCGCCGGGGCGGGCAAAGTCTCCCATGCCGGAGAAGATGCCGAGGGCGGCGGGTTGGGGCAGGCCGAGCTGCCTGAGGCGGACGGCGACTTCGGCGGTGAGGATGGCTCCGGCGGAGGTGCCGTAGAGGAGGATATGGCTGGGCTTGTGGGTTTTGAGGAGTTCCTTGTAGACGGCGACGGTGTCATCGACAGCGGCGGGGAAGGGATTCTCCGGGGCGAGGCGGTAGAGGACGGCGACGACGCGGATGCCGGTCATGCCGGCCATGGGGATGGACTCAGTGAAGGAGCCGGAGTCGGAGTTGAAGCCGCCGCCATGGACGTTGAGGAGGACCTGATCTTTGCGAGTTGCGTCGAGGTTGGCGGGGACGACGATGCGCACGGGGACGCCGGCGATTTTGTCCTCAGTGAGTGTGCCGGGGTAGAGCTTGAACCAGGCATCACGGGCGGTGAGGGCCCAGGCGTCGGTGTGGGCGCGACGGTCGGCGAGGGAGTCTTCCGGGCCACCGTCGGGGACCTGCTCAGAGAGCCAATAGCGGGACTCGCGGCTGAGGGATTGGGGGACGGGGATGACGCGGGTGATGTGGGCGTTGCCCTGGGCGTCGATGTAGCTGGTGTCGGAGTTGGGAGCCTGAGCGGCTGTGGTGGTGGGGGCCGGTTGCTGGGCGAGCGCGGCGGGGACGGCGAGGGCGAGGGCGAGGAAGATGGGGCGCATGGGTCAGGCTCCTGGGTGGTGAGGTGGCCAACCGGGGCCATCACTATTTGAGGGCGATGGTGCCGGTGAGGGGCAGGTCAACGGCGCTGGTGCCGACGAGGATGGTGAAGTTGCCGGGGGTGAGGGTCCAGTCGTGGGTTTGGGGGTTGTACCAGGAGAAGGAGCGGGGGTTGAGGGTGAACTCTGCGGTGCGGGATTCGCCGGGGGCGAGCTCAACGCGGGCGAAGGCCTTGAGTTCGCGCTCGGGACGATCGATGGGGGAGTGGCCGTCGTGAATGTAGAGCTGGACGACCTGGGCTCCGGCGCGGGTGCCAGTGTTGGTGACCTGGGCGGTGACGCGGAGCTGGCCGGTGGCGGTGGGTGGAGCGATTTTTAGGTTGTTTAGCTGGAAGGTGGTGTAGCTGAGGCCGAAGCCGAAGGGGAAGGCGGCGGGGACGGATTTGGTGAGGAAGTAGCGGTAGCCGACGTAAATGCCCTCGGCGTAATTGACCTTGAGGTCGGTGCCGGGATAGTTGGCGGCGGCTGGGGAGTCTTCGAATTTGACCGGCAGGGTGACTGGGAGATGGCCGGAGGGGTTGGCGTCGCCGAAGAGGATGGATGCGAGGGCGTGGCCACCCTCCTGGCCGGGGTACCAGAGGTCGAGGAGGGCCGGCGTGTTAGCGAGCCAGCGAGTCATGGTGACGGCGGCGCCGGTGTTGAGGACGACGATGGTGCGGGGGTTTGCCTTTTCAACGGCGGCGATGAGATCGTCCTGGCCGAGGGGCAGGTCCATGGTGGCAATGTCGAAGCCCTCGCCCTCGAGTTTGGGATAGCGGCCGACGACGACGATGGCGACGTCACTTCTGGCAGCGGCGGCGACGGCTTCGTCGATGAGACGGACGCGGGCGATGTCGGAGTCCTGGTCGGGGTTTTCGCCTTCCATGGAGACGCCAAGGGCGTAGTTGATGGTGATAGCGGAGCCGGCGCGCTGGCGGATGCCGTCGAGCGGGGTGACGGCGTAAGCGGGGCGGACGAGGGAACTGCCTCCGCCGCCGGTGCGGGCGACGGCGGCATTGGGGCCGATGACGGCGATGGAGTGGAGTTTGGCGGGGTCGAGCGGGAGCAGGTTGCCGACGTTTTTGAGCAGGACGATGGACTGGGTTGCGGCCTGGCGGGCGAGTTGCTGCTGGGCGGGGGTGTCGATGTTGGCGGGGTTGTCGGCGGGCAGCTCGGGGTGGTCGTAAATGCCGCTGGCGATGAGGGTGTGGAGGATGTGGCCTGCGTTGGCGGTGATGGTGGCTTCAGAGATGTGGCCGGCTTTCAGCTCGGCAAGCACGGCGGGGACGGCCAGCCAGCCGCCGCTGTTGCCGGTTTTGATGGCATCGGGGCGGAGAAGGAATTTTTGCAGGGGTTCGCCGCCGGGCATTTCGATATCCATGCCGGCGTTGACGGTGGGTGCGGTGGAGTAGGTGCTGCCCCAGTCGGAGACGACGAGGCCCTTGAATCCCCAGCGCTTGCGGAGGATGTCGGTGAGCAGTTCTTTGTCTTCGGCGCAGTGGACGCCGTTGAGGAGGTTGTAGGCGGACATGACGGTCCAGACGTCGGCCTCTTTGACGGCGGCCTCGAAGGCGGGGAAGTAGATTTCGTTGAGGGTGCGCTCGTCGAGATGGGCGTCGATGCGGTGGCGCTCGAACTCCTCGTTGTTGGCGGCGAAGTGCTTGAGGGAGGGGAGGACGCCCTGGCTTTGGACGCCGCGGATGTAGGCGATGCCGAGGCGGGAAGTGAGCCAGGGATCTTCGCCGTATCCCTCAAAGTTGCGGCCCCAGACAGGGACGCGGTTGATGTTGACGGTGGGACCGAGGATCATGTTGCGGCCGTGGGCGCGGGTTTCCGCCCCGATGGCTGCGCCCTCCTGCTGGACGAGGTCGGGGTTCCAGGTGGCGGCCATAGCGATGCCGGCGGGGAATGAGGTGGAGAAGACAGGAGCGGCGGCTCCGGCAGCGTTGGTGATGAGCGAGGAGCCGTGCCAGGAGCGAACGCCCATGGGACCGTCGGCCATAAGCAGGGCGGGGATGCCGAGGCGGGGGATGGCGGGGGTTTCCATCCAGCCGGAGCCGGCGAGGAGGGTGGCCTTCTCTTCGATGGTCATGTGGGCGAGGAGGTCGGCGACGCGGGCTTCGATGGGCCGGGTGGTGTCTTGATAGACGGGCTTTGCGGGGGTCTGGGCAGGGAGAATCGGGGCAAAGGTGGCGGCGAGGAGCAGCGGAAGGGAGAGGAAGGTGCGTCGCATTGGGAAGTCTCCGGGAGGCGGAAGAGGCACGCCGGGTGTCGCAAGCGATGGTAGCGGATGAGCGCGGGACGGGACAACCGATTGTTTTGCGGGTGGTTAGTGTGCAATCCAGCGGGTGGTGACGGGGTGGAGGAGGAGGGAGCGTTCGAGCTGGAGATAGGTGGCCCAGGCGACGGGGGTGGGCATGTCTGCCTGGGACCAGCCAGAGCCGGCGAGATAGCGGAAGGGCTGGCCGGAAGCGCGGGTGAAGAGGAGCAGGGCGTGGCTGGCGGCTGTGGTGGTGGTGACCTGCTGGCCGGGGAGGGCGATGAGGGCGGTGGCGATCCGCCCGGCGGAGGGGTCCTGCGGGGTATCCCAGATGGCGGCGATGGCATTGGGCTGGGGGAACGACGCTTCCCCGCCCTGATGGATGGCGATGCCGGCGGCGAGCTGGAGGGTGGCGGAGCCGGGGAAGATGTAGGTGGAGTCGATCAGGTTCATGTGGGTGCCGGCGTCGAGGGTGATGCGTTTGGTTTCTGAAACGGTCGGGGCAGTGGTGCCGGCGGCTTGCCAGGGGGCGTAAGTGACGTCAAAGGCGAAGCGGAGGGGGCCTGAGGAGAGCTGGCGAATGTGGGTGTAGTTGCGGGAGACGATGAGCTGGCCGTTGGAGAAGACGGCGGTGCCGCCGCAGCCTCGGGTGGGGCCGACGTAGTAGGAGTCGAGGCCCTGGCCATTGTCTTTGTGATAGGTGAGCTGGGGGTTGTGGGTGCGGGCGCCCTCGGCGTCGCGCTGGTAGAAGGTATCGATGACCAGGTTGGGGACGCGCTTGGACCAGACGTCGATGCCGGAGGTGATTTCGCCGGTGGCTTCAAGGGCGGGACCGTAGATGCGATAGGCGACGAGCTGGTTCTCCCAGGCGTAGTCGTCTTTGCGCTCGGGGGCTTCGCGGCCATAGACGAGGGGCTGGGTGGGTGGGGCGGCGGGATTGAGAGAAAAGACGATGGTGCGGCTGCCGCGGGCGGGAAGGCTGAGGTAGAGGAGGAGGTGGGTGGGGGTGGTGCCGGGGGAGTTGGGGAATAGCTGGGAGGGGATGTGCTCGCCGGTGGAGGCGTCAGTGGGGGTGAGGAAGGGTGCGTCCTGAGGGGTGGTGCGGAGGCGGGCGAGGAGGGGGGAGAGCGGCAGCTCGAGGACGCGGGCGGGGCGGTCGACGGGGAGGGGGTTGGTGAGGACGAGCTGGTGCTTGGGGGTGGGGAGAGAGGCGGCGAGCTGGTGAAGCTGGGAGCCGGCGAGGAGGAAGGCACCGGTGCCGAAGACGTAGTTGGCGGTGGGGGAGTAATCACCGGGAGCTGCGCCGATGGGCTGGACGCAGCCGAGGCGGCCATCCTGATAGACGTGGGCGAGGAGGCCGGCCCAGGCGCGGGCGATGACTGGGAGATAGGTGGGGCGGTCGAGGAGGCCGTTCTGAACTCCCCAGGCGAGGGCGTAGGTGATGAAGGCGGAGCCGGAGGTTTCCGGGAGGGGATAAGCGGCGGGGTTGAGGAGGCCGGGACGCCAGAGACCGTCGGGGCCCTGGATGGCTGCGACGGCGGCGGCCATTTGCTGAAGCTGGGCGATGTAGCGGGGGCGGGTGGGGTAGTCCGGGGGAAGCTGGGCGAGAACGCGGGCGAGGCCGGCCATGACCCAGCCATTGCCGCGGGACCAGAAGAGGCCACGGCCGTTGGTTTCGCGGCGCTGGAGGAAGGATTTGTCGCGGAAGTACAGGTGCTCTGCGGGATCGTAGAGGAGGGTGGAGGTTTGCCACCAGTGGCGGTCCATGTAGTCGAGGTAGGCGCGGTTGCCGGTGGCCTCGGAGAGCTTGACGAGGACGGGCGGGGCCATGAAGAGGGCGTCGCACCACCACCAGAGGGGTTGTGTGAAATCTTCGGGCTGGCGCATGAGCTCGTCCATGCGGGCGCGGATGGGTACGAGGGCCTGGGGGTCGTGGCTGCGGGCGTAGAGGTCGAGGTAGGTTTGGCCGATGGCGTGATCGTCGGCATGGGTGAGGCGGGGGCCGGGCTGGTACAGGAAGCTGCCGGCCATGGCGGCCATGGCGGTGCGGTATTCCCTGCCCCCGGCGGCGTCGGGGACAGCCATGTAGCCGGCGTAGAGGGCGGCGAAGGTCCAGTCCTGGGAGAAGTGGGGCTGGGCCTGATGGAGTTCCCAGTCGCCAACGAGGCGGAGGGCGTGGGCGATATCGGGCTGGCGGAGGGCTGGGGAGAGGGTGGCGAGGGGTGGGGCGGAGGTGGGGGCGTCGCCGAACCAGTCTTGCTTTTGCTGGGCTGGGGAGGAAGTTGCGAAGAGGAGGGCGGTGGCGAGGAGAAGGGAAAGCTTCATGGCTTTTCCTCGATTTTGACCACGTAGTAGGCGAAGTGGGAGTGGGGGGCGAGGAGGATTTGGTGGGGCAGGCCGGCGGGGATGTGGAAGATGTCGCCGGGGCCGAGGATGGCAGAGGTGCCGCCAACGATGGCGGAGCCGAGGAATTCGCCGGGGGCGGTTTCGTGGAGATCAGAGATGGTGCCGCCGGTGAGGATGGTGGCGTGGCCTTTGAGGACGACGAGGAGGTCAGCGTAGCGGTCGTGGCGCTCGGCCTGACCGTTGCGCTGCCGGAGGGCAACCATGGTGAAGTGATGGGGGTAGGTGGCGAGTTTGGTGCTGGCGGATCCGGTGGCGGCTGTATTGAGAGCGGCGGCCTGCTGGAGGAGTTGGGCGCGGGTGAGGTGGTCGGCCGGGGCCTGGGAAAGGACGAGTGGCGCGGCGAGGAGGAGGGCCAGGAGGGGGCGGATTCTCGGCATTTGGCTCCTTGAAGGTTTGTGACTCCCCAGCCTCAGAAGCGAGACCGGGGGCACCCGAATGTTTGCCTGAACGACGGGATTTGCAGATTTGGGGTTAGAGGAGGTCGGCGATGGCGAGTTTGTCCATGTCGTCGTATGCCTGGTTTTCGCCGCCCATGCCCCAGGAGAAGGAGTAGCTGGCGGTGCCGGAGCCGGCGTGGATGGACCAGCCGGGGGAGAGGATGACCTGCTTGTCGGCGACGACGAGGTGGCGGGTTTCGGACGCTGGGCCCATGAGGTGGAGGACGCGCTCGCCTGCGGGGAGGTGGAAGTAGAGATATACCTCTGACCGGCGCATGTGGGTGTGCGGGGGCATGGTGTTCCATACGCTGCCGGGGGCGAGCTGGGTGAAGCCCATGACGAGTTGGCTGGAACGGACGCCGCCGAGGTGGATGAGGCGGGTGATGGCGCGCTGGTTGGCGGTTTCAGCCGAGCCGAGCTGGGTGGCGGGCTGAAGGGCGGAGCGGATGAGCTGGGTGGGCCAGGCGGCGTGGGAGGGGTAGCTGAGGAGGTAGAACTCGGCGGGATGTGCGGGATTCTGGCTGGCGTAGCTGACGGAGGGGTTGCCGCGGCCGATGTAGAGGGCGTCGAGAGGAGCGAGGGAGTAGGCGGAATCGCCGACGGTGACTGTGCCGGGGCCGCCGATGTTGAGGACGCCGAGCTCGCGACGCTCAGTGAAGTAGTCGGCCTTGAGGGCATCGTCGGTGGGCAGGGTAAGGGGGGTGGCCAGGGGGACGGCGGAGCCGATGACGGCGCGATCCTGGTCGGTATAGACGAGGTCGAGGGAGCCGGGGCGGAAGAGGTCGGTGATGAGGAAGGATTCGCGCAGCTCGGCGGTGGTCATGCGGGGGAAGCGATGGCGGTCGGCGGTTTCAAGCAGTCTCATGGCGGGGTCCTGGGAGGGTTGTTGGAGGGCGAATGGGGGCGTGAAGATTGCGCTGGATAACTCTAGCGGAAGGGCGGGCGGGGAGGAAAGGCGGAAAGGGTGTGTGACGGAACTCACAAGCTGGAGCGGTGTGCGGCGTACAATTTTGGCATGGACTTTCCTCAGGTACGCATGCGGCGGATGCGCCGTACAGAACCCCTTCGTCGGCTGGTGCGGGAGACACGCCTTGAGCCCAGCCAATTGATTTACCCACTGTTTATTTGTCCTGGTGAGGGGATTCGGAAGCCGATTTCCTCGATGCCGGGGGTGTTTAACCTGTCGATTGACGAGGCCGTGAAGGAAGCGGAAGAGGCCGTGAAGCTTGGCATTGGCGGGCTGCTGCTGTTTGGGCTGCCGGAGACCAAGGACGAAGACGCGACGGGCGCCTGGGATGACGACGGAATTGTGCAGCGAAGCCTGCGCGCGATTAAGGCGACGGCGCCGAGCAAGGAGTTGGTGCTGATTGCCGATGTGTGCCTGTGCGAGTACACCAGCCACGGACATTGCGGCATTGTGGTGGAAGGCAAGGACGGGTTTGAGGTTGAGAACGACAGTAGCCTGGACCTGCTGGGCAAGACGGCGGCGAGTCTGGCGCATGCGGGAGCGGACATTGTGGCGCCGAGCGACATGATGGATGGACGCGTGGGTGAGATTCGCCGTGCGCTGGATGAGGAGGGGCTGGAGAACACGCCAATCCTGAGCTACGCGAGCAAGTTTGCTTCGGCGTTTTATGGACCGTTCCGGGAAGCGGCGGACAGTGCGCCGCAGTTTGGCGACCGGCGCAGCTACCAGATGGACGGCGCGAATGCGCGGGAAGCGATGCGGGAGATTGAGCTGGACCTGGCCGAAGGCGCGGACATGATTCTGATGAAGCCGGCGATGCCGTATCAGGACATTATTCTGGCGGCGCGGCAGCGGTTCGAGATTCCGATTGGCGCGTACCAGGTGTCGGGCGAATACTCGATGCTGCAGGCGGCGTTTGAGCGGGGCTGGCTGGAGCCGAAGCGGGCGATGCTGGAGAGCCTGCTTGGACTGCGTCGCGCTGGTTCGGACTTTATCGTGACGTATTTTGCGAAGGAAGCCGCGGCGGCGCTGTAAGGGAAACGACAACGCAGAAGAGCCCGCACAGACTGTGCGGGCTCTTCTGCGTTTGGGGCTGGGTTGTGCCGAGCTACTCGAGCGCTGCTTCGAAGAGTTCGAGGTATTTGGCGGCGATCGTGGCCGGGGCGAACTGTTCGAGATGGGCGGGGCCGGCGGCGATGAGGGCGGCGCGGGTGGCGTTGTCTTCCAGCGCCTGCTTGAGGGCGGCGGCGAGGGCGGCGACATTGCCAGCCGGGAAGAGGATGCCACAGGGGCCGACGGCTTCGGGGAGTCCGCCGGAGGAACTGGCGACGATAGCGCAGCCGGCGGCGATACCTTCCAGTGCGACGATGCCGAAGGTCTCGCTGCGGCGGGAGGGGATGACCATGACCTTGTGGCGGGCGAGGATTTGGCCGAGATTTTCGGTGACCTGACCGAGGAACTGGACCTGATCGGCGATGGCCATGGAAGCGGCGAGGGCTTCAAGGTATTCGCGCTCGGGACCGTCGCCGAGGATGGTGACGGAGGCGTAGAGGCCCTGGCCGGCGAGCTGGCCGATAGCGCGGAGGGCAATGTCGCAGCCTTTTTCGCTGGACAGGCTGCCGAGATAGACGATGTCGCGGTCACGGGCCAATCCGCGCCAGGGCAGGAAGGTGGGACTGTCGAATGGATTGCCGATGACGCTTGAGCGGGTGGGGAGGAGGCGGGCGACGGGCTCGCTGACGGCAACGTTGTTCACGAGGCGGAGGATGACGCGCTTGACGCGGTCTTGCCAGCCGATGCCGCCGTGGTAGCGGCTGAGCCAGCGCTGGTGGGTAATGAAGATCGGTTTGAAGAGAACGAGGAGAGGCAGGAGGAAGCGCAGAGAGATGTTGTTGAAGTGGATGACATCGGTGCGGATGCCGAGAAGCATGACTCGAAAGATGGAGGGGCGGCGGATGACGAGGAAAGGGGAATCCTGATCGATATCGGCGGGGGCGACGGCATGGGTGACCAGGGTGACTTGGTGGCCGGCACGGAGATACTCGTGGGCCAACAGTCTCGCGATGGTTGGAATGGCTCCAACCTCGGGGGCGTAATGAAAGGAACAGAAAAGAATTTTCAATGAGCCCACCCCCCGGGGGACTGTTGCTCCTAGGGTATCAGTGATTTGCAGGATTGGGTATACGCCAATTTGTCTGCTGAAATGGAGCTAACACCTTTGGAGTGAGCGAAACAGACGCATTTGCTCAGGAATGCCCAGGGAAGCGTAAGACGGGGGGGGCGGAGGGCGGGCGACTCACCCTGTGCAGTTATTCGGGGAGGGATAGGGAAGCTATTGCGCGTGGTTGGCGAGCAGATCGGCGACGCGGGCGATGGGGAGGCCGACGACGTTGAAGTAGCAGCCATGGATGCGGGGAATCCAGCGGGCGGCGAGTCCCTGTATGGCATAGGCGCCGGCTTTGTCCATGGGCTCGCCTGTGGCGACGTAGGCGGCGATGTCGGCGTCGGTGAGGGGGGCGAAATCGACGGAGGTGATTTCTGCGGTGCTGTGGGAGCCGGAGCTGGAGACGAGGGCGATGCCGGTCATGACGCGGTGGGTGCGGCCGGAGAGGAGGCGCAACATGCGGGTAGCTTCTGCGATGGGGTCTGGAGCGTCGGCGGGCTTGCCGAGGATGTGGTCGTCGATGACAACGGTGGTGTCTGCGCCGAGGACGATGACGCCGGGCTCGGTTGGGGCGAGGGCGAGGTGGATGGCCTGGGCTTTCTGGAGAGCGAGGCGGGTGACGTAGGCTTGGGGGTCTTCGCCGGGGAGGACGTGCTCAGGGATGTTGGCGGGAAGGACGCGGAACTGGAAGCCGGCCTGGGCGAGGAGTTCGCGGCGGCGGGGACTGGCGGAGGCAAGGACGAGGGTGTGCATGGGCTCTTCCAGAGTAAGGGTTGGGGCTGGGAGTTGCTGGGGAGGAAGCTGCAACAAGCCGGTTTTGGGGAAATTCGGGGAGAGCGTCATCCCGCAGTATCTCTGTCGTTGGCTGGGGGCAGGGGCTAAAGAAGCTGCTGAAAAAGGCTTTGTAGAGCTGTATTTCCAGTGCCGACAGTAGGCAGGGGCTGAAGCCCTCTTCTTTTTATCAGGCATTTACGGCATCACTGAAGTTGTTCAGTACCATGACATCCTTTACAAGTTGTCTCCAGACATCCTTTACAGTTTTTGGACTGTCAGGCGTTCTTCAGGACCGGGAAGGCGGTGATGCGTAGCTTGGCGGCGGCGTAGGGGATGAGGGCGATGGTTTCTTCGGGCTCGGTGGAGGTGACGGGGGATTGGGGGACGGGTTCGGCGACGCCATCGATGGCGCGCCAGGCGGGGACCTTGCGGGCTTTGAGGTGGAGGGTGACGGCGGTGCCGTGAGCGGCGAAGGGTATGGGGCCAGGGTCGGCAAGGGTTGTGGTGATGGTGGAGTCGGGTGTGTCGGGGTTGAGGACGAGGGCGTAGTTCCAGGGAGTGGTGGGGTAGATTTGCCAGTCGGCGGAGGGGCTGGGGGCGGTGCCGCGGTCGCGGAGCTTGAGCCAGTCTTCGCCGATGGGGAAGGAGAAGACGAGAGGGCCGCGCTCGATGGCGGCGGAAGCCTGGAAGCCTCGGGAGATGCGGGGCTGGAGGGGTAGGGTCAGCTCCACAAGATCGCCGGGTTGCCAGGTGCGGGCGAGGCGGGCGAAGGTGCCGGTGGAAGGCGAGGGCTGGGGTTGGCCGTTGATGGTGACGGTTGCGCCCGAGGCCCAGGCAGGGATTCGGAGGCTGAGCGGGAAGGCAAGGGGCGAGGCGGGGTTGACGGTGATGCGGATGGCGCCGTGGAAGGGGTAGTTGGTCTGTTGCGTGATGCGGACGGCGGTGCCGAGGAGGGTGGTTTCAAGAACGCAGGGGGCGTAGGCGACGGCGGCGAGGCCATCGTCGGGGGTGGCCATCCAGAGGCTGGCGGCAAATTTGGGCCAGCCCTGGTGGAAGTTGGCGGTGCAGCAGCCGAAGTTGGGTTCCAGGCCGAAGAGGCCGGACTCGGGGCCGTCGGTGGTCCATGGGGCGTGGTGGAGGCTGCACTCGACCTGGTTGGGCTCCTGGTTGTACTGGTGAGCCCACATATCGTCAGTGAGGGTGCCGGGGAGGGCGTTGAAGGCGAGTTTCTCGAGGCGGTCGCCGAGGGCGGGGTCGCCGGTGATGGCGAGGGATTGCTCGAGAGAGAACATCTCTTCGACGACGGTGCAGAGCTCGGAGCCCTGGGAGGGGTTGAGGCCGGCGAGATGCTCGTCGCAACTGAACATTCCGTTGGGGAGGCCGTGGTAGTGGTCGAGCGTGGAGAGCATCTTTTGGGCGGCAGCGCGGTCGGAGGCGGAACCGGAGACGAGGGACCAGACGGGGCCGGTTTTGATGGCCTGGCCGTTGTTGACGCCGTGGGTGGATAGGGCGAGGTCTTTGAGGCCCTGGTCCTGATCGAGCTTGAGGTACTCGGCGGTAATGCGCTGGGTGTACTGGAAGTTGTCGTACTGGGCGACCCAGTCGTGGCCCTGGGAGTGGAGGAGGCGGACGAGGGCGAGGAGGTTGCTGTCGCCGGTGCGGTTGTAGAGCCAGAGGACGGTGAGGGCGTTGTCTTGCCAGCGGAATTTGCCCCAGTCGCGAAGGGGGCGGTTGGGGAGCTCGGCGAGCTGGTGAGCGAAGTAGCGGCCCATGAAGGGGAGAACGCGGGGGTCGGCGGTGGCCTCGTGGTACTGGGTGAGGACCTTGAGCATGACGATGCGGGGCCACCAGTCGTTGTTGGAGGCGGGGCCGAAGAAGCCGTTGGGCTGCTGGGAGGCGAGGGTCCAATCGATATAGCGCTGGGCCTTGGCTTTGAGGCGTGCGTCGTCGAGGAGATATGCGAGGGGGACGAGGCCGTCGAGGAAGTAGGGGCCGCGCTCCCAGGACTCGCCGGAGCCGCCGAGCCAGCCGCTGGCGGGGCCGACGTCGGGCCAGATTTCGTCGAGGTGGCCGGAGAGGCCGGAGGCCTGGATGCGGAGCTGGGCGAGAAGCCAGCCGGTGGGCTTGACGCGGCCGAGGGGGAGCGGGGAGAAGGCGCCGGCAGCGAGGGGTGTGGGATTGGTGGGGGGCTGCGCTGCGAAGAGCGGAGCGGGTAGGGCGGCAGCGAGGCTGGTGGCACCGAGTTGCTGGAGGAAGCGGCGGCGGGAAGCGGGATTTGTGGGCATGGGAGCCTCTGGGGAGTATTTGGTGGGGGCGCTAGACGACGAGGCCGGTGCGCTGGCCGTAATCGTCTGCGATGCCCCAGGCCATGCCGGGGGTGTTGTGGGCGAGACCGAAGCGACCGTCGGGACCGAGGAGGATGATGCCGCCGTGGCCGCCGAGCCGGGTGAAGAGGTAGTCGATGGCTTGGCGTGCTGCGTCGGCGGGTGGGGTGCCGGCGGCGACACGGTCGGTGGCCCACTTGCCGAGGACGAGCTTCATGATGGGTTCTCCCCAGCCGGTGAGGGAGACGGCGGCGGAGAGATTGTCGGCGTAACAACCGCAGCCGATGAGGGAGCTGTCGCCGACGCGGCCGGGAGCCTTGTTGAGGGTGCCCCCGGTGGAGGTGCCGGCGGCGAGGTTGCCGTGGGCGTCGAGGGCGACTGCACCGACGGTGTCGTGGGAGTCGAAGTGGTTGTGGGGGACGGCGGTTTCAGGGCTTTTGTCGTCGGCGGCGAGGGGGCCGGAGAAGGTGATGTCGGCGAGACCGGCGGCGAGGCGGGCCTGGGCGTCGGCAAGGCGGACGCGTTCGCGGTCGAGGACAAGTTCGCTGTTGTCGATGAGGGTCATGCCGTGGGCGGCGGCGAAAGCTTCAGCCCCCTGGCCGACGAAGTAGACGTGGGGGCTGCGGTCGAGGACGAGGCGGGCGGCCTGGATGGGGTTGCGGAGGCGCTCGACGCATGCGACACCGCCGGCGCGCATGGAACCGCCGTCCATGAGGAGGGCGTCGAGCTGAACGCGGCCTTCGGCGGTGAGGAAGCTGCCGCGGCCAGCGTCAAAGGTGGGGTCGTCTTCGAGGACGGTGACTGCGGCCTCGACGGCCTCAGTTGCGATACCGCCGCGAGTGAGGACTGCGTAGCCTGCGGCGAGGGCGTTGGCGACGCCGCGCTGATGGTCTTCTGCCATTTCCGGGGGGATGGCCCATGCGCCGCCGTGGACCAGAAGGACTGGGGAACGAAGTGTCATGCCCACAGGCTACACCGTTCCGGCTGGGACGTGTTTGCATGCAAAACGCCCGGCATCCTGCCCGCCCGAGGAGGTTGGGAAGGATGCCGGGGTGTGGTTGCCCGTCAGCAGGGCAGGATGAGGATTTCCGCCGCGAGGAGGATTTCGGTGAGTCGATCGAGCGCGATGGACAGCCTTGTACTGACCGTGCGCGTGCAGACGCCGAGCATGGAAGCCGCCTCAGATTGGGTGTACTCCTGCAGGATGACCCGGGTAACGAGCTGGCGCTCAAGCGGGGTGAGCCGACTGAGGCAGCGCTCCACATCGAGGACGAAGATGACTGCGTCTTCAAAGGTCCGTATGCGGCGGCTGGAAGCCCAGCCGCGACCGACGGAGTCGCTGAGCAGCTCGGGAGTGCGGCCAACCTGCATGGAGGCGTAGAGGTAACGCCGGAGCAGGTTTTCCGTGTGCCTGCGGTAGAAGGCGTAGGAGACAACGGGTACCGTTGTTTCCTGTGGCACCGGCGGGGCAGGGGTTGCCTGCTGCCGGATGAGGGATGCGGCGGAAGCGATTGGCTTCCGCTGTCCCATGCCGCTCATGGCCCAAATGGTGTCGATCGGTTGGAAATGCGGAGCGGCGGCTGGCATGGCCAGCGCGGCGCTCATTGTATGCCTCCTGTGGCTTCCGCGACTGCCCAGACAGTGGGAAGCGCGATTTTCTTTGGCCGCCCGCGGCGCTTTCGGCTTTCCGGAGTAGGAAAGTCCTTGAGACGCTCGTTACAAGGCTGGCAATAGACTCTGGCATCAACGGAGGGGCGGTACCAAAGACAGCCGCACCCCTCGCAGACTTTTAGTTGAACTTGCACATCCATGGTTTGCTCTCCCAAAAGCAACGAACACCAGCGGCGGATATGGAATCGTCAACGAGCCGCTGGGTAAACGAGAGGGAAAGAGGCCGCGCAGGTGTCTCACGCCCTGCTGGGGGATGGCCGGTTGCCCGCTCTGATCGAAGGTCTTGCTCATGGTGCGCAGATCCTGGAATTTCAAGGAGCGTTTGTGGAAACCCCTGGAGAAGGGAGACAGGCGGCCGGTGCTGGATGGCGGCGAAGGACTGCCGCGAGACACAACGTGGTTGTGCCAGCAAGAGACCGTGGACTGAGTCCGCAACAGGAGGCGGAATGCCGAAAAAGATGGCGTTCCCGGGGAATCTTGAGTCCTGTGACCGTCGACGACCGTCAGGCCGACAATACGATGGGACAGAGAGGCCCCCAGAGTTATCCACAAAAGCCGATTGATAAAGTAAACAGAATCTAGGGTTATTGTTCTTTTTAGTCAATGGGTTCCGTGGATTTCAGAGAATTCGGTTGCTGGCTGAATGGGGAGTTGACTGGAATTTGGGATATTTGGCGAAAATCGGTTTTCCTGCTGCAAGCCTTGACCGGACTGTGCTATTGCTACGAGTAAATTTTCCACACCATGAATTTCACCCAGTTGCAGGAGCGTTTACGCCTCGAGCTGCGCCGCAGGATCGAGCGTGGGACGCTGAGTGTGTCTCTGCTGGCGAGGCAATCGGATGTGGGACAGTCGCATGTATCGAATTTTCTGAATGGCCGGAGGGGTCTTTCGCTGGAGACGCTGGACCGTGTGCTGGCGGCGATTCGGATGACTGCAGAGGACCTGATGCCGACGCCACGGGGGGAGTTGCAGAGCGAGCAACTGGCAGAACGGGATGCGGTGCCGCTGGTGGCGCATAGTGTGGCGCTGCATGAGCCGTATCTGCGTCCATCGGCGGTGGTGCGGATGGTGGTGATGCCAGGAAAGATGCTGGAGGAGTTGCGTCCGAGATGCACAGCCACGCGGCGGCAGTGGGCGCGATTCGTCATGATTGAGGTGGATGGGAAGGATGTGGCAGGAATGGAGCCGGTGCTGAAGCCGGAGGCGTTGCTGGTGCTGGACCGGCACTACAACTCGCTGGTGAACTACGTACCGGGCGAGGCGAATCTGTATGCGGTGAGGAACGATGCGGGCAGGCTGGCGGTGCGGTATGTGGAGTTCCATGCGGACCGACTGGTGCTGCGGGGGTACGAGCCGGGGTCTGCGTTGGAAGTGATGGAGCTGGAGGGCGACGAGACGCCGAATGACGCGATTGCGGGGCGGGTGGCGCTGATCCTAAACAGGGTTTAAGTGGATCAGCGCCGAGGATGGAGAATCAGCGCTGGATGCGTGCGGAGCCGCCGGCAGCGAAAGCCCGGACCTGGTCGAGTGTGGCCATGGTGGTGTCGCCGGGGAATGTGGTCATGAGGGCGCCGTGGGCCCAGCCCATGCGGACGGCCTGCTCGGGTGATTCGCCGGAGAGGAGCGAGTAGATGAAGCCGGAGGCAAAGCCATCGCCGCCGCCGACGCGATCCATGACCTGGAGCTCGCATGTGGGCGCCTGGACGGCGTGGCCGTTGACCCAGGCGACGGCGCTCCAACTGTGGCGGTTGGTGGAGTGGACCTCGCGGAGGGTGGTGGCGACGACCTTCATTTTGGGATATCGGGAGATGACCTGCTCCATCATGCTGAGGAAGACGGCTGGGTCGAGCTTGGAGGCGCTGTGGACCTCAGGGCCGTGGAAGCCGAGGCCTTTCTGCATATCTTCTTCGTTGCCGACGAGGACATCGACGTTTTCTGCGATGGCGCCAAGGACGGAGCGGGCGCGGTCGGGGCCGCCCTGGGTTTTCCAGAGCTTTTCGCGGTAGTTGAGGTCGAAGGAGGTGAGGACGCCGCCGCGTCGGGCGGCCTGCATGGCCTCAATGACGAGGTCGGCGGTGGTCTCAGAGAGGGAGGCGAAGATGCCGCCTGAGTGGAACCAGCGAACGCCGGAGGCAAAGATGGAGTCCCAGTCAAAGTCGCCGGGCTTGAGCTGGGCGGCAGCCTCGTTGCAGCGGTTGTAGAAAACGACGGGGGCGCGGACGCCGAAGCCCTGGTCGCTGTAGACGGTGGCCATATTGGGGCCGCGGGTGCCGTCGTGGTCAAAGCGCTTGTAGAAAGGCTTGACGCCCATGGCGCGGACGCGCTCGGCGATGAGGTCGCCGATGGGGTAGTTGACCATGGCGGAGGCGATGCCGGTGGAGAGGCCGAAGCAGTCCGCGAGATTGGCGGCGACGTTGAATTCCCCGCCGGAGACGTGCACGGCGAAGGATGTGGCCTTGCGGAAAGGGATGACTCCGGGGTCGATGCGATGGACGAGTGCGCCGAGAGAGAGGAGATCGAGACCGCCGGGAGCGGGGATTGCGAAGCCGAGTTCCATGATGCAGTTCCTTTGGGTTAGGTAGCCGTGCGCGAGGCAGGGCTAGAGTTTGTATGCCTTGCGGGGCAGGTCACTGGTGAGAGCTTGGGCGAGTTCGTGAGCCTCGTTGCGGGAGAGTCGATGCTCGGCGACGAGGCGGGCGAGGAAGGCGCAGTCGACGCGGCGAGCGACATCGTGGCGGGCGGGGATGGAGAGCCGCGCGCGGGTGTCGTCGTTGAAACCGACGGTGTTGTAGAAGCCTGCGGTTTCTGTGGTGAGTTCGCGGAAGCGCATCATGCCTTCCGGGCTGTCGTGGAACCACCAGGCGGGGCCGAGGCGAAGTGCGGGATAGTGGCCGGCGAGAGGGGCGAGTTCGCGGCTGTAGGTGGACTCGTCGAGGGTGAAGAGGATGACGGTGAGGCCGGGCTCGTTACCGAAGCGATTGAGCAGGGGCTGGAGGTGGTGGACGAAGTCGATGGCCATGGGGATGTCTGCGCCGACGTCGCGGCCGAAGCGCTGATGAAGCAGGTGGTTGTGATTTCGGTAGCTGCCGGGGTGAATTTGCATGACGAGGCCGTCGTCGAGGCTCATGCGGGCCATTTCGGTGAGCATCTGGCCGCGGAAGAGTTCCTTTTCGGTGGAGGTAGCGGCGTTGGTGAGGACGTTCCAGAAGAGGCGCTCAATGGAGGCGGGAGCGAGGTCTGCGGTGGCGGGTGTGGGGTGGCCGTGGTCAGTTGCGGTGGCGCCCATCTGGCGGAAGCGCAGGCGGGAGATGGCGAGGGCGTTGAGGTAGCCCTGCCAGTTGGAGGTGTCTTCGCCGGTGATCTGGCCGAGGCGCATGACGTTATCAATGAATCCCTCGAAGTCGGGGTCGACGACGGGGTCGGGGCGGAAGGTGGGGATGACGCGGGTTTTGATGCCGGCCTCGCAGATGACGGAGTGATGCTCGAGAGAGTCGAGGGGCGAGTCGGTGGTGGCGAGGACCTCGATATTGAAGCGGGCAAGAAGGGCGCGGGGGCGGAACTCAGGGGTAGCGAGTTGGGCGTCGATGGCGTCGTAATAGACATCGGCGTTGGCTGCGGTGAGGGGTTCCGTGAGACCGAAGACGCGCTCAAAGGCGAAGTCCAGCCAGAGGCGGGTGGGGGTGCCGCGGAAGAGGTGATAGTTGGAGGCGAAGAGTCGCCAGATTTCGCGGGGATCGGCTTCGTTGTTGGGGCCGATGCCGAGTTGCTCCAGCGGGATGCCCTGGCTGTAGAGCATGCGGTAGATGTAGTGGTCGGGAACGATGAGAAGGTGAGCGGGGTCAGGGAATGGTTCGTCCTGGGCGAACCACTGGGGCAGGGTGTGGCCGTGGGGGCTGAGAATGGGGAGGTTGCGGATGCCTTCATATAGTTCGCGCGCGATGGCACGGGTCATGATTTCAGCCGGAAAAAGGCGGTCTTCGTGCAAGAGACTCATTGGGATTCCTCGCTTGTGGATGGCATCCCCAGCGTGGTGCCTGAGCGGCCGGATGTCAACTGGGGAACGAGCAAATGGAAGAGGAGGATAGCTGAGAGGTAACTGACGCCACAGAGGAGAAAGAGCAGGGAGTAGCTTTGGAAGCGGCCAAGGACGAGGCCGGCGAGAGCCGCGAAAGCGGTGCCACCGAGAGCGCCGGCAGTGCCGCCGATGCCGACGACGGTGGCGACGGAGCCGGGCCGGAAGAGATCGGAGGGGGTGGAGAAGATGTTGCAGCTCCAGCCCTGGTGGGCAGCGGCGGCAAGAGTGATGACGCCGATGGAGAGCCAATAGCTGGCGGTGCTGGCAGCGATGGCGACCGGTGCCGCGCAGAAGGCGCATACGAGCATGGCCATTTTGCGGCTGAAGTTGACGGTGCGGCCATGGCGCATCCAGTAGCCGGAGAGCCAGCCGCCGGCGATGGAGCCGAAGCTGGAGCCGAAGTAGATGATGACGAGCGGAAGGCTGAGCTGGGCCAGCGAAAGGTGGAAACGGCTGGCGAGGAACTTGGGGCCCCAGAAGAGGTAGAACCACCAGGCGGGGTCGGTGAGGAACTTGCCGAGGGCGAAGGCGAGGGTTCCGCGGTCAAAGAGGAGGGTAAGGAAGCTTTGGCGGGCTGCCATTTCCTGGGGAGTAACGTCGCTGCGGGTGAGGTCGAGGGCGGAAGGGCGGAGGCGGTTGTAAGGAAAGCTGAGCCAGAGGAGGAGCCAGAGCATGGAGAGGCTGGCGGTGAAGAGGAAACCAGCGCGCCAGCCCCAGCGGAGGGCGATGGCGGGAATGGCAATGGGAGCGACGAGAGCGGCGAGGTTGGAGCCGGAGTTGAAGATGCCGGTGGCGAAGGCGCGCTGCTCCTTGGGGAACCACTCGGCGACGGCTTTGAGGGCGGCGGGGAAGTTGCCGGATTCGCCGACGCCAAGGAAGAAGCGGACGATGCCGAAGCCGAGGACGGTGGAGACGAGGACGTGGGCGGCGGAGGAGAGGCTCCAGATGGAGACGAAGACGGCGTAGCCGCGCCGGGTGCCGAAGCGGTCAACCACCCGTCCGGAGAGGATGTAGGCGAGTGCATAGGCGAAGGTGAATCCCGCGACCATATTGCCGTAGCCGGACTCGGTCCAGTGGAGGTCTTTCTGAAGGACGGGGGCGAGGATGCCGAGGACCTGGCGGTCCATGTAGTTGGTGGTGGTGGCGAGGAAGAGGAGCCCGCAGAGCACCCATTTGGCGCGATTGCCATCGGAGTGGTTGAGGGGGCGAATCTGCGGGGAAACTGCCTGGAAAGCCATGGGTAACGCTCCGAGGGCATGATACGCCGGAGGCCATGCCCTGCGCCCGAGGCCGGCACGAGGGAGACGGCCGGCGAAGGGCCACCCTGCCTGTATATCATATTCAAGCGGTTGAATAGGTAATATTTTTTACGAGTCGGGGTGGCGGGAATGCTTGCCAAGGGCGAGGAGCAGGCGTATTCTCCATCTAGCAAATTGCCGACGAGACCGGGCTGCGCAAGGAGAGAGTATGGCGGGTACGGGAGAAAAGCCGAAGGGGAGAGTAAGCCAGAAGGCGCTGGCGGCGCATTTGGGGCTGTCGCCCAGCACGGTGTCGCTGGTGCTGAACAACGCACCCCTGGCGGCTGCGATTCCCGAGGCGACGCGGCAGCGGATTATCAAGGCGGCGCAGGAGCTGGACTACCGGCCCGACCTGTACGCACGGTACCTGTTTACGGGGCGGAGCGACACGGTAGCTGTGATGGTTCCGGAGATTGGGGAGGGGTTTTCGGCGTCGATACTGGCCGGGATTGATGAGGAGCTGGTGCGGCGGAATTATGCGTATTTTCTGGCGAATCACCATGGGGACAGTGCGCTGATCCAGGAGTTTCCGCGGCGGTTTCCGCAGCGTGCTGTGGAGGGAGTGATTCTGATCAACACACCGGTGGCAGAGCCGCTGAGCTGCCCGGTGGTGAGTGTGGGGAGCCAGCCTGTGGTTGGGGAGATGGCGCGGATATTGCTGGATAACCGGCTGGGGGCGCGGCTGGCGCTGGGGCACCTGGCGGAGTTGGGGCACCGGGAGATTGCCGTGATTCGCGGGCACCGCTGGCGGCCGGCGGCGGCGGAGCGCTGGGAAGGGACACAGGAAGAGGCGAAGGCGCGGGGCATCCAGCTGGACAAGCGGCTGACGGTGGAGATGCAGCAGGAAGAGAAGCACTATCGGCCGGCGACGCCGGCGGAGGGGTATGACGCGGCGAAGCAGTTGCTGAGCCGGGGTGTGCCGTTTACGGCGCTGGTGGCGTTCAACGATATTTCGGCGCTGGGCGCGATTCGGGCGCTGCATGAAGCGGGATGGCGGGTTCCTGAGGATATTTCGGTGATTGGGTTTGATGACCTTCCTGCGGCGGCGTATACGATTCCGCGGCTGACGACGCTGCGGCAGCCGCTGCACCAGATGGGCGCGCTGGCGGCAAGCCAACTGGTGCGCTGGATTGGCGGAGAGAAGCCGCAGGAGCGGGATGTGGTGGTGGAGCCGGAGCTGATACTGCGGGAGACGACCGGGCCGGTGGGAGCCAGCGCGCAAAAGGGGCAGGAATGAGTGTGTACTTGCAGTTGGGATCGGCGGAGAGTGAGCTGGGACCGGAGGAGTTGCGGCTGGGGCTGGAAGAGGCGCTGGGGAAGCTGGGACGGCGCGAGCGGGTGCTGCTGGTTCCGCCGGACATGACACGACTGCACTCCCAGGCGGGGCCGCTGACGCGGATGGCCGCGGCGTACTACGGCGAGGCGGTGGAAGGGATATTACCGGCGCTGGGGACCCATGCAGCGATGACGCCGGCGGAGCTGACGCGGATGTTTGGGGATTTGCCGCATGGGCTGTTCCGGGTGCACAACTGGCGGCAGGATGTGGTGAGCCTGGGCGAGGTGCCTGCGAGCTTTATCGAGGAGCAGTCGGAGGGGAAGCTGAGCTTTGCCTGGCCGGTGGAGGTGAACCGGAGGATTGCCGAGGGCGGGCACGACTTGATTCTGTCGATTGGGCAGGTAGTTCCGCATGAAGTGATTGGGATGGCGAACTACAACAAGAACATTCTGGTGGGCGCGGGGGGGCCGGGGGGCATAAGCCGGAGCCACTACCTGGGCGCGGTGTATGGGATGGAGCGGATTATGGGCCGGGCGGACAACCCGGTGCGGCGGGTGCTGAACTTTGCGAGCGACCGGTATCTGAGCCACCTGCCGATTGTGTATGTGCTGACGGTGGTGGGGCGGAACGCGGGGGGCGAGCTGGTGGTGCGCGGGCTGTTTGTGGGCGACGACGTGGAGTGCTTTGAGGTGGCGGCGGCACTGAGCCTGCAGGTGAACTTTGCGATGGTGGAGGAACCAATCCGGAAGGCGGTGGTGTACCTGGAGCCGGAGGAGTTCAAGAGCACGTGGCTGGGGAACAAGGCTGTGTACCGGACGCGGATGGCACTGGCGGATGGGGCGGAGCTGGTGATACTGGCGCCGGGGATCCGGGAGTTTGGCGAGGACCCTACGATTGACGGGCTGATTCGGAAGTATGGGTACCGGGGTACGGCGGAGACGCTGCGGGCGGTGGAGGAGAATGCTGACCTGGCGCGCGACCTGAGTGCGGCGGCGCATCTGATTCATGGGTCGTCGGAAGGGCGGTTCCGGATTACGCTGTGTGCGGGAGAGTTGACGCGGAAGGAAGTGGAGAGCGTGGGCTTTGGGTGGGCGAGCCTGCAGGAGATGATGGCGCGATACCGGCCGGAGGATCTGAGGGATGGGTGGAACGAGGTGGACGGGGAACGGATTTTCTATATCTCGAACCCGGCGCTGGGGTTGTGGGCGCACGCGGGGAGATTTGCGGAGTGATGGGGTTTGGCGGCGGGGCATGATGCGGGATTGTGTCTGACTTTTTCTTGCTGGGTTTCCTCGTGGCTACAGGAGGCTTTTCAGGTGACTCCGGCCGTCGATAATTCGGACGATTTCGACTTCCTCGATGGGACCTTCCTCGGAGTTGGGGTGGGTTTCATAGAGGATTAGGTAGGGGCCTTCGACGAGAACGCGTGTGGTCGGTCGGATCTCCCGGCGGCGGATGCCGAGGCGGGGATGCTGCGCGAGGAGGGTGACCTTGGACTGCACGTCCTCGAAGACACGCTCTGCCGCCGATTCATTGTCGAAGGCGATATACGTGTAAATCTCAATCAGATCTTCACGAGCCTGCGGGGTCCAGACGAGATCAACCGACACGTGCCGTATCCCCTTGCATTGCGGCAAGCCGCTGTCGTGCTTCGAGGCGGGCCGATTCCAAATCTACGGGGGTAGGAGCACCGCTGGCCTTCCCCTGGTCCCACGATTGACGCAACTGGCGCAGGTCTTCCTGACGGAGCGCACGCTTGAATTGCCAGTCTCGGATTGCCTCGCGAATGATTTCGCTGGTGGTGGCATATTCGCCGGTTTCGACTGCTGCTTTCATGGCAACAATCTGTTCGCCGGTGACGGCAATGCTGATTTTCTGGACGTCTGGCATCCGTATTCCTCCAGGGCTTGGAGCAAATTTTACTACTTCCTGCTCTCGATTTCCATTGCCTTTGGATCGATGTGGGGCAGGTGGGCTCACCGCTTGCGCGTGCTCCGCGATGAGTGTCGAATGCGATACCATTCCCGATATGGCCGATTCTGATCTTCAGGACAAGCTGGACTGGTTGAATGGCGCGCTGGCTGATTTGGGGAGCGTGCTGGTGGCGTATTCCGGGGGGACGGACTCGGCGTATCTGGCGTGGGCGGCGCACCGGGTGCTGGGCGACGGGATGCGGGCGGTGCTGGCGGATTCGGCTTCCCTGCCCCGGGCTGAGCTGGCGGCGGCGATTGCGTTTGCCGATGCGGAGGGGATTCCGCTGGAAGTGCTGACGACGAAAGAGCTGGAGAATCCGGATTACCAGCGGAATGACTCGCAGCGATGCTTCCACTGCAAGGATGAGCTGTTTACGGAGATGGAAGCGGCGCGGGAGCGGCTGGGGTTCCGGCATTTGGCGTTTGGGATGAATGTGGATGACCAGGGGGATTTTCGGCCTGGGCAGAAGGCTGCGGCGCTGCACCATGCCGTGGCACCGCTGGTGACTGCGGGGCTGGGCAAGGCGGAGATTCGGGAGCTGGCGAAGGCGGCAGGGTTGCGGGTGTGGGACAAGCCGGCGTCGGCGTGCCTGGCGTCGCGGATAGAGTATGGTCGGGCGGTGACCGGGGAGGCGCTGGCGCAGGTGGAGCGGGCGGAAGAAGCGCTGCACCGGATGGGTTTTGCACGGGTGCGGGTGCGGCACCACGGCACACTGGCGAGGGTGGAGATTGCGCGGGAGGACTTGGCGCGGGCGCTGAACCTGGAGACACTGGATGCGATTTCAGCAGCGATGCGCGCGGCGGGGTTCACGTACAGTACGCTCGATACGGAAGGCTACCGCACGGGATCGATGAATGCGGTGCTGCCGGTGGCGGCGATTGGCCGGATTTGAATTTTCCTGAGGATGACGTGCTGATGCGTGTAGCTTATCTGGATTGTTTTGCGGGCATTTCCGGCGATATGTTTCTGGGCGCCCTGGTGGATGCAGGAGTGCCGGCGCGGGTGCTGGAAGAGGCAGCTTTGGCGCTGGGGATTGGCGCGACGGTGCGGGTGGAGATGGTGGACCGCAGCGGGGTGCGGGCGACCAAGGTGCATGTGCTGGAGGATGGCGAGGTGGCCGAGGAGGCTGGTGCAAAGGTGCATGGGCATGACCACGCGCACGAGCATTCGCACGGGCACAGCCATGCGGAGAAGCATTCTCATGCTCATGTGCATGGGCGGTCGCTGGGGAAGATTCGGGAGCTGATTGAGGCGGCGGATTTGCCGTTTGCGGTGAAGGGGAATGCGATCCGGACGTTTGAGCTGCTGGGGGCGACGGAAGCGAAGATTCACAACGTGCCGGTAGAGAAGATTCACTTCCATGAAGTGGGCGCGGTGGACGCGATTGTGGACATAGTGGGGGCGTGCGCGGCGCTGGATTATCTGGACCAGTCGGGGCCGATTGCGTGGTACTGCTCGGCGGTGAATGTGGGCAGCGGGACGGTGGACTGCGCGCACGGGACGCTGCCGGTGCCGGCGCCGGCGACTGCGGATTTGCTGCGGGGAATGCCGACGTATGCGGCGCACATCCAGAAAGAGATGGTGACGCCGACGGGCGCGGTGCTGCTGCGGCTGCTGGGGCCGAGGTTTGGCGAGCAGCCGACGATGCGTGTGGCCAGCATTGGTTACGGCGCGGGCGGGCGGAATCCCAAGGGATTTGCGAATGTGCTGCGGGTGAGCCTGGGCGAGGCGGTGGATGCTGAGCCTGAGGGCGAGGTGGTGACGGTGCTGGAGACGGCGTTGGATGATTTGAATCCGCAGGTGCTGGCGATGGTGAGCGAGCAGGTGCTGAGCCGGGGCGCGCTGGATGCGATGCTGTCGCCGGTGGTGATGAAGAAGGGACGCAGCGGGACGCTGCTGACGGTGCTGTGCCGGCCGCAGGATGCGACGGCGCTGGAGGATTATCTTTTCCGCGAGACGAGCACGCTGGGTGTGCGGCGACGCGAGGAGCGGCGGACGGTGCTGGACCGCAGGCACGATGAAGTGACGACGCCGTATGGTGTGATTCGGGTGAAGCTGGGGCTTCGGAATGGCGAGCCGATGAACATTGCGCCTGAATTTGAGGATTGCCGCAGCGCGGCGGAGGCGAACCAGGTGCCGGTGAAGCAGGTGATACAGGCGGCGACGAGCGCGTGGATGCAGGAGAACGGGCTATGACGCCGGATGAGTTGCTGAGAGTGCTGGCAGCCGTGGAGCGAGGTGAGCTTTCTGCAGGAGCGGCGCAGCAGCGACTGAGCGGGATGCCGTTTGAGAACTTGGGATTTGCACGGATTGACCACCACAGACCGTTGCGGCATGGGCTGCCCGAGGTGATTTACGCGGCGGGCAAGACGGCGGAGCAGACGGCAGCGATTTTTGGGCGGCTGGCGGCCTCGGGTGTGGATGTGCTGGCAACGCGGGTGGACGACGAGGCAGCGGCGGCGGTGCTGGTGGTGGCTCCAAAGGCGGTGCATAACCCGGTGGCGCGGACGGTTGCGCTGCGGCAGAGCGCGGCGACGACGGCGGTGGGGCAAATTGCGATTGTGTGCGCGGGGACGAGCGATTTGCCTGTGGCAGAGGAAGCGGCGGTGACGGCGGAGTGCTTTGGCGTGGCGGTAACGCGGCTGTATGACGTGGGCGTGGCTGGGGTACACCGGCTGCTGGCGGTGCGCGACCAACTGGCGAGCGCGCAGGCGGTGATTGTGTGCGCGGGGATGGAAGGGGCGTTGCCGTCAGTAGTTGGCGGGCTGGTGGGTGTGCCGGTGATTGCGGTGCCGACGTCGGTGGGGTATGGGGCGAGCTTTGGCGGGGCGGCGGCGCTGCTGGGGATGCTGAACTCGTGCAGCCCAAATGTGACGGTGGTGAATATCGACAACGGATTTGGGGCAGCGTACACGGCAACGCTGATTGCGCGGGGAGCGGAACGGAAGTAGGGGTTTGAAGCGAAATGCACAAGGGGCCGGAGAGGGAATCTCCAGCCCCTTGTGGTTTTGTGCGGGCTAAACTTCAGCGCGGTTGAAGTTGCGGAAGAAGAGGGCCTGCTTGTGGATGGGTTCGGTCCGGGCGGAGATGTCTGCGAGCTGATTCTGGCTGAGGGGGGTAAAGGCCTTGGCCAGGGCGACGTTTTCTTCAAGCTGGGCGATGGTGTCGCAGCCGATGATGACGGTGCTGACGGGGTGGGAGAGGGTGTAGTACATGGCTTCGCGCATGGTAAGGGTGCCGGGGCTGGTGGAGATGACGGCCTGGCCTTCCCAACTGTGCTGCTGCTTTTCGAGGGGATCGGGGGTCCAACTGGCGAGGAGGCGGCCGCGGGCGGGAACCTTCATGCCGATGATGCCCATCTGACGCTCGACCGCGAGAGGAAGGAGTTCTGTGGCGAAGCTGTGCTGGTGGGTGTCTGCGGCGTTGAAGCCCATGAGGACGGTGTCAAAGGGATAGCGGCGGATGCACTCGACGAGGGAGGCGGGGCGGTGGTGGCCGGTGATGCCGAGGAAGGAGACGATGCCCTGGTCTTTGGCCTCCTGCATGGCCTCCATGGCACCGCCTTTGGCGAAGCAGGGGTTGATGTCTTCGAGGGTGCCGATGTCGTGGAGTTGCCAGAGGTCGATGTGGTCGGTCTGCATGAGTTCGAGGGATTTCTCGAGCATGCGCCAGGAGGCATCGCGGCTGCGCTCCTTGGTTTTGGTGGCGATGAAGGTCTCTTTGCGGCGGTGCTTGAGGACGCGGCCGTAGTACTGCTCGCTCCAGCGCTCGGGGCCGCCGTAGATGGAGGAGGTGTCGCAGTAGTTGACGCCGAGGTCGAGCGCGCGCTCGATGATGGGGACGGCAACGTCGAAGTTGTTGGCACGCTCGAGGGCGGCCTGGCCGCCGAGGGAGAAGATGCCGACGCGATGGCCCGTTTTGCCGAGGTTGCGGGTGGGCATGGCGTCGCGGGCGATAGCGGTTGGAGGGGCATCAGAGGCCGGACGTGCGGCAGGTGAAGCCTCGGAGAGGATGGGGGTGGTGAGGAGGCCGGCGGCGATGGCGCTGGAGGTTTTGAGGAAGTTGCGGCGGCCGGTGTTGGTCTTCTCAGGGCTCATGGATGGTCTCCGGGAAAGCGAGTTCGCTCAGGTGACAATTCTACTCCAGAGGATATAAAGCGTTCAGGGAAAGGAAAAGAAAGCGGCCCATCCGTGTGGGATGGGCCGCTGGAGGATGCCGCGGGAAGCGGCGAATTGGAGTTACGGCTTGGGAACGCTGTTGATGGTGTGGAGAATGCGGGAGACAATCTGGTAGGGATCGCCTTCCGAGTTCGGGCGACGATCTTCGAGGTAGCCCTTGTAGCCGTTCTTGATGAAGTTGACGGGCATACGGATGGAAGCGCCGCGATCGGAGAGGCCATAGGAGAACTTGTCGATGGACTGGGTCTCGTGGTGGCCGGTGAGGCGGAGGTGGTTGTCGGGACCGTAGACGGCGATGTGCTCGGCCTTGGCGGCGTCGAAAGCAGCCATGAGAGCCTCAAAGTACTCCTTGCCACCGACTTCGCGGAGGTACTTGGTGGAGAAGTTGGTGTGCATGCCGGAGCCGTTCCAGTCGCCCTTGATGGGCTTGCAGTGGAACTGGACATCGACTTCGTACTTCTCGCAGAGGCGCATGAGGAGGTAGCGCGCGACCCAGGTGTCATCGGCAGCCTTGGCAGAGCCCTTGGCGAAGACCTGGAATTCCCACTGGCCCTTGGCGACTTCAGCGTTGATGCCTTCGTGGTTAATGCCGGCAGCGAGGCAGAGCTCGAGATGCTCTTCCACGATTTCCCGTGCGATGCTGCCCATGTTGGCGTATCCGACGCCGCAGTAATAGGGGCCCTGGGGCGCGGGATAGCCGGTCTCAGGGAAGCCGAGCGGACGGCCGTCCTGGTAAAGGAAGTACTCCTGCTCAAGGCCGACCCAAAGGTCGGGATCGTTCTCGATGGTGGCTCGGTAGTTGGTGGAGTGCGGGGTGCCATCGGGATGCATGACTTCGCTGAGAACGATGAAGGCGTTGTTGCGGCTGGCGTCGGGATAGAGAGCGACGGGCTTGAGGATACAGTCCGAGCTCTTGCCTTCGGCCTGCATAGTGGAACTGCCGTCGAAGCCCCAGAGTGGGATGTCTTCGAGGCTAGGCTCTACTTCAAATTCCTTGAGCTGGGTCTTGCCGCGGAGGCCGGGAACAGGCTTTTTACCGTCAAGCCAGATGTATTCGAGTTTGTACTTGGTCACGATATCTCCTTGAGGATCAGCGATTGTTGCTGTCCATACAAAAATGAATTCCTGGTGCTTTCGCCTGAGGGGCCAGCGGAAAGAGCTTGCCGGCCCATCGTTTCAGGCAAAACGGTGGTGGGCTGCACTACCATCCGGCAGCCGTGCGGATCATTTCCCGATAGCGACAACCTGTCCATCGCTGTTTGTCGAGTGGGCGCAGGGTGAATCTGCTACCGACATGAGTCCCGTCGGCCCTGGGCAAACAGTGGGGATACAGTGAGTCTTCAGGCTATCGGCCATTTCATGAAGAATCCATGAAGATTCCGGTTGGTTCCGCAGGGCCGCGAGAGCGGCCTTATTTGTGGTGCAGAACGAGGACGAGGAGCCCGAAAAGGACGAAGGGGATGAAGGCGAGGCCAACGTAGAGGAAGATCTTGCGGGCGCCGTCGGACTTGCGGTTACGCCATTCGCGGAGTTCGATGCGGTCTTCCACACCGACGCGGTCGATGTTCTCGAGATCGAGCGCGAACTCGCGGGCCGCGGCATATCGTTTCGCGGGGTCACGTTCGAGGGCGCGATAGAGAATCTCCTGCAGCTGGGGGCCGATGGAGGGCTCTGCGACATGGGGCGGGACGGGGTGGTTGAGGAGGCGATCATTCATGATGGCGGCGGGCGAGTCGCCCTGGAAGGGCTTTTTGCCGGAGAGCATTTCGTAGAGCATGATGCCGGCAGTGTAGATGTCAGACCGGCCGTCGCCGCGCTTGCCTTTGACCTGCTCGGGCGAGATGTAATCTGGCGTGCCCATGGTGGCGGTGAAGCCGGCGTAGGTAAGGCGCTTGGCACCTTCGCTGGAGGCGATGCCGAAGTCGATGAGCTTGATTTCGCCCTGTGCGTTGACCATGATGTTTTCGGGCTTGAGGTCGCGATGGACGACGCCCTGCTTGTGGATGTAGTCGAGCGCGTGGAGAATGCCGAGAGTGATGTGGATGGCTCGCTCCTGGGGGAGTTTGCCTTCTTCGCTGAGAATCTGCCGGAGCAGGCGGCCTTCGCACCACTCGAGAATCATGTAGATGCGTGAGCGGTTGGGGTCTTCGTAGACGCGCATCACGTGGGGTGATTGAGGCGGGTGCCGATTTCTTCTTCGCGCTTGAAGCGCTCAAAGAGGACTGGATCGGCTTCCATGGCGCCGTGGGGAATTTTGAGAGCGACCTGGCGGGAGTTGCGAATGTCTGTGGCGCGATAGACGGCGGCCATGCCGCTTTCGGCAACGAGATTTTCGATGCGATAGTTATCCAGCAAGGACTGGGGTTTCAACTCCTCAAAATAGCTCATACAACTCACTTTCCCAATTGATGTTTGCGCAGTCCGGCGGGCACGCTGTGAGTTTATCGCAAGCGGTAGACCTGGCCGCGATACATGGCGACGCGCTCGACATCGCGGATGCGGATGACGATGACGGTGGTGTTGTCGGAGCCGTCTTCCTGGACGGCGTAAGCGACGAGCCGCCTTGCGATTTCCTGCATTTCAGCCTGGGTGCCGTTGCCGCCGCTGACCATCTCAGCAATCTTTGACTCGGGCAAAGCGTTGTGGAGGCCGTCGCAACACAGGACGAATGTATCGCCGGGTTGAATGCGAAGGGTGGAGGAGTCTGCAGTGACGAAGAGTTCCGGGCCGAGGCTGCGGGTGAGGATGTGCCTGGCGTCGGACTCTTCGGCTTCAGCCGCGGTGATGAGGCCGAGCTTGCGCTGCTCGTTGACCCAGGTGTGATCTTTGGTGAGGGCTTCAGCTTTTCCATCGCGGACGAGGTAGCAGCGGGAGTCGCCGACGTGGGCGACGACGCCTTGATCGTTACGGAAGGCGCAGCAGACGAGGGTTGCGGCCATTTTGCCGCCGCGTTTTCCGGGGGCGAGAGTTTCGTTGTGGATTTCGGCATTGGCGTGCTGCGCGAGCCGGGGCATGAGGGCAGCGAGCGAAGTATTGTCCTGCGCCTCTTCAAAGCCCTTGGCTATGGTTTCCACGGCGATGCGCGAGGCAACTTCGCCGCGGTCCATACCGCCGACACCATCGGAGAGAGCAAACATCCATCCGTGGGAGCGCGCGATCTGGCGCGATTTTGGCACGAAGGAGATGTAGGAGTCTTCGTTGTTGGTGCGGACCTTGCCCGGATCTGTGGCTTCGCCATAGGTAATATCAAGCATTGCGGAATGGCCTCTGCTGTACCAGTAATCCGTTGTCTGATTCCGTTATATAGGAAACCGGCGAGTGGCATTCTCTGTTGCGGGCGATGGGATGCCAGCTGAGGAGAATGCCACTCGGAGTTGCGGTTGGTTTGACCTGTGGACCGGGAAGGCTGTTTATGCCTTTGTGGTCAGCAGGACAGATTTGCCCTTCTTCTTGGAACTGCGGAGGAAGTAGATTCCGCCGTAGAGGCCCCAGGCGGCTGCGATCCCGAGTGCGGTGAAGGGTTCCTTCCAAGTACCGTAGCCCATGAAGGGTCCGATGAGATAGAAGGCCATGCAACCAAGGTTAGCGAGCAGACCAAAGCCGGGGATGAGCGTGTGCTTGAGGAAGCTGTGATCAGGCCGGCTGTGGAAGGCAATCATGCACAGTGCGCAGCTGAGTGCGTAAAGGATGAAGGTGCCGAAGTTGGAGGTGAGGGTGATGGCCAGCAGGGAGTTAGGCATCGCGGCGAGGATGTCGTGGCTGGGGTACCCGAAGCTGGAGAAGATGCCATGCGGGAGGGCGGCGATGGTTGCGTCAGTAGGCGCGGCGCCGTCAGCGAACGGGAAGATAACCGCGACGGCGCCGACCAATGCGGAGATAATCGCAAGGGTTGAGATGGCGCGAGTCGGGGACAGTGTTTTGGAGTGCAACATGCCAAAGTGCTCGGGAGCTTCGTCGTCCTTGCCCATGGCGTAGGTAACGCGTGCGCCGGTGTTCATGCAGCTGAGCGTGGTGCCGATGAGAGCGAGGAATACGGTGAGCGCTTCGCCCATCATGAAGTACTTGCCATTGCCGGGGCCGAGTAGCCAATCGCCGACCATAATCATCATGTCGCCGATAGGAGCAGCGGAACCGGTCGCGCTGACCATGGTGTAACCGGAGTTGAGGAAGTAGTTGGCTGCAAAGTATTCAATCAGATAGCAGACCAGCCCCTGAATGAGGAGCGAGACGATAACCGCAATCGGGATATCCCGCTTGGCATTTCTCGCTTCAGCACCCATGGAGGTTACCGACTCAAAGCCGACGAGAATCAGAATGGCGACGGTGGCTTGAATCATGATCCAACTGAAGTTGTGAGGCTTGATGACCGAGGAGGCCTTGGCGTGGGTGAGGAAGTTGCCGGTGGCCGGCTCCTTCTCAGGGTATGCAATGTGGAAGGGCACGGGCTTGCCGGCCTTGTCGAGGGAAGGCTGGGGAATCTGGTTGCTGTCGCGGACGATGGTGCCGTCAGCCTTTGTAGCGAATTCGTAGGAGTAGGTGGCAAGCGTGGTGGCATCATACTGCGAAGCGGCGGTGCCTTCCGGGTGGTTGATGCGATAGCCGATGGCGAGGAACGCGAAGAGAACGAGGGCCGAAATCTGAATGATGTTGATGGCCAGATTGACGGCGGTGGAGGCGTTTGCGCCCTTCTGGGCGATCCAGGCTACGAAGAAGGAGAAGACGATGGCAACCAGGGCCATGAAGACAGGGCCGGGGTTGGAACCGCTGATGAAGTTGGGGAAGAAGAATCCCGTGATGTAGCCCACGAAGATGCCGGTGGTGCCGACCATGACGCCGGGATAGACCCAGTAGTACAGGTGGGAGCCCCAGCCGACGATGAACTTGGAGAGGCGGGCGTACTTGAAGACCTTGTCTTTGGAGAGCAGCGCCTGCTCAGCGTAGTAGTAGCTGCTGCCGGTGCCGGGGTAGAGCTTGGAGATCTCAGCGTAGGAGACGGCGGTGGCAAGACAGAGCAACAGAGCGGCGATGATGCCCCACCACATATCAGGAGCTGTGGCGCCGGTGGTTGCCTGGATGTAGAAGGTGAGCCAGAGAAAGGCGCCGGGAGCGATGAGCGCCATTGCATTACTGGTGAGGCCGGTCAATCCCAGTGTGGCTTTCATTTCGCCAGTGTTGGTAGGTTCTGCCATGTGCATTCTCCTGTGATTGAGAGTCGGTTGCGGCCTGGCCTTAGGGCCCGGCGAATGTTGATACCTCTCGCAGCCGGCTCGAAAGTGGGTATTCGAGCCCCAGCGCAGCATGATGGATTCAGGTTTCGTTCCAGGCCCAGTGGGAGAGCCCGGAGTTGTTGGCGACCTGCCGATGAAGCAGGCCGCCGAAGTGGATACCGACAGCGCTTAGCGCTTGGGACCGAAGAAAGCGATGAAGCCTGCGGTGACGGTGGTTTGGCCCTTGACGCCGCCGGAGGCATAGCCCGAGTCGTTGATGGAAGCAACCGTGTTGCCCTTGGAGAAGAAGCCGACGGAGGACTGGTCGCGACGAACTTCGATGCGGCTCAGGAGGCCCTCAACCCACTTGTATTCGTAGGTTCCGGTGAACTCGCTGACATTCTGGCGAGCGGTGGTGGAGAAGCCCTGGGGATCATTGAAGAATTCACCGCGGAGGGTGAGAGCAGCCTTGCCAGTGACCTGTTCGTGAGCGGCAACGGCAATGCCCTGCCAGTGAGGCTTGAGGCCATAGGCAACCTCTTTGGCGGCCAGGTTGTGTTGCCCGTAGTCGTAGTTGATGTACGCGCTGAACTTAGCGGTGGGCGTCAGCAACAGGGTGGTATCGATGAGGTTGGTGTAGCCCTTCTGCGTGCTGTAGTTTCCGGGGCCGGTGTAGTAGTTGGCGCTCCAGGTGTACTTGGGCTTGGTGAGCGCGCTGGTGATGCCGACGGTGACGCCGCCATTGCTGGCAGTGACGTTGTTCCATCCGTTGACGACCTGAACGCCCGCAGTCCAGGTTTTGGTAAGGGGCATGGAGGTGCGGAGGCCGAAGTGGTAGTAAGGAATTGCCCATGCGAAGAGGAGCGAACGGGAGTAGTTCCAGTTATCTTTTGCTTCAATGACTTCAGCGCCGGCGGAGGTGACGAACTGGCCGAAGTCCGCCTCAAAACCCTTAGCCTTGGCGGGCTTGAAGCTGATGAAGGCCTGCTCAACAAAGTCGTTGTCACTCAAGGAACCGAGGACGGTGTTTTTGGTGGTACCGAAGAGCAGGTCAACGTGCGCGCCGATTGGATCGGGGTCGTGGTTGATGGTGAGCTTGGCAGCCTCCAGGCTGAATGTATCCGCGTTTGAGTCGAAGTTGTAGAGCTGATTTCCGCCGTGCTGCGCCGCCGGACGATTTGCGTTGTAGCTGTAGTTGCCATCTACAAAGCCGGAGAAGTCAATGGAGCCTACACTCCAGGTGGGGGCTGCAGGAGCTGCGTCGGCCGGTGCCGCGGGCGCCGGGGCGGGAGCGGGCGCTGTCTGCGCCGCTGCGGTGAGGGCAACGGAGAGAACCGCTGCCGCTACACCTTTCAGTACCTGATTCCTTGAAGCCATCATGAAGTTCCATCCTCCAGAAAAGGTTTGAATAAATGTGTTGCGCGTACCGGCTGGGCCAGGGACCCAGGGCTGCGGGCTTGAACGTCATGAGATTGTCTCGAAGCTGTTGCGTCTCGGACTTTCTGTCAGTGCTACGAAAGTTGTTTGCCGTAGTGACCGAAAGACTGCAGTACGCAAGCCAGCCTCATGTCCGTTGAAGTTGATACTATGAATACAAAGAAGCCATAAGGAAATAATGAAGATTTCATCTTCCGCCGATTTGACGAGGTTTCTCTATGGACATCCAGCAATCTGACCGAAATTTGGAGAATATCTTTCCATCTTTATGGAAACCTCATTTGCTGGCCCAGAGAATGCTTGCCTGGCTTGAGAGGAAGCTGCTCGTTCCCATGCCGCAGCTGATTCCAGTTTTCGACCACACGCCATTTGCGCCGGGGATGCTTGCACCATTTCTGATGTTCCAGGTTCCGCTGAACGAGCGCGCTGGCGATGAAGCGAGCGGTGGCGGCACCGGAACGCAGGGAAGCGCACCGACTCCGAATGGAATTCCGCGGTATCACCGCTTCCGGTCTGGAAGCTCGCTGAAGATATTGCTGTTTGTCTTCGAGACGCTTCTGGGGATGCTGCTGGTTGGGCTGATTGCGTCTCTGGTGCATATGGCGGGATGGCTGCTGCCGGTGGCGACACTGCTGTATCTCCTGATTGTGGTGCCGACGGCGCTGCTGTGCGGATTCTGGCAGGCGGTGGTGGTTTCTCTCACGGCGGTGGTGGTGCATAGTGTGCTGACGGTGCATCAGGGTGGTGACAATCCTGTCGCTGATCCGGCGAATGCCGTTACTTTTATCGCATTCATTCTTACCGCACTGGTGGTGAGCCATTTGTCGTCGCAGGCTTCGCGCCATGCGGAAGAGGCTGAGCTGCGGCGTGACCAGATTGAAGATCTGTATGAGTTCACGCGCGCGACGCTGCAGATGAATTTGCACGAGGAGCCGGGGAGCCGTTTGGCGGCGCTGGTGAAGGCAACATTTGATGCGGATGCGGTGGCGATTTATGACGCAGACTTGCACCAGGTATACGAAGCCGGCGAGTGGGGCCTGGATGCGCGCGAGATGGCGCAAAGCGTTTTCTATTTTGGCAGAGTAGACGACAACGCCGAGACTGGGATCAGCCGGCGGGTGCTGCGGATGGGCAACCTGCCTATTGGATCTGTTGTGCTGAAGGGGACGACGACACCGCTTACGAATGATGCCATCGCATCGCTGGTGGCGGTGACGTTTGACCGCTATCGCGCGTTCCTGAACGAGAGCCATGTGGAGGCGGAGAGGCAGGCGGAGCAGTTGCGCACGACCGTGCTTGACAGTCTTGCGCATGCGTACAAGACTCCGCTGACAGCGATTCGTGCGGCGAGTACAGGGCTGGAAGAGATGGGCAGCCTGACGATGGCACAGCGGGATCTGGTGGCGCTGATTGATGAGCAGTCGGGACTGCTGAATGAGCTGACTACGCGGCTGCTGCGCACGGCGCGGCTGGATGCGGAAGACGTGGGCCTGAACATCACGGATGTGGATTTGAACGGGCTGGTGGAAGAGGTTGTCGAGAGTGTGAGACAGCGGCAGCCGGAGATGCAGGTTCTGTTTCGATTCTCGAGTGACCAGATGACACTGAGCTGCGACCGGCAACTGATTTCTTCTATTCTGATGCAATATGTCGAGAATGCGGGCAAGTATGCCAACATGGCCTCGCCGATTACGGTGAGCGCAGAGCAGACGCTGACGGAGACGATTCTTTCTGTTCACTCGTTTGGCCCGGTGATTCCGATTGCGGAGCGGGAGAGAATTTTTGATCGGTTCTTCCGGTCTTCGGCATCGAGTCATCTTGCGCCTGGCACGGGCATTGGGCTTTCTGTAGCGAAGCGTGCCGCGCTGCAGCACGACGGGCATGTGTGGGTGACGAGCGATGCGGATGAAGGCACCACGTTTTATGCGGCAATACCAACAAAGGAAGAGGAAGGAGTTGTGGTATGACATCCGGTGGTATTCGGATTCTTTTAGTGGATGATGAAAGTTCGATTCGGAGGGCACTGCGGCCACCGCTGATGGAGCTTGGGTTCCAGGTGACGGAGGCTTCGCGAGGGGAAGAAGCGCTGCAGATTTTGCGTGGCGCGACGTTTGATATTGTGCTGCTGGATATCAATATGCCAGGGATTGGCGGGATTGCAACGCTGGGCAGGATTCGCGCCGGATTGCCGCGGTTGCCGGTGATTATCCTGAGCGTGCGAGATGGCGAAGAGGAGAAGGTTGAGGCGCTGGAGATTGGCGCAGACGACTATGTGACCAAGCCTTTCAGCACGCGCGAATTGATTGCACGCATCCGTTCCGCGGTTCGGCGGGCGCAGGAACCGAAGCCGAAGGAAGATACGCCGCTGACGATTGGCGAGATTCATTTGAATCCGGTGCGGCGCAGTGTGACGAAGGCAGGACAGGCAGTACACCTGACTCGCAAGGAATACGAAATTCTGTTCTTCCTGATGACGCACGCTGGACGCGTGGTGACGTACAGGAAGTTGCTGACTGCGGTGTGGGGTGGCGAGTATCGCGATGAGATTGACTACCTGCGCACGTTTGTCCGGCAGTTGCGGAAGAAGATTGAGGACGATCCTTCGAACCCGATTTATCTGCTGACGGACGCTTATGTTGGATATCGGTTTACGGATGATCCGACAGTGGTTCCGCCACCGAGCGCAGAAGAGGACTGAAAGGGAGGCGCACCCCCGGCGCCTCAGTTCCCTTTCTTCCCTGTTGCATCCAAATCCATGTTGAGTGCGAGCACATTGACTCTGGACTCGCCGAGCACTCCGATATCTCTTGCAGTGATGTGCGATGCGACGAGCGAGTTCAACTGCGCTTCTGGAATTCCGCGCGCGGCGGCGACACGCGCGATCTGGTAGTACGCGGCGGAAGGGCTGATGTCGGGGTCGAGGCCAGAGGCGGATGTGGTGACGAGATCAATCGGGACTGGCTTGCCGCCGTTCTGTGCCGAGAGCTTGTCGATATCGCCCTGGATGCGCGTGACCAGAGTGCGATTGGACTGCGCGAGGTTGGATCCGCCGGAGTTTGCAGCATCGTATCCATTGCCTGCAGCGGATGGGCGCGGGTGGAAATACTTGTCGCTGGTGAAGGACTGACCGAGCAGGGATGAGCCTATGATGCGGCCGTCTTTGATGACGAGGCTGCCGGATGCCTGATGCGGGAAGAGGAGTTGCGCAAGGCCGGTGATGGCCATGGGATATGCGAGGCCGAGCAGCACTGTAGTGATGAGCGTGTAGCGAAGTGATGTCTTGAGTATTGCAAGCATTGCTGTTCTCCTTGGTAGTGCGCTCTGAAGTTATGCGAGATGCAGGGCGACGAGGATGAGGTCAATCGCCTTGATGCCAAAGAAGGGTACGATGACTCCGCCGAGGCCGTAGATGAGCAGGTTCTGGCGAAGCAGAACGGCAGCGGCCTTGGGCTCGTACTTGACGCCCTTGAGCGCGAGCGGAATGAGCGCGATGATGATGAGCGCGTTGAAGATGACCGCAGAGAGAATTGCGGACTGCGGCGTGGCGAGATGCATGATGTTGAGTGCGTTGAGCACAGGGAAGACGCCTGCGAACATGGCCGGAATGATGGCGAAGTATTTTGCGACATCGTTGGCGATGGAGAAGGTGGTGAGGGCGCCCCGGGTCATGAGCAACTGCTTGCCGATTTCGACGATTTCGATGAGCTTGGTTGGGTTTGAGTCGAGATCGACCATGTTGCCGGCTTCTTTGGCTGCCTGTGTGCCGGAGTTCATGGCGACACCCACATCTGCCTGCGCGAGTGCGGGCGCGTCGTTGGTGCCATCGCCGGTCATGGCAACGAGTTTGCCTTTGGCTTGTTCGCGCTTGATGAGATCCATTTTGTCTTTGGGCTTTGCTTCAGCGAGGAAGTCGTCGACGCCGGCTTCGCGAGCGATGACAGCGGCAGTGAGAGGATTGTCGCCGGTAATCATAACGGTGCGAATGCCCATGGCGCGAAGGCGCGCGAGACGATCTTTGAGTCCGCCTTTGACGATGTCTTTGAGGTAGATGACGCCGAGTGCGGATGCGTTTTCTGCAACGACCAGAGGGGTGCCGCCGGCGCGTGCGATCTCATCGACCTGCTCACGGACCTTCTGGGGAAGATGTGTTCCCTGCTCTTCCAGAAAGCGCGTGATGGCATCGACAGAGCCCTTGCGGATGCGCGAGCCAGGCAGATCCACACCGGACATTCGGGTTTGTGCGGTGAAGGGGACGAAGGTCATGTGATGCTCTGCAATATCACGGCCACGAAGATTGTATTTCTCTTTGGCGAGGACGACGATGGAGCGGCCTTCAGGGGTTTCGTCGGAGAGCGAGCTGAGTTGCGCTGCGTCAGCGAGATGTTGCTCGGAGACCTCGGGTGCGGGGTAGAAGGCAGTGGCCTGGCGATTGCCCAGAGTGATGGTGCCGGTTTTGTCGAGCAGCAGTGTGCTGACATCGCCGGCAGCTTCCACAGCGCGGCCGCTCATGGCGAGGACGTTGTACTGCACGAGACGATCCATGCCGGCGATGCCGATGGCGGAGAGAAGACCGCCGATGGTGGTGGGGATGAGGCAGACGAGCAGCGAGACGAGCACGAAGACAGTCTGCGGCGCGTGCGAGTACATGGCGAAGGGCTGCAAGGTGACGACGGCGAGGAGGAAGACGATGGTGAGGCCGGAAAGAAGAATGCTGAGGGCGATTTCGTTTGGCGTCTTCTGGCGGGTTGCGCCTTCAACGAGGGCAATCATGCGGTCGAGGAAGGTTTCGCCGGGGTTGGATGTGATGCGGACTTTGATGAAGTCCGAGAGGACGCGTGTACCGCCGGTGACAGCAGAGCGATCGCCGCCGGCTTCGCGGATGACGGGAGCGGATTCGCCAGTGATTGCGGACTCGTCGACAGAGGCGACGCCCTCGATGACCTCGCCGTCGCCGGCGATGAACTGGCCTGCCTCGACGTAGATGACGTCGCCAGAGCGGAGGAGGCTGCTGGTGATGGATTCGAGTTCGCCGGTGGCGGTGTAGCGCTGGGCGATGGTTTCGCCCTTGGCTTTGCGCAGGGTATCTGCCTGGGCTTTGCCGCGGCCTTCTGCCATGGCCTCAGCGAAGTTTGCGAAGAGCACCGTGAACCAGAGCCAGAGGGTGATCTGGAGGTTGAAGCCGAGGCCGGGGCGATGGTGGAGGTAGTCGGTGACGAGCAGCGCGGTGGTGAGTACCGAGCCGACTTCGACGACGAACATGACGGGATTTTTGACCATGGTTCTGGGGTCAAGTTTCTTCAATGAATCCAGCGATGCCTGGCGCAGGATTTCGGGGTTCCAAAGGCTGGTTTTCTTGTCGCTCATAGCACCTTGTCCGTATGTATGGTTGTGTCGATGCGTGTTGGGGAACGGCCGCTGCAGTCGCTGCTTAGAAGAGTTGGCCGGAGCGCAACAGGAGGTGTTCGAGAATGGGGCCCAGGCTGAGTGCCGGGAAGAATGTGAGCGCGCCGAGGATGAGAACGACGCCGGTGAGGAGCGTGGTGAAGAGGGCCGAGTTGACCGGGAATGTACCGGAAGAAGGTGGGACGCTCTTCTTCTGGGCGAGGTTGCCGGCGAGTGCGAGCACAGGGATGAGCATGAGGAAGCGGCCGGCGAGCATGGCTCCGCCGAGGGTGACGTTGTACCACCAGGTATTGGCGTTGAGCCCGGCGAATGCGGAGCCGTTGTTGCCGACTGCGGAGGTGAACGCGTAGAGGATTTCGGTGAGTCCGTGCGGGCCGGTGTTGGCAAGGCTGCTGAGGCCGATGTTGGGAGAGATGACGAAGATGGCGGCGAGCGAGAGGATGATGAGCGGGAAGATGAGCACGTAGAGCATGGCCATCTTGACGTCGTACGCCTCGATTTTCTTGCCGAGATATTCGGGGGTTCTGCCCACCATGAGTCCGGCGATGAAGACGGAGAGGATGACGAAGATCAACATGCCGTAGAGACCTGCACCGACGCCGCCGAAGACGACCTCGCCGAGCATGATGTTGGTGAGAACGACCATGCCGCCGAGAGGCGTAAAGCTGTCGTGCATGGAGTTGACGGCACCGCAGCTTGCGTCGGTGGTGATGGTGGCGAAGAGCGCGCTTTCCGCGATGCCGAAGCGGGTTTCCTTGCCTTCCATGTTGCCGCCGGGTGCGAGTGTGGATGTGGATTGCAGCGCGTTGTGGATGAGCGGATGGGGTTGCGACTCTGCCCAGTAGACGGCGCTGAAGCCTGCAGCAAAGAGCACGAACATGCAAGCGAAGACGGCCCACCCGTGGCCAGGGGAACCGGTGAGGCGGCCGAGGGTGACGGTGAGCGCACCGGGGATGAGGAAGATGGAGAGAATCTGGATGAAGTTGGTGAGAGGAGTGGGATTCTCGTAGGGGTGGGAGCTGTTGGCGTTGAAGAATCCGCCGCCGTTGGTTCCCAGCATCTTGATGGCTTCCTGCGAGGCGACGGGACCCTGCGCGATGGTTTGGGTTTGGCCTTCGATGGTGGTGGCCTGGGTGTAGGGGTGGAGGTTTTGGGGAACACCCTGCCAGACGAGGACGAGCGCGTAGAGGGCGCAGGCGGGCAGGAGGAGATAGAGGATGCTGCGCGTGGTGTCGACCCAGAAGTTGCCGATGGTGGCGGATGCGGTGCGCTTGATGCCGCGCACGAGGGCGAGGGCAACGGCGATACCAACGGCTGCGCTGCCGAAGTTGTGATAGGCGAGTCCAGCCATCTGGGTGAGATAGCTCATGGTGGCTTCAGGCACGTAGGACTGCCAGTTGGTGTTGGTGGTGAAGCTGGCGGCGGTGCTCCAGGCGAGGGCCTGCTCTACGGCGGGAAGCTTTTGCGGATTGAGCCAGGGGATGATGCCCTGGGCGCGCTCAATGACGTAGGTGAGGAGCAGGCTGATGAGGGAGAAGCCGAGGACGGCGCCAGCGTATTCGCGCCAGGTCATTTCCTTTTCGGCATCGACGCCGCCGATCCAGTAGATGAGGCGCTCAATGGGACGCAGGATGCGGTCGAGCGGGGTGCGCTCACCTTCAAGCACCTTTGCGATGTAGATGCCGAGGGGTTTGACCAGCACCAGGAGGATGGTGGAGAAGAGGAGGAATTGCAACCAACCATTTGCCGTCATCAGAATTTCTCCGGGTAGAGGAGGGTTGCCGTGAGGTAACCCATGAGGAAAACAGCGAGAGCCAAAACTACGATGGTGACGAGATCCATTTGAGCTACCTCAATTTGTGGCAGGCCTGCACGTAGGCGAAGGCGAGCGCGAAGAAGACGATGGTGAAGACGAGCATCCAGAAATCCTGCATTGCGAAACCTCAGAGGGGGCGGAGATGTGGGAACGGAGCGCCCGAACTCTTTTGCGCTGAGGGTGAATCCCAGCGCCAGAATCAGGTTGCGCCCGGGAAGCATAGGAGAACGCAAGGGAAACGTAAGGGAGTTGTGAGGGAGGATTGGGCGGAGAGGTTTGACGGCGGGGGCGGGTGCCGTTACCCTTGAAGCTGTGAGCTTTCCCTGCTGTCGCTGTTGTCGTCCTGCCTGTTGTACTCATGTGATGAGTGCCGGGGAAGATGTGCAGTAGAACGGAAGGCCGCTCAGGATGCACAGGATTCCACACCGGGGACGGAAGTTCCCGGAGCGCCCGGCAGGCTGGTTGCTTGCGGGGCTTTTGTTTTTTGTGAGCCAACGGATGCTGGTGCCGGATGCGGCACACGGCAGAGAGATTTGAGGAGCAGGATGAGCGGGAGCCCGGAGATTACGCCCAAGGCGGTAGTGAAAGAGAGCAAGGCACAGAGGGCCGAGCGGCTGAAGCTGGAGAAGAATCCATGGGACGCGCTGGAGGATATCCGGCGGTTTGCGCGCGAGGGCCGCGGCAGCGTTCCGGCGGAGTGGGCGGGGCTCTACTTCAAGTGGTGGGGCGTGTATACGCAGGGCGATGGCGCCGGGGTGACTGGCGGCAAGGGCGGCGAGGGCGTTACGACCGAGTACTTCATGATGCGGATCGCGATTCCGAACGGGATATTGAGTGCACAGCAATTGCGGGCAATTGGGCAACTGACGGTGGACCATGCGCGGAACCTGGCCGATATTACGACGCGGCAGGCGATCCAACTGCACTGGCTGACGATTGAGAGCCTGCCGGTGATTATTGATGCGATTGAGTCGATTGGGCTGAGCCCGCGCGGGGCATGCGGGGACGTGGTGCGCAACGTGACGGGTTGCCCGATGGCCGGACTGGATGCGCACGAGGTTGTGGATGCGGCTCCCCTGGCGAAGGCGCTGGCGGCGGAGCTGAACGGGAACCCGGAGTTCTTCAACCTGCCAAGGAAGTTCAAGATTACGGTTTCAGGATGCCCGATCTGGTGCAGCTATCCGGAGATCAATGATGTGGGGCTGACGGCGGTTCGGCGCGGAGATGAGGTTGGCTACTCGGTTCGCGTGGGTGGTGGATTGAGCAAGGAGCCGCACCTTGCGGTAAAGCTGGACGCGTTTTTGCGCGAGGAGCAGGTAATTCCGGTGGTGCGGGGGATTGCGGAGCTGTTCCGGAGGCAGGAAGGGTTGCGGCAGAGCCGGGACCGGGCGCGGTTGAAGTATCTGTTCCTGGCGGAGAACTGGACCGCGGAGTCGTTCCTGGCGGAGCTGGAGGCGATTCTGGGCTACAAGCTGGAGCCGGGCGTTGCGGATGAGGTGCCGGAGGATGTTTTCCGCGACCATACGGGCGTGAGGCCGCAGAAGCAGGCGGGCTTGTACAGCGTGGGCGCCAGCGTACTGAACGGGCGGCTGAGCGGCGAGACGCTGCTGAAGCTGGCTGACCTTGTGGATGAGCGGGGTGGCGGCGAGCTGCGGACTACGGTGAACCAGAACTTCATTCTGCCGAATGTGCCGCAGGCGAATCTGGCAGCGCTGCTGGAGCGGCTGGCTGCCCTGAACCTGCACGTGGAAGCCAACAACTTCTGGCGCGGGACGGTGGCGTGCACGGGGACGGAGTTCTGCAAGCTGGCGATTACGGAGACCAAGGGGTTTGCGCGGTGGCTGGTGGAGGAGATGGAGGGGCGGCTGCCCGGATTTGACCAGCAACTGAAGCTGCACCTGACGGGCTGCCCGAACAACTGCGGGCAGGCGTGGATTGGCGATATTGGGCTGGAAGGCAAGAAGATCAAGCAGGATGGCAAGCTGGTGGATGCGTGGTATTTTGCCCTGGGCGGTGCGCTGGGGCAGCATGCGGGGTTTGCGCGGCAGGTGAACTACCGCTGCAGCGCGGAGGAGACTCCGGCGGCGATTGAGCGGCTGCTGCGCGAGTACCTGGGCACGCGGGCAGAGGAGCAGAACCTGCGGGCGTGGTTTGCGGCGCGAACAAATGAAGAACTGAAGGGGATTCTGGAAGGGACGGGAGCCAGCGTTTAGGGCTCGCTGAAGGCAGGGCAAGAGGGCGGCCGGATCTGGCCGCCTTTTTTGTGCGCGGGAGCCGGAAATCGTGGCTCAGGTTACACTGGAGTTACTGGCAGGGACGCGCCTGAAGCCCCAAGGTGATGGACCTGCAGCTCCGGAACGCTATTTTTGGGATGGATATACCCGTGATTGCCGCAGACGCGACCCAGGAGACCTCTACCGCAGCCCGGCTGATTGAGCTGGAACACCAATATGGCGCGCACAACTATCACCCGCTGGATGTGGTGATTGAGCGTGCTTCGGGTGCGTGGGTATATGACGTGGAAGGGCGGCGCTACCTTGACTTTCTGGCGGCGTACTCGGCCGTGAACCAGGGACATTGCCACCCGGCGATTTTCAAGGCGATGGTGGAACAGGCGCAGAAGGTGACGCTGACGTCCCGGGCCTTCCGAAATGACCAGTTGCCGCTGCTATACAAGGAGCTGAGCGAGCTGACCGGCTACGAGATGGCGCTGCCGATGAACAGTGGCGCGGAAGCAGTGGAGACGGCACTGAAGGCAGCTCGCAAGTGGGGCGAGACGGTCAAGGGGATTGCGGCGGGCAGGACCGAGATTCTGGTGGCGCAGAACAACTTCCATGGGCGGACGATTGCGATTGTGGGTTTTTCGTCGGATGAGCAGTACCGGCGAGGGTTTGGGCCGTTCCCGGCGGGCTTCCGCGAGGTGCCGTTTGGGGATGCCGAGGCGGTGCGGGCGGCGATTACACCGAACACGGCGGCGTTCCTGGTGGAGCCGATTCAGGGCGAGGCGGGCGTGCTGATTCCGCCGACGGGATACCTGGCGCGGGTGGCGGCGATTTGCCGCGAAAACAATGTGCTGCTGATTTGCGATGAGATACAGAGTGGCCTGGGGCGGACGGGCAAGATGTTTGCCTTTGAGCATGATGGCATACGGCCGGATGCTGTGATTATTGGCAAAGCGCTGTCGGGCGGGTATTACCCGGTGTCGGCGGTGCTGTCGTCGCGGGAGGTTCTGGGAGTCTTCCAGCCGGGCGACCACGGAAGCACGTTTGGCGGGAATCCGCTGGCGTGCGCGGTGGCGCGGACGGCACTACGGGTGCTGGTGGATGAGAAGCTGCCTGAGCGCTCGGCGGAGCTGGGGGCATATGCCCTGGAGCGAATGCTGGCTATCAAGAGTCCGCTGATCAAGAGCGTGCGCGGGCTTGGATTGTGGATTGCGCTGGAGTTGAACGGGCCGGCGCGGCCGATTTGCGAGGCACTGAAGGAACGCGGTGTGCTGTGCAAGGAGACGCACTCGACGGTGGTTCGGCTGGCGCCGCCGCTGGTAATCAGCAAGGAAGACCTGGATTGGGGCATTGACCAGATTGAGGCTGTGCTGACGGCGTAAGGGTGATGAAGAGCAAGAGAAGGGCCGGGAGATTTCCGGCCCCTTTTTGCGTTTGGAAGCGGAGTCAGTTGCCGAGGAGGAGGGCGACGGCGGCGGGGAGGTCCTGGGTGATGGCGGTAGCGATGGCAACAGCCTTTTCTGCGCCAGGTTTGCGGTGCTGGGGGTCGCCTTCAATAAAGATGGTGGGGATATTGAGGCGGTGCCCGAAGTCGATGTCGGAAAAGGAGTCGCCGACCATGAGACTGGAGGCGGGGGTGATATCGGGAAAAGCGGCCAGAGCCTGGTGGAACATTCCGGGAAGGGGCTTGCGGCAGTCGCAGGAGTTCTTGTCGTGGGGGCAGAAGTAGAAGGCATCGACGGGTGCGCCCAGGGCGGTGAGCTGGGCCTGGAGATGGGCGTGGATATCGCGGACAGTGGCCGAGGTGTATTTGCCGAGGGCGACGCCTCGCTGATTGGTGATGACGATAACGCGGAGGCCGGCGGATTTGAGGCGGGCGATTGCCGGGAGGACGCCGGGGAGGAGTTGGAAACGATCGAGGGAGGAGCAGTACTCGCCTTCGGGCAGCTTGCGGTTGATGACGCCGTCACGGTCGAGAAAGACAGTGCGCAACTGCGGCAGGGCCGAGAGAGAGGCGGGGTGGGAGGCGGGGGTGGTCATGGGTACACGACAAGAATACCAACCGGAGGATGGCGGGCGCGGGCGGGTATGACGAAGGATTGAGGATTTTCGCGTCTGGCGCAGGGTTCGGTGTGCCGCTCGTCACAGCAGAATCGATAGATGGTCGGCTAGAGTTCTCTCAAGCCACTGAGCGGTCAGTTGCCTTCCCCCTGACATGGTTTCTGGCAGTTTGTTGGATGGAAGGGGCGAGACATGATTGGCGTCCGCCGCAGTTCTGTTGAAGTAGTCCGCTGTTGTTTTGTGGTGCTTCTAGCTTTGGTTTGTTTTCGTTCTGCAGCTGCGGCCGGGCTGCAGAAACCGCCCACCAATGAAGACTGTCTGGCTTGCCATGGGGACGCCTCGCTGACAAAAGATGTGGGCGGGAAGAGCGTCAGTCTGCAGGTGGAGGCGAGCCACTACAAGAAGTCCATTCACGGCGGCATACTCAGCTGCGTGGACTGCCACAAGGGCACGAAGGCTGAGCTGCATGCGGTGACGCCGGCGAAGTCGAAGTGCAGCGACTGCCACGCGGATGAGCAGGCAGCGTGGGAACGCAGCGACCATGCCCGGGCGCGGCGGGCAGGCGAGCAGCAGGCAGCCGGGTGCGAAGACTGCCACGGCGGTGTGCATGAGATATTGCCGGCAAGCGACCCAGGTTCAGCGGTAAGCCATGCGAAGATTCCCAACACCTGCGGACGTTGCCATGGGCAGAAGTTTGTGATGGAAGCTACGGGGCGGTCGGCGGGGCCGTTTGTGAGCTACCAGGAGGGCGTGCATGGCAAAGCTGTGGCGGCGGGCAAGGACGGCGCTGCAGTGTGCACGGATTGCCACAGCGCGCACGACATCCTGACCGGGAACGACTCGAAGTCTCCGATATTCAAGTTCAACGTGCCACAGACCTGCGGCAAGTGCCACCAGAAGGTTCTGGCGGACTATACGAATAGCATCCACGGGCAGGCGCTGGCGCGTGGGAACGGAGAGACGCCGGTTTGCACGGACTGCCACGGCATCCACTCGATCAAGAATCACCTGGACCCGAGTTCGTCGGTTTCCGCTGCAAACCTGGCGGGGACGACATGCGCGAAGTGCCATGAGGGTGTGCGGCTGTCGGACGAGTTCAACATGCAGCGGCATCCAGTTTCTACGTACCTGGACAGCTACCACGGGCTGGCGAGCCAGTCAGGATCGTCGGTGGTGGCGAACTGCGCAAGCTGCCACGGGGTACACGACATCCTTCCGTCGAGCGACCCGAGGTCGAAGATCAACCCGGCGCACCTGGCGGAGACGTGCGGGGCGTGCCACCCTGGGGTGAGCCAGAAGTTTGTGCAGACACGGGTGCATGTGGACACTGCACTGACGGGCCATGACACGAGCGGGAAGGTGGTGGGGTGGATCCGGCGGATTTACCTGATCCTCATCTTCCTGGTGATTGGCGGCATGGTGGCGCATAACCTGGCGCTGTGGATTGCCAAGGCGCTGGCCAAGCGAAAGGTGCGCGGCGCGGTGGTGGTGCGGATGACGAAGGCGCAGCGGATGCAGCATCTGGCGCTGCTGGTGAGCTTTATTGTGCTGGTGATTTCAGGGTTTGCGCTGAAATACCCGCATACGTGGTTTGCCGGAGCGGTGGGTCTGAGCGAGCACTTGCGGAGCCTGGTGCACCGGATTGCCGGTGTGGTGATGATTGCCGCCGGGGTGTACCACATTGGGTATGCTCTGCTGACGCCGCAGGGGAGGAGGCTGGTGCTGGACTTGCTGCCGGGGCCGAAGGACTTGATGGCGGTGTGGGAGACGTTTGCCTACTGGACCGGGTTGAGTACGAAGCGGCCGCAGCAGGGGCGATTCACCTACGGCGAGAAGGCCGAGTACTGGGCGCTGATATGGGGCGGAGTGCTGATGGGCCTGACCGGCGTGATGATGTGGGCGAAGGTGTCAGTGGGCAATGAGCTGGCGCGCTGGTGGGTGGACGCGGCGACGGCAGTTCACTTCTATGAGGCGATACTGGCGACGCTTGCGATTGTGGTGTGGCACCTGTACCAGGTGATTCTTGACCCGGATGTGTACCCGATGAACTGGGCGTGGTGGGACGGGAAGATGAGCCGCGAGCACTACGAAGAGGAGCATCCACTGGACACTCGTACGCTGGAAGCGGGCAACGAGGAGAAGGAGTAACCCGGTGGTTCCTGCGGGTCTGCACCTTGCGCTTGCGAGAGAGCGCAGGGTGTAGACTTGGAGGGATTTGAGTCGTCCCGCGGCTGGGTGAGGCAGGTGGAATTGCCGGAGCTGGCGCGAGGGAAGGAGCGGGTTGTGACCGGCGAGTCCCAGGGTTGGTGCACGATTGTTGTGCCCTGTTACAACGAGGCGTTGCGGCTGAAGGCGGATGCGTTCGCTGCGTATTTAAGCGGGATTGGGCAGTCGAGCGACCCGTGTGCCCCGCCGATGCCGAAGGTGCGATTCCTGTTTGTGAATGACGGCAGCAGTGATGCGACGCTGGCGGTGCTGCAGCGGTTCCGGACGGGACGCGAAGAGCAAGTTCAGGTACTGGACAAGCAGCCCAATGGCGGCAAGGGCGAGGCAGTGCGGGCCGGAATGCTGGCGGCGCTGCAGTTGGGCGAGAGCGACTTTGTGGGATTTTGGGATGCCGATTTGGCAACTCCGCTGGATGCGATTCAAGAGTTGCTGGGCGAGTTTTATCAGCGGCCGGGGGTGGAGATGGTGTTTGGCTCCCGGGTACGGCTGCTGGGGCGGGCTGTGCGGCGGAAGGCGAGTCGGCACTACCTGGGGCGGCTGTTTGCCACCGTGGTTTCAACGATGCTGCGGTTGCCTATCTATGACACACAGTGCGGAGCCAAGCTGTTTCGGGCGACGCCGGAGTTGCTGACCAACCTGAATGAGCCGTTTTTGTCGCGATGGGTGTTTGACGTGGAGATTATCGCGCGGCAGATACGGGCGGCGCGGCTGGCGGGGCTGGGGCCGGAGGCAGTGGAAGCCCAGATTGTGGAGTTTCCGCTGCGGCGCTGGGATGATGTGGCGGGGTCGAAGGTGCATGCCACGGATTTTGTGAAGGCTTTTGGGGATGTGGTGCGGATCTGGCGGCGGTATTTGTAGGAGAGCAGCCTCCAGCTTTTAGCCGAATTGAGCTGCGAACAGGTCTGGCAGGAGCGCGGACTTCCGTAGCGAAGATGAGTTCCATGAATAATTTTTCGGGCTTTTCTCTCTCCCGACTGGTGAGGGGGATTGGTTCTGCGCACTCGCGTTTGTGAGGGACTGTCATCACCGGTCCCCAAGTGCGAGGGACCGGTGGCACCCGCTCTCTGTGATTGGTTCGTCCCATAAAAAGAGATCATTGAGCACCTGGCGTGTGAGGAAAACTGGCAGGCGTGTCGCAGGCCAAGGGTGGTTGTGATACGAGTCACTGCGATTTTTTTTTCAATCGTGTCACCTCTTGAGAGCGACTGCTGTACCTATGGCTCTGAGAAGACGCAAGGGCGGGGGTTCGCGATTGGCAGGCCGGGGATGGTGCGTGAGCGCGTTCACCGGAGAAGGAAGACGGCAGGATGGGCGAAGCCGCTAGTTTTAGAAGCTTATTGATAGAGTTGTTCGGGCGGTTGACGAACGGAGTTGTTTGCCGAGGTGCTGGGCGACGGATGCGCTGGGGAATGCTGGCTGGTGTGTTGGCCGGCTCTCTGCTGGTGACAAACGCGGGCAGGTTGCAGGCGCAGACGGATTGCCTGGGTTGCCACGACAACGCGGAGATGCAGGACGCGAGTGGACACAGCGTTGCGGTAGACGGAAAGACATTCAACAAGAGCATCCACGGCACGATGAAGTGCAATGATTGCCACCAGAACATCAAGGAGTATCCGCATCCGGCGCAGGTGGCGAAGGTGGACTGCAAGGGCTGCCACGCGGATGAGGCGCAGGGGCTTGCGGGCAGCGTTCATGCGGACTCGAAGGAGCATCCGTGCACGAGCTGCCATGGGAGCGCGCACTCGATATTTCCGAAGGCGGATTCGCGATCGGCGGTGTATCCGCTGAATATTCCGAATACGTGCGGGAAGTGCCACAGCAACCAGGGGATGGCGCAGAAGCATGGGTTGGCGAGCGTGTATCCGAAGTACATGGATTCGATACACGGATTTGCGCTGAGCAAGGAAGGGCTGCTGGTGGCGGCGAACTGCCAGAGCTGCCATGGATCGCATCACATTCTGAGCCGCAAGGATCCGGCGAGTCCGACGAACCGGGTGAACATTCCGAAGACGTGCGGAAGCTGCCACGCGAAGATCAACGACGACTACATGGGCGGTTCGCACGGCAAGCAAATGGCGGCAGGAAACGTGAAGGCACCGGTATGCACGGACTGCCACACGGCGCACGAGATTCTGCATCCGACGGAGTCAGCGTTCCGTATGCAGTCGACGCCGATATGCGGATCGTGCCACAAGGACAAGCTGTCCACGTATCGCGATACGTTCCACTCGCAGCTTGGTTCGCTGGGCGGGTATGTGGAGACGGCGCGGTGCTGGGATTGCCATGGAGCGCACGAGATATTGCCGGCGAGCGATCCGAAGTCGCCAGTGAACAAGGCGAACCTGATCAAGACCTGCGGGGCCTGCCATGCGGGCGCGAACGCGAGTTTTGTGCAGTATCAGCCGCATGCCAACGCGCATGACCGGAAGCTCAATCCGGCGCTGTACTATGTGCGGACGTTCATGAATGTGCTGCTGGCGAGCGTACTTACGTTTTTCATGATTCACACGCTGCTGTGGCTGATTCGCGCGCGCTACAACCAGATCAAAGAGAAGAAGACCGTTGGAGGGGACCATGAGTGATTTGGAGCAGGCGACAGTGAAGGAGACGAAGCCGGGGGGGCGGTTCTTCCAGCGGTTTACGCGCGAGCAGAGGTACATGCACGGGGTGCTGTTTACGACGTTTCTGGGGCTGGCCGGAACGGGGCTTCCGCTGCGGTTCAGCGAGAGCATTTGGGCTCGCGGACTGGCGAAGGGCGTAGGCGGATTTGGTGCGATTCTGTTCTTTCACAAGTTCTTTGCAGTGGTGCTGTCGATTGCGTTTCTGATCCACCTGAAGGAGATCTTTACGCGAGGGATTCTGCATCGCGAAAAGGGCGTCTTCTGGGGGCCGAATTCGATGGTGGCGAACTGGAAGGATGCGAAGGATTTGTTTGGCCACCTGCGCTGGATGGTGGGGCTGGGAGAGAGGCCGCACTTTGACCGCTATGCCTACTGGGAGAAGTTCGACTACTGGGCGGTGTTCTGGGGAATGATTGTTATCGGCTTCTCAGGATATGCGATGTGGTTTGCACCGTTTTTTGCGCACTTCCTGCCGGGATGGGCGCTGAATGCGGCGCTGGTGATCCACAGCGAAGAAGGGCTGCTGGCGATTCTGTTCATCTTCTCGATCCACTTTGTGAATACGCACCTGAGGCCGGATAGTTTCCCGATGGATATGGTGGTGTTTACGGGCGTGGAGAGCGAGGAAGAGTTTGCCCACAAGCGGCCGATGGAGTATGCGCGGCTGAAGCGCGACGGGAAGCTGGAAGCGCGGTTGGGTGAGGCTCCGCAGACCTGGCAGGTACACTTTTCACGCGTGATTGGAACGATTGCGATTGTGATTGGGTTGACGCTGCTGGTGCTGACCCTGACGGCATACTTCAGCTAGGGAGTGGTTGCCGCGGGGCGGCGCAAACAGGGGCAGGAAGGCATGGGAAGCGGCGAGGAATGAGTCCTCGCCGCTTTCGTGTTTTTGAGAGGCGACAGCCGCTCGGGGTTTCCGGGTGGCTGCCGCTTTTGGCGGGTGGTTAGGCTGAGGCGACGAGAGTGGCCAGGAGGTCGGCGAGCTTGTCGAGGATCTCGGCGTAGCCGGCGGCGGCGCCTTCGTTCTCTTCCGGGGTGGCGGCGGGGTCGTTGCGGTTGTAGGTGAGCAGGGTTTGGCCGTCACCGTAGTCGGCGAAGAGGATTTCGTCGACGTTGCCTTCGCGGTCTTCGTGGGGGAAGCCGTATTGGGCGGGGCTGACCCAATTGCCGTCGGCATCGGCGAAGTGCCAGAGCCAGACAATTCGCTCGAATGGGGTGATTTCGAGGAATTTGCCGCCGTTGTAGAAGATTTGGCCATCGGGGAGGCCCATGGACCAGGTGAAGCGGCCGCCGACGCGGAGGTCGATGCGGCAGACGGGGCAGGTGAGGCCTTTGGGGCCCCACCACTGCATGACGAGCTCGGGGGTGGTCCAGGCCTTCCAGACGAGGGCGCGGGGTGCGTTGAAGACGCGGGTGATGGACTGGGTTGCGGAGCTATTTGGGGACGGTAGTGTCACGGTTTGCCTCCTCGGCTTTCATTTGTTCGAGGACCGCGTCGAGTTTGTCGAAGCTCTGCTCCCAGAGGGAGCGGAAGTCGAGTGCCCAGTCGGCGACGGCCTTGATGGCTGTGGGTTGGAGCGAGCAGACGCTGTGGCGGCCGCGCTTGTGCTTGACGACGATGCGCGCGCGCACCAGGGAGGCGACGTGCTTGGAGATCATCTGCTGCGAGAGGGGGAAGGGAGCGGTGAGGTCGTGGATGGTGGCGGGGCCGCGGGTGAGCCTGAGGACCATGGCGCGGCGAGTGGGGTCGGCGAGGGCGGCGAAGGTGGGGGAGAGCTTATCCACAACCGAATGGTAGTGGGTGGGGCCCTGTGTGTCAAGGGTGGATTGAATTGGGTCGGGATTGGGTGGGCCGGGACGGGGAAATTCGCGGGAGAGGCGAGGATTTTGGGGTGGCTTTTGGGGGAGGTAACCAGGTAAAAGGGGGGGGAGGGGGTGTGTTTTTGCTGTTTTCGGCGGCTATGTGGTTGATGGGATGCGAGTTACGGGGTGGTTACCTGGTGCATTTTGATGCGTTTTGGTGCACTTTTTGCGCGTTTTGGGGGGAATTCGGTTTGGAGCGGTGCTCAAGGGGTCGGGATTTCGGATGTGTTGTGGCATGGAGGTTTCCTCTTTGCGGGACTGCTTCCATTGTGCGCCTTTGGGGGTTAATTGCAGGCAGTGGTGGGGCGGTTTTTTGAGGGGGGATGTGGTTTGTTTTGTTGGGTTTGGCTGGGGTGTGGAGATTTGGGGGGTTGACGGATGCAGCGGAGCTAGTGGCATCGAGCTGGCGCTCGATTGGGGTGTGAGGGCAGGGTCCGTGGAGGGGGTAGTTGGTCCTGCCCATCCGGCAAGGTGCGCTGGATGGATGGGGCGCACGCTTTGGTACTTGGGCTAAGGGTGAGGCTAGTTGCCAGGGATCGAATCCATGTATTGATGGGTAGCAAGCCTATGAATTGAGTTCGTGTAATGGATGTTTATGATACATTTCTGCCATGCGTAAATGGCTGGTGATACTCGGTTTGCTCTTGGCATCCGCACCATTGGTGCCCGGTGAGCCAAATCAAGCTGCCAAGTCCAGACAGACCGCAGCAAACCAAGTACAGGGGGAAGGGAGTCCGGTCGGAGCGGTCAAGGCAAATAAACAGAATGGCGGTCAAGCAGATCAGGCCGGCCCCGGTTGCAACTCGCCAACCGGGAACGCAGGCGTCGAACGGACCCTCTGGTGGAAAGACTCTAACTGGTGGCTGGTTGGAATAGCATTCTTTACAGGATGCGTCATTTGCTGGCAGTCGATAGAGACGAGGAAATCTGCTCAATCTGCCGAAAAGCAAATCACGTTGCAGTCGAACGCTATGAGGCAATGGGTCAACATCGAGCCTATTAAGGCAGTCACTCCGCCAACCTTCAAGAACCCTTTTGAAGTCACTTTGCAGTTTGAGGTTCGAAACAGAACTGACTACCTCCTGACGGTGAAGAAGATCGTTGCTCATGCAGCGCGCGGACTGGGGGCAACCAGAACGTTTACTGTTTCCTGCGACGCTCCAATTCCTCCAGAAAAAAGCGACATTGACTGTGGACTCCCATTCTATGTCGGAGCTTTTGTGGAAAGAAGTGATTGGGATAATCGAGGGACGATCTTTGTTGTTACCCGAGAGGTGACCTACCGTGATTGTATGGAGATCGAACGGAGCCAGACCTTCCAAGACTTGTTCCAGGGGTGCGAGGACGGGCGCTTCGTGAAGATGAAGCCGTCTGGACTGTCTCCAACCGTAACTGATTACAAGCCCGACGAGGACAGAAAAATGCCAAATTAGGACGCTACCAAAGAACAGGGCTGGTATTTTGCCCCCTACCCTTCCAAAGGAAGGAAGAGTAGGGCACCTGCTTTGGTCATTGGGCTAAGGGGGTGCCACCTGCCTGGGACGCGGACCGGCAGAATCTGGGGCGGGTGGAGGTTGGGCGGTCGATTGGTTTGTCACGTAGACGCGGGATTGAAGTTGCGATACAGGGCTTTGTATTTCACAAGCCAGAAGATCGCAATGAAATAGAGAACGACTGATACCAAGAGGAGTTTTGTAAACTTCAGGTCATCGGACGATATAGAACGGGTCAACAGTGCGAGCCAGGACACAAAGAGAACTATCTGGTGAGTCCTGAATATCCGCGAGCCGTGGGACCGCAGAAAGCCCCAAGACGTCGCCAAATTGCGTGGAGGTTCCAGGCCTAAGTGGTCGCTTAAACGGAAAACGAGCAACAGACCGACACCAGTGCTCATCATGAACCCCAAGGAATTGATGGTTGAGCTTCTGTACAGGAAAAGCGGTCCGAAAAAAAACCAAAAAAAGTAATAGTCAAAAGCGACCATGGACCAAATAAAGGATCGATGAAGATTCCATTCCCTTTGCAGGCAGGTTTTGCAACCTATTCGCTTGTGCCTATTACATGGGTAATGGTAAAGCCACCGGGCATCCTTAGGGCACCTTACGTGTGCTCGAATAACAAAAAAATGGCCAATCCCAAAGAATGCACCCCACACAGTGAAGAAGACCGCCGAGAAGACGATACCAAATATTCCACTGCGGCTTGCCCAGGCATTTGACAGGTGCCGAAGGTACGATGGTGCCCAGAGCAAGTCAAGGGCGGCGACCGCTGCAAACGAGACCAAGAAGTTCCACTTACTCAAACTAGGGCCGGAGGGATCCTCCTTCAATTCCCGTGTTCCATGCCCCGTCACGCCGCGCACCTTGAGGCGATCCGCATGCTTCTCTCCGAGCACCATCCGACTTGCCGCTCCTATGTGATCAGCCCTTCGTTGGTCGCCCTTGGTGCCCCCTTCATGCGCCGTCGGATTCGGCTCCAGTGCAACTGGCACACTGCGCGTTCGGGCTAGCAACTCCTGCCAGGCGTCGTTGACGGCGGCTCTTACTATGGCATCCTGAGGGTCTTCGTCCTCTGGGATTTCGTTTTTGAATCCGAAGATATCCATTTGGCGTTGTTCCCGACTCGCGCGCGTGGCGAGCCCACTCTTTTTGTCACATCCCAACAAATTAACGTGCCCCACCGATTGCACACTGTTGGTGGCAAGGGTAGCAGCTATTCAAGCCAGAAGTAAATTGTGATTCCAACGGTCACGAGTAGCGTCGGGCGGGAAGAGCTCGGAACCCCTGAGCCAGCCTCCCTTAGCTCACACGTGTTTTCTGCTCACGCTTGGGCGAGGAGTTTTGGGGAGGATTTGTGGAGGGAGAGGATGAGTTCGCCGAAGAGGGTGTTGGCCCAGGCGAACCAGGGGCGGGTGAATTTGCGGGGGTCGTCTTTGTGGAAGCTTTCGTGCATGAAGCCTGTGGCGGCGTGGGTGGAGCGGAGCCAGCGGAGGCATTGGAGCTGCTCGGCTTCGTCTTGGGTGGTGAGGGCGCGCATGGTGAGGGACATGGGCCAGATCATGTCGCGGCCGACGTGGGGGCCTCCGACGCCTTCGGCGGCAGTGCCCTGGAAGAAGTAGGGGTTGGCGGGGCTGAGGACGAAGGCGCGAGTGGCTTGCCAGGTTGGGTCAGTGAGTGGCACGCAGCCGAAGTAGGGGAGGCTGAGGAGGCTGGGGGAGTTGGCGTCGTCCATGAAGATGGCATTGCCGTAGCCGTCGACCTCGTAGGCGTAGATGAAGCCGGCCTGGGGGTGGCGGGCGCGGCCGTGGAGCTGTATGGCGGCGGCGACTTCGTCGGCGAGCTGGCGGGCGTCGCGGGCGGACTCGGTGTCGTGGGCGAGCTCAGTGAACATCTCTTCGAGGCGGTGGAGGGCGTCGACGGCGAAGAAGTTGCCGGGGATGTTGAGGGGGTAGACGCAGGCATCGTCGGAGGGGCGGAAGCCGGCGTGGATGAGGCCGACGGGGCGGGCGGGTGCGCCGTAGCCGTCTTCGGGGAGGGTGTCAGTGGGGTTATTGGCGTTGCGCTGGAAGTGGTAGGGGCCGGGGGAGAGCTTGCGCTGCTGCTGGCGGAAGGTGGTGACGACCAGGTGCATGGCGCGGAGCCAGTCGGGGCCGAAGGGGGTTGAGTCGCGAGTCTCTTTCCAGTAGCGGTGGGCGAGGCGGATGGGGTAGCAGAGGGAATCAATCTCCCACTTGCGCTCGCCGACGCCGGGGAGGAGCTGGGTTAGGTCGGTTTTGGACCAGGAGAGGGGCTCGGGGCTGGCGAGGTCGGGCATGAAGGCGTTGGCGTAGGGGTCAGTAAGGATGCAGCGGGTTTGGCGGGCGATGAGGCCGTGGATGAGGGCGGCGAGGTCGGGGTCGGCGGAGAGGAAGGCGAGGTAGGGCCAGACCTGGGCGGAGGAGTCGCGGAGCCACATGGCGGGGATGTCGCCGGTGACGACGAGGGTGTCAGGGCCGCTGGGGGATTGGCGGAAGGTGACGGTGGTGTCGAGGGTGTTGGGGAGGCAGTTGGCGAAGAGCCAGGCGAGCTGGGGGTCGCGGATGGAGGCGGAGACGGAGGTGATGGCGGAGTCGACGGCGGGGCTGCGGAATTTGCGATCGGCGGGTGCGGGGCGTTTGGAGGGGTAGGCGGGGGGCGTGGCGGCAGCGAGGGGGGAGCGGGCGAGGGCGGCTGCGCCGGAGGTGAGGGCGAGGGTGCGGAGGAGTTGGCGGCGGGTGGGCATGGGGTGGTCCTTGGCCTGGAAGGTACGCGGCGGATGCGACGCGGATTTCCTTGCCCACATAGTTTATGGGTTGGGATTGGTGGTGTGCGCGAATGCTGAAGGCAGCGGGCCGGGGAGTTGAGATTCCGGGGTTCGGCTGGGGAGAGAGCGTGGAATTTGGGGTCGGTGTGGGTTGGCAGAGTTGAACGGCGATTAGGGCCTGTTCACATTACCTGAGTGGTGGCGACGGGAGAGGAGTTTTCCCCAGTTCAAGAAGCGACGAGTGCGCTGTAACGAGTTACTGAAGCGAGGAGCGACGCAGAAATGGGGAAAACTGGCCCCGTCCCTTCGGGTTGCGGCGCAAATCGGGCCATACTGCGTTCTCACCCTCGGCGGTGGGGTCGCC